>NZ_JBEZMO010000001.1:0-647589 GCF_040652655.1 Streptomyces sp. NPDC048191
ATCGGGATGACACCACGAGAGCGGTGCGAGAGGAGGAATGATCCCCTCGCACACAGCGTCCTCGCTGTGTTATTTCAAAGGAACCTCGCCCCAGCAGATGCTGGAGACGGGGTATCAACATATCTGGCGTTGACTTTTGGCACGCTGTTGAGTTCTCAAGGAACGGTCGCTTCCTTTGTACTCACCCTCTCGGGCTTTCCTCCGGGCTTCCCTTCGGTGTTTCCGACTCTATCAGATCTTTTCTCGATCCGATTTCCTCGGTGCTTTCCAGGTGCCCGCGATTCTCTCGCGTTTCCCTTTCCGGCGGTTCCGACTCTATCAGATCCTTTCGGCTCTGACTCCCAGTCAGCGGGGTTTGTCTTCCCGGCCGTTGGGCCGTTCCGACGTCTCAAACCTTAGCGGATCCGCTCGGCGATTCCCAATCGGGCCACCGGACTTCCATTCGAATTGAATTCGGGCATGCCGAAAATCGACCCGGACGGGAGATCGTGCTGCTGGTGTGAGGGCGTCGCTCGAAGCGACTGAGGTGCTACCGGAGAACCGTTACGGCTCCGCGGCAACCCGAAGAACTTTACGGATCCGCCAGGGCGGCGTCAACCCTGTCTGTCAAGATTTTTTAGGACGGTCTCAGTCCAGGTCACTGAGGCGGCCGCCGGCGTCCGGCTGGGCGTCCTCCACCCTGCGCAGGAGCCTGGTCAGCACCTCGCCGAGGACCGCGCGCTCCGCCGGAGTGAGGTCCTGGAGCAGGTCCTCCTCGAACACGGTCGCCAGGCGCATCGCCTCCAGCCACTTCTCACGGCCCTCGGGGGTCAGCTCGACAATCACCCGAACGCGGTTGGACTCGTCACGCTCCCGGGTGACCAGTCCCTCGGCGAGCATGCGGTCGATCCGATGGGTCATCGCGGCCGGGGTGAGGCCGAGGCGCTTGGCGAGGTCGCTGGGGCCCAGGCGGTAGGGAGCTCCGGAGAGGACCAGCGCCTTGAGCACCTCCCACTCGGCGTTGCTGATGCCGAGGGCGGAGGTCTGGCGGCCGTAGGCGACGTTCATACGGCGGTTGAGCCGGGACAGCGCCGAGACGATCTTCTCGACCTGGGGGTCGAGGTCCTGGAACTCGCGCTGGTAGGCGGCGATCTGCTCTTCGAGCGTCGGCTCTGTGACGTCGGGGGCGGTGTCGGCCATGGCCGCAGTATCGCACGCGGTCGCTTTGCGTTGAAGTCCTTCCCTGTGTAGTCTTTAGCTTCGAACTTTAGCTTTGAAGTCTTCAGGTCTAACTAGTGAGAGAGGTGAACGTGACCAGGGCGATGGGCGCAGCGATGCGCCGGATCCACGTGGGCAACGCACTCAGCGCGTTCGGGCTCGGCTTCACCGTCCCGTACCTGTACGTCTACGTGGCGCAGGTGCGGGGCCTGGGAGCCATGACGGCGGGACTCGTGCTCGCCGTCTTCGCCGTGGCCGCGCTGATCGTGCTGCCGTTCGCGGGCAGGGCGATCGTGCGGCGCGGCCCGCTGCCGGTCCTGCTCGCCGCCCTGGTCACCGCCGCGCTCGGCGCGCTGAGCCTGGGGCTCGCGGGGAACGCCACCGCCGTACTGCTGTCGGCCGCGGCGCTCGGTGCCGGGCAGGCCGTGATGCAGCCGGCGCTGGCGACGATGATCGTGGACTGCTCCACGGCCGACACGCGGTCGCGGGCGTTCGCGATGCAGTTCTTCCTGCAGAACCTGGGGCTCGGTATAGGCGGCCTCATCGGCGGTCATCTCGTCGACACCACGCGCGTGTCCTCGTTCACGCTGCTGTTCGCGATCGAAGCGGCGATGTTCCTGCTGCTCGTCGTGGTGATGGCGACCGTGCGGATGCCGCACTCGCCGCGCATCGACGACGCGCCAGCGCGGTCGGGCAGGGGCGGCTGGAAGCAGCTGCTCGGGAACCGGGCGATGGTGCAGCTGTGTGTGCTGGGCTTCGTGCTGTTCTTCGCCTGCTACGGCCAGTTCGAGTCCGGGCTGAGCGCGTACGGCGTCGAGGCCGCCGGGATATCCACCTCCGCGCTGGGGACCGCCCTGGCCGCGAACACGCTGATGATCGTGGTGGCCCAGTTCGCCGTGCTGAGGTTCGTCGAGCGTCGTCGGCGGTCCCGGGTCATCGCCGGTGTCGGTCTGATCTGGGCCGTGGCCTGGCTGGCCGCGGGGTACGCGGGGCTGGGGCACGGGAGCCAGGAGATGGCGACGGCCGCGTTCGTGTCGACGTACGCGCTGTTCGGGCTGGGTGAGGCGATGCTGTCGCCGACGGTCGCTCCGCTGGTGGCCGACTTGGCCCCCGAGGGGATGGCCGGGCAGTACAACTCCGCGTTTGCGCTGGTCAAGCAGTTGGCGTTGGCCGTCGGACCGGCGGTCGGTGGTCCGCTCGGGGCCTCACTGCATGCGCCGTACGTCGTGACCTTCCTGCTGTTCTCGCTGGGGATCACGATGCTGGCGCTGCGGCTGGGGCGGAGGCTCACCCCTGTCCAGGACCGGCCGTGGCTGGCCCGCGGGAGCCGGGTGGTCACCCGGGGCGGCACGCCCGCGGAGCCGGTGGCCGCGGAGGCGTAAGGCTCCCGGTGCTCGGCGAGTGGGGGGGCGCTGCTCCGCCTGCGCCCACCCGTCCCCCCAGGCGGCACGACTGCCCGCCGGCCGCGGCGGCAAGGTCCGTACGGCGCCTAGCTCTTCGGCAGTACGAACTCGCACCACACCGCTTTGCCACCGCCCGGCGTGCGGCGGCAGCCCCAGTGGGAAGCGATCGTCGCCACGATGGCGATGCCGCGGCCCGACTCGTCCCCCGGTTCCGCCCGCCGGCGCCGGGGAAGGTGATCGTCCCCGTCCGTCACCTCGATGATCAGGCGGCGGTCGGTGCGGCGGAGCCGGAGCCGCATGGGCGGGGTGCCGTGCTGGAGGGAGTTGGCCACCAGCTCGCTCGCCGCGAGGACACCGAGATCGTGCAGCTCGGCCGGGAAGCGCCAGCTGGTGAGGACGCCGGAGGCGAACGCACGCGCGCGGGGCGCCGCCTCGACGCCGCCGAGGAGCTCCAGGGCCGCATTGCGGAAGAGGTCGCCGTCGGGGCCCGTGCGGGCCGGGTGCTGGAGGACGAGGACGGCGACGTCGTCGTCGTGGTCGGCGGTGACGCCCGCGGAGCGGACCAGGCGGTCGCAGACCACCTGGGGAGTGCCCGTGGCGCCCGCCAGAGCCGCTTCCAGGGACGCGATCCCCTCGTCCAGGTCCTCGTTCCGGCGTTCGACCAGGCCGTCCGTGTAGAGGACCGCCGTGGCGCCGGGGCCGAGGGCGATGGAGCCGGAGGCGTGCATCCAGCCTCCGGTGCCGAGCGGCGGGCCGGTGGGTTCGTCGGCGCGGGAGACCGTGCCGTTCTCGTCGCGGACCAGGATCGGCAGGTGGCCGGCGGAGGCGTACACGAGCCGGCCCTCGTTGGGGTCGTGGACGGCGTAGACGCAGGTGGCGATCTGGTTCGCGTCGATCTCCGCGGCCAGGCCGTCCAGCAGCTGGAGTACCTCGTGCGGCGGGAGGTCCAGGCGGGCGTAGGCGCGGACTGCCGTGCGGAGCTGGCCCATCACGGCCGCCGCGCGGACGCCGCGGCCCATCACGTCGCCGATGACCAGCGCCGTGCGGCCGCCGCCGAGGGTGATCACGTCGTACCAGTCGCCGCCGACCGCGGCCTCGGTGCCGCCGGGGTGGTAGGTGGCGGCGATGCGCAGGTCGTCGGGCTCCTCCAGTTCCTGGGGGAGGAGGGAGCGCTGGAGGGTGACGGCCGTCTCGCGCTGGCGGCGTTCGCTGGCGCGCAGCCGTTCGGCGGCCTCGGCGTGGTCGGTGACGTCGGTGGCGAAGACGAGGACGCCGCCGTCGCGGTCGCCGTCCTCGGCGACGGGGGTGCAGGTGAAGGTGTAGGAGCGGCCGTCGACCGCCTTGCGGGACTTCAGGGTGCGGGGCTTGCCGCTGCGCAGCACCTGGTCGAGGAGCGGGAGCAGGCCCAGTCCGGCCAGCTCCGGGAGCGCGTCGCGGGCGGGCGTGCCCGTCGCTCGTACGCCGAAGGCCGCCACGTATGCGTCGTTGAGGTACGCGATGCGGTGGTCCGGGCCGTGGACCAGGGCGACCAGGGCCGGGACGCGGTCCAGGACGTCGCGCGCGGGCAGTTCGTCGACGGCGGGCACGGCCGGTGTGTCGCCGGACGGCGGTTCGGCGCGGGCCGCGGGCACGGAGCCATCCCCCCGCCGGTCCGGGGCGACCGGGGTTTCGGTCCGCGCGGCGGCGCGGCGCTGTGTTCCGGGGAGGCGGGCGCTCCAGCGCGTGAAGTTCACTTGGGAAGAAGCCTCGTGGGTGCTGTGGGCGGGCGGGCGGCCCGTCCGAGGACGTGGGGCAGTCTGGCAGGGGGCGGGCCGCGGCGACATCCGTCAGACGCCTGGGCGTGCCGGGGAGTTCCAGGGTCCGGTCAGGACGACCCCTTCGGGTCGTCCGAGGGGCTGTGAGGAGCCTTTCCACCGGCAGCGAGTTCGAACTCCGCTCGGGGGTGTTCGAGCGAACCCAGCGAGACGATCTCCCGCTTGAAGAGTCCGGCGATGGTCCATTCCGCCAGGACCCGGGCCTTCCGGTTCACGGTGGGCACCCTGCTGAGGTGGTAGACGCGGTGCATGAACCAGGCAGGGTAGCCCTTCAGCTTGCGCCCGTAGACCTGGGCGACGCCCTTGTGCAGGCCGAGGGAGGCGACCGAACCGACGTACTTGTGGGCGTAGGTCTCCAGCGGCTCGCCGCGCAGCGCGTGGGCGATGTTGTCGCCGAGGGTGCGGGCCTGGCGTACGGCGTGCTGGGCGTTGGGCGCGGTCTCGGTGCCGGGTCCGGCGGCGGTGACGTCGGGGACGGCGGCCGCGTCTCCGGCCCCCCAGGCGTGTTCCGCGCCGTCGACGGTGAGCTGGGCGGTGCATTTCAGCCGGCCGCGTGCGGTGAGCGGCAGGTCGGTGGCGGCGAGCAGCGGGTGCGGTTTGACGCCCGCGGTCCACACGACCGTACGGGTCGGGAAGCGCTGGCCGTCGCTGAGGACGGCGACGCGGTCGGCGCAGGAGTCCAGGCGGGTTTCGAGCAGGACCTGGATGTTGCGGCGGCGCAGCTGGGTGACGGTGTAGCGGCCCATCTCGGCGCCGACCTCGGGGAGGATGCGGTCGGAGGCCTCCACGAGGATCCACTTCATGTCCTCGGGGCGGACGTTGTGGTAGTAGCGGGCGGCGTAGCGGGCCATGTCCTCCAGTTCGGCGAGCGCCTCCACGCCCGCGTAGCCGCCGCCGACGAAGACGAAGGTGAGGGCGGCGTCGCGGACGGCGGGGTCGCGGGTGGAGGAGGCGATGTCCATCTGCTCGATGACGTGGTTGCGCAGGCCGATGGCCTCTTCGACGGTCTTGAAGCCGATGCCGTACTCGGCGAGACCGGGGACGGGCAGCGTGCGGGAGACGGAGCCGGGGGCGAGCACGAGTTCGTCGTAGCCGAGGAGTTCGGCCGGTTTTCCCTCCTCGGCGGTGGCGAGGGTGGCGACGGCCGCGGTGCGCACCGCGTGGTCGACGGACGTGACCTCGCCGATGACCACGTGGCACTGGTCCAGGACACGGCGCAGCGGTACGACGACGTGGCGAGGGGAAATCGAACCAGCGGCTGCTTCGGGAAGGAACGGCTGGTACGTCATGTAGGGGTCGGGAGTGACGACGGTGATGTCGACCTCGCCCCGCCTGAGCTCGGTCTTCAGCTTCCGCTGCAGACGCAGGGCCGTGTACATCCCGACGTAGCCGCCGCCGACAACCAGAATGCGCGCACGTTCCTTCACCATCCCATGACGCACCCGGCGCAGTTGTTTGTCCACAGCCCCGGCAATTTGTGTGACTGGCGGCCGGGTGTGCGCGGGGTCGGGCGCGGTGCCGGGGCGGGACGAAAGGGGGCAGGTCAGCGGGGGCGGGAGATGGGGGGCGAAGGTGAGGAAACGGGATGTACGAGACCCGTACTCCGATCGGGGGGCGCACTGTGCGGAACCTGCCCCTTCTGAATTGACCCCCTCTCAACTATGTTCGTGTGTCGACGGGGTGTAGGGGATGTGGTCGAACGGGTGTCGCGACGGGCGGACCCGGTCGAGACGGCTTCAGTTCCACGCACTTCGTATTCAGTTGCGGGGAGTCTCCGGGGGGAGACGTCATTACCGGGGGAACACATGCATGTTCAGGACACGCATTGGTCATCTGCAGCCGCCGTCGCACCCGGTGGCGGGGCGGTGAACGCGGCGGTGGGCAACGGACGCGCGGACGGGCCGCGTACGACGCCGCTGCGGGTGGACGCACAGCGCAATCTGGAGCACGTGCTGCGCGCGGCGCGTGAGGTCTTCGGCGAGCTGGGCTACGGCGCGCCGATGGAGGACGTGGCGCGGCGCGCACGGGTCGGTGTCGGCACGGTGTACCGGCGCTTTCCCAGCAAGGACGTGCTGGTCCGGCGGATAGCCGAGGAGGAGACCGCGCGGCTGACGGAGCAGGCGCGGGCCGCGCTCGGGCAGGAGGACGAGCCGTGGTCGGCGCTGTCCCGCTTCCTGCGGACGTCCGTGGCGTCCGGGGCGGGGCGGTTGCTGCCTCCGCAGGTGCTGGCCGGCTCGACCGGTTCGGCCGGGTCCGTGGAGGAGCCTCGGGTGCCGCAGCAGCGGCCGCAGCCGGGCAGTGGTGAGCTGCGGCTGGTGCCGGGGGAACCGGTTGGGGCTGCCGATGACAGCGGGGCCGGGGTGTTGCTCGATGTGGTCGGGCAGCTCGTGGAGCGGGCCCGGGCGGCCGGTGAGCTGCGGGCGGACGTGTCCGTGGGGGATGTGCTGCTGGTGATCGCCACGGCGGCGCCGTCCCTGCCGGATGCCGCGCAGCAGGCGGCGGCTTCGGCGCGGTTGCTGGACATCCTGTTGGAGGGGCTTCGGTCCCGGCCGGCCTAGGGGTCGCGGGACGGTTCCGGGTGGGTGGCACGCGTGGTCATCGGACTGCGGGTCATCAGTGGTCGGGCGCGCGGTTCCCCGAACCCCGGGGGCGCCGCCGTGCCGCCTGCCCCGGCGGCGCCCCGGTCGAGAGCGAGGCCGGGGTTCCTCTGTGCGACCGCTCGTTCGGATGGTGGTCGTAAGGCTGTGCTGGCAACGGCCCTCGGATGAGTGGATGCCGTGAACACGGGGCCCTTGGGCAAAAGGCGGTGTGGCACCCTGAGCCGGTGACGGGTTGGGCTGGGCCGGTGCCGGGGGCTTTCCGCGATGGGCGTTGACGGGTGGGACGAGTCACGCGATGACGACGCGGGCATGGAGGGCGCCGGGCCGATCCCGCCACAGGTGCCGCCTCAGGGCGGGCCCCCCGTGTCCCCCGGGAGCGTGCCGGCCCAGCGTGACGGCAGTGTGCTGCCGCCGCCCCGGCAGAAGCCGCCCGGCGACGGCCGGCTGATCGAGCGGATGCGCGGCGGTGACGACTCCGCCTACGAGGAGCTCTACCGGCGGCACGCGGACGCCGTACGGCGCTATGCGCGCACCTGCTGCCGGGACGGGCACACCGCCGACGACCTCACCGCCGAGGTCTTCGCCCGGATGCTGCAGGCCGTGCGCGGCGGGGCGGGTCCCGAGCACGCCGTGCGGGCCTATCTGCTGACCTCGGTGCGGCGTGTCGCCGCGCACTGGACCAGGTCCGCCCGCCGCGAGCAGCTCGTCGACGACTTCGCCGTCTTCGCCCAGCAGGCCTCCCGGGCCCCGGAGGTGTCCGGTGACACCGCGTCCATGGGCTCCTTCGGGGCGGGGACGGACCTGGGCGCCGATGTGCGCGCGATGCACGAGGCCGAGCAGTCCATGGCGATGCGGGCCTTCCGCTCGTTGCCCGAGCGCTGGCAGGCCGTGCTGTGGCACACCGAGGTGGAGGACGAGTCCCCGAGCGACGTGGCCGTGCTGTTCGGGCTGGACGCCAACGGCACCCGCGTCCTCGCCAGCCGCGCCCGCGAGGGACTGAAGCAGGCCTATCTCCAGGCCCACGTCAGCGCCTCCCTGGCCGGTGCCGAGGAGTGCGCCCGCTATGCCGACCAGCTCGGCACCTACGCCCGCCGCAAGCTGCGCGTCCGCGCCGAACGGGGCCTGCGCAAGCACCTGGAGGAGTGCGCCAGGTGCCGGCTGGCGGCCGCGCAGATCGAAGAGGTCGCCGACGGTATCCCCGGTGTCGTCCCGGTCGCGGTCATCGGCTGGTTCGGAGCCGCCGGGTACGCCAAGGCGCTCGGCATCGTCGCCGGCAGCGCCGGGGTCGGGGCGGCGGGTGCCGCCGCCGCGGCCTCCGGGTCGTCCGGCGGGGCCGGCGGCGCGGGCGGTGCAGCGGCCGCGGAGGGGCTCGGGGCGCCGGTGAAGGCGGGGATCGCGGCGGGGGTGGTCGCGGTGGCCGCCGCCGCGGTGGCGCTGGCCCTGGTGAACGACGGTCGTCCGCCGGCGACGGAGGCGGCCAAGCCGTCGCCGTCCGCGCCGGTCGTGCGCCCCCAGGCGCCGCAGCCGGCCCCGTCGACGAAGAAGCCCTCACCGCGGCCGGTGGTGCTCGCGCCCGCACCGGCCCCCACCCCGACTCCGACGCCCACACCGAAACCCACACCCAAGCCGGCCCCCAGGCACAGCCCGACGCCCACCCCGGCACCGCCCTCCACCCCGGAGCCGGAACCGACCCCGACACCCACCGTTCCGCCCGCGCCGCCCGCGCCGACCGTCTACGAGCTGAGCGACCTCGACTACGACGTGAGCGGCGACGGCACCCGGCCCGAGATCCAGCTCGGCGAGAGCAGCTGGGTGTGGCAGCGCTACGGCATGTCGGTCGGCGGCAAGCAGTACGCGCGCGGGGCGAGCGTGCACGGTGAGTCGTCCGTGACCATCGCCCTCAACCGGCAGTGCACCTCCTTCGACGCACTGGCCGGCGTGGACGACATGACGCTCGGCCTCGGGAAGGTGTCCTTCTCCGTCTACGCCGACGGGGCCCGGCTCTGGCAGTCCGGGACGGTCAAGGGGCACGACCAGGCCGTCCCCGTCCACGTCGATCTGACGGGGCGCAGGACCGTACGGCTCGTGGTGCGGCCGCACAGCGACGTCTTCGACGAGGCGGCGGTCGCGGACTGGGCGGAGTCCCGGTTCACCTGCCGGTAGGCCGGCGTACCGGTGTACCGGCAGCCGGGTGGCCGTCAGCGGCCGCGTTCGGCCGCCGCTTCCGGGGAGCCCAGCTCCCGCAGCACGTCGTCCACGCCGAGGGACGCACCCCGGGCACGCTCGGCCGCGTACCGCTCGGGCGACAGGGCGGTACGGGCGCCGGCCTGCACCCGGGCGGCCTCGCCGCGCTCCGGCTCGGGACGCAGATTGCCGTCGCGCCAGTGGTCCGCGGCGGCGAACAGCCGTACCGCACCGGCCAGATCGCCACGCCGGGCCCGGAGACCGGCCGCGATGTCCACCAGCCCCGCCGTGATCGACTCCGCGCACCGCTGGGCCACGGCCTCGCGCAGCGCCTCGGCGACGATGGGCAGCCCGTGCTCGGGGCCGGACTCGTCGGCGGCGAGGAGGGCCTCGACGGTGCGCAGGGCCGCCGCGAACTGCGGTGGCGGATTGCCGCCGCCCCGCGTCACCGCCCGCGTCGCCTCGTACAGTTCGCGGGCACGGGCGGTCTGTCCGTCGTGCAGGGCGATGTGGGCTCGCATCACCAGCACGAAGGCGCGTGACTCGGGCACCGCGTAGCGGTCGGCGGCCGCTCCGGCCTCCTCCAGGTCCGCCAGCGCGGTCTTCGTGTCGCCGGAGCGGTAGGCGATCTCGGCGAGCCGCGCCATCAGGAACGGCGACTCGGCGTAGGCGCCCACCTCGTAGGCGAGGCGCAGCGCCTCCTCGTACTCACCGCGTGCCTCTTCGTACCGGCCGCGTGCCATGGCCGCCTCTCCGGCCGCGCTGCACACCTGGGCCCGCATCCAGCGGTCCCCGACGCGCCGGCTGAGCGTCCGCAGCTCGGCGAGGTCCTCGTCCACCCCCCGCAGGTTGCCCGGGGAGTCGACGATCACATGGGTGCGGTACATCAGGGAGACACCGATCTCCCAGTCGCCGCCGTACGCACGGCAGTTGGCGACGGCAGCGGCCATGTCCGGGCCGAGGTCCGCCGGGCTGCCCAGGTAGTAGGCGGTCAGGGGCCAGACGATGCCCGGGAGCCGTGCGGCCTGGGGACCGCCCGGCTCGTAGGCGGCGCGGACGCGCGCGATGTACTCCGGGGCCCGCGGGTCGGCCGCCAGGTGCTCGGTGCTCGACTCGGAGGTCAGGAACAGGTCGAGCATCCGCAGGTCCATCCGCAGTTCCCGCAGCGGATGGCCGGCCTCGCCGTCGGGTGCGGCGAGGAAGGCGCCGATCGGATCGGCCGACTCGACGAGTGCCGTCAGTCCGCCACCGGCGGCCGGGGTGGCCGCCGTGTCCAGGGCGTCCAGGGCCACGCCCAGGCGCAGCACGAGCCGTACCCAGGACACCGCCTCCTGGCGGTGGTTGCGCAGCCACCAGAACCAGCCCATGGTCACGGCGACCGCGCCGGCCTCCGGTTCGTCGCCGGCCCGCACGGAACGGTCCAGCGCCGCCCGGATGTTGTCCAGTTCGGTCTCCAGGCGGGAGATCCAGGGGAGTTGGTCCCCGGACCGCAGGCGTGGCTCGGCCTCCTCGACCAGCGTCCGCACCCACGCGCGGTGCCGGCGCTCGGCCGTGGCACGCAGCCCGGGGACCTCGGCCGCGCGCTCGGTGGCGTACTCGTGGATGGTCTCCAGCATGCGGTAGCGCATGCCGCCGGAGCCGTCGGGGCCGCTGGGTGCGGCCACGACGAGGGACTTGTCCACGAGGGCGCCGATCAGGTCGGCCGCCGGGCCCGAGCACACCGCCTCGGCCGCCGCGAGGTCCCAGCCGCCGGCGAACACCGACGTCTCGCACAGCACCGTGCGCTCCCGCTCGTCCAGCAGGTCCCAGGACCAGTCGACGACCGCGCGCAGGGTCTGCTGGCGGGGCAGGACCGTGCGGCTTCCGGAGGTGAGCAGACGGAAACGGTCGTCGAGCCGGTCGGCGATCTGCCGTGGGGTCAGCAGCCTGAGCCGGGCGGCGGCCAGTTCGATGGCCAGCGGCAGCCCGTCCAGGCGGCGGCAGATCTCCGCCACGGCCCCGGTGTCGGCGAGCACCGCGTCGGCGTCGGGGCGGACGGCCTTCGCTCGCTCGGCGAACAGGCGGTGCGCCTGCTCCGGGACGAGGGGCTCGACCGGGCGCACCGACTCACCGGGCACGCCCAGGGGTTCACGGCTGGTCGCGAGGATCGTGAGCCCCGGGCAGTGGGTGAGGAGGGTCTCGGCGAGGGCGGCGGCCGCGCCGATGACGTGCTCGCAGTTGTCAAGGATCAGCAGCCTGCTGCGCGGGGCGCAGTACTCGATCAGCAGGGCGACGGGGTCGGCCTGCGGGGTCGCCAGGTCGTTGCCCAGCAGGACGGTCTCGCGCAGACCGAGCGCGCTGACCACCGCGCCCGGCACCGCCTCCGGATGGTCGAGCGGGGCCAGCTCGACCAGCCATGCCTGGGGGAGCCCTGCGGCGGCCTCCTCGGCGAGACGGGTCTTTCCCGAGCCGCCCGGTCCGGTGAGCGTGACCAGGCGGGCCCTGTGCACATCGGAACGAATGGCTTCGAGTTCCGGTTCCCGCCCGACGAAGGACGTCAGACGGGGGCGGAGGTTGCCGGTGCGCTCGGGTGGTTGAGCGGGGGCCGGCGGGGTCGTGGGCTTCGGTGACGTCGGCGGCGCCGGTGGCGGGGGTTCCTGCTCCTCGAGCAACGACGCGTGCAGGGCCCTGAGTTCCGGGCCCGGATCGGTGCCGAGGGTGTCGGCGAGGGTGCGGCGGACGGACTCGTACGAGGCGAGGGCGTCGGCCGGGCGGCCCGCGTCGCGCAGGGCGCGGATGAGCAGGGCGTGCAGGGGCTCGTCCAGCGGGTGGGCCGCGGTGAGTTCCGTCAGCTCCGGTACGACGTCCGGGGCGCGGCCGAGGTCGAGAGCGGCGGCGGCGCGGGCGCGGGTCGCCTCCCTGCGCAGCGCCTCCGGGCGGGCGGCCGCGGTGCGGTCCGGGAGGTCGGCGAGGGCGGGGCCGTGCCAGAGGGCGAGTGCCTCGGTGAGGGCGTGGTGGGCGGTGGCGGGGTCGGCCGCGGCGAGGGCCTTGGTGCCGGCGTGGACGAGGCGCTCGAAGACGTACAGGTCGACGTCGTCCTCGGTCGCCTCCAGGCGGTAGCCGCCGGGGGTGGAGGCGATGGTGTGGCGGCCGAGGGCCCGGCGCAGACGGCCGACCAGGGCCTGGAGGGCGGCGGGGGCGTCGTGGGGTGGGTCGCCCGCCCAGACCTCGTCGATCAGGGTCTCGGGCGTGGTGGGGCGGGAGGGGCGCAGGGCCAGGGCGGCGAGGAGCGTGCGCAGGCGCCGGCCGCCGATGGGTACGGGGGTGCCCTGGTCGTCTGCCGCCTCGGTCACGCCCAGGATTCTGTACCGCACCGGGTCATTGTCGCGGGGGGCCGGGGGTGGGGCGACGGAGTTTCACCGGGCCGTGCGGAATCGGTGCCCCGTGCCGCGGCTTTCCGGCGAACGGCAGCCCTCGGCAGGGCGGGGGCCGCCCCTCGTCCTTCACGCGCCCGAGGCCAGCGCTCCCCTTCTCGGCTGGATTCCCGACGGCACCGCACGCGCGCGTGCCGGTGTTCCCGTCCAGCACGTGCCCCGGCGGGAGAGGAGGCGGTGGAGCCAGAGTTCGAGGGAGACGAGGTCGGCGAGGCCGTCCAGGGGGAGCGGGTCGCCGGCGGCGGCCGCGCGCACGGCCTTGCGGATGACCCGGGCCTCCACCAGGCCGGCGTCGGCCAGCAGGGGGGAGGCGAAGAGGTCCAGCAAGGGGTCGGCCGAAACCCGCAGGCCCGCGCGTGCCGCTGCCGCGGAGGAGGCGTGGGAGGGGGCGCCCCAGCCGGGCGGGAGTTCGGTGACGCCGGCGCCCTCCAGGACCGTACGGAGGATGGCGGCGCGGGCGCCGGGCCGGACGCGCAGGGCCTCGGGGAGGGCGCGGCAGGCGCGGACGACCTGGTTGTCGAGGAACGGCGCGTGCAGGCGCTGGGAGCGGATTTCGGCGGCCTGTTCCAGGACGCGCAGGTCGGCGGCGTGGCGGGCGAGGGCGGCACGCGCGCGATAGTCGCCGGGGCGCTGGGCGCCGGTTCCGGAGCGGACCGCCTCCGCCTGCAGCAGAACCGATACTTCGGCCAGCGCCTCCCCGGTCAGCCAGCGGGCCGCCGGCCCGGGTCTGCCCCAGGTCAGCGCGGCGAGGGACGCGCCGACCGCTCCGCCGGGCTCGTCGAAGCGGCGCCGCATCAGCCGCTCGGCCAGCTCTTCCACGCCGGCCCGGTAGGGCGTGCGGGCGAGGCGGCGGGCGGCGCCGTACACGCGCGCGGGGACCATCACCGAGCCGTCGGCCTTGGCGAGCGCGGCGACCGGGCGGACCAGGTGGCGCCGTTTGCGGTCCATGAGGAGGTCCGCCAGGCGCGCGGGGTGGGCGTCCAGGACCTGGCGGGCGCCGTGGCCGGTGAAGTGGTCGGCGCTGCCGGCGGCGAGCCGGGCGCGGTGCCGGGCGGCGGTGATCAGCGCGGGGCCCGGCTCGTCGGTGAGGGGGCCGTCCAGGTCGGCGTAGGGCAGGGTCTCCTCGGCGCCGGTCACGACGACGTGGTGCAGGCGGGGGTTGGCGGCGAGGGCGCCGGCCCGCTCCAGTTCGGCCTCGCGGCCGCCGACGGCCAGGTCGTTGAAGGTGACGGCGAGGAGCCGCTCGCCCGCGCCCGTGCCGTGGCCGAGGAGCGTGCCGGGTCTTCCGGGCAGCCCGGCGGCCAGCAGCGCCAGTGTGCCGGAGGCAGGGCCGCCGGAGAGGTCGGCGCCGATGCCGGGCACGGGCATCCCGCGCCGGGCCCGCCGCTCGGCGGGGCCCATTCCCGGCACCGGGCCGGGGTCGAGGTCGGGCACGTGCCGGGGCGCCGACAGCCGGGTGCGGACCGCCTCCACGAGCGCGTCGCGTACGGCGTCCACGGCGTGGTCGGGGTCGGCCGGGGGTGCGGCCACGGCGAGGGAGGCGACCGGCTCGTACCCGGCGATCTCACGCGCTCCGGCACGCAGCACCAGCGCGTGCCCCGGCGGAACCCGCCGTACGCCGTCGTACGGGGTGGTGTCGCGCAGGGAGGCCGGGGCGTCCGGGGCGGCGAGCAGGGCGGCCAGGTGCCCGAAGTCGAGGTTGGCCTCGATGAGGTCGGCCAGCGGCAGCGCGGCGGTGGCGTAGGCGGTGCCGCCGGCCCAGGGGGTGTGGAAGACGGGGCGGGCGCCCGCGAGGTCGCCGCAGACGGTGATGCGGCGGCCGACCTGGACGACGGCCGTGTAGCTGCCCGGCCAGGCCGTCAGATGGCGCAGTGCGCCCCCGCGCGCGGTGAACAGTCCGCGCCGCAGCTCCTCGTCGGAGGCGCCGCAGATGCCGAGGACGGCGATGCGGTTGCCGGCGTCGGCTTTAACCACGCGCACCTCGTCCGGGCGCCAGTCGCCGACGGCCCACAGCGGATCCGGGTCGCCCCACAGGAGTTGGGAACCGACCGGGTGCAGGGTCTCGCCGTCGTAGCCGGTGGCGCCCGCGGAACCGGTTCCGGCGACGCCCGCGGCGGTGCTGCTCCAACCCACCAACCACCGCATCGACGCCTCCACACGCTGTGGACAACAGTGCACCGTACGAACCGGATCCTCATGCTGCCATGAAAGACGCGGTGTGGAGGGGCGGCGGCACCGGCTTCGATCGAGGGAAACCGGCGGCGGATGACGGGGGCCACCAGGAGGGACCGACGGCCGCGACACCCGCCGGCCGCCGGACGTTCACGATGAGTACGACGCGAATGCGCCCCCTGTGCGCTCCCTCAAGACGCCTTTCGCGCCCTCAAGTTGCATGGTGGGAGCGGAAATGAACCGCGACGAGCAGAGTCGATTTTCAGCCAAACATCCCGGAGCGCGCGGAATTTGAGCACGCTCCGTACATGCCTGCGAAACGCGGAGCGGCGCGCGCACGCGCACAGTCCGGGAGGCGGGCATCGCCTCCCGGACCGGTCCGCCACCCGCGGGGATGAAGGTGGCGGTGTCCCCCAGCCCACTGGATCCAGTACAGCGGGCCGACCCACGCAAGAGCCATGGAACCGCTCCCCCGATGGCCGGAGAAGAGCGCACGGACGGGCGCACGGCCACACGGGCGGGGGCACGCGGCGACAGGCCGTGCACGGTGCGTACAGGACCGCACTTCCGTACGGACCACAATCCCGCCAACCGGAACAATGCCCCTTAACGCTTGGGATGCGGCGAACTACGCTGGGTTTACGAATGCCGCGTGGTTATGCCAGCGCGGCAGCCGTCTGTGTCGAGGGGTGGCGCATGTCCAGGGAGCAACGCGGGCCGAACGAAAAGCTCGGCACCGTTCTCGCCCTCGCGGGAATCAGCAACGCAGGACTCGCGCGACGCGTCAACGACCTTGGCGCTCAACGCGGGTTGACTCTTCGCTACGACAAGACCTCCGTGGCGCGCTGGGTGTCGAAGGGGATGGTGCCGCAGGGCGCGGCGCCGCACCTCATCGCGGCCGCCATCGGCCAGAAGCTCGGCCGCCCCGTGCCGCTCCACGAGATCGGCCTGGCGGACGCGGACCCCGCGCCCGAAGTGGGCCTCGCCTTCCCCAGGGACGTGGGACAGGCGGTGAAGTCGGCGACGGAGCTGTACCGCCTCGACCTCGCCGGGCGCCGGGCCGGCTCCGGCGGCATCTGGCAGTCGCTCGCCGGGTCGTTCGCGGTGAGCGCATACGCAACGCCCGCCTCACGATGGCTGATAACCCCCGCCGACAGCTCGGTCGCGCGGGAGGCGGGCTCCGTCGAGGGCTCCGGCGCACCGATCAAAGTCGGCCACAGCGATGTGCAGAAGCTGCGGGAGGCCGCCGAGGACGCCCGGCGGTGGGACTCCAAGTACGGCGGCGGGGACTGGCGTTCGTCGATGGTGCCGGAGTGCCTGCGGGTCGAGGCGGCGCCACTGCTGCTCGGCTCCTACTCCGACGAGGTGGGCCGCGCGCTCTTCGGGGCGTCCGCCGAACTCACCCGGCTCGCCGGCTGGATGGCCTTCGACACCGGTCAGCAGGAGGCGGCTCAGCGGTACTACATCCAGGCGCTGCGGCTCGCGCGCGCGGCGGCGGACGTCCCGCTGGGGGGCTACGTCCTGGCCTCCATGTCGCTGCAGGCGACCTACCGCGGCTTCGGCGACGAGGGCGTCGACCTGGCGCAGGCCGCGCTGGAGCGGAACCGCGGGCTGGCGACGGCCCGCACGATGAGTTTCTTCCGGCTGGTGGAGGCGCGCGCTCACGCGCGTGCGGGGGACGCGCAGGCGGCGGGTGCGGCGCTGAAGGCCGCCGAGGGATGGCTGGAGCGATCACGGGAGGGTGACAACGATCCTTCTTGGCTTGGTTTTTATGGCTATGACCGGTTCGCCGCTGACGCGGCCGAGTGCTATCGGGACCTGAAGGCGCCCCGGCAGGTACGGCGGTTCACCGAACAGGCGCTGTCGAAGCCGACGGAGGAGTTCGTGCGGTCGCACGGCCTGCGGCTGGTGGTCTCGGCGGTGGCCGAGCTGGAGTCCGGGAACCTGGACGCCGCGTGCGAGCAGGGGGTGCGGGCCGTGGAGGTGGCCGGGCGGATCTCGTCGGCCCGGACCACCGAGTACGTGAAGGATCTGCTGCACCGGCTGGAGCCGTACGGGGACGAGCCTCGGGTGGTGGAGCTGCGGGAGCGGGCCCGGCCGCTGCTGGCCCCGGCGTGACGAGCCCCACCGCCCGCGTTTGAAGGCGTTGTCAGTGGCGCAGTGCACTATCGGTAGCGGGAGGTGGTGCAGGTGCCGGTCGAGGCGTACGACTGTGATGTGCTCGTGGTCGGTGGGGGGATCGTCGGGCTGTCCACGGCGTATGCGATCACGCGTGCCGCGCCGGGCACGCGGGTGACCGTGCTGGAGAAGGAGCCGGGACCGGCCCGGCACCAGACGGGGCGCAACAGCGGGGTGATCCACAGCGGGATCTACTACCGGCCCGGCTCCCTCAAGGCGCGGTACGCGGTGCGGGGCGCCGCCGAGATGGTGAAGTTCTGCGCCGAGTACGGCATCGCGCACGCCGTCACCGGCAAGCTGATCGTCGCCACCGAGCGCGAGGAGCTGCCCCGGCTGCACGCACTCGTCCAGCGGGGCCGCGAGAACGGCATTCCGGTACGGGAGCTCGGGCCCGCACAGATCGGTGACCACGAACCCGAGGTGCGCGGTCTCGCCGCCATACACGTCGGCACGACGGGGGTGTGCGACTTCGTCGGCGTCGCCCGGCAGCTGGCACGGGCCTCCGGTGCCGAGATCCGGTACGGCGCCCGGGTCGTACGGGTCGACCGGCGGCCGGAGCGGGGTGTGGCCGTGCTCACCGCGGGCGGCGACGTCGTACGCGCGCGCGTGCTGGTCAACTGCGCCGGGCTGTACTGCGACGAGCTGGCGCGGCTGACCGGGGACGAGCCCGGGGTGCGGATCGTGCCGTTCCGCGGGGAGTACTACGAGCTGGCGCGGCCCGAGCTGGTGCGCGGCCTGGTGTATCCGGTGCCGGATCCGGCCTTCCCGTTCCTCGGGGTCCATCTGACCCGGGGCATCGACGGCGGCGTGCACATCGGCCCCAACGCGGTGCCGGCGCTGGCCCGCGAGGGGTACGGCTGGGGGGTCGTACGCCCCCGGGAGCTGGCCGGGACGGTCGCGTGGCCGGGATCGTGGGCCATCGCCCGGCGGCACTGGAGATACGGCGCGGGGGAGCTGCGCCGCTCGGTGTCGAAGGGGGCGTTCCTGGAGGCGGTGCGCAGATTGCTGCCCGCGGTGGAGCCGGACGACCTGGTGCGGGCCCCGGCCGGGGTGCGGGCGCAGGCGGTGCTGCGGGACGGGACGCTGGTCGACGACTTCCTGATCAAGGAGGGGGCTCGTGCCGTGCACGTGCTGAACGCACCCTCGCCCGCGGCCACGGCCTCGCTCCCGATCGGCCGGGAGGTCGGGCGCCGGGTGCTGTCGATGCTCGGGGCACTGTAGAGAGGGCACCCTCGTACGGCGCCGTAAAATCGGAAGCACTGTGTCTGATTCCCTCAACGCCCCCGAAGCCCCCGCGCCGACCGCCCACGCCCCCGGTGTCTCCGTCCGGCACACCCGGGCCAAGGGGGAGCCACGGTTCCCGGACGGGCCCAAGGCCGACCCCGCCGGATCGCACTTCGAGCGGCGGATCCGGAGTTTCCAGCCCCGGCGCAGCCGGGTGACCGCCGGGCAGGCGGACGCGCTGCAGCGGCTGTGGCCCCTGTGGGGGCTCGACATCGACGGGCAGCGGGTCATCGATCTCGCTGAGCTGTTCGGCAACGACAAGCCCGTCGTGCTGGAGATCGGCTTCGGAATGGGCGAGGCCACCGCGCAGATGGCCGCGGCCGACCAGGACACCAACATCCTGGCCGTCGACGTCCACACCCCGGGACAGGGCAACCTGCTCAATCTCGCCGACCACCACGGGCTGTCCAACGTCCGGGTGGGCAACGGGGACGCGATCATCCTGCTCAGGGAGATGCTCACCCCCGACTCGCTGGCCGGGCTGCGCGTGTACTTCCCGGACCCCTGGCCCAAGAAGCGGCATCACAAGCGGCGGCTGATCCAGCCCGAGTTCCTCTCGCTCGCCGCGACCCGGCTGAGGCCCGGAGCGCTCGTGCACTGCGCGACCGACTGGGAGCCGTACGCCGAACAGATGCTGGAGGTGCTCACCGCACATCCCGACTTCGAGAACACGCAGGCGGACGGCGGTTTCGCGGCGCGCCCCGAGTTCCGGCCACTGACCCGTTTCGAGGGGCAGGGGCTGGACAAGGGACATGTGGTGAACGATCTGCTGTTCCGTCGCGTACCGCACCAGGACCGCCCACGCGAACCGCGTCAGGTCTGATAAACCGCTCCAGCCCCTCGTCCCGCCACCGTTAGGGTCGATGCCGTGGCCACCAGTCCTCCGTTTCCGACGTACCCGCCGGGCCCCCACGGCCCCGTGCTGCTCCACCATCCGCACTGGTGGCAGCGCCGGTGGGTGCGGTACGGGGCGCTGATCACCCTGCTCACGCTGTCCGGTCTCGTCATCCTCGCGCTGGTGCGCAGACAGACCGGTACCGAGGGGTTCCTGGTCGGGCTCGGACTGGCCGTGCTGCCCGTGCCCTGGCTCATAGCCGCCTTCCGGTGGCTGGACCGCGTGGAGCCGGGCCCCTGGCGGAACCTGGTCTTCGCCTTCGCCTGGGGGGCGTGCGCGGCGGCGCTGATAGCCATCGTCGCCAACAGTTTCGCGACCAAGTGGATAGCCACCGCGACCGCCGATCCGGCCAGTGCCGACACCCTCGGCGCCACCGTGATAGCGCCCATCGTGGAGGAATCCGCCAAGGCCGCCGCCGTCCTGCTCGTCTTCCTCTTCCGAAGGCGTGACTTCACCGGGATCGTCGACGGAGTGGTGATAGCGGGCATCACCGCCACCGGGTTCGCGTTCACCGAGAACATCCTCTACCTGGGTACGGCCTTCGGGGCCGACCAGATGAGCGGCGGCCGCGGCATCGCCTCCGTCACCGCGGCCACCTTCTTCGTGCGCATCGTGATGTCCCCGTTCGCGCACCCCCTGTTCACCACCCTCACCGGCCTCGGCTTCGGCATCGCCGCGCTCTCCGCAGACGGGCAGCGCGTGCGCCGGGTGCTGCTGCCGGTCTGCGGGCTGCTGCTCGCGATGAGCATGCACGCCTTCTGGAACGGCTCCTCCACCTTCGGCGAGTTCGGTTTCTTCGCCGTCTACGGCGGGTTCATGGTCCCCGTGTTCGGACTGCTGACCTGGCTCGCCATCTGGACGCGGCAGCGGGAGCTGCGCACCGTGCGGGAGGAGCTGCCGGCGTATGTGCTGGCCGGCTGGCTGGGCCCGGCCGAGCCGTTCGCGCTCGGCTCGATGCGGGCGCGACGGACGGCCCGGGACTACGCCCGGCACCACCACGGCCGGCCGGCGGCGCGGACGGTGGCGCAGTACGAGGCGTACGCCACCTCGCTCGCGTTTCTGCGGCACCGGGGGCGCAAGGGGAAGGCCGGTGCCGACTTCGTGGTACGCGAGCGCGAGCTGCTGGACGAGCTGTGGCAGCGGCGGGAAGTGGCCCGGCCGGCCCTGGAGTACGGGGCGCGGGTGGCTGCGCCGCCCCGGCCGATGTACCCGGCGCCTGCGCCGCACTGGCCGGGGTACGGCTATCCGGCGGCGCCCTACTCGGTCTACAACCCGTACCGGTCGTAGCCGGGGAAGAAGCGGGCCGCAGGCGGACCGGGCGCCGGGCGGAGCCCTAGGCCGACGCCTCCGTCAGCCTCGTCACCTCCTCCTCCGACAGCTTCAGGTCGGCCACGCCCAGCAGGGCCGGGAGCTGGTCGGCCGTGCGGGCCGAGGCGATCGGGGCGATGATCGTCGGCTGGGCGGCCAGCCAGGCGAGGGCGACCGTGGCGACGGGGACGTCGTGCGCGGTGGCGACCTCGTCCAGGACCGTCAGGACCCTCTGGCCGCGCTCGGAGTCCGCGTACTTCGCCACCGAGCCCGCGCGGGCGCTGTCGACCTTGGTGCCGGGGCGGTACTTGCCGGTCAGGAAGCCCGAGGCGAGGGAGAAGTAGGGCACCGCGGACAGGCCCTCCTTGGCGACCAGGTCCTGCAGCGGGCCCTCGTAGGTGTCGCGGGAGACGAGGTTGTAGTGCGGCTGGACGGCGACGTAGCGGGCCAGGCCCTCGCGGTCGGAGAAGTCCAGCGAGGCCTTCAGACGCTCGGGGCTGATGTTGGAGGCGGCGATGTGCCGGACCTTGCCCGCCCTCACCAGCTCGTCCAGGGCGCCGATGATCTCCTCGACCGGCACCTCGGGCTTGTCGAAGTGGGTGTAGTAGAGGTCGATGTGGTCGGTGTCCAGGCGGCGCAGGGAGGCGTCGGCGGCGGCCTTGATGTTGGCGGCGGACAGGCCCTGGTACTCGGGGTGCTGGCTGACCTTGGTGGCGATGACGACGTCGGCGCGGTTGCCGCGGGCCTTGACCCACTTGCCGATGATCGTCTCGGACTCGCCGCCCTCGTTGCCCTCGATCCAGGCGGAGTAGGAGTCGGCGGTGTCGATGAAGTTGCCGCCGGCCGCCGTGTAGGCGTCGAGAACGGCGAAGGAGGTCGCCTGGTCCGCGGTCCAGCCGAAGACGTTGCCGCCCAGGGAGAGCGGGAAGACCTCGAGGTCGGACGAGCCGAGTGTGCGCAGAGAAGTCATGCTTCACGTCAACACCGGCGGAGGATGATCGCATTCCGCCGCCGGCGCCGGGCTTTCGTTCGGATCAGGCCGGAACCCCGGGTGATCCGAACGAGAGGCCCTGGTTCACGCGAATGTCACGCTCAGGGGTTGAGGCCCTTGGACCGCAGCCACGGCGCCGGGTCGACGGCGGTGGCCTGGCCGTTCGGGTGGACCTCCAGGTGCAGGTGCGGGCCGGTGACGTTGCCGGTGGCGCCGACCCGGCCGATGACCTCGCCGGTGGAGACCTTCTGACCGACGGAGACGCTGATCGAGGACTGGTGGCAGAACCACAGCTCGGTGCCGTCGTCCAGGGTGATGACGGTGCGGTAGCCGTAGGCGCCGGCCCAGCCGGCCTGGGTGACCGTGCCGCTGTGGACGGCCTTGATGAGGGTGCCGGTGGGCGCGGCGAAGTCGAGTCCGGTGTGGTAGCCGGAGGACCACATCGCGCCGGGCTGACCGAAGGTGCCGGTGATCGTGTACGAGACGACGGGCAGCTGGTACTGCTTGGCCAGCTCGGCCAGGCGCTTGGCCTCGGCGGCCTTCTTGGCGTCGGCCTCCGCCTTCTGCTGGGCGGCGGCGGCCTTGGCGGCGGCGTCCTTCTCCGCCTGGGCGGCAGCGTCGGCGGTCTGCTTCTCGGACGCGGCGATCGCGGCGGCGGTGGCCTTGCTCGCGGCCTTGCCCTTCTGCTGCTCGGCCTGCGCCATGATCCGGTTGCGCAGGGCCTCGCCGGCGTCACTGCTGTCGCCGCTGTCGGTGACCGCACCCGCCTTGCTGAGCCCGGTGGCGGTGGTCTTGGGCGCGTCGGAGGAGCCCTGGCCGAAGAGGTGGCTGACGGAGTCCAGGTCCGGCAGGGATATGGAGACCGGCGGCTTGCCGGTGTTGGCGCTGGCCATGCCGCCCGCGCCGACCGCGGCCATCACGCCGACGCCGAGGACGGTGGAGCTGCGCGCGAAGCCGCCGCGCTGCTTGGCGACACGGTGCCGGCCGCGGGCCTGGGCGAGGGAGTCCTCGGTGGGGTTCCACTCCTCCCAGGGGCCCTCCTCGGCGCGGTAGGCGCCGTAGCCGAAGGTCTCGGGCTCGGTCGGCGCGGGCACGAACGGGGCTTCTGGGGCAGGCCGGTTGGACGCCACTCGGGCGTTCTCCTTTCCTTCCTCCGCCTACCGGGTTAGCTGACGGGTTCGGAGCAGGAAGGTCTCCTACGCGCGTATACCGGGTGTGGACTCTGCGAGTTCACGACGGCGTCCGCGTGATTCACCCCAAGGTGGTGGTTCCCCGGTTCCCTTGCGGGATTCGGCGCGTGCGCACGGAGCCGCCTCTTGTGACGGCTGGGACGACCGCGCTGCGTTATCGAACGTTAATAGACCTGGCAGTCACTTTCCAAGCCGTTCGGCTTGATCATTAACGTTTTCGACGGCGGACTTACCATGCACGAGTACTGCAAAACGGGCGAGTTGGCCGGCGTACAGGAGTCTCGGCGCTTTTGATGGTGTCTCAGTTGTTATGCGGAGGGCTTCCGTCCGGTCACCCTGGGTGAAGACGATCAGGGCGTCGTACGGCGAGCAGGGCCATGTCGTCCGCCATCCCTCCCCCGGAGTGCCGCCGCACGTCGGCCGCGAGGTGGTCGAGCAGAGCGCCCGGGCCGGGGAAGACGCGGCCGGCGAGCCGCCGCCCCGGGTCGTAGAACCGGCCGCGCGCGTCCCGCGCCTCGGAGAGTCCGTCGGTGTGGAGCAACAGGGTGGCCCCGCGCGGGAAGTCCTCCTCCAGGGTGTGGTCGGGCCACATCCCGAGGTCGCCCATGCCGAGGGGCAGCGCGGGCTCGGGAGCGGTGAGCAGGCGAGCGCTGCCGTCGGCGAGCATCAGCAGCGGCGGCGGATGGCCCCGGTTGACGATCCGTACGACGCCTTCGCCGTGCGGGAGTTCGGCGAGGACGGCGGTGGTGAACCCCTCGAAGGCGTCGACACCCTCCCGCCGGGTGCCCTCGCGGGCCAGCGCCCGCTCCAGCCGCTGCGCCACCGCCTCCAGCGTCGTCTCCTGCTCGGCCGCCTCCCGGAACGCCCCGATCACCACGGCGACGGCGGCGACCGCGCCCAGTCCCTTGCCGCGCACGTCGCCGACGACCAGCCGGACCCCGTGCGGGCTGTCCTGCACCGCGTACAGGTCGCCGCCGATGAACGCGTCCTGCTGGGCCGCCTCGTAGCGGGCGGCGATCTCGAAACCGCCGATCCTCTCGGCCGGCTCGGGCAGCAGGGCCCGCTGGGCGGCCTCCGCGATCTCCCGGGCGGAGGCGAGCCGGCGGTCGCCGCGGCGGACCACACGGTTGATGGCGAGGGCCAGCAGGGCGACCGTGGCCACGGTGACGACGTCCGTGACGGTGGCCACGGCCGGATGCCCGCCGCCCGGGGCGCGCAGCGCGTACATGGCGGCCAGGGCCCCGATGCCGGTGAGGGCGGTGGTGCGCAGCGAGGACAGGGGCGCGGCGATCAGCGGAGCCGCGGCGAAGAAGGGGACGGCGGTGAACTCCCTCGGGGTGAGCAGGCCGTACAGCACACCGCAGGCGATGAGCAGGGCGGGCAGCGCGCGGACCGGCGAGCGCGGGGCCGGACGGCGTCCGTGCCGCACGGGCGCCGGCTCGTCGCCCTCGTCGCCGGGGCCGGGGTCGGGCACGGGGTCGCCGGGCAGCCGGCCCCCCGCCCTGGCGTACTGGCTCTCCTCCACCTCACCAGGGCGCACCACGTGTCTCCCACATGTCCGACGTGGCTCCAGCGTGGCCGGTGCGGGCCGGGCGGGCGACCCCGGTGACCCGAGCGGATGACCCTCCGGGACGGCCCCCGGGAAAGCGATGTGCATCCGGTCCTGCGCATGGCGTACACTGGAGACACAACGACGCGGGGTGGAGCAGCTCGGTAGCTCGCTGGGCTCATAACCCAGAGGTCGCAGGTTCAAATCCTGTCCCCGCTACTGATGGCCGAGGGCCGGAATCCAATGGATTCCGGCCCTCGGTGCTTTCCAGCTCCGAGGGGCGCCCCTTGAGGGGCGAGCGGTCGGGATCACCCCAGCAGATGCCGGTTCGGTGCCTTGGCCGGTCCCTCCAGCTCAGGCAGTACGACCACCTGCGCACCCCCCTTCACCAGAACCCCGGTGCCGTCGGCCCCCGCAACGAACGTGTCCGGCTCCCGCCACGCCGTGACCACCCGCCGCACCCCCGCCCGAAGGATCAGCTCGGCGCAGGGCGCGGGCCGCGAGGCCCGCCGCGCACAGGGCTCCAGGCTGCTGTAGACGGTGGCGGCAGCGAGCCTCGGATCCGCCGGGTCGATCTTCGCGAGCGCGGCCTCCTCCGCGTGCGCCACAGGGTCGTCCCCCTCGCGCGAGTGGCCTCGCGCGAGCTCCGTACCGTCCGCCGCGACCACCACCGCCCCCACGCTGAACGCCGTCTCCGAGGGCGGGCACAGCGCGGCGAGCTCGCAGGCGGTGCGCAGCCAGTGGCGGTCCGCGGCGCTGGGGAGCGGGCCGGCGCCGGGGGCCGTGGGCTCGTAGCGCATGAGGACCACGTCCTCGATCCGGCGGGTCTCGGTCAGGCGCAGCCGGCCGCCCTGGTATCCGCCGGGGCCGAAGAGGCGCGGGGCGGCCGGGTCGCCGACGAAGAGGGGCGCGAGGACCAGCTGGAGCTCGTCGGCGAGGCCCAGCTGAAGCAGCTGGGTGTGAATCGTGCCACCGCCCTCGACCATCAGCCGCCGCACCCCGCGCACGTCGTGCAGGTGGGAGAGCAGCGCCCGCCAGTCGAGGCCGGGGCCGAGCGGGACGATGTCGGCGGTGCCGCCGAGGCGGCGGGCGGCCTGCCGCGCACCCTCGTCGGTCGTGTAGACGAGCTTGTCGCCGCCGGTGTGCCAGAAGTTGGCGTCGGGGTCGAGGTCGCCGGTGGCGGTGACGGTCACCTTCAGCGGGTACTCCGGCCGGCCCTCCCGGACACGGGCGGCGCGGCGCTCGGCGGAGTTGACCAGCAGCCGCGGGTTGTCGGCGCGGATCGTGCCGGCGCCGATCAGGATGGCGTCGACCGAGGCCCGTACCGCGTCGACCCGGTCGAAGTCGGCCGGACTGGACAGCAGCAGACGGTCGGGGCCGGTGTCGTCCAGGTGGCCGTCCAGGGAGACGGCGGCGGACAGCAGCACGTACGGGTACGACATCGGCGCGGTCTCCCTGCGAAGTGATCCTTGGTTCAAGTTTGAATCAAACCTACACTGGCAGCATGACGACCCGCTGGCTCAGCCCCGAGGAGCAGCGCGCCTGGCGCGCGTACCTGGCCGCGACGCATCTCCTGGAGGACGCGATCGACCGACAGCTCCAGCAGGACGCCGGCATGCCACACCTGTTCTACTCCGTGCTGGCCAACCTCTCCGACGCGCCCGACCGGCGGCTGCGCATGACCGACCTCGCCGAGAGCCTGAAGATCACGCGCAGTCGGCTGACCTACGCGGTGAACCGGCTCGAGCGGGACGGGCTGGTGCGCCGGGAGGACTGCCGCTGGGACAAGCGCAGCAGCATCGCCGTGCTGACCGAGGAGGGGGTGGCCGTGCTGGAGCGTACGGCGCCGGGGCACGTCGAGACCGTGCGCGCCACCCTGTTCGACCGGCTCACGCCGGAGCAGGTGGGGCAGCTGGAGGAGATCTGTACGGGCATCGCACGCGGCCTGCAGGGCGGCGGCACCGAGTCCGGGACGGAGGACGTCCCCTGGCGGCGCCGTTCGTCCTGTTCGGGCACTTCGTCCCCACCGCCCGCGTGATCCTGCGCCACGCCCGGCAGCCGAAAAAACAATCGCTTTAACTTTGAAACATGGGATAGTGTCCCTCCGTACCGCTGCTTCAAATCTGAAGCAGTGCCCGTCTTCGGAGGGAACCGCATGCCCGACACCCCTGCCGCCACGCCGCGCGCCCGCGTCCGGGTACCGCTGCGCTTCGACGACGGCTACGGCGTCGACGCCGAACTCGTCACCTTCCACGGCCTGGCCGACGGCCAGGAGCACGTCGCCGTCGTCCTCGGCGACCCCGGCCCCGGCACCGTCCCGCTGGTGCGCCTGCACTCCGAGTGCCTGACCGGCGACGTCTTCGGCTCGGCCCGCTGCGACTGCGGCCCCCAGCTGCGCGAAGCGGTCGAGCGCATCGCCGACCGCGGCGGCGTCCTGCTCTACCTCCGCCAGGAGGGCCGCGGCATCGGCCTCTACAACAAGCTCGACGCCTACGCCCTCCAGGACCAGGGCCTCGACACCTACGAGGCGAACGCCGCGCTCGGCCTGCCGGAGGACGCCCGCGACTACACGGCCGCCGCACAGATGCTCGCCGCCCTCGGCATCGGCGAGCTGGACCTGCTGTCCAACAACCCCGACAAGGCCGAGCAGCTGCGCTCGCTGGGCGTCGTCGTCCGGGACCGGGTGCCGACCGGCGTCTTCACCACGGCCCACAACGTCCGCTACCTGCGCGCCAAGGTCCTCCAGACCCGCCACACCCTCCCCCTGGCCGAACTGAACGTGGGCTGAGCCCGGGGGAGGCGGCCGGGATCGGCAGGTGCGTTCCCCCCTGCGTCCCGCCTGAGGCCGGTCAGCGCACGGGGCGGCGGGAGGGGAGGGCCAGGGCCGGCAGGGCCGCCGCGGCCAGCAGGAGCGCCGCGGCGGCGTACGCGGTGCGGAAACCCGCCGGGGCCGTGCCGGCCTGGCCCAGCACCACCGACAGCACGGCCGTGCCGACGGACGCGCCCAGCTGGGAGTTGATGCTCAGCGCGGTGCTCGCCGCGGCCAGCCGGTCCCCGGGCAGGTCACGGCTCGCCGTGGTCATCGCCGGCATCAGCACCATGCCGGTGCCGACGCCCGTCACCATCGCCGACGCGACCATCCGCCAGGGCGCGACCCCGGGCACCCCGGACTGCCAGGCCGTCAGCGCCATCCCGAGAGCGGCCACCGCGACACCGGCCGGGATCAGCCGGCGCGGTGACACCCGGTCGATCCCGCGCGCCGCGATCTGCATGGTCGTACCGACGGCGAGACCGACCGGCGCGCCCAGCAGCCCGGCCGCCGTGGCGCTCAGGCCCCGCTCCTGCTGCCAGTACAGCGGGCCGAGCAGCATCGAGCCGAAGTAGCCGCAGGTGAACAGCGCGAGTGTGCCCGCGCCGGCGGCGAAGGTGCGGTCGCGCAGCAGCCGCAGGTCCAGCAGCGGTGCGGCCACGGTGAGCGCCCGCCGTACGAAGGCCACCACGAGGGCCGCGCCGGCGAGCGTCGGCACGAGGACGCCGGGCACGGCGAAGTCACCGTGCTCACCGCCCCGGGCCAGGCCGTACAGGACCAGGGCGAGGCCGGGCGAGAGCATCAGCAGGCCCGGGAGGTCCAGGCGCGCGGTGGTGCCGGGCTTCGGTGCGTCCGCCGGAAGCAGCCGTAGCGCGAGGACGAGGGCCAGGGCGCCCACGGGCAGGTTGACCAGGAAGATCCAGTGCCAGGAGGCGGTGTCGACCAGCCAGCCGCCGAGCACGGGTCCGGCGACCGGCCCGACCAGGATCGGCAGCCCGCCCACGGCCATCGCGCGGCCGAGCCGGGAGCGGTCGGCGGCGCCCATCACCATCGCCATGCCGACCGGCTGCAACAGCCCGCCGCCGAGCCCCTGCACCGCCCGGAAGGCGATGAGGCTGCCCGCGTCCCAGGCGCACGCGGCGAGCAGCGAGCCGAGGGTGAAGAGGGTGAGCGCGGTCAGGTAGGCGCGCTTGGCGCCGATCCGGGCCATGGCCCAGGCGGCGGCCGGGATGACGGCGGCCAACGCGAGCGTGTAGGCCGTGGTGGCCCACTGGACGGTCTCCAGTGAGGCGCCGAAGGACTGCGCGAGCCGGCGCAGCGCGACATTGACGATCGTCATGTCGAGCACCGCCATCACCGAGCCGGTGACGGTGACGGCCAGGGTGCGGTTCAGGGCCGTGGCCCGCTCCGGCACCGGGCGGACCGGTGCCGTGGCGGGTGTGGTCGTACGCATCTCCCCCCGCCCCGCCCTCAGCCGGCGTACGGGCGCTCGGCCCGGGCGTCCCGCAACGCCCGCCCCCACCAGGCGAGTTGCCCGAGCATGCCCTTGGCGGCGCCCGCGCACACGGCCGCGTCCCGCGGGGTGCCGTCCTCGTCGAGGCCGGACCAGGGACCGTGCAGGCTCACCGAGTCGCGCACCGTCGTCGCGTGCAACTCGGCGAAGACCAGCCGGAGCTGCTCGACCGCGCGCAGGCCGCCGCCGAGACCGCCGTACGAGACGAAACCGACCGGCTTGGCCCGCCACTGGACGTGGTGCCAGTCGATGAAGTTCTTCAGGGACGCCGGGAAGCTGTGGTTGTACTCCGGGGTGACGACGACGAACGCGTCGGCGGCGGCCAGCCGCGGGGAGACGTCCCGCAGCGCGGCGGCCGCGTCGGGACTCGGTGCCCCGCCCCAGTCGGGCAGCACCAGAGGGAGGTCGACCTCGGTGAGGTCGATGACGTCCAGGTCGAGGCCGGTGTCCCCGGCGGCGGTACCGAGGAACCAGTCGGCGACCGCCCGGCCCTGCCGGCCCTGCCGGACGCTGCCCACGACGACGGCGACGCGCAGCGGTGCCTCGTCCGCGGGATGGGTGGTGACAGACACAGGTGTCCCCCTTCTGCTGACGGCGGGCCGCCCGGTGCGGCCTTCCGCACAGCAAAGTACAACGAGCGTTGTAAGAAGTACAACGGTCGTTGTTAGTCGGGTAGAGTGGCCGGTCGAAGGAGGCTGGTGTGGGCCAGACGAACGAGTCCCGGCTGGCGCGGGCGCGACGGGAGGTCTCGCCGCGCAGGCTGGAGAAGCAGATGGCGATCGCGAGCGCGTCCTGCACGCTCTTCGGCCGCGAGGGCTATGCGCGCGCCTCGGTCGACGCGCTGGCCGCCGAGGCCGGCGTCTCCACGCGCACGCTCTACAACCACTTCCCCGGCGGCAAGGCACAGCTCTTCCAGACCGTGGTGACCTGGACGTCCAGCGAGGTCCGTGACGCCCAACTGGCCCGTCTGCGCGCGGTGCTGGACCCCGAGCGGCCGCCGCGCGCCGAGGACCTGGAACGCGATCTGGTGGCCCTGGCCCGGGCGTTCGCCGGTCTCATGGCCGACCACCCGAACCACTTCGCCCTCGTCCGGCACATCCACGCCGAGGCCGACCATGTGCCGCCCGAGGTCCTGAAGGCCTGGCACGAGGCCGGTCCGGAACCGGTCGCCCGGGCCGTCGCCGAGGCGATGGCGCACCTCGCGGCCGCCGGCCTGCTCGACCCGCACGGCGACGCGGCGCTGACCGCCGCCCACTTCATGGCCCTGACCACGCACTCGATCGTCGAGACCACCCACTACGGCGTCCGCCCGCTCCCGGCGGCGGAGACGGACCGGCTGATCAGGGGCGGGGTGGCGGCGTTCTTGCGGGCCTACGGACGCGGTGCCGTCCGCCCCGCCGGCTGAACATCAACGCCCTCACCGCCTGCGGCACCGACACCGGATCGCCGTCGACCCGAAACCGGACCACTCCAGTCGGAGTACTCTGGGCAGAGTGGTTTCTGTCGGTACGCACACAGGGGGCCGCACATCCCATGGTGAGACGCAACGACCAGCGGCGCGCCGCTCTCGTCGACGCCGCGATCGAGGTGCTGGCGCGGGAAGGGGCGCGCGGGCTGACCTTCCGCGCCGTCGACGGCGAGGCCGCCGTACCTCCCGGCACGGCGTCCAACTACTTCTCCAGCCGCGACGACCTGCTCACCCAGGCCGGCGCCCGCGTCTACGAGCGGCTGCAGCCGGACGAGGCCACGATCGCCCGCCAGCGGTCGGCCGGCCGCGACCGGGAGACGTACGCGGAGCTGATGCGTGAACTCGTCGGCCGGGTCGCTTCCTTCCGCACCGGCTACCTCGCGCTGCTGGAGCTCCGCCTGGAGGCCACCCGCCGCCCGGAGCTGCGCGCGGTGCTCACCGAGCGGGTCCGCGCCGACCTCGCCGCCAACGTCAGCTACCACGAGGACGCCGGCCTCCCCGGCGACGCCACGGCCGTCAAACTGCTCTACCTGACCCTGAACTGGCTGATCGTCGAGCAGCTCACCCTGCCGGACGTGCTCTCCGAGGCGGAGCGGGACGCGCTGGTCACGGCGGCGGTGGAGCGCATCGTGCCCGGCACGTGACACTCCCCCACTCACACCTATATTCACGGAATGCAATTTCCTGCTTACTCGCATTTTCGCTCAGTGCTGCCATACGACCTGTTGGATACTGCTTTCGAGGCACGGAAACACCCGAATGCCCGACACCCGATCCGCCAGAGGGGCTCGTTAGGCGGTCGTGACACGGACTGAAGAGCGCACAGCCGGAAATCTTCGCTCGACGATCACGTTTCAGGTGCAGCGTGACGAAGGCGAGGTGTTCATTGACGGATGTTCCGATCTTCTCGACGACTTCCTGCGAAGAATGAACCAGCTGGAAAGTGACTACCTGCAGGCAATGCTCGGGCTATAGGACTTACGTGATGGACAGGATTCACGACGAAGACATCTTCAGTGACTCTGAGTTCAGCACGATCGAGATACAGTGGGATCCGGTCGAAGAGCTGGCCCAGATGCTGTCCGCGGCGTCCGCCGCGAGCCCCGACCCGGCGCCGCCGCACGAACGGTCCAGCCACCGCAGAACCCGACGGCGGATCCGCGCGGAATCCCGCACGCAGGACAGCAATCGTGGCACACACGTCACGATCCTGGTCGCGACAATCTCGGTGTGCGCAGTTTGTATGTTGGGCTGGTCGTTCTCCTATTCTTATGCCCAACTGCGCGCCACCGCGTCCTTCGTGCTGCCGACGAAGTTGGCCCAGTGGTGGCCGTTGACGGTGTACGGGCCGTGGCTGGTCGCGGCTCTGTCCATTCTGCGGGCCACCGTGCAGAATCGGAGTGCGCGGAGATCCTGGGGTGTGGTGCTGGGCGCCTCCGCCATGGCGGTCGCCCTGTGCATCAGCCATTCATCACATTCACTGCTTTCCCTGATCATCTTCGGAATTCCGCCGATCACCGCCCTGGTGTGCTTCTGGGAGATCGTCGGCCAGGTCTCGTCCAAGGTGACGAAGCCCCGGCACGCCGCGCACAGCCGCCGGGACTCCACGCCGTAACGGACGGTCGTGGGAGACCGTCGTACGAGCGCACCGCACAGCCGGGCGCGTCGCGTGCCCGGTCCCGGACCTCAAGCCCTCGTCCGCCGCCTGTGAGACTCGAACCCACAACCAATGGATTAAAAGTCCTGGCCAAAGCTTGCCGAATGGTTCCGGACGCTGCCTCGGCGTCCGGAACTGCCTGGTCAGAGCATGTGCGTCGTGATGCGCGGTGCGGCTCGTGACGGCTCGTGCCGCACCGTCCGCTCACGCATCGCTCACACATAAGGCGCCGCTGAGCAGCAGGTTTGCGTCCTGCGAGCAGCGCGACGAGTCACTGGCGCGGTAGCACTCCCGCCGAGCCGGCTCGTAGTGGTCATGTCGCCGCAGGGATGCCGAGCTCGGCCAACAGGTTGCGTACCCGCGGTTCGATGGCGTCCCGGATCGGCCGGACGGCGTCGACACCCTGCCCGGCGGGATCGTCCAGCTGCCAGTCCAGGTACCGCTTGCCGGGGAAGACGGGGCAGGCGTCCCCGCAGCCCATCGTGATCACCACGTCCGAGGACTGCACGGCCTCGGTGGTGAGGACCTTGGGTGTCTCGGCGGAGATGTCGATGCCGACCTCCGCCATTGCCTTGACCACGGCGGGGTTGACCGCGTCGGCGGGGGCGGAACCGGCCGAGCGGACCTCGACCTGGTCACCGCCCAGGTGGGTCAGGAACGCGGCGCCCATCTGGGAGCGGCCGGCGTTGTGGACGCAGACGAACAGGACCGAGGGGCGCGGGGCGCGGGTGCTCATGGCAGGCGTCTTTCCGGGAGAGCGGAGTGGATCAGGAGGAGGCGAGTTCGGGTTCGCCGTGTGGGACCACGACCTCGTCCGCGGCGGGGGCGGGACGGCCGTACACAGCGATCACGGCGCCCAGCCCGAGCACGGCTCCGACCATTTGGGCAGCGATGAACGGGGCGACGGAGGCGGGGGCGATGCCGGCGAAGGTGTCGGTGAAGGCCCGGCCGATGGTCACCGCTGGGTTCGCGAACGAGGTCGAGGAGGTGAACCAGTAGGCGGCCCCGATGTACGAGGCCACGGCCGCCGGAGCGAGGGATGCTCGGTCGATGCAGTTGAGACCGAAGATCAGCAGGATCAGCCCGGCCGTGGCGACCACCTCACCCAGCCACAGGTGAGAGGCGGACCGGTCGTGCGTGGACCACTCGACCAGCGGCTTGGCGAACATCGCGTCGGCCAGGATCGCCCCGCCAACGGCCCCGGCGATCTGTGCGGGCACGTACGCGGCCACGTCTCGCAGGGCGATGCCGTCGGCCTTGTGGCGGCCGGTGAACCAGGCGGCGAGGGTGACGGCCGGGTTGAAGTGCGCGCCGGAGACCGGCCCGAGCAGGGCGATCAGCACGCCCAGGCCGAAGACGGTGGCGAGGGAGTTGGCGAGCAGCTGCACGCCCACGTCTCGCGACAACTCGGTGGCCTGGATCCCGGAGCCGACGACGACCGCGACCAGCAGCCCGGTCCCCACGGCTTCTGCGGCGACACGGCGGCCCAGGGACGCGGTCACGCGGTGGCTCCGGCGGTCTGCGGCGCGGTCAGGAATGCGGCGAGCCGGTCCAGGACACCGGGCAGCACCCAGTAGTACACCCAGGTCCCGCGCCGCTCGCAGTCGATGAGCCCGGCCTGCCGGAGCAGCTTGAGGTGGTGGGAGATCGTCGGCTGGGACAGCTCGAAGGCCGGCGTCAGCTCGCACACGCAGACCTCGCCGCCCTCACCACGGGAGGCGATCATCGACATCAGCCGGAGCCGGACGGGGTCGCCCAGGGCCTTGAACACCTTCGCCAGCTCGGCCGCCTGGTCCTCATCCAGTGGTGAGGACAGCCCCGGGCAGCAGGCGGCGTCCTGCCCGATCACCTCAAGCTCTTGTTTCGACATACCTCTATGTTGACGTTTTTCGATTCAAGGCGCAAGGTTGCATCAATGAACGTCAATACAGGCCCTTCCGGGGCACCGCCATGTCCCGTCACCTGGGAGTGAGCCATGCGCGAGCAGTTCAGTGACCTGCGTGAAACCGTCCGCCAGCGTTATGCCGCGGCGGCCGTGAAGGTGACCGAGGGCGGTGCCGCATGTTGCGGGCCGCAGCCGGTCGAGGTCGACGAGAACTTCGGTTCGACCCTGTACGCCGCCGACGAGCGCGACGCCCTGCCCGCCGAGGCCGTCGCCGCCTCCCTCGGCTGTGGCAACCCGACCGCCGTCGCAGAGCTGCGGGAGGGTGAGCGCGTCCTCGACCTCGGCTCCGGCGGCGGCATCGACGTCCTGCTTTCGGCCCGACGCGTCGGCCCCACCGGCAAGGCGTACGGGGTGGACATGACCGACGAGATGCTGGCACTGGCACTTGCCAACGCCGAGAAGGCCGACGCGACGAACGTCGAGTTCCTGAAGGGCACCATCGAGTCCATCCCGCTGCCCGCGAACACCATCGACGTGGTGATCTCCAACTGCGTGATCAACCTGTCCGTCGACAAGCCCGCCGTGTTCGCGGAGACCTTCCGTGTTCTGAAGCCAGGCGGGCGTATCGGCGTCTCGGACGTCGTTGCCGACGACTCACTCAGCCCCGACCAGCGTGCCGAGCGCGGTGACTACGTCGGTTGCATTGCCGGCGCGCTGTCCTTCGCCGAATACCGCGCAGGGCTGGAGGCCGCCGGGTTCACGGACATCGAGATCACCCCGACCCATTCGGTCGCGGACGGAATGCACTCGGCGATCGTCCGGGCCACCAAGCGGGTAACGACCGACACGTCCTCCGAGGCTGGAGAGTCGCCCGACGCCTGCTGCGGCGTCAACGCCTGCTGCACTCCGGCCGAGGCAACGGTCCACCCAGCCCAGACCGTCACCGAGACCAAGGCCGCATCGGGGTGCGGCTGCACCAGCTGAGGCACAAACCCTAAGGCCCAGTAGCGGCCGAGCACCTGCCTGCTACTTCCATCCGTCAAGTGAGACCTGAGGACCGTCACTGAGGTAGCGGTGAAGGGCGCTGGCAGTGGTGTCGACGAACTCCTCAGGGATTGCGTCGGCGTCGACCCAGCGGACCTGGGCATGCTTGCGCGGCTCGCGGTTTTCGGGCTCGCCCGTCCATTCGTGGACAGCGAAGACGACGGTGAGGAAACCGTTGGGAGCTTCGACGCCCCAGGCGCCGTGGATGATGTGGGCCACCTTCAGGGCCTCCGGCTTCACTGCCAGGCCGGTTTCCTCGTACAGCTCGCGTACCGCGGTTTCGTTAATCGGCTCACCGGGCTCGCTCTTGCCGACCGGCAGGTCCCACATGCCCTGGGCGAACTTGGCGTTCTGGCTGCGCTGGAGGAGGACGACGCGGTTGGCGGCCTTGTCGTGGACGATGACGGCGGCGACCAGCAGGGTCATGGATTCGAGGGCGGGCTTGAGGGCTTTGGGCTGGTCGTCGGTTGTCCGTTGAGCCACGGTTGTGTCCCTTCGTCGGCCGGTTGGTGGGCAGCTTGGACCAGGCGAGAACCGTAGGCGGCAGGACGTCCAACGGGGAGTTCGGTCCCTCGTCCTCATGGCGTTGGTCGTCCAGTCCAACGACCCGATGCGCTCAAAGGGCCAGGGATGGTGGGGCGACCGTTCGTGCGCGCTCGTAGAGGTCTCGCGCGGTCGCGTTCTTCAGGTGGGGGCGGAGGAGGCCGAACATGGTTTTGATCCGGTCGGCCGCAGCCCGTAGACCTTCTCGACCTCTCGGCAGGCGTCACCGACGCGCAGGCCGCTGTCGTGGAGTTTGGGGCGGCGGCCGTCCTCGCGGACGGTGGTGGCGAGGATGTGGATGTGGTCGCCGGCATGTCGTACGGCGATGCAGCGGCAGGCCAGGTCGTCACCGGCGGGGGCGATGCCGGCGACCTGGACGATGCGCTGGGCTATCTCGCCCCACTCCGCGGTCGCGTCCGGCAACTGCCGATTCATCCGCCCAAGCGGCCCCCGATCCGCAGGCCACGAGCACATCCGCTCACGCATCGCTCACGCACTGGCTCGAAAACGAAGCAGCGCCCGAGCCAGCCGAAGCCGACTCAGGCGCTGCGTAGCAGGTCAGGGGCCATATCCCCCGCCCGCCGGCCGTAGGCCCTGTGGGACTCGAACCCACAACCAATGGATTAAAAGTCCACTGCTCTGCCAATTGAGCTAAGGGCCCAGGCGATGTTGCCTGTCCGAGCATAGCCGGACGAGGCCGCGTCTCCGATCGGGTATCGGTGACCCGGCCGCGTCAGGGGAGAGCCAAAGGTTTCGGATGGTCACTTTTCGACCGGATCCGGGGTCGGAGTCCGCTCCCCGGTGAGGAACCAGCGACGGGCCGAGGCCAGCCACCAGGTCGCCGCGAAGCCCAGGACGACCAGGACGGCCACGGGGGCGTAGTTGAAGCTCTTCCAGGTGACCGGGGAGACCTGCGGGAGCATGAAGAGGACCGTGATCACGACCACCCAGGTCACCGAGACGACGCCCGTCGGCACCGACCAGCGGCCCAGGTGCCACGGCCCGCGTTCGAAGGCGGCGCCCCTGCGGACCCGCAGGAAGGTCGGGATGACGTACGCGATGTAGAGACCGATGACGGCGATCGAGGTGACCGCCGCGTACGCCGTCGAGTTGATCAGGTAGGGCAGACCGAGCGCCAGGGCGCCCAGCGCGGCCAGCCAGACCGCCGCCACGGGGGTACGGGTGCGCGGGCTGACGGTGTGCCAGACCCGGGAGAAGGGCAGCGCGCCGTCGCGCGAGAAGGCGTAGATCATCCGGCTGTTGGCCGTCACCGACGCCATCCCGCAGAAGAGCTGGGCGCCGATCACCACCAGGAGCAGCAACTTGCCGGTCGTCGCTCCCAGCGCATCCAGGAGGATCTGGGCCGGGGGCGCGCCCGTGGGGGACGTGAGTTCCTTGTCGTACGACTGGATCGCGAACGTGAAGCCGAGCAGGAGCACGAAGCCGGCGATCCAGGACGTCCAGATCGAGCGGACGATGCCCTTGGGACCGGCCGTGGACGCGTCGTGGGTCTCCTCGGTCATGTGGGCCGAGGCGTCGTAGCCGGTGAAGGTGTACTGGGCCATCAGGAGGCCGAGGAGGACGACGTACGGGCCGCTGCCCCAGCCCGTCTCGTTGACGAACTTCGTGAACACGAAGGACGCCGACCGGTGGTGGTCGGGCACGAAGGCGAGCGCGCCGACGATCACCGCCACGCCCAGCACGTGCCACCACACGCTCACGCCGTTCAGGAACGCGACGATCCGGACGCCGAAGGTGTTCAGCAGGCCGTGGAGGACGAGGATCGCCGCGAACAACAGGACCGTGCGGCCCGGTGTCACCTCGAAGTCGAACTGGAGGTTCAGGTACGCGCCGAGGAAGGACGCCGCGCCGAAGTCGATGCCCGCGGTCACCGCGACCTGGCCCAGCACGTTGAACCAGCCGGTGAACCAGGCCCAGGCCGCCGCCGAGCGGGGTGGGGCCAGGCGGTGCGCCCAGAAGTACAGGCCGGCCGAGGTGGGGTACGCCGAGCAGATCTCGGCCATCGAGAGGCCGACGAACATGGTCATCAGGCCCACCGCCACCCAGCCCCAGGTGATCACCGCGGGACCGCCGGTGGTCATGCCGAAGAGGTACAGCGTGAGGCAGCCGGACAGGACCGAGATGATCGTGAAGGAGACGGCGTAGTTCGAGAACGCCGACATCCGGCGGGCGAGGACCTGGGTGTAACCGAGCTGGGCCAGCCGTTCCTCGTCCGACAGGCCGTGTGTTCCCTGTTGTACGCGCACTCTCGCGTCGTCTGTCATGCCCCCAGCAATTCCCTCGCCAGGGGCGTGACATGCGTCACCTGATGGCCAAAAAGGGCCCGCACGACGTCGTCGTACGGGCCCTTCTCAGGTCACTCGGCGTCAGCCGTTGCGCTTCCAGCGCGGCTTGTCGTCGCGGCGGCCGAAGGAGCCGTTGCCGCGGTGGTCGTCACGGCGGCCGTAGGGGCGCTCGTGGCCGCCGGTGCGGAAGCCCGGGCGGTCGTCGCGGCGGTCGCGGTTGAAGGGGCGGTCGCTGCCGCGGTGCCCGCCACGCTCGTCACGGCGGAAGCCGCCACGGTCGTCGCGGCGCTCGAAGGAGCGGCCACCGCGGTCGTCACGACGGTCCCGGTCGAACGGACGGCGGTCGTCACGGCGCTCGAAGCCACGGCCACCACGGTCGTCACGACGGTCGAAGGAACGACCGCCACGGTCGTCGCGGCGCTCGAAGGAGCGGCCACCACGGTCGTCACGACGGTCCCGGTCGAACGGACGGCGGTCGTCACGGCGCTCGAAACCGCGCTCGCCACGGTCGCCACGGTCGCGGTCGAACGGACGGCGGTCGTCGCGGCGTTCGAAGCCACGGCCACCACGGTCGCCCCGCTCCTCACGGCGCTCGAAACCGCGCTCGCCGCGCTCGCCACGGTCGAAGCCGCGCCGCTCCCGGCGCTCGTACGGCGCCGAGGCCGCCGGACGCTCCTCGCGCTCGGTCGCGCGCTCCGCCGGCTCCTCGGCCACGACGGCGAGCTCCTCCGCGGCCGTCGCCTGGGCCTCGGCCACCGCGGCCTCCGGGTCCTCACCGCGCTCGCGGGCGACCCGGGCGACCAGCCGGTCGGCCTCCTCGCGCAGCTCGGCCGCGCGGCGCTGGGCGCGCTCCAGCTGCTTGGTGAGCTGGACGACCTCGCGCTCGGCCTGCTGGGCGGCGTTGCCCGCGGACTCGGCCTGCACCTCGGTCATCGAGCGGGCGCCAGTGATCTCGGCGACCTCCGGGTCGAAGGTGCCGGCGCCCTGGATGATGTGGCGCGCGGCGTCGACGCCGGCGTCCTCCATCAGGCGGAAGATCTGGCGGCGCTGGTGCGGCAGGGACAGGGAGACGACCGTGCCGGTGCGGCCCGCACGGGCGGTACGGCCGGCCCGGTGCAGGTAGTCCTTGTGGTCGCCGGCCGGGTCCACGTTCAGGACCAGGTCGATGCCGTCCACGTGGATACCGCGCGCCGCGACGTCCGTGGCGACCAGGACGTTGACGTAACCGTCCTTGAAGTCGGCGAGGGTGCGGGTACGGGCGCCCTGGGTCATGCCGCCGTGCAGCGCGTCGGCCTTCACGCCCGCGTCGCGCAGCTGCTCGGCGACGCGGTCGGCGCCCAGCTGGGTGCGGACGAAGATGATCGTGCGGCCCTTGCGGGAGGCGATCGCGGCGGTGACCGGCGCCTTGTCCTTGGGCTTCACGATGAGGATGTGGTGGGACATCGTCGTGACGGCGCCCTGGGCCGCGTCCACCTCGTGGGAGACGGGGCTGTTCAGGTAGCGGTCGACGAGGGTCTGGATCTCGTTCTCCATCGTGGCGGAGAAGAGCATGCGCTGGCCGCCGGCCGGGACCTGGTCGAGCAGCTCGGTGACCTCGGGCAGGAAGCCCAGGTCGGACATCTGGTCGGCCTCGTCGAGCACGGCGATCTGCACGTCCTGCAGGGAGCAGGCGCCGCGGTTGATGATGTCGCGCAGGCGGCCCGGGGTGGCGACCAGGATGTCGACGCCGCGCTCCAGGGCGTAGATCTGGTTGCCCATCGAGGTGCCGCCGCAGACGACCTTCATCTTCAGGCCGAGGACGTCACCGTACGGCTGGAGGGCGTCGGCGACCTGCATGGCGAGCTCGCGGGTCGGGGTGAGGATGACCGCGCGGGGCCGCTTCTTCTCGGTGTGCCCGCCAGCCAGCGTGGCCAGGGTCGGCAGACCGAAGGAGAGGGTCTTGCCGGAGCCGGTGCGGCCACGGCCGAGGATGTCCTTGCCGACCAGGGCGTCCGGGATGGTCGCGGCCTGGATCGGGAAGGGGGTCGTCACGCCGTTCTGCGCGAGCTTGCGCACGACGCCCTCGGGGAGGCCGAGGTCGGCGAAGGTGGTCTGGGGGGTGGTGTCTTCGGCCTCGGGGGCCTCGGTGACCTCGGTCGTCACGTCGACGAGTTCGCCTGCGAGCTCGTTCTCGGACACGACGATCTGATCAGCACTGGACACGGACATGCGAATGGGAAACCTTCCGGAGTCTCTTCGGCACGCGCCCGTCAACTCCGTGATTCGCTCACGACCGCCTCAATGCGGTCCGCCACGGCAAAGGAGAGTACGCGCCACACGGCGCGCTCTGTGGTGGCGCCGGGCAAATGGGATCAAACGATCTACCACCATACGCACCTACCACCCCTGAACGCAAACCGAGCCACCCGGGAGAGCGGGCTGGGGCGCATCGCCGCAGGTCGGCTCGGGTGTGACCGATCATGCAGGCATGCCCGCCGCCGGTGCCGGTTCACGCTGGACGAGCTGCGATCCGGTCTCCCCGTGCGCCGAGGAGGACGGCTCGGCCGACGGGGGCTCGGAGGTCGCCGGGGGCGGGGTGGAGGCCGGCGGCTCGGGCGGGGCGGAGGTGACCGGGGGAGTCGGCGGGGCGTCGGTCGGCGGCGGGTCCCCGGGCTTGACGGTCCTGCCGGGCTTGCCGGGCCGCGCCGGGGCCGCGGCTGAGCCGCCCTCGCCGGACGGGGTGGCCGACGCGGAGGGCGACTCCTCCCCGGGCTTCGGCTTGCCGCCGTGCTCGTGCTTGCCGTCGCCCGCGGTGCCGCTGTGCCCGCCGAAGCCACCGGCGCCGTCGGCCGGGCCGTCGGGCGCCTCGCCTCCGTGCTGCCCCGCCGAGTGCGAGGGCTTGGCCGGGCCCGCGTCGTCACCCACGTTCACACAGCCGGTGGCAGCGGCGAGGGCCAGCACCGTGACGGTGAGCCGGACGGGTACGGGCAAGGGGCGCACGGCGGCCACCTCCGGAGGCAAGGAAAGGAGTCAACCTCCCCAACTCCCGCCGCCCACAAGAGGACACGCGCCCCGCCCGTATCCCCGGCCCCTCGCCCGGCGACGGCACCTCACCCGCGACCACATCCCGGCACCACAACCGCGCCGCGGTCCAACCGCACACCCCCACGCGGCTGCCCGCCCCCGCTCGGCCATACGCACGGCCCGCCCGCGCCCAGCCGTACCCCTCGCTGCTCGGCCCTTGGCCGAGTCGGTTCTCACCCGCGGGCGAGGCCGGTTCTCACCCGTACCCGAGGGCATGGAGGCGGGCGTCGTCGATGCCGAAGTGGTGGGCGATCTCGTGCACCACCGTCACCTCGGCCTCCGCGACGACGTCCGCACGGCTGTCGCACATCCGCAGTGTCGGGCCGCGGTAGATCGTGATCCGGTCCGGCAGCACCCCCGCGTACCACTCGCCACGTTCGGTCAGCGGCGTGCCCTCGTACAGCCCGAGCAGCTCGGGATCGTCGGCGGGCGGTTCGTCCTCCACGAACACCGCCACGTTGTCCATGAGCCGCGTCAGCTCCGGCGGGATCCGGTCGAGCGCCTCGGCGACCAGTTCCTCGAACTCCTCGCGCGTCATCTCCAGCACACGGACATTGTCCGGTACGAAGGCCCGTACGAGAGCGGCGCGGCGCGGCATATCCGCGGCGGTGCACGGGCATACGGCACCAATGGTCCGCGTCCCCGTCGCAGCCCTCCGCACGATGACGAACCGCCTGCGCCCCGCCCGCCGCGGCACCCGCCCACTCCCCCGCCTGGAACTCGCCGACCGGCCCCGCCCCTGGCTCCGCGCCCTCGGCATGACGGCCGTCGTCCTGGCCGGCGCCTGGCTGGGCCTGCTGATCGTCGGGAGCGTACGGGCCCCGGTCGGCCCCATGAACACGACGATGGCGCTGCGCCCGTCCCTCACCGGCGGCACGAAGATCAACGTCTCGCCGCTGGGCGCGCTCACCCTGGACAGCCATGTGGCCCCCGTCCGGCTGGACGTCAACGTGGACCAGCTGGACCCGCTGCGCGCCCAGGCCCTCGTCGACCACCCGGAGCGGATCTCCGGCCTGCAGGACGAGGTCGCCCAGGACGTCGCGCACGGCACGCTGGACCTGGCCGTGCGCTCCTGCGTCGCCGTGGTCGCCGGAGCCACGGCCCTCGGCCTCGCCGTCTACCGCAGCCCGCGCCGGGCCCTCGCCGCCGGCGGCCTCGCCCTGGCCCTGCTGGCCGCGTCCGGGGGGAGCGCGTACGCCACCTGGAACCCGAAGTCGGTGCTGGAGCCGAAGTTCTCCGGGCTGCTCAGCTCGGCGCCGGCCGTGGTCGGCAACGCGCGCAGCATCGTCACCGACTTCGACGTCTACCAGAAGGAGCTGGCCCGCCTGGTGACGAATGTGACGAAGCTCTACGACGTCACCTCCACGCTCCCGGCCTACCAGCCGGACCCCTCCACGATCCGGGTCCTGCACGTGTCGGACATCCATCTCAACCCGGCGAGCTGGAAGATCATCGCCTCGCTGGTGGAGCAGTACAAGGTCAACGTGATCGTCGACACCGGCGACACCATGGACCACGGCACATCGGCGGAGAACGGCTTCCTGGACCCGATCAAGGACCTGGGAGTGCCGTACGTCTGGGTACGCGGGAACCACGACTCCACGGCCACCCAGCGCTATCTGGAGCGGATGAGGAACGTCCACGTCCTGGACGACGGCCGGGCGCAGACCGTCGCGGGCCTGCGCTTCGCGGGCATCGGCGACCCGCAGTTCACACCCGACCGCTCGGTGGTGCCCGGCGGCGACGCGGCCGAGCGACTGGCCGGCGACCAGCTGGCCAGCGCCCTGCGCGACCAGCGGGCGGCCGGCACACCGGTCGACGTCGCGATGGCCCACGAGCCGGCCGCGGCCCGCGAGACGGACGGCGAGGTACCGCTGGTGCTGTGCGGCCATCTGCACCACGAGGGGGACGAGAAGCTGCCCTTCGGCACCCGGCTGCGCATGGAGGGCTCCACGGGCGGAAGCGGGCTGCGTGCGGTGGAGCACAAGTATCCCGCCCCCGTCGAGGCCTCGATCCTCTACTTCGACCGCGACAGCCGCCGTCTGCAGGCCTGGGACGCGATCAAACTGGGCGGCCTGGGCGAGACGACGGCCGAGGTCAGCCGCCATCTGGCGGACGAGAACCGGCCGAAGACCGCGCCTTCCGCAGGCACCCCCTCCGGCTCTTCCCGCAGCTCGTCCGCGCCCTCGCCGTAAACCGTTTTGGCGATACTCCCCGCCATCCCATATGCTTCTCACGTCCCCGACGCGCTGAGAAGCGCCCAGGCGGGCCGATAGCCCTCATCGTCTAGCGGCCTAGGACGCCGCCCTTTCAAGGCGGTAGCACGGGTTCGAATCCCGTTGGGGGCACGCAATACCGTGTGCGACACTGTTGCACGCAAGCTTGGTCCTGTGGAGCAGTTTGGAGTGCTCGCCACCCTGTCAAGGTGGAGGCCGCGGGTTCAAATCCCGTCAGGACCGCTGAGGTTTCACATGAAACCTCATGGCTGGGTAGCTCAGTTGGTACGAGCGTCCGCCTGAAAAGCGGAAGGTCGCCGGTTCGACCCCGGCCCCAGCCACAGCCAGAAGGCCCCGTTCAGCGAACGGGGCCTTCGTCGTAGGGGAGCAGCTACGAGGCGGGGGACGATGAGCAGCAGCGGGACCGGGGTCGCTCAGGACACCGACGTGGAGAAGACGCGGGCGCGGTACGGGCTGCTCGCGGTCATCGTGAGCAACCTGGCGATCGCCGGCGTGGCGATCTTCGGCGTATGGCGGCTGGACGGGGACAAGTCCGTGATCGTCGGCATCCTGACGGCCGCGTTCACCGCCGTGAGCAGCATGACGACCGCCTACCTGGGCATCAAGGCCGTCGCCAACACCGCGAAGTCGATGAGCCTCAGTGGCGCGACGCCCCCGCGGCACACCGAACCGGCCCCCGCCACACCACCCGCCCAGCGCACCCCCTAGACAGCACGGGCAAATCGTTCGCGTGTTTTTCGGGCGGGGTGAGATCCTGGATCGCGTATGTCTACGCATCCCGCCCCCGCTCTCGGCACCCTCGCCCCCCGGCTGACCGAACTGTCGCTGCGCGACGCGCATCGGCTCGGTCGGCGGCTCGAGGGCGCGCGCAAGATCCGTAAGCCGGAGGCCCGCGCCGCCGTCCTCGCCGAGATCGAGGCGGAGGTCGGCAAGGCCGAGGCCCTGATGGCCGAGCGACGCTCCCGTCTGCCCGCCATCAGCTACCCGGAGCAGCTGCCGGTCAGCCAGAAGAAGGACCAGATCGCCGCGGCCATCCGCGATCACCAGGTCGTCATCGTGGCCGGTGAGACCGGTTCCGGCAAGACCACCCAGATCCCGAAGATCTGTATGGAGCTGGGACGTGGCGTGCGCGGCATGATCGGGCACACGCAGCCCCGGCGCATCGCCGCCCGGACCGTCGCCGAGCGGGTCGCGGACGAGCTGAAGACGCCGCTCGGCGAGGCCGTCGGCTGGAAGGTCCGCTTCACCGACCAGGTGAACCCGGACGCCACGTTCGTCAAGCTGATGACGGACGGCATCCTGCTCGCCGAGATCCAGACCGACCGCGAGCTGCGCGCCTACGACACGATCATCATCGACGAGGCCCACGAGCGGTCCCTGAACATCGACTTCCTGCTCGGGTACCTGGCGCAGCTGCTGCCCAAGCGCCCGGATCTCAAGGTCGTCATCACCTCCGCGACCATCGACCCCGAGCGCTTCTCCCGGCACTTCGGCGAGGCCCCGATCATCGAGGTCAGCGGGCGTACGTACCCCGTGGAGGTGCGGTACCGGCCGTTGCTGGAGGAGGACTCCGAGGACGCCGACCGGGACCAGATCACCGCGATCACCGACGCCGTCGAGGAGCTGATGGCGGAGGGAAAGGGCGACATCCTCGTCTTCCTCTCCGGTGAGCGGGAGATCCGGGACACGGCGGACGCCCTGGAGAAGAAGAAGTACAGATTCACCGAGGTACTGCCCCTGTACGCCCGGCTCTCGCACGCCGAGCAGCACCGGGTGTTCCAGCCGCACACCGGGCGCAGGATCGTTCTGGCCACGAACGTCGCCGAGACGTCCCTGACCGTCCCCGGCATCAAGTACGTCATCGACCCCGGCTTCGCCCGGATCAGCCGCTACAGCCACCGCACCAAGGTCCAGCGGCTGCCCATCGAGCCGGTCTCGCAGGCCAGCGCCAACCAGCGCAAGGGCCGCTGCGGCCGTACGAGCGACGGCATCTGCATCCGGCTGTACAGCGAGGACGACTTCCTCGCCCGGCCGGAGTTCACGGACGCCGAGATCCTGCGCACGAACCTGGCCTCCGTCATCCTCCAGATGACCGCGGCCGGACTCGGCGACATCGAGAAGTTCCCCTTCATCGACCCGCCGGACCACCGCAACATCCGCGACGGCGTACAGCTGCTGCAGGAGCTGCACGCGCTGGACCCGGCCCAGAAGGACCCGCGCAAGCGGCTCACCGACACCGGTCGCAAGCTGGCCCAGCTGCCCGTCGACCCGCGCCTGGCCCGCATGGTCCTGGAGGCCGACAAGAACGGCTGTGTCCGCGAGGTCATGGTGATCGCGGCCGCGCTGTCCATCCAGGACCCGCGCGAGCGTCCGGCCGACAAGCAGACCCAGGCCGACCAGCAGCACGCCCGCTTCAGGGACGAGACCAGCGACTTCCTCGCCTACCTCAACCTGTGGCGGTACGTCCGCGAGCAGCAGAAGGAGCGCGGATCCAGTTCCTTCCGGCGGATGTGCAAGCAGGAGTACCTGAACTTCCTGCGCATCCGCGAGTGGCAGGACATCTACACCCAGCTGCGCACGGTCGCCAAGCAGATGGGCATCCACCTCAACGAGGAGGACGCCCCCGGCGACCGCATCCATGTCTCCCTCCTCGCCGGCCTCCTCTCCCACATCGGGATGAAGGACGTGAAGGAGGGCAACAAGAACGAGTACCTGGGCGCCCGCAACGCCAAGTTCGCGGTCTTCCCCGGTTCGGCGCTGTTCAAGAAGCAGCCGAAGTTCGTGATGTCGGCCGAGCTGGTGGAGACGAGCCGGCTGTGGGCACGGGTCAACGCCAGGATCGAGCCCGAGTGGGTCGAACCGCTCGCCGAGCACCTCCTCAAGCGCACGTACAGCGAACCGCACTGGGAGAAGGACCAGGCGGCCGTGATGGCGTACGAGAAGGTCACGCTGTACGGCGTCCCGATCGTCGCCCAGCGCAAGGTGAACTACGGCCGCATCGACCCGGAGACGAGCCGCGAGCTTTTCATCCGCAACGCGCTGGTGGAGGGCGACTGGCGCACGCACCACAAGTTCTTCGCCGACAACCGCAAGCTGCTGAGCGAGGTCGAGGAGCTGGAGCACCGGGCCCGGCGCCGGGACATCGTCGTCGACGACGACACGCTCTTCGACTTCTACGACCAGCGGGTGCCCGAACACGTGGTGTCCGGCGCCCACTTCGACTCCTGGTGGAAGCGGAAGCGGCACGAGCAGCCGGACTTCCTGGACTTCGAGCGGGAGATGCTCATCCGGGAGTCGGCGGAGGCGGTGACCAAGGCCGACTACCCGGACTCCTGGCGGCAGGGACAGCTGAAGTTCCGGGTGACGTACCAGTTCGAGCCGGGCGCCGATGCGGACGGCGTAACGGTCCACATCCCGCTGCAGGTCCTCAACCAGGTCACGGACGAGGGCTTCGACTGGCAGATCCCGGGTCTGCGCGAGGAGGTGGTGACGGAGCTGATCCGTTCGCTGCCCAAGCCCATCCGCCGCAACTACGTCCCCGCGCCGAACTACGCGAAGGCGTTCCTGGACAAGGCGGTGCCCCTGCAGGAGCCGCTGACCGTGACGATGGCCCGTGAGCTGAAGCGGATGGTCGGGGTGCCCTTCGAGGCGGAGGACTTCGACTGGACGAAGGTCCCCGACCACCTGAAGATCACCTTCAGGATCGTGGACGAGCGGCGGCGGAAGCTGGCCGAGGACAAGGACCTGGAGGCGCTGAAGCTGCGCCTGAAGCCGAAGGCGCGCCAGGCCCTCTCCCAGGCGGCAGCGGCGACCGCGTCCCGCGAGGGCGGCGAGTCCCTGGAGCGCAGGGGCCTGACCGACTGGACGATCGGCGCGCTGACCCGGGTCTTCGAGACCCGCCGGGCCGGCCAGCCGGTCAAGGCGTATCCGGCGCTGGTGGACGACGGCGACACGGTCTCCGTCCGGCTCTTCGACACGGAGGCCGAGCAGGCCGAGGCCATGTGGAAGGGCACCCGGCGCCTGATCCTGCGGAACATCCCGGTGAACCCGGCGAAGTTCGCGTCCGAGAAGCTGACCAACCAGCAGAAGCTGGGGCTGTCCGCCAACCCGCACGGCTCCGTCCAGGCCCTCTTCGACGACTGCGCGACGGCGGCGGCGGACAAGCTGATCGCGGACTTCGGCGGACCGGCGTGGGACGAGGAGTCGTACCGGAAGCTGTACGACAAGGTGCGCGCCGAGATCGTCGACACGACGATCCGTACGGTCGCCCAGGTGCAGCAGGTGCTGGCCGCCTGGCAGGCCTGTGAACGCCGTCTGAAGGCCGTGCGGAGCCCCGCGCTGCTGGCGAACCTGACGGACGTGCGCAAGCAGCTGGACGCCCTCGTGAAGCCGGGCTTCGTCACCTGGGCGGGCATACGGCGCCTTCCCGACCTGATGCGCTACCTGGTGGCCGCGGACCGGCGTCTGCAGCAGATGCCGACGAACGTCCAGCGCGACACCACGCGCATGGAGAAGGTCCACGAGATGCAGGACGAGTACGCCTGGCTCCTGGAACAGCTCCCCAAGGGCCGGCCGGTGCCGCAGCAGGTCCTGGACATCCGCTGGATGATCGAGGAGCTCCGGGTCAGCTACTTCGCCCACGCGCTGGGCACGGCGTACCCCGTCTCCGACAAGCGGATCGTGAAGGCGATCGACGCGCTCGTGCCGTAACCGCTCGGGTACAGGGGGTGAGTTCGACCAGGCGGCCCCACCTCCTGTACAGTCTCTTCTCGCAGCGCAACGCGACAAGCCGAGTGCCGCGAAACCTGGTCCTGTGGAGCAGTTTGGAGTGCTCGCCACCCTGTCAAGGTGGAGGCCGCGGGTTCAAATCCCGTCAGGACCGCATCGATGAAGGCCCTCGTCCACGCGGACGGGGGTCTTCCGCATTCCCCGGAGGCCGCGTCCGCGGCGGAGCCGCCATCAGACACAGCAAATCCCGTCAGGACCGCATCGAAGAAGGCCCTCGTCCACCCGGACGGGGGTCTTCCGCATTCCCCGAAGGCCGCGTCCGCGGCGGAGCCGCCATCAGACACAGCAAATCCCGTCAGGACCGCATCGATGAAGGCCCCCCTCGCGGGGGCCTTCTGAGGTTCCGCGCGGTGAGCCCCGCGCGCCCCCGGTCCGCGCGGGCACAGTGGACGCCCTTGCGGCAGGACCCGTGTCCCTTCGCCCCCGAGCAGCCGCCGGCGCCCTTGACGACGTCACATTCCGCCGGTACCCAGGGACCAGGGCCGGTTCCCCTGTGCGGTCCGCGGAGGTGGCTCATGGCGGCATCGGCCAGGCACGAGACGCGGGCGCTGCTCCGGGCCCATCTGTCGGCCGCCTCGTCCTACCGGCATCTCACCCGCCACTGCCCCATCTGTCATCACCTTCTGCGCCTGGCCATGGACGCCGGCTCACGGGCTCCCGAGGCGACCGACGAGGAAGCCGAGGACGAGAGTCCCCGCAGCGCATGACCGGCGCCCACCTCAACGACCCACCGGGGACGGGACGCTGGAACTCGCCGCTCCACTAGCGCACCCGCGCCACCGGCAACAACCGCCGGGGCGTGTGACGGGAGTCACCGCATGAGTTTTTGAAAGGGCGGTACTTACCCACGTCCTACAACTGGTCAATTTAATATGTGCAATTGCACCGGCCGCAGAGATCGCGCACAGTCGTTCCGACAGCCCTGCGCAGACTCCGACAAGGCCGCTCACAGTGACCCGCCCACGCCCCCGACCAGCGCACAAAAAAGATCGCGCTGGACCCGGCGGAGTCCAGCGCGATCTACGACGCACCCTGTGTCGCTGCCTACGTTCTCTTCGGCTTGGGCGTGGGGCCTGTTGGGGCAGGTCCCGCGTCGCTTGGAGCTAGGGTTCCGGGCGCCTCGGCGGGTTGGGGGACCTACCGATCTGCCCGGTTATGGAGTTGTTCAGGCCTCGCTGCGCTGCTGCGGGATGCCCGCGAGAAGAGCGCGGACCTCGGCCTCGCGGTAGCGGCGGTGCCCGCCGAGCGTACGGATGGACGTGAGCTTGCCGGCCTTCGCCCACCGCGTGACCGTCTTGGGGTCGACACGGAACATGGTGGCGACCTCAGCCGGGGTCAGCAGCGGCTCGGCATCAGGGGTGCGAGCGGTCATGAGCGGCCTCCTCGGGAGAACCGAACCTTCTCGGTTCTTTCCTCTAAATTCTGCACCTTGACCCGCGTTGCCCGAAATGGCGGACGCGAGTCGAGTCGGTTATAGGACGAACGGCTTGTCCTCGGCACTACAACTACACCATCTGTCCAGCCGCGTCGGCCAAACCGATGGAATTGCCCTCCCAGGTGTTCATCAGCGACGGAAGCCGATGGACCATGCCATAGCGGACAGTCACGCCACTGTGACGATCAGTCACAGGGCGATCAGGAGTCACAAGACCCCCCAAAGCGTGCAATGCTGAGATTCCGCCCACAATGGATCACACGCGGGCGAACGGAGCCTTCCCCGGACTCCTTGTCCTATTTTGGCATGAGGGGCGGCAAGAGGCGCAAGGGCCGCGTAAGTGCCGTCCATCACCCTTGAGACAAAAGTCCAGATCGGGACCAACATCCCGTCACATGGTCAAGTGGCCTAGACCGTACGCTGTTCGCCGCCGTTCGAGCCGTGACGTACGTCACTCTTGCGGCGTTTCAGGAACTTCAGTTCGCCGAGCGCCGGTCCCGCACCGCACGCCAGCGCTCCACGAGACGCACATAGGCCTCCCCGGCCGCCTCCCCGTCGCCCCGGCGCAGCGCCTCGATGCCCTCGGCCACGTCCGCCGCCGAGTGGTCGTCCTCCAGCTCGCCGGCCGGCAGCACATGCACCAGTCCGCCGTAGTCCAGCTCCACCAGCGCGCGCGGATGGAACTCCTCCAGCCAGCGGCCGACGTCCACCAGGCCGTCGATCAGCGGGCTCTCCTCGACGGTGTTCCGCAGGGTGCGCAGGGCCCGCGCCACCCGCCGCCTGGCCTGCACCATGGGCGTGCGGTAGCGCAGCAGCGGCGGCACGTCCGCGGTGCCCTTGTCGTACCGCCGCTCCTCGTCGGAGACCAGCACGAACCAGTTCAGCGGCACCTGCCAGGTCGCTGTACGGATCCACGGGCGGGCGTCCGGGTTGCGGGCGAGCCAGCGCTCGTAGTCCTGGGCGGCCTGGCGGCGTACGACCGGGGGCAGCACCGCGTCCAGGACCGGCGCCGGCAGCTCCTCGGCGAGCTCACCCAGCGCCTGCCAGCCGCGCAGCCGGGTCCGCCAGGGACACACGCAGACCACGCCGTCCACCTCCAGCACGAAGGCGTCGCTGCTCTCGTGCACCGGCACCGCGACCGGCGGGGTGGGCAGCAAGTCGGCGAGGGAACGGCGCAGTTCGTCCTGGTACGAGGGCCGGTCGGGGCGGCGGGCGTAGCGTGCCCAGTGGCTGCGCTCCGGCTCGGGGAAGGCGCCCAGCGGCTCGTACACGCGCAGGTACGCGGCATAGGGGACGACCACGGAGGACACCTTCGGCACGCCTGCTCCCTCCCCAACGGACCCGGCTCGAAACACTGCAAATCGTGCCACGGTCATGCGTGCGCGAACGCCCCGGGAGGGTGATCCTGAACACTGCGCGGATGGTGGTCGTGCCGAGGCTCTACGCTCATGCCAGGCACCCCGCCACCCGCACGGGGTCCGACCCCACTCGCCGCTATGTACACAGGAGTCACCACAGTGACCGACGTAACCGGCGCGCCTGCTGATGTTCTGCACACCCTGTTCCACTCGGACCAGGGAGGCCATGAGCAGGTCGTGCTCTGCCAGGACCGCGCCAGCGGCCTCAAGGCCGTGATCGCCATCCACTCCACCGCCCTGGGCCCGGCCCTCGGCGGCACGCGCTTCTATCCGTACGCGACCGAGGCCGAGGCCGTCGCCGACGCCCTCAACCTCGCGCGCGGGATGTCGTACAAGAACGCCATGGCCGGTCTCGACCACGGCGGCGGCAAGGCCGTGATCATCGGCGACCCGGAGCGCGACAAGACCGAGGAGCTCCTCCTCGCCTACGGGCGCATGGTCGCCTCGCTCGGCGGCCGCTACGTCACCGCCTGCGACGTCGGCACGTACGTGGCCGACATGGACGTCGTGGCCCGTGAGTGCCGCTGGACCACCGGCCGCTCCCCCGAGAACGGCGGCGCCGGCGACTCCTCCGTGCTCACCGCCTTCGGCGTCTACCAGGGCATGCGCGCCTCCGCCCAGCACCTGTGGGGCGACCCCTCGCTGCGCGGCCGCAAGGTCGGCATCGCCGGCGTCGGCAAGGTCGGCCACCACCTGGTCAAGCACCTGCGGGACGAGGGCGCCGAGGTCGTGGTCACGGACGTGCGCATGGACGCCGTCCAGCGGATCCTCGAGCAGTACCCCCAGGGCGTGACGGCGGTCGCCGACACCGAGGAGCTGATCCGGGTCGAGGGACTCGACATCTACGCCCCCTGCGCGCTCGGCGGCGCCCTGAACGACGACTCCGTCCCGGTGCTCACCGCCAGGGTGGTGTGCGGCGCGGCCAACAACCAGCTCGCGCACCCGGGGGTGGAGAAGGACCTCGCCGACCGCGGCATCCTCTACGCGCCGGACTACGTGGTGAACGCCGGCGGCGTCATCCAGGTGGCCGACGAGCTGCACGGGTTCGACTTCGACCGGTGCAAGGCGAAGGCGGCGAAGATCTTCGACACCACGCTGGCCATATTCGCACGTGCGAAGGAAGACGGGATTCCGCCGGCCGCTGCGGCCGACCGGATCGCCGAGCAGCGGATGGCCGAGGCGCGCGCCGGACACGCCGCGCTGTGACCCGGTCGCACAGGTGAGCGGTACCCGTCGGCGGGAACTTGGAGAGAACTCTCACTTCCACCGGCGGGTCGTTCCCCGATAAGTGGTTAAAATCGCCACTGACCAGCGAGGACGGGGCGCCTCGAAGGTCCTGGGCACACGCGCGTGCTGCGGGCGACGTACCGTATGGGCGCGGGCTCAGGTACCGTGGAAGCCCTACGGACCGGCCTCTCTACGGAGGGTCCGTTCCGGATCATGAACGCGTGTCAGACTCTGGGGCCGTCGAGCCCCGTCACCGAGGGGGTCGAGCCATGGGGCGCGGCCGGGCCAAGGCCAAGCAGACAAAGGTCGCCCGCCAGCTGAAGTACAACAGCGGTGGGACTGACCTGTCACGTCTGGCCAGTGAACTGGGCGCATCGACTTCGAGCCAGCCGCCGAACGGCGAGCCGTTCGAGGACGATGAGAACGACGAGGACGATCTCTACTCTCGTTACGCCGACCTCTACGAGGACGACGAGGACGAGGACGAGGACGATCCTCACCAACAGCACCGTCGCGGCGCTTGACCTTGCAGTGACCAGTCCGGTCGGTGGCACAGCCACCGACCGGTTTCTGTGCTGTCCGCACGGTCACCGGCCGTGGAATCCGGCCGCGGCGCCCTCAGCTTGAATACGTCCCGACCAGCTCGGCGCCCGTCTCCTTGGAGCCGCGCTCGGTGATCTCGCCGGCCACCCATGCCTCGACGCCGCGGTCGGCCAGGGTCGCGAGGGCCACCTCGGTGGACTCCGCGGGGACGATCGCCATCATGCCGACGCCCATGTTGAGGGTCTTCTCCAGCTCCAGGCGCTCGACGTTCCCGGTCCTGCCGACCAGGTCGAAGATCGCGCCCGGGGTCCAGGTGGAGCGGTCGACCGTGGCGTGCAGGGCGTCGGGGATCACTCGGGCCAGGTTGGCCGCGAGACCGCCGCCGGTGATGTGCGAGAACGCGTGCACGTCCGTGGTGCGGGTCAGCGCCAGGCAGTCCAGCGAGTAGATCTTCGTGGGCTCCAGCAGCTCCTCGCCGAGGCTGCGGCCGAACTCGGCGACCTCGGACTCCAGGGACAGCCCGGCCGTGTTCAGCAGGACGTGGCGGACCAGGGAGTACCCGTTCGAGTGAAGCCCGGAGGACGCCATGGCGATCACCGCGTCGCCCGTACGGATGCGATCCGCGCCGAGCAGGCGGTCGGCCTCCACGACGCCCGTACCGGCCCCGGCGACGTCGAAGTCGTCCTCGCCCAGCAGGCCCGGGTGCTCGGCCGTCTCACCGCCCACCAGGGCGCAGCCGGCGAGCACACAGCCCTCGGCGATGCCCTTCACGATGGCGGCGACGCGCTCGGGGTGGACCTTGCCGACGCAGATGTAGTCCGTCATGAACAGCGGCTCGGCGCCGCACACGACGATGTCGTCCATCACCATGGCGACCAGGTCGTGGCCGATGGTGTCGTAGACGCCCATGCGGCGCGCGATGTCGACCTTCGTGCCCACGCCGTCGGTGGCGGAGGCGAGGAGGGGACGCTCGTAGCGCTTGAGGGCGGAGGCGTCGAAGAGGCCGGCGAAGCCGCCGAGGCCGCCGAGGACCTCGGGGCGCTGGGTCTTCTTCACCCACTCCTTCATCAGCTCGACCGCGCGGTCGCCCGCCTCGATGTCGACGCCCGCCGCTGCGTAGCTGGCACCAGTTGTCTCAGACATGACTGTGAGAGCTTTCGTGTCGTACTGCAGGGTGTTACGGGCGACGGATCGCGTCGGCCGCGGCCGTGGCGGCGGGACCGGCCGCCAGCTCGGTCTCCAGGAGCTGCTTGCCGAGCAGCTCGGGGTCCGGCAGCTCCATCGGGTACTCGCCGTCGAAGCAGGCGCGGCACAGGTTCGGCTTGGCGATCGTCGTCGCCTCGATCATGCCGTCGATGGAGATGTAGGCGAGGGAGTCGGCGCCGAGGCTGGTGCCGATCTCCTCGATGGTCATGCCGTTGGCGATGAGCTCCGCACGCGTGGCGAAGTCGATGCCGAAGAAGCAGGGCCACTTCACGGGCGGGGAGGAGATCCGGATGTGGACCTCGGCGGCGCCCGCCTCGCGGAGCATGCGGACCAGGGCCCGCTGGGTGTTGCCGCGCACGATCGAGTCGTCGACGACGACCAGGCGCTTGCCCTTGATGACTTCCTTCAGCGGGTTCAGCTTCAGGCGGATGCCCAGCTGGCGGATGGTCTGCGAGGGCTGGATGAAGGTCCGCCCGACGTAGGCGTTCTTCACGAGACCCGCGCCGAAGGGGATGCCGGAGGCCTCCGCGTAGCCGATGGCGGCCGGGGTGCCGGACTCCGGGGTCGCTATGACCAGGTCGGCCTCGACCGGGGCCTCCTTGGCGAGCCGACGGCCCATCTCCACCCGGGAGAGGTACACGTTCCGGCCGGCGATGTCGGTGTCCGGGCGGGCCAGGTACACGTACTCGAAGACACAGCCCTTGGGCTTCGCTTCTGCGAACCGGGAGCTGCGCAGGCCGTTCTCGTCGATGGCGACGAACTCGCCCGGCTCGATCTCGCGGACGAAGCTGGCACCGCAGATGTCCAGGGCGGCGGACTCGGAGGCGACCACCCAGCCGCGCTCCAGCCGGCCGAGGACCAGCGGGCGGATGCCCTGCGGGTCACGGGCGGCGTAGAGGGTGTGCTCGTCCATGAAGACGAGCGAGAAGGCGCCCCGCACCTTCGGGAGGACCTGGTGGGCGGCCTCCTCGATGGTGAGCGGCTTGCCGTCCTCGTCGACCTGGGCGGCGAGCAGGGCCGTCAGCAGGTCGGTGTCGTTGGTGGCCGCGACCCGGGTGGAGCGGCTGTGGTTGTCGTTCGGCAGTTCGGCGACCATCTCGGCGAGCTGGGCCGTGTTGACCAGGTTGCCGTTGTGGCCGAGCGCGATCGAGCCGTGCGCGGTGGCGCGGAACGTCGGCTGGGCGTTCTCCCACACGGAGGCGCCGGTGGTCGAGTAGCGGGCGTGTCCGACCGCGATATGACCCTGGAGCGAACCGAGCGAGGTCTCGTCGAAGACCTGGGAGACCAGGCCCATGTCCTTGAAGACGAGGATCTGGGAGCCGTTGCTGACCGCGATTCCCGCGGATTCCTGACCCCGGTGCTGGAGGGCGTAGAGCCCGAAGTACGTGAGCTTTGCGACCTCTTCACCCGGAGCCCAGACACCGAAGACGCCGCAAGCGTCCTGGGGGCCTTTCTCGCCGGGAAGCAGATCGTGATTGAGTCGACCGTCACCACGTGGCACGCCACCGAGTGTAGGCGAGGTCGACCACTGGTCCGAATTGGGGATACGTGCCCCTGACAGGTCACGGCCCGCCGATCACCTTGTCGGTTTCCGCGTTTTCGCTGGTCAGCGCGGAATCTGTGACGTTCGGGCGATCGCCGGGAACCCACCGTGCGGCGATCGCGGGTCCGTTTGCCGTGTGCGTGAGTGAGGTGTCGCACATCATTCGGCCGGGTTGCGGCTGAGGTGGATGCGGTCGCCGTCGCCGTCGGTGAGCGTCAGCCTGTCGTCCTCGCTCTTGGCGACGAGCGTGCCGGTGGTCAGGGCGCGGGACAGGGCCCGTTCGAAGGCCATCCGCTCCGGCGCGCAGGCCATCCGGGTGGTGCGCAGGTCGCCGAAGGTGATCCGGTCGCCGTGGACCGTGGCGCGGGCGCTGAACTGGTTGCAGCCGAGGTTGCCGGCCGCCTTGCCGTCCTCGTCGATGCGCAGGCGGGCCGCGGCGGGCGCGTGCCGGGTCGTGGCGCCGACGGTGAGACTGTCGACGCGCCAGTCGATGCCGGTCACGGGCTGTGGGACGGTCACCGCCCCACTGTCCGCCCTCCCGTTGCCGCACGCCACCGTGAGGGCGACGAGCGTGGCCGCCGCCGGCGTGAGGATCATGCGGTGCTTGTACCGGTTCATGTGGGTTCGACGGTGCGACGGTACGACCGGTTCCGCCACCGGCGCCTACGACATCAGCGGCAGCAGCCCCCCGAGGTCCGCGCGCTCCCCGCTGGCGCTCACCTTGGCCTCCTCGACCGCGTCCTTCCAGGTCACCCGGCCGGTGGCGAGCCGGATCCAGGTCAGCGGGTCGGTCTCCACGACGTTGGGCGGGGTGCCCCGGGTGTGCCGGGGCCCCTCGACGCACTGCACCACGGCGTACGGCGGGACGCGCACCTCGGTGGAGCCGCCGGGCGCCTTCAGGGCGAGGGCGTCGGCGAGCAGCCGGGTGGCGGCGGCCAGGGCCTGGCGGTCGTACGGCACGTCCAGGCCGGGGACGGCGGCGTTGAGGTCGTCGGTGTGGACGACGAGTTCGACGGCGCGGGTGACGAGGTAGTCGTCGATCGACATCGCACCGGCACTCGTCGCGAGGACCCGGCTGCCGGGATGCTCGTCGAGGAGGGCGCGCAGGGACCGCTGGACGTCCGCGAGGAAGGCGTCGGGATCGGCCTGTTCGGCGGCGAGGTTCCGGGTGAACTCGTCGATGGCGGCGGAGTTGGCCGCGGTGGCGAAGGGCCAGTCGAGCGGCGCGGCGTCCGCCTTCGGCGGCTCGGGCAGGGCGAGCGCCCGGTGGACGGCGGTGAGCGCCATGCCGATGTGCACGACCAGCTCGCGTACGGTCCACTCGCCGAGCCGTGTGGGCAGCGCGAGCCGCTCGGGGCCGAGACCTCCCACCGCCTCCCGCACGTTGCCGAACTGGGCGAGGACGGCTGCTCGGGTCCTGGCGGGGTCGTAGCTGCGGGCGCGCTTCTTGGCCGGTGGCATGGCGGTGAGCCTATGCCCTGACCGGGGGCTTCTTCAGGCCCTTTTCGTCCAGGGCCAAGCCGTCCGCGAGGCTCGCGCGCCGGCCGGGGGGCGGGGTCCCCCGCCGATCGGCCGGGTGGCGCCGGAAGTGTTATGAAGGGTACGTGGAGGTGCCTTTCGGGCGATTTCGAACACCGTCGCGTGATGCGCTCCCCGAGCGCTCTCGTCAGCTCCCTCGCCTGGTCAACCCGCGCAGCTCGGCCGGGCAGGTGTTCCTTCTCCAGGTCCTGATCGTGCTGCTGCTGGTCCTCGCCGCGGTGGCAGGCTTGGTGACGCAGGCGGCGGACGACGCCCTGCGGCAGGGCCGCCGGGCGTCGGTGATCGCGGCCCAGTCGTTCGCCAGCGCCCCCGGAACGGCCCCGGCACTGCGCAGCCGGCACCCCACGGCGCTGCTCCAACCGCGGGCCGAGGAGGCGCGCAAGCGGGCCGGCGTGGACTTCGTCGTCGTCATGAACACCCAGGGCATCCGCTACACCTATCCCTACCCGCAGGAGATCGGGAAGAAGTTCGTCGGCACCATCGAACCGGCGCTGCACGGCCGCACCGTCGTCGAACAGGCCGGTGGACCGCCCCTGCCGGCCGGCAAGGGGACGGCCGTCCAGGCGGTGGTACCGGTGACCGACGCGCACGGCACGATCGTCGGCCTGGTCTCCGCGGGCATCACGGTCAAGAACGTGGCACGTCTGTGGCTGCCGGAGCTCCTGATGGCCGTAGGCGCCGGCCTGGTCGCCCTGGTGGTGGCCGGGACGGGGACCACGCTGGTGTCCCGGCGGCTGCTGCGGCAGACGGGCGGCCTGGCCCCGGCGGAGCTCGCGGGGATGTACAACCACCACCACGCGGTCCTGCACGCCGTACGGGAGGGAGTGCTGATCACCGACGCCGACGGGCGGCTGGTGCTCGCCAACGACGAGGCGCGGCGGCTGCTGGACCTGCCGGAGGACGCACCGGGCACCAAGGTGCGGGAACTGGGGCTGCCGGAGTCGATCGCCGGCCTGCTCACGTCGACGGACGCGGTCAGCGACGAGGTGCGCCCGGTGCGGGACCGGCTGCTGGCGGTGAACAAGCGGCCCACCTTCCCGGGTGACCCGAGCGGCTGCGTCGTGACGCTGCGCGACACCACGGAGCTGGCGGCGGTGTCGGGGCGTGCCGAGGTGGCGCGGGAGCGCTTGCAGCTGCTGTACGAGGCCGGCATGCGGGTCGGGACGACGCTGGACGTGAGGCGTACGGCCCAGGAGCTGGCCGAGGCGGCGGTGCCGCAGTTCGCCGACGTCGTCACGGTGGATCTGCTGGAACCCGTGCTGCACGGCTGGGAGCCGACGGCGGAAGGCTGGCACCGGCTGCGGCGCACGGCGATCGGCGGCGCGCAGGACGTGTTGCCGGTCTATCCGCTGAACGATGTCATCGCCCTGTCCTCCGGGACTCCGCAGATGCTGGCGCTGCGGCAGGGCAGCGGTGTGCTGGAGCCGGACCTGCGGCGGGCGCCCGGCTGGCGGGAGCAGGATCCCGAGCGGACGCGCACGGCCCTGGAGCAGGGCATACGGTCCCTGGTGACCGTGCCGCTGCGGGCGCGGGACGTGTCGCTGGGCGTGGCGAACTTCTACCGGACCGAGAAGTCCCCGGTGTTCGAGCCGGAGGACCTGTCCTTCGCGGAGGAGCTCACCGCGCGGGCGGCCGTGGCCATCGACAACGCCCGGAGGTTCACCCGGGAGCATGCGACGGCCGTGACCCTGCAGCGCAGTCTGCTGCCGCGGGGGCAGCCGGAGCAGGACGCGCTGGAGGTGGCCTGGCGGTATCTGCCGGCCGAGGCAGGGGTGGGCGGGGACTGGTTCGACGTCATCCCGCTGCCCGGCGCACGGGTGGCGCTGGCGATGGGCGACGTCGTCGGTCGCGGCCTGCAGGCGGCGGCGACGATGGGGCGGCTGCGCACCGCGGTGCACAACTTCTCCTCGCTGGACCTGCCGGTGGACGAGGTGCTCGGCAACCTGGACGACCTGGTCGTCCGCATGGACGACGAGGACTTCGCCGACGACCACCCCGACGGCCGCGAGGGCGAGGGAGTGACCGGGGCGACCTGCCTGTACGCGATCTACGATTCGGTGAGCGGGATCTGCACCGTGGCCCGTGCGGGGCACCCCGTCCCGGTGGTGGTCGGCCCGGACGGGAAGGTGCTCTGTCCCGAGGTGCCGGTCTCGGCTCCGCTCGGTCTGGGGGGCTATCCCTTCGAGACGGCCGAGTTGCACCTGCCGGAGGGCGCACAGCTGGTGCTGTACACCAACGGCCTGGTGGAGGACCGTGGCCGCGACCTCGACGTCGGGCTGGACGCACTGCGCCGGGCGCTGGGCGCAGCTCCGGGGCGCACTCCGGACGAGACGTGCCAGACGGTGATCGACGCCCTGAAACCCGCGCACCGCCGCGACGACATCGCGCTCCTGGTGGCCCGCACCCGGCTGTTCCCGCGCTCCCGCCTGGCCGAGTGGGAGGTGCCGCCCGACCCGGCCGTGGTGCCCTCGGTGCGGGCGCGCTGCCGGGAGAAGCTGGAGGAGTGGGGGCTGGGGGAGGTCGCGTACAGCGTGGAACTGATCCTCAGCGAGCTGGTCACGAACGCGATCCGGTACGGCGCCCCGCCGGTCACCGTGCGGCTGCTCTACGGGCGCTGTCTGATGTGCGAGGTCTCGGACGCCAGCAGCACCTCCCCGCGCATGCGCCGGGCGGCGACCACGGACGAGGGCGGCCGGGGCCTGTTCCTCGTCGCGCAGTTCGCCCAGCGGTGGGGCACGCGGTACACCGCGGGCGGCAAGGTGATCTGGGCGGAACGGACCCTCCACAACGGCACGGCCTCCGCCGCGGCCCACCTGCCGGTCGACGTGCTGCTCGAACAGTTCGGCGAACTGTGAACCCGGCCCTCTCCCGGACACGACGGCGGCCTGCGCCACCCGGCGGGGGTGGCGCAGGCCGCCGTCGACGCGGGCCGGTCAGCCGAGCAGCGCCGGAATGGTCTCCTCGTGGAGCTTCCGCAGCTCCTCCAGGCCGAGCGCGAACTCGCCCTGGACCTCCACGGAGTCGCCGTCCACGACACCGATGCGGGTGGCCGGCAGGCCCCGCGCACCGCACATGTCGGTGAAGCGGACCTCCTCCGAGCGCGGCACGGCGACGACGGCGCGGCCGGCCGACTCGGAGAACAGGAAGGTGAACGCGTCCAGGCCGTCCGGTACGACCAGCCGGGCGCCCTTGCCGCCGAGCAGCGCGGACTCCACGACCGCCTGCACCAGGCCGCCGTCGGACAGGTCGTGCGCGGAGTCGATCATGCCGTCGCGGGAGGCGGAGATCAGGATCTCGGCCAGCAGCCGCTCGCGCTCCAGGTCCACCTGCGGGGGGAGACCGCCGAGGTGGTCGTGGACCACCTGGGACCAGGCCGAGCCGCCGAACTCCTCACGCGTGTCGCCGAGGAGATAGAGCAGCTGGCCCTCCTCCTGGAAGGCGACCGGGGTGCGGCGCGCGACGTCGTCGATGACGCCGAGGACCGCGACCACCGGGGTCGGGTGGATGGCCGCCTCGCCCGTCTGGTTGTAGAGCGAGACGTTGCCGCCGGTCACCGGGGTGCCCAGCTGCTGACAGGCGTCCGCCAGACCGCGCACGGCCTCCGCGAACTGCCACATCACGGCCGGGTCCTCGGGCGAGCCGAAGTTCAGGCAGTCGGAGACCGCGAGCGGCTTGGCACCGGTGGTGGCCACGTTGCGGTACGCCTCCGCCAGGGCCAGCTGCGCGCCCGTGTACGGGTCGAGCTTGGCGTAGCGGCCGTTGCCGTCCGTCGCGATGGCGACACCGAGGCCGGTCTCCTCGTCCACGCGGATCATGCCGGAGTCCTCCGGCTGCGCGAGGACGGTGTTGCCCTGCACGAGGTGGTCGTACTGCTGGGTGATCCACTTCTTGGAGGCCTGGTTCGGGGACCCGACCAGCTTGCGGACCTGGTCCTTCAGCTCCTCGGAAGTGGCCGGCCGCGGCAGCTTGCCCGCGTCGTCGGCCTGGAGGGCGTCCTGCCAGTCGGGGCGGGCGTACGGGCGCTCGTACGTCGGGCCCTCGTGGGCGACCGTGCGCGGGTCGACGTCCACGATCTTCCCGCCGTGCCAGAAGATCTCCAGACGGTCGCCGTCGGTCACCTCACCGATGACGGTGGCGATGACGTCCCACTTCGCGCAGATCTCCAGGAAGCGGTCGACCTTCTCCGGCTCCACGACCGCGCACATGCGTTCCTGCGACTCGCTCATGAGGATCTCCTCGGGCGAGAGCGTGGAGTCGCGCAGCGGAACGTCGTCCAGGGTGACGCGCATGCCGCCGGAGCCGTTCGAGGCGAGCTCGGAGGTGGCACACGACAGACCGGCGGCACCCAGGTCCTGGATACCGACGACCAGCTTCTCCCGGAAGGCCTCCAGGGTGCACTCGATGAGGAGCTTCTCCTGGAAGGGGTCGCCGACCTGGACGGCGGGCCGCTTGGAGGGCTTGGCGTCGTCGAAGGTCTCGGACGCGAGGATCGAGGCACCACCGATGCCGTCACCGCCGGTCCGGGCGCCGTACAGGATGACCTTGTTGCCGGCGCCGGAGGCCTTGGCGAGGTGGATGTCCTCGTGCCGCATCACACCGATGGCACCGGCGTTGACCAGCGGGTTGCCCTGGTAGCAGGCGTCGAAGACGACCTCGCCGCCGATGTTGGGCAGACCCAGGCAGTTGCCGTAGCCGCCGATGCCGGCGACCACGCCCGGCAGGACGCGCTTGGTGTCGGGGTGGTCGGCGGCGCCGAAGCGCAGCGGGTCCACCACGGCGACCGGGCGGGCACCCATCGCGATGATGTCGCGGACGATGCCGCCGACACCCGTGGCCGCGCCCTGGTAGGGCTCGACGTAGGAGGGGTGGTTGTGCGACTCGACCTTGAAGGTCACGGCGTAACCCTGGCCGACGTCCACCACGCCCGCGTTCTCGCCGATGCCGACGAGCAGCGCGTCGCTCTGCGGGGCCTTCTCGCCGAACTGGCGGAGGTGAACCTTGGAGGACTTGTACGAGCAGTGCTCGGACCACATGACGGAGTACATGGCGAGCTCGGCACCAGTGGGCCGGCGGCCGAGGATCTCGACCACGCGCTCGTACTCGTCCTTCTTCAGGCCGAGTTCGGCCCAGGGCAGCTCGACGTCGGGGGTCGCGGCCGCGTGCTCGACCGTGTCCAGAGGCGTCCGGCTCATGCGCCCACCAGCTTCTTGAGGATCGAGGTGAAGAAGGGGAGCCCGTCGGTACGGCCCGTACCGACCAGCGGCTCCACGGCGTGCTCGGGGTGCGGCATCAGGCCGACGACGTTGCCGGCCTCGTTGGTGATGCCGGCGATGTCGTTGAGCGAGCCGTTCGGGTTGAAGTCGAGGTACCGGAAGGCCACGCGGCCCTCGGCCTCCAGCTTGTCCAGCGTGTACCGGTCGGCGACGTACCGGCCGTCCATGTTCTTCAGCGGGATGTGGATCTCCTGGCCCGCGCGGTAGTCGGCGGTCCAGGCGGTCTCCGCGTTCTCCACCCGCAGCTTCTGGTCGCGGCAGATGAAGTGGAGGTGGTCGTTGCCGAGCATCCCGCCCGGGAGGAGGTGGGCCTCGGTGAGGATCTGGAAGCCGTTGCAGATGCCGAGGACCGGAAGGCCGGCCTTCGCCTGCTCGATCACGGACTCCATCACCGGCGAGAACCGGGAGATGGCACCGGCGCGCAGATAGTCGCCGTAGGAGAAACCGCCGGGCAGGACCACGGCGTCGACCTGCTTGAGGTCCTTGTCCTTGTGCCACAGGGCAACCGGTTCGGCGCCCGCGAGACGGATCGCGCGCTGGGCATCCTGGTCGTCGAGGCTGCCCGGGAAAGTGACGACGCCAATACGAGCGGTCACTTGGCCGCCTCCGCGACTTCTTCGACCTTGACGGTGAAGTCCTCGATCACGGTGTTGGCGAGGAAGGATTCCGCAAGATCGTGGATGCGGGCGAGCGCGGCCTCGTCGACCGGCCCGTCAACTTCCAGTTCGAATCGCTTTCCCTGGCGGACGTCCGAGATCCCTTCGAAACCCAGACGCGGCAGCGCACGCTGGACCGCCTGGCCCTGGGGGTCGAGGATCTCCGGCTTGAGCATGACGTCGACTACGACGCGTGCCACTGGCACTCCCGGTGTGTGGTGCTGAGCAGGTTCCTTCAGACTACCCGCACAAAATTTCTACGCGAGTAGAGTTGTAGGAAACTACGTGAGGCGCATCACGATCGGGTGTCGGAGCGGTACCTCCGTGAAAAGTTCTGGGAAAGTTCCACAGTCCGTCCCGTTCACCTATTGTCTTCGGACACGCGGACGGATTTAGTCGGGCTTCACTTTGCATTGCCGGGCACTGTACAAATGAATTGGCAATAGCCGATACTCGGCACGTCATCGCCGTTGAGCTGTATCGACGTGCCGCACGAAGGGACCGATATTCGTGGCGCAAAAGGTCGTGGTCACGCTCTTTGACGACATCGACGGCTCGGAAGCGGCGGAAACGATCGCCTTCGGACTCGACGGCAAGTCGTACGAGATCGACCTGAACGAAACCAACGCCAAGAAACTGCGCAAGGCACTCGCGCCCTACGTCGAGGCCGGCCGCAAGCGGTCGCGGTCCGGCAAGGCGTACAAGCAGACGGAGGTCGCCCCCGACCCGGCGGCCGTCCGCGCCTGGGCCCAGGCCAACAAGATGGACGTCCCGGCCCGCGGACGCATCCCCAAGAAGGTCTACGAGGCGTTCAGCGCCGCGCAGTGAGGCGCGCCGGCAGCCGTGCGAGCGGCCGGCCTCATGAGCCCGCGAAGGGGCAGTCCTCAGGGTCCGTCAGCGGACCCTGAGGGCCGCGCACTTGGCCGGCGGCGGTCTGCGGCGGGTCATGCGGGGAGCCGACTTGCGCTACCCCCCTGTTGATCAGCTAATGTCTGGGACACGCCGAGGGGCGAGACCGAAAGGCCGGAACCCCGAGGACCGTGCGGGTGTAGTTCAGTAGCAGAACATCCCCCTTCCAGGGGGAAGGCGCAGTGTGCGATTCCTGTCACCCGCTCTGGCACCGGTCACGACCACTCTTGTGGATCAGGTAGGCTGGTGCTCGCACCGATCGGTGGGAGCCGGTCGGGAGCAGTGCGGACGTAGCTCAGTTGGTAGAGCGCAACCTTGCCAAGGTTGAGGTCGCGAGTTCGAGCCTCGTCGTCCGCTCGGGAAAGAGACCCCGGTCCACTGGACCGGGGTCTCTTCGTTGTCCGCTCCCACCCGTTCCCGCTCACTGACATTTGTCATGGCGAGCGATGACACCGCGCACTGCCGACCCGGTCCGGCCGACGGGACGCTGGCCGCATGGTTATCGACGAGCGCGTGATCGAGGTCACCGATCTCAAACGTGTCTACGGGGGCGGGTTCGAGGCCGTACGCGGAATCACCTTCTCGGTGGCACGCGGGGAGATCTTCGCCCTGCTCGGCACCAACGGCGCCGGCAAGACATCGACGGTCGAACTGCTGGAGGGCCTCGCCGCACCGGCCGACGGGCGGATCCGCGTCCTCGGCCACGACCCCTACCGCGAACGGGCCGCCGTACGGCCCCGCACCGGCGTGATGCTGCAGGAAGGCGGCTTTCCGGCCGAGCTGACCGTCGCCGAGACCGCCCGGATGTGGGCGGGGTGCACCAGCGGGGCGCGGCCGGAGGGCGAAGTGCTGGGGATGGTGGGGCTCGCGGACAAGCACGCGGTGCGGGTCAAGCAGCTGTCCGGCGGGGAACGCAGACGGCTGGACCTCGGGCTCGCCCTGCTCGGCGACCCCGAGGTGCTCTTCCTCGACGAGCCGACGGCCGGGCTCGACGCCGAAGGCCGCCGGGACACCTGGGAGTTGGTGCGCGCACTGCGCGACGCGGGCACGACCGTGCTGCTCACCACGCACTATCTGGAGGAGGCCCAGGGCCTCGCCGACCGGCTCGCCATCCTGCACGAGGGCCGGATCGCCGCCTCCGGAACCCCGGCCGAGGTCACCGCCGGCCGGCCCTCCCGGATGTCCTTCGAACTGCCCGAGGGCTACTTCCTCGGCGATCTGCCGCCCCTGGCCGACCTCGGTGTCTGCGAGCACGACATCGACGGCAGGGTCGTACGGCTGCGCACGACCCGGTTGCAGCGCACCGCGACCGCGGTACTGACCTGGGCCGAGCGCGCCGGTGTCGAACTGACCGGCCTGGACGTGCGCTCCGCCTCACTGGAGGAGGCGTTCCTCGGGATCGCGCGGGAGCGGGAGGAGGCCGCATGAACGGGACTGGAGAGATGAGCAGGGCTGAAGTGAGGACTGAGGGACTCGGGGTCAGTGGGGTTCGGGGTGTCGGGCGCGTGGCGGGCAGTGGTCGCCGGACGGGGGCCCGGCGGCGGCTGGCGGCGTTGGGGCGGGCGGAGCTCGCTCTGCTCGGCCGCAACCGCGGGGTCGTGTTCACCGCGCTGGCCGTGCCGCTGCTGCTGCCCTTCAGTGTGCGGCCGGCCCTCGACCAGCTGGACCTGAAGAAGCAGGGGCTGACCGTCGGCAGCACCCTGCTGACGGCCGCGATCGGCTTCTCCTTCCTCTTCGCGGTGTACACGTCCCTGGTCAACACCTATGTCGCCCGCCGCGAGGAACTCGTCCTCAAACGGCTGCGCACCGGCGAACTCTCCGACGCCGAGATCCTCACCGGCACCGCCCTGCCCGCCCTCGCCATCGGGCTCGCCCAGGCACTGGTGCTGTGCGCCGGGTGCGCGGCCCTGCTGCACACCGGCGCGCCCCGGGCGCCGTATCTGCTCCTGCCCGCGCTGGTGGCCGGTTACCTGGTCAGTGCCGCGCTCGCCGCGCTCACCGCGTCCTTCACCAGGACCGTGGAGAGCGGCCAGGTCACCGCGCTGCCGCTCATGGTCCTGTCGATGACGGGCTCCGGGATCACCGTCCCGACCGAGGTCCTGCCCGACAAACTGGCAGCCGTCTGCCAACTACTCCCGCTGTCCCCGGCGATCCGGCTCTTCCGCGGCGGCTGGACGGGCCAGTTGGGCACGGGCGAGACGCTCGGCGCCCTCGCGATCGCGTTGGCCTGGATCTTGCTGGCGGTGTTTGCTGTACAGCGGCGGTTCCGGTGGGAGCCGCGGCGCTGAGGGACGGGGGACGCGCGGATGACGGGGCGCATACGGCGGTGGCAGCAGCGGCACTGGGGGGAGCGCAGCAAGGCCGAGCGGGTCGAGCTGTTCAGCGTCGTCACCTGGCACGGCACGGTCTGGTTCATCATGGCCTGCTGGGTGCTGCTGCCGCTGCTCGGCGCGCTCGCCCACCGGCCCGTGGCGGCCGTCCTCGGAACCCTCCTCGCGCTCGTGGCGGTCGCGCAGTGCGTCCTCGCCAACCGGCTCACCAGGACCGTGCTCGACCACTACCTGGGCCGCGCCCAGCTGCCGGCCGGAGCTCGGCGGGCACCGGCCGTCCTGCTGGGGCTGGCCCTGGGACTGATCGTGGCGATCGCCGCACTGGACGCCGGGACCCCGATGCTGGTCCGGATGGCGCTCTCCGGCTGTCTGCTGCCGTTCGCGCTGCTCTACGGACTCACCGTCCCGGTCCGCGTGTTCCTGCGCCGGTCGGCGGTACTCACGGTCCTGCTCACGGTGACCGTCGGGATCGCCGATCACGACGGCATCGGCCTGGTCGGGACCGCCGTGGTGACCGCGTTCCAGGCGGTCTTCGCGCTGCTCGCCGGCCGCTGCGGCGCCTGGACCCTGGCCGTGCTGTGGGAGGCCGAACGCGCCCGCGAGGTCGAGGCGCGGCTCGCCGTCGTCGAGGAGCGGCTGCGGTTCGGGCGGGATCTGCACGACGTACTGGGGCGGAACCTGTCGGTGATCTCGCTCAAGAGCGAGCTGGCCGTGCAACTGGCCCGACGGGGGCGGCCGGAGGCCGTGGAGCAGATGATCGAGGTGCAGCGCGTCGCGCAGGAGTCCCAGCGGGAGGTACGGGCCGTCGTACGGGGCTACCGGGAGGCCGATCTCGGGGTCGAACTCGCGGGTGCGCAGGGGGTGTTGGCGGCCGCCGGGATCGACTGCGAGGTCCGCGCGGCGCCGGCGGCGCTGCCCGCCGGTGTGCAGTCCGCGCTCGGCTGGGTGGTGCGCGAGGCGACCACCAATGTGCTGCGGCACGCGGACGCGGGGCGCTGCACGCTGTGCCTGCGGGTGCTGGAGGGGTCGGTGGTGCTGACGGTGGAGAACGACGGGCTGGCCGGAACCCCCGACGGGGGTGGGGGTTCCGGGCTCGCCGGGCTGCGGGAGCGACTGGCGGCCGTCGACGGGACGTTGGAGGCGGGGGTGGCCGCAGGCGGCCGGTTCCGGGTGGTGGCCGAGGTGCCCCTGAAGCAGGAAGTGAGCGGAGTCACGTCATGAGCTCTCCGGTACGGCTGCTGCTCGCCGACGACGAGCATCTGATCCGGGGCGCGCTGGCCGCGCTGCTGTCGCTGGAGGACGATCTCCTCGTCGTCGCGGAGGCGGCCAGTGGGCCCGAGGCCCTCGCGATGGCGCGGGCCCATGAGCCCGATGTCGCCGTGCTCGACCTGCAGATGCCGGGCGCCGACGGTGTGAAGGTCGCCACATCCCTGCGTACCGAACTGCCGGGCTGCCAGGTACTGATCGTCACCGGTCATGGGCGGCCCGGCCACCTGAAGCGGGCGCTCGCGGCAGGTGTGCGCGGGTTCGTCCCGAAGACGGTCAGCGCCCAGCGGCTCGCCGAGATCATCCGGACCGTGCACGCCGGAAACCGTTACGTCGACCCCGAATTGGCCGCCGACGCGATCTCCGCCGGGGACTCCCCGCTGACCGCGCGGGAGGCCGAGGTGCTGGAGCTGGCGGCCGACGGGGCGCCGGTCGCGGAGATCGCCGAGCGGGCCGCGTTGTCCCCGGGGACCGTGCGGAACTACCTCTCCTCGGCCGTCACGAAGCTCGGCGCCGAGAACCGTCATACGGCGGTGCGTCTCGCACGCGAGCGAGGTTGGGTATAGTTGCTCTCGCGCCACGGCGCAACGCGGACGTAGCTCAGTTGGTAGAGCGCAACCTTGCCAAGGTTGAGGTCGCGAGTTCGAGCCTCGTCGTCCGCTCCAGCAAGGCCCCCGGTTCCCCGGGGGCCTTTTGCGTTACGCCCAGCTCATGCCCGTCAGCCGCTCGTACGCCTCCACGTACTTCTGCCGGGTCGCCCGGACGACCTCCTCGGGCAGCGCCGGCGGGGGCTGCTCGCTCCTGCGGTCCCAGCCGGACTCGGCGGACGTCAGCCAGTCCCGGACGAACTGCTTGTCGTACGACGGCTGCGCCCGGCCCGGCTCCCACCGGTCGGCCGGCCAGAAGCGGGAGGAGTCCGGGGTGAGGACCTCGTCGGCGAGGACGAGCGTGTCCCCGTCGAAGCCGAACTCGAACTTGGTGTCCGCCAGGATGATCCCGCGGTCCCGGGCGATGTCCCGGGCGCGGGAGTACACGGCGAGGGTGGCCTGGCGCAGCTGGGCGGCGGTCTCGGCGCCGACCTGGCGGGCGACCTGCTCGTAGGAGACGTTCTCGTCGTGCTCGCCGACCTCGGCCTTGGTGGCCGGGGTGAAGATCGGGCCGGGCAGTTCGGAGCCGTCGACGAGGCCTTCGGGGAGGGCGAGGCCGCAAACCGTGCGCGACTCGTTGTACTCCAGCAGGCCGGAGCCGGTGAGGTAGCCGCGGGCCACGCACTCGACCGGGACCATCTTCAGGGACTTGCAGACCAGCGTGCGGCCCGCCCAGTCGGCGGGGGCGCCCTCGGGCACCTCGGTACTGATCACGTGGTTGGGGGCCAGGTCGCGCAGCTGGTCGAACCACCACAGGGAGAGCTGGGTGAGGACCCGGCCCTTGTCGGGGATCTCGGTCGGCAGCACCCAGTCGTACGCGGACATGCGGTCGCTGGCGACCATCACGAGGTCGCCCGCCTCGTTCTGGTACAGCTCGCGCACCTTTCCGGTGTGCAGGTGCACCAAGCCCGGAACCTGGATCGGCTCGGGCTTTTCTACGAATCCGGACACGGTTCCTCCCCGTGGTTCTGTCCAATGACCTCGATTCTCCCTTATGGGGACGATCGGTTTCGGCCAGGGGCGGTGGTGGGTGCCGGCTGGGGGGCGCCGGGGTCAGTCGCGTTTGCAGATACGGTCCAGCAGGTTCGCCGTGGCCCGCTGGATGCGCGGGTCCACATGACCGGGCCGGTCCAGGGCCGGGGACCAGGCGAAGGTGCCCGAGGCGAAGACCCAGGCACCGGACGGGGCGCGGTAGAGGGAGGTCTCCTGGTGGCGCAGGGCGCCCTCGCTGTCGGTGTAGGGGGAGTGGGCGAGCAGGATGCGCTCCTCGTGCGCGGGCAGCGGGGTGCGCGGGAAGTAACGGTCGGCCTCGCCGGCGACCAGGCCCTCGATCTCGTCGCCCTCGTGCGCTCCGGTCGCCTCCCACAACCAGTGGCCGGCGTTGCGGACGATCAGGGGATGCGGCTCGGGCACCCGGCCCGCGTACTGGATGCCGACCAGTTCCTGCTCGGGCCGGTCGATCTCGCGCCACAGCACCGGCCTTCCCGGGCCCCTGCGCTTGCGGCAGGTCAGCAGCCGGTCCGGCACACCGGAGGGGGAGGGGCCCAACTCCACCTGCCAGTACATGGTGTTGGCGGAGAGGAAGACCAGCGAGGTGCCGCGGTCGCGGGCCTGCTCGACGGCCCGGCGCATCGGCACCGTCCAGTACTCGTCGTGCCCCGGGAAGACCAGGCCCCGGTAACGGCCCGGGTCGACACGGCCGGCGTGCAGGTCGCGGGCGTCGGCGTAGGCGAGGTCGTAGCCGTAGCGCTCGGCCCAGCGGATGAAGTCGTAGGCGTGGCCGACGTGCAGGGGCAGGCCGGCGCCCGCGTAGGGACGGTCGAAGGAGACCGTGGTGGCCGCGTCGGCCTCGCCGAGGAGGCGGCCCTTCTCGTCCCACGCGTGGTACAGGCTGGCGCCCGTACGGCCGTCCTCCGGATACAGGTTGTACGCCTGCCAGGTGATGTCGGGCAGCAGCAGGAGCAGGTCGGCGGGGTGGTCGTCGCGGACCGTGAAGGGCACGTGGGAGCGGTAGCCGTCGGCGGTGGTGAGGACGGCCACATAGGCCCCGATGGGCCACTGGGCGGGTACCTGGAGGCGCCAGGACAGCCACCAGTGGTGGCAGGAGACCGTGCGGTCGGCGGCCAGCGGCGGGGGCTGGACGATGCCGGACAGGCGGGGGCTGGTGGTGATCTTCGCGGCGCCGTCGCCGCCGTAGTGGCCGATCCGGTAGATGTCGACGCCGAACTCCTGGGGCGGGTCGACCGTGATGTGGAAGTCGATCGCCTCGCCGGGCGTGACCGCGCCGGTGGCGGTGAAGCCCTTGATCTGCCGGTGCACGTCGTCGGCCGAGCGGGGCCCGCTGCCGGCCGAGCGCGGCGCGGGCACCCGGCGCCGGTCTCCGGCGAGCGGTGGCGGGCTCGGGTCGACGTACCAGGGCACGACGTGACCGGTGTCGTCGAAGTAGGTCTCACTGCCGCGCAGCCAGGGCACCGGGCCCTGACCGAAGGGGTCCGTGACGGCGTGCGCGAGCGCTCCTGACTCCCAGCGTCGAATGTGGTCCGAGGCCATGGTCGCTCCCCTCCCTCAGCCCCCGTGTCGTCCTGTCTCGGTGGTGCTCGCGGTGCTCGGTGGTCGCGCAGTCCTCGACCGTGCTGTCGTATGTCGCACGCCCTTGCCAGGTGCGTGGTCGCTCCCAGCACATCACATAACGCACGGGCTCGGTCACTACTCGTTGCGAATTGACCTGAAGTGGAAGACAGGGCTCCCGTTAGACCAGCCGTACCGGCTTCTCGGGGCGTATCCCGGACGCGGCCAGCCAGTCGCGCAGCGGGCCCGGGTCTCCCTCCTCGATCAGGCTGAGCACCCGGGGCGTGAGGTCGGCCGCCCGCTCGCCGCCCAGCAGCAGGGAGGGGCCGTCCAGCCAGTCCAGGGCGGGGACCGCGTCGGCGGTGTCGACGGCCGCGCAGCACACCATCGCCGTGACGTGGTCGGTGAGCAGGTCGCGGGCCGTGCGCGGGGGCTGCAGCGGGAAGAGCGGCAGACCGCCGTCGTCCCACAGGGCGCTCTCGGGACTCTGGCCGGTTGCCGTCGCCCCGCTCCCGGGCGCGCCGGCCTCCTCCCGGGCCAGCTCGGCGCTCAGGCCGGCGGCGAGGGCGGCACTGCGCTCCGGGCGCGGGTAGTCGTCGGCGGGTTCAACGCCGGCCTCACGGATCGCCTGCGGCACATCGGCACGGACGGCTTCCGCCCCGGCCTCACGGCTTGACTTCGATGCCTCAGCGCGGACGGCTTCCGCCCCAGCCTCACGGGTTGACTGCGGCGCCTCAGCGCAGAGGGCGTCCGCCCCGTCCTCACGGGTCGACTGCGGCACATCGGCACGGACGGCTTCCGCCCCAGCCTCGCGGGTTGGCTGCGGCGCCTCAGCGCGGACGGCTTCCGCCCCAGCCTCACGGGTCCCCTGCGGCGCCCCGGCGCGGACGGCATCCGCCCCAGCCTCACGGCTTGACTGCGGCGCCTCAGCGCCGGAGGCGTCCGCCCCGGCTTCGGCGTCGGTGGGGGTGTCGCTCCCGCTCGCACCGCCCGGGCGGCTTTCGTCGCCGGGTGCGCATGCCCCCTGTGTGGTGTTCTCGCCGTCGGCGGCTCGCGGGTGCTGCTGCGCGGGGTTCGTGCCCGGCTCGGTCAGGTGGTCCAGGACTCGGGCCAGGGTGGGGCCGCCGGGGTCGGGGGCGGAAGGGTCGAGGCAGGGACGGACGCCGAGGGAGTCCAGGACGCGGTGCAGCCTGGCCGCGTCGGCGCGCCAGGTGCGGTCCACGACCTCCTCCGGATACGCCTGCCAGTCCACCGGGGCCCAGTCCGGGCCGGACTCCGCGGGGCCGCCGTGGAAGAGACGCGCGGCGAGCAGCGAGACCGCCTCGTCGACCGCGCCGGGCTCCTCCAGCAGGTCACAGGCGGGGCGCTCACCCAGCCGTGAGGTGAAGCCCTCGGCCAGGCGGTCGCGCCGGGACAGCTCGGTGAGCGCCGACACCACGCCCGCGTCCAGCCCGGAGGGCCAGCGGCCCATGCGCCAGGCGGGCACCGCGACCCGGGTCAGCAACCGGTCCCAGCCTGCGTAGGCGAGGCCGACCTGCTCCTGGGCGACGATCCGCAGGCCGTAGTCCACGGCCTGGGCGCGCTCGGCCGCCGCCGCGGCGACCCCGCGCTCCATCTGCGTCGCGTGCTCCCGGCAGCCGCGCAGCAGCAGCCGGGCCACCCAGCCGAGAGCCGCGCAGACCCCGCGGGTCAGCGGGCAGCGGCCCGGTGTCGCGGCGACCGCGACCGCCGCGTCCAGGCCCCGCACAAAGCGCCGGGCGGCGGCTATGTCCGGGTGCGCCGAAGGGCCCGTACCGGCGATGACCGGGGCGAGGACCGCGCGCAGCTCGCCGACCCGCATCCACCACAGGAACGGGGAGCCGATGACGAGCACCGGCGCGGCGGGCGCGCGACGGCGGCCCGGGCCGGCCAGCTCGTCGGACGCGGGGCGTGGGGGCGGGCCGTGGGCCGAGTGCGTGCGGTCCTCCAGCCAGCTGTCGCAGTCCGGGGTGACGGCTATGGCCGAGGGGATCGGCACGTCCAGACGGTCGGCGAGGTCGCGCACCATCCGGTACAGGTCCGGGGCGGACTCCTCGGGGATCGGCACCGTCGGGCTGATGGCGGGCCGGGAGCGGGCCACGACCAGGGAGATGCCCACGGCGGCCAGCAGCACCAGCACCGCGAACCCGCCCACGACCCAGCGGGCCAGGTCCCAGCCCCGGCCGACGAAGTGGCCGGTGGAACCGCCCGTCAGCAGGATCACCGAGGCGGCCGCGGGCAGCAGGGCCACGGCCAGCGCCCGGCCCCGGACCCGCAGTACTGCGAGGGCCCGGGAGCGCGCGGCCTGCGCACCCGCCTCCGCACCGATTCCGCTCACGTGCCGACCTCACCCCCTTGCCGCCGATGCAGTGCTGTCCTGGTGGTGCTCACTCCCCCACTGTGGCACCCGCGACTGACATCGCAATGCCGGTGGGCCAAGTGCCGGAACGCTTGCGCGGCACCCTAGTTGGGGCCCCGGCCCCCGTCAGCCGTATGGGCGATCGGCTCACTCGATGGAATGGCTTTGGTCAGAGGTGGGTGACAGACAGCAAGGCGCAGGCCCCGGATCGGGGATCCGGGGCCTGCGTCGGGAGGAGGGCAGGTCAGGCGCCTGCCGCCTGCGCCGCGGCCCGCGCGGCGATGTCGGTGCGGTGCTGGGAGCCGTCCAGCCGGATCCGGCCCACCGCCCGGTACGCCCGCTCGCGCGCCTCGGTCAGGTCGGCGCCGGTCGCGGTGACGGACAGCACACGTCCGCCCGCGCTGACGACGGCCTCGCCGTCCCGCCTGGTCCCGGCGTGCAGCACGTACGCGTGCGGGGCGTCCTCGGCCGCGACCTCGTCCAGACCGGAGATCGGGTCGCCGGTGCGGGGGGTGGCGGGGTAGTTGTGCGAGGCGACGACGACGGTGACGGCCGCGTCCTCGCTCCAGCGCAGGGGCGGCAGATCGGCGAGGTTGCCGGTGGCCGCGGCCATCAGGAGACCCGCCAGCGGGGTCTTCAGCCGGGCCAGCACGACCTGGGTCTCGGGGTCGCCGAAGCGGGCGTTGAACTCGATCACCCGGACACCGCGGCTCGTGATCGCCAGGCCCGCGTAGAGCAGACCGGAGAAGGGGGTGCCGCGCCGGCGCAGCTCGTCGACGGTCGGCTGCAGGACCGTCTGCAGCACCTCGTCGACCAGCTTCGGCTCGGCCCACGGCAGCGGCGAGTACGCGCCCATGCCACCGGTGTTCGGGCCCTCGTCGCCGTCCAGGGCGCGCTTGAAGTCCTGGGCGGGCTGCAGCGGTACGACCGTCTCCCCGTCGGTGATCGCGAAGAGGGAGACCTCGGGACCGTCGAGGAACTCCTCGATGACGACCCGGTCGCAGCCGGCGGCGTGCGCCTTGGCCTCGTCGAGGTCCTCGGTGACGACGACACCCTTGCCCGCGGCGAGGCCGTCGTCCTTGACGACGTAGGGGGCGCCGAAGGCGTCGAGGGCCTCGGCCACCTCCTCGGCGCTGCCGCAGACGTAGGAGCGGGCGGTCGGCACCGCGGCCGTCGCCATCACGTCCTTGGCGAAGGCCTTGGAGCCCTCCAGCTGCGCGGCCTCCTTCGAGGGGCCGAACACCGGGATGCCCGCCGCGCGGACGGCGTCGGCCACGCCGGCGACCAGCGGGGCCTCCGGGCCGACGACGACCAGGTCGGCACCGAGGCCGACGGCCAGCTCGGCGACCGCCTTGCCGTCGAGCGCGTCGACCGGGTGCAGCTCGGCGACCTCGGCGATGCCGGCGTTGCCGGGGGCGCAGTACAGCGCGGTGACGTCGGGATCGAGGGACAGGGAGCGGCACAGGGCGTGTTCGCGGGCGCCGCTGCCGATGACGAGGACCTTCACGGGGTCAGCCTAATGGCAAGGTCGCCGAAGGTTGGGGGGCGGGTTTGTTGGGGTTTCCTACAAGAGCCGAGAAGCGAAGGGGTTGCCGTGAAGCGGCACGGGTGCTGTGAGGCAGGGGTGCGGCGGGACCGCCCTACTCGTTGGAGAACTCCTCCACCACCGTCGCGCCCAGTTCCCGCACGATCAGCTCGTGACCCGAGAGGGCCGACTCGTCGAGGTCCGGGTCGTCGTCCTCGGGAATGTCGTCCTCGGGGGCGACCGGGACCGGCTCCGGGGCGGCCGGGGGCTGGTGGGCCGGGGCCGGGGCGGACGCGGTGGCCGCCGGGCCGGGCCGCGCGGACGCGGGGGCCTGCGGGGCGGGCTGGGCAGCCGCGGGGCGGGGGGCGGCCGGGGCGCCGTAGCCACCGGAGCCCGCGGCGGGAGCGCTGCCGTAGCCGCCTCCGCCGCCGAAGCCCGGGCCCCCGGAGGACGAGGGTGCGGAGCCGCCGCCGGACGGGTCGACGACCGCCTCGATCTTCCACTGCACGTTGAACTGCTCGGCCAGCGCCGCCCGCAGCACGTCCTCGCTGCCGCTGCCGGCGAAGTTGTCGCGCGCGCCGGCGTTGACGAAGCCGAGCTGCAGGGTGGTGCCGTCGAAACCGGTCACCTGGGCGTTCTGGCTGAGCAGGATCCAGGTGAAGCGGCGGCGGTTCTTGACGGCCTCCAGGATGTTCGGCCAGAGCGTGCGGGGGTCGAGGCCACCGGCGGCACCGGGGGCGGGCGGTGCCGGCGGCGCAGGGGAGGCCGGGGGCTGCTGCTGGGCGGCCGGGGGGCGGCCCGGGGCGGCCTGGCCCTGCGGTGCGCCGCCCGCCGGTGCGCCACCGCCCGCCGGTGCCGCGGCCGAGGGCCAGCCACCGGGGCGCCGGCCGCTTCCGGCAACGGCAGCGGTGGGCCAGGCGCCGGGTGCGGCGGGAGCCGGGGCGGAAGGACCGGCGGGACCGGCGGAGGCCGCCGAAGGCTGCGCCGGGGCCTGGGCGGCGGCGGGCGCGGGGGTCTCCGGGGTGGCCGGAGGCGCCGCTGCCGGGGCAGGCGCGGGGGTGGCGGGAGTGGGTGGTGCGGCGGGGCTGGTCGTGGCCGCCGGGGTCGTTGATGCGGGGGCAGGGGCGGGCGCGGGGGCGGCTGGAGCCGGACCACCGACACCCGGGCCGGGGGCACCCGGACCGCCGGGCACGCCGACACCCGGACCGCCGGGCACGCCGGCACCCGGACCGCCCGGGCCCGGACCGTTCGACGCGCGTACGGCCGCTCGGGCCGCCGCCGGGCCGCCGCCGGGGGATACGGGGGCGCCGCCGGTGTGGGCCTCGGGGCCGGGGACGTACCCCATGGCGGGCGCGTTGCCGCCGCCCGAGAAGCTGACGCCGCGTTCGAGGCGGTCGAGGCGGGCCATGACCGACCGCTCGTCCCCGTAGGCGGCGGGGAGCAGCACGCGGGCGCAGATCAGTTCCAGCTGGAGGCGGGGCGAGGTGGCGCCGCGCATCTCCGTCAGGCCCTCGTTGACGAGGTCGGCGGCACGGCTCAGCTCGGCGGCGCCGAACGTGGCGGTCTGGGCCTGCATGCGCTCCAGGACGTCGGCCGGGGCGTCGAGGAGCCCCTTGTCCACCGCGTCCGGAACGGCGGCGAGGATCACCAGGTCGCGCAGCCGCTCCAACAGGTCGGCGACGAAGCGGCGCGGGTCGTTGCCGCCCTCGACGACACGGTCGACGACCTCGAAGGCGGCGGCCCCGTCACCGGTGGCGAAGGCCTCCACGACGGAGTCGAGAAGAGAGCCGTCGGTGTAACCGAGGAGGGAGGTGGCCATGGCATACGTCACACCCTCCGCTCCGGCACCGGCGAGCAGCTGGTCCATGACGGACATCGAGTCACGCACGGAGCCCGCGCCGGCGCGCACGACGAGCGGGAGCACGCCGTCCTCGACCGGGATGTCCTCCTTCTGGCACACCTCGGCGAGGTAGTCCCGCAGGGTGCCGGGCGGCACGAGCCGGAAGGGGTAGTGGTGGGTCCGGGACCGGATGGTGCCGATGACCTTCTCGGGCTCGGTCGTGGCGAAGATGAACTTCAGGTGCTCCGGCGGCTCCTCGACGACCTTCAGCAGCGCGTTGAAGCCGGCCGACGTGACCATGTGGGCCTCGTCGATGATGTAGATCTTGTACCGGCTGCTCGCGGGGCCGAAGAACGCCTTCTCGCGCAGCTCACGGGCGTCGTCCACACCACCGTGCGAGGCCGCGTCGATCTCGATGACGTCGATCGAACCCGGGCCGTTGCGCGCGAGGTCCCGACAGGACTGGCACTCCCCGCAGGGGGTCGGAGTGGGACCTTGCTCACAGTTGAGGCAGCGGGCGAGGATGCGCGCGCTGGTCGTCTTGCCGCAGCCGCGCGGACCACTGAACAGGTACGCGTGATTGACCCGGTTGTTCCGCAGCGCCTGCTGCAGCGGGTCGGTGACATGCTCCTGCCCGATGACCTCGGCAAAGGTCTCCGGGCGATAGCGGCGGTACAGCGCGAGAGACGACACGCATACGAGGTTATAGGCGCCCACTGACAACTGGTCCCGGCCAAGGATCCCGGAAACGCAAGGGCCCCCCACGCACCCGCCAGAGCCAACCTACCCTTGCTGCCTTCCGGCCCTGGGGGAGTTCAGTCAGATAGCGCCGCGTGAGGGGCTGCGCCCCACAGTACCCGATCGCGGCCCGCGGTCAGTAACCGATCGGGTTCCGCGGAAGCACCCGATGCGGGCCTGCGGGAACGGGTTCGCGAGCACTCCCCTCGGTCATGTAATGTTTCCGGCGGAGGATTCGCCTAGAGGCCTAGGGCGCACGCTTGGAAAGCGTGTTGGGGGCAACCCCTCACGAGTTCGAATCTCGTATCCTCCGCCAGCCCAGAGGGCCGGACCGCGAAAGCGGCCCGGCCCTCTGGCGTTTCTCCGTCTCGGTTTCCGTCTCAGCTGCTTCCCGGCCCACTCCGGGCGGTGCCCAGAGGGTGTCTCCGGCCTGCTGAGCGACCTGCTGAGCGACTTTCCGGAGCATGACTCCCGTCACATGCACGTACCGGGCGCGCATCCGCGCCGCTCCCCCAGGCTCCCACCCGTGATCGCGGCCCCGACCGGCTCACCGGCTGTCCGCTACCGCGTCACCCGCACCGGTGCCGACACCGTCACCTGGTCCAGGTCCGAGATCCGGACGGTCACCTTCATCGTCCAGGTGCCGGGGAGGGGCAGGTCGAAGGAGTCGGCGCTCCAGTAGCCGCCGCGGTCGGTGATCCTGGTGTCCAGGGGACCGATCTTCTGCGCCGCCAGGGTCAGCGTGACGCGGAGTTCGGGGACCGTGGACAGGCCGCCGTCGGGGCCGTAGACCACCGCCTGGACGGAGGTGCGGCCCACCCGGCCCGGGTCCAGGGTGATCTGGACCTTGCCGTGGCCGCCGGGGGTGCCGGCGTCGAAGGGGATCGTGGTGACGGAGGCCGTCGGGACACCGGCCGTCGGGGTGGCCGTCTGTACGGCCTCGGTGGCGGCGCGGCCGGGCACCGTGTTGGTGAGCAGGGTGGTCAGGGCCAGGACCACCACGGCGACACCCGCCTCCGCCAGCACCGAGCGGCGCAGGAGGTGGAAGGGCGGCCGCGGGGGCGGTGCGGGGGGTTCCGGGGGGAGCGGGGGGCCGCCGGCCGGTGCGGGGACGCGGGCGGGGGGCGCCGTCGCCGTCGCCCGGTCCTTCAGCACGCGGTTCGTCCAGCTGCGGGAGCAGGCCGCCGCCAGCAGCAGCGCGGTGACCGCCGCCAGCTTGGCCAGCAGGGTCCGGCCGTACGTGGTGTCCGTGAGCGCCTGCCAGGACCCCAGGCCGCGCCAGGACTGGTAGACGCCGGTCAGGACGAGGACCGCCACCGAGACGATTGCCAGGCGGGAGAAGCGGGCCACGGTGGCGAGGGAGGTGCCCTGGAGCGTGCGCAGCAGGGCCGCCAGACCGCCCAGCCAGGCCGCCATGGCCAGCAGATGGAGGGTGGCGGAGGTGATGGCCAGGGGGACCTGGAGGCCCGCTGAGGCGTGTTCGGCCGCCGTCCAGGTGAGGGTGAGCGGGAGGGAGACGGCGGCGGCCACGGCGAGCGTCGTACGGCGCGGGAGCCTTCGGCGGCGGGCCCGCACGAGCGCCACGGCGGCGCCGGCCAGGAGCAGCAGCGCCAGCCGGACGAGCAGGAGCGCGCCGGGGCGGGTGGTGGCCGTGCGGGTGAGGGAGTCCAGGGTGAGCGTGGGCGCGGAGCCCTCCTCGTACGGGGCGCGCAGGAGGTACAGGGCGGTCGTCGTGGCGAGGAGGGTCCAGGCGGCGGCCAGGACCGGGGTGCGCAGCGGGACGGCGGTGGGCGGGCGGCAGTAGGCCACGAACGTCGCGGTGCCGAGGAGGACGGCCAGCGAGAGGTAGGCGAGGTAGCGGGCGATGTTGTAGAGGGCCGCCGTGGCGGGGTTCTCCGTACGGTCGGCGGCGGGACTCGCGGTCGTTGCCGTGCGCTTGCCGACCGAGAAGGTGAGCGCGCCGGACACCGGGTGGCTGTCCGCCGACACCACGCGCCAGGCGACCGTGTAGGTGCCGGTGGCGAGCCGGGCGGGCAGGGAGACGCGGGCGGTGTCCGGGCGGCCGGGGGCGTGCTCGGCGGGGCCGGTGCGCAGGCGGTGGTTGGTGGGGTCGTAGACGCGGAAGGAGTCGGTGAGCAGGCCGACCGATTCGGTGAAGGTCAGCGTCACCAGCCGGGGGGCCGTGCGCAGGACGGTTCCGTCGGCGGGGTCGGTGGTGCGCAGGGCCGCGTGGGCCGAGGCCGGGGCGGCGGTGCCGAGCAGGAGGAGGAAGAGGCCCGCGGCCAGCAGGGCCAGCCGTCGTGACCATCGGTGTCCGTCGCGCAGCGCCTCGCGCACTTCGTCCCTCCTTCGCCGCGTGCCCTCCCCATGAGTACGCGGAGACCGGCCGGTGTGCTCACCGTGCCGGGCCCCTCCCAGGTGCGCCGGGACGGGCCTCCGGCGGCATCGTCACCCGGGGAGAGCTACCGCGGGCTCCAGGAAGGCGAGTTGGGCGTGCTTCTCCGGCAGGTACACGTCGGGGAGGTCCACCTCCGGCAGCACGACCGCCGGACCGCGTACGAAGCCCTGGCGTTCGAAGCGGGCGATCGCCCCCGTGTTGCGCACGTCCGGGTCGACCACGAGCCGGCGCCGGCCCGGGGCCCGCAGCGCGTACGCCGTCATCACCGTCAGCAGCGCCGAAGTCCAGCCGGGGCGTGGGCCGTCGGGTCCGGCGGGGGCGAGGAGGACGTGGACACCGAGGTCGCCGGGCCGGACGTCGTAGCACTCGCCGACCCGGTCCGCGGCCGGCTCGTACGTCTGGAACAGGGCGGCCGGTGTGCCGTCCTTGGTGACGAGGTGGGCGTGGTGGGTGTCGAGGCCGGCCATGTGGGCGTAGATCTCGGTGACCTGGTCCCGGGTGAGGCCGTTCATGCCCCAGAAGACGGCGCGTTCCTCGCTCACCCAGCCGTGGACGACGTCCGCGTCGGACACCGGGTCGAGGGGGCGGACGCGGACGGTGCCGAAGCCGCCGACGTGCTGTTCGTAGGGGTCGGTGAGGTCGGTCATCGGGTTTCCTCCGTGCGTTCCAGCAGGGTCCAGTCGGTGATGACGGGGGCCAGCTCTCCCGTGCGCCACAGGGGGAGTTGGTCGCGGTGGTGGGGTGCGCCGGGAACGCCGTCGGCGCCGAGGGGGACGACCCAGCGGCTGCCCGCGCGGTCGGCCAGGTCCCAGACGTAACGGGCGGCCGGGCCACGGGCCACACGGTCGGTGAGACCGGGTACGGCGGAGGTGCACAGCACGCAGTCGTGATCACCGGCGAGCCCGGGCCCCGCGTCCTGCTCCGCGTCCGGGTACGGCAGGGCGCGCCAGGGTGCGAGGCGGTGGGTGTCGGACCAGGTGCCGGCCGGGGGTGCGGCGGCCACCTCCTCCAGGGCCGCGCGGACGGCGGCCGGACGGTCGACGCCGTACAACTCCTCGGCGCGCAGCAGGTGTTCGAGGGCGTGTCCGATGCGCGGGACGAGGGCCAGCCAGGGCTGCAGGACCTCCGGGTAGGCCGGGGGCTCGGCGAGCGGGGCGAACGCCGGGTGCGCGGCGAGACGGCGTACGACCGCGCCGCGCACCGCCGCGAAGGCGGCCGCGTCGGTGCTGCCGGCGTCCATGTGCCGGTTCCAGGCGAGCAGGCGGTCGCGCAGGCGGGCCGCGGCGGGGGTGAGGCCGTCGAGGGCGGCGAGGTGGTCGAGCAGGGGTGCGGCGGAGGCGAGGTGGGTGTCGGTGTGGATCGTGGCCATGGCGTCGGCGGTCCAGGTGCGGCGCGCTCCGAGCAGGGCGCGGATGCGGTCGGCGCGGTGCGGTGGGGCGAACTCGACGCCGAGGGGGGTGGCGGGGCCGCGTTGGTTGGCCATCACGGCGGTGCCGTCCGGCACGGGCGCGTACGGCATCGCGTGCCAGCCGTGCCAGTCGTGGCCGGGCTGCCAGGCGGGGACCGGACGGAGACGGTTGGATTCCGCGCGGAGGGGGACGCGGCCGGCGACGCGGTGCAGGGTGCCCCCGGCGGTGTCGGCCGCCTGGACCACGTTGACGGGCTCGGCCCAGTCGTCCAGGGCTCGGTCGACGTCCTGCACCGTGCGGGCCCTCAGGAGGGGGAGGAGGGCGCTGAAGCCGAGGTCCTCCGTGACGCGGGGCGGATAGCGAAGGGCGAGCGCCTCGGCTTCGCCTCCGGCGGGGATTTCGTTCACCTCCGCACCCCCCGTGCGGCGTTCACCGCCGGCGGGCAGCCCCTGCGGGGCCTTCTCGCCCTCGGCGGCCTCGGGCTCTCGGACGGTGACCCCGGCCTCCAGACCCTCCGGCCCTCCGGCGATCACCGGCCCCCTCGCCGTCTCGACGATCTCGATCTCGAGTGGTGGCTCTCCGGCGATCTCCACCGTCTCCGTGTGCCGTGCGGCCCGGTGCCAGTGGCCGTCGGGGCCGAGGGCCTGGACGCCGGCGCCGGTGCGGCGGAGCCGTTCGCGGTAGAGGTCCTGATAGTCGGCCATGGCGTTGGTGATGGCCCAGGCGACCGTGCCGGTGTGGCCGAAGTGGGCGATGCCGGGGACGCCGGGCACGGCGAGGCCGACGACGTCGAACTCGGGGCAGGAGAGGTGGGTCTGCTGGTAGACACCGGGGTCCTCGATGAAGCGGTGCGGGTCGCCGGCGATCAGGGCGTGGCCGGTCGCGGTGCGCGCGCCGGAGAGCAGCCAGCCGTTGCTGCCGGCGGTGCCGGGGCCGTCCGTGGCGAACAGGGCCACCGCCTCGGGCCCGAGGTGCCGTATCGCCTGCTCACGCCAGAGCTTGGCCGGGAACCCGGCGAACAGGATGTGGGTCGCGAGCCAGACGCCGAGCGGGGTCCAGGGCCGCCAAGGGGCGGGGGTGAGGCCGGTGCGGGCGAACTCGGGCGCCCGGCGCGCACCGGCCGGCAGGCCCGCGTTGACGCCGTCGACGTACGCGCGGACCCAGTCGGCGGTTTCGGGGTCCCGGCGTTCCAGCGCGGCGAAGCAGCGCCGGGCCGTGTCGTCGAGACGGGCCCGGCGGGCCAGGACGTCCCAGGAGAGGGCGCCTGCGCCGAGGAACGCGGCCGAGGTGCCCTGGGATCGGTGGCGCTCGACCTCCAGTTGCCAGGCTCGGTCGAGGGCGGTCACCCGGCCCTGGGCGCGGGCCAGTTCGAGGGCGCTGGAGGCCCGCAGGTGGGGGATGCCCCAGGCGTCGCGGTAGGTCTCGGTGGTCACCGGGAGCACCCCTTGTTTTAGGTAAGCCTTGCCTAACTTTCTGGTGAGGATCGTACGCGAGGGACGGCGGGACCAGGGGACGGGGGGCGTACAACCTTTCGAGTGATCCGTGCGTCCAGTGAGCACATCGTGCGTCCCGTGCGTGGCCGGGCGTTCGCCCGGCCGCGGGCGCCGGCCGTCCGCCCCACCGCCCCGAGTCAAGGAGTCCCGTTGCGCAGAGTCCTCACGGCGGCAGCCGTGGCCGCCGCGGTCGTCGCCGTTCCGCTCACCCCGGTCGCGTCCGCCGCCACGCCCTACAAGGGGGCCAACACCGCTGCCGTACAGGACGACTTCAACGGCGACGGCTACCGTGACCTGGTCGTCGGCGCGCCGGACGCGGCGAACGGCGGTGTGGAGGCGGCCGGTGCCGTGGTGGTGCTCTACGGCTCCTCCGCCACCGTCAGCGCCACCCACCGCACGGTGATCACCCAGGCCACCGCCGGGATCCCCGGGGACCCCGAGGAGTACGACCGCTTCGGCACCGCGGTGGCCGCCGCCGACCTCGACCGCGACGGGTACGCCGACCTGATCGTGGGCACGCCGCACGAGGGGGTCGGCAGCAAGGAGTCGCGGGGCTCGGTGACCGTGGTGTGGGGCGGGCCGAAGGGGCTGCGGGGCGGCACGACCATCGCGCCGCCGACGGGCTTCGGGGACGGGCTGACGTACTGCCGCTTCGGGATGTCCCTGGCCACCGGTGACATGGACGGCGACGGCGCGCCCGAGCTGTCGGTCGGCTCCTCCTGTGAAGGGGCGGCGTACGGCGGCCCGTTCACCCGCACCGGGCAGGCCGCCGGTGTGGAACGGCGTCGGGACATGGGCGAGGGCCGTGGTGTGGCCATGGGCGACGTCGACGGGGACGGCAAGGCGGAGCGGTTCTGGATGCCCGGGCCGACGGACGGCGACCTGCGCGGGCCGGTCCGGTACGACGACGCCGACAGCGGCTTCGGCGTGAAACTCCCCTACGCCGACGGCCACGCCGGCGTGATCGGCGACGTCAACGGCGACGGCTACGGCGACCTGATCACCGGGATCTCGTCCGACGACTCCATGTCCGGCGGTCCCTCCGGCTGGGCGCACAAGGGCGGCGAGATCCAGGTCCTCTACGGCGGCCCGCACGGCATCACCGCCGACCAGCACCCCGAGGTCTTCCACCAGGACACCGCGGGCGTCCCCGGCACGGCGGAGAACGGCGACGAGTTCGGCCAGTCCCTCAGCGTGGGCGACGTCAACGGTGACGGTTACGCGGACGTCCTCGTCGGCTCCCCCGGCGAGGCGGTCGGCACGCACATGAGTGCCGGCACGGCCGTCCTGCTGCGCGGCTCCGCCTCCGGCCTGACGACCGCCAAGGCCACCGGTTACACCCAGGACACGGCCGACGTGCCCGGCGCGGTCGAGACCGGCGACCAGTTCGGGGCCGCGGTGCACCTGGCCGACCTCGACCACGACGGAAAGGCGGAGACGGTCGTCGGCGCGCCCACCGAGAACAGCGACGGCTGTGTCTGGGTCGCCCGGGGCTCGGCCTCCGGTCCGGTGGCCAAGGGTTCCTTCAACGTGTGCGGCAAGAGCGCCGGCATCGGCGTGTACGACGTGAAGGGCTACTTCGGGGCGGCCACGACCAGCGCCCACGTGGAGCTCTGACCCGCGCCGGGGCATGATCGGGGTCATGGACGTCACCCTGCACCTCGCCCAGGACTCCGAGGCCGACGCGCTGCTCGGGCGGTCCCCGCTCGCCGCGCTCACCGGGATGCTGCTCGACCAGCAGGTCCCGATGGAGTGGGCGTTCAAGGGTCCCCGGACCATCGCCGACCGGCTCGGCGTCGCGGCCTCCGGTGATCTCGACGCGCACGACATCGCGGCCATGGACCCGGAGGCCTTCGCCGCGCTGCTCTCCGAGAAGCCGGCCGTGCACCGCTACCCGGGCTCGATGGCCAAGCGCATCCAGCAGCTGTGTCAGTACCTCACCGAGCACTACGACGGGGACGCGGAGGCGGTCTGGCGGGGCGTCCGGACCGGCTCCGAGCTGCTGCGACGGCTGGAGTCGCTGCCCGGGTTCGGCAAGCAGAAGGCCCAGATCTTCCTCGCGCTGCTCGGCAAGCAGCTCGGGGTCACCCCGGAGGGCTGGCGGGAGGCGGCGGGGGCCTACGGCGAGCCCTCGTCCTTCCGGTCGGTCGCCGACATCACCGGGCCCGAGTCGCTGGCCAAGGTGCGCGCGCACAAGCAGGAGCTGAAGGCGGCGGCCAAGGCGGCCAGGACCTCCGGCAAGTAGGGCCGAGGCTCTGAGGACGGGTGCACGTGCGCGCCCGTTCCCGTCACCCGGCCGGCCCCTCCCCGATGGCACCCCCGTCCTGCTCGGTCGAAGCATGAACCATGACCGAGGCACCGAACAGCGGCCCGGACTGGGGCCGTGAGTACGACGACCGGAACGTCCACGCGGCCGCGCCGCCGGGCGAGCGGCGCGAGCCCGAGCCGCCGTTCGAGGGGCCCCTGCACGCCCTGTCCAAGGCCGCCTGGCAGGTCGTCCTGGTCACCGGGATCGCCTCGCTGATCCTGGGCGTCCTGGTCCTCGTCTGGCCCAGCGCCTCCCTGCTCGCCGCCGGCGTCCTCTTCGGCCTCTACCTCCTGATCAGCGGCATCTTCCAGCTGGCCTCCGCCTTCGGCACGCACATGGCGACCTCGCTGCGGGTGCTGGCCTTCATCAGCGGCGCGCTGTCGATCCTGCTCGGCCTGTTCTGCTTCCGCGGGCCCATGCAGTCGATCCTGCTGCTCGCCCTGTGGATCGGCATCGGCTGGCTGATCCGCGGGATCACCCAGACCCTGGCCGCCCTCCACGACCCCCGGATGCCCGGCCGGGGCTGGCAGATCTTCCTCGGGGTCATCACCTTCATCGCCGGGATCGTGCTCATCGACTCGCCGTTCCACTCGGTCGCCGTACTGACCCTGGTGGCGGGCATCTGGCTGGTCGTCGTCGGCATCGCCGAGATCGTCACCGCGTTCAGCATCCGCAGCCGGGCCAGGGCAGTTCCGCGGACGCTGTGAGCACCGCCGTCAATCCCGGGACGCCCGGGTACGCCGTGCGGGCGGATCCCCGGCCGAACCGGCCGCACCCCCCGCTCGTACCGGGCAGACACCTGTCATGAGCGGGATCACGGGCCTGACCCGCAGCCGCACCTGGCTGCGGGTCCTCGTGCTGCTCCTCGCCCTGTGGGTGCCCTACGCCCATGCGCAGGCCCAGGCGGCCCCCGCGTTCGGCGCGTCCGCCGAGGCCTTCGAGCACGAAGTCCTCGACACACTCCTGCGACCGCCCGCCCCGGCCGTGCACCGGGCCGACGCGCAGGAGCGCCCCGCACCCCTGCCCGACCCGGCGCCCACCCGCCCGGCGGCGCGCCCGTACCCCACCACACCGCGGGTGCCGTACGCCCCGCCCCTGCTCCGCACGGTGGTCCTGCGCTGCTGACGGACCCGTTTCCCCGCGACAGGTCGGTCAACAGGTCAGTCAGACACAAGGAGCAGCATCACCATGCCCATGGATCCCTATGCCGTGCTGCGCGCCCTGCTGCGCGCGGAGGCCAGGCGTGCCGCGGCACCCAGGCCGGAGCAGAAGGAAGAACCGCAGCGAGGGCCCGACGATCGCAATCGCTGAACCCGGTACGGCGGAGGCGGGCCACCGCCTCCGCCGGGCCGTGCCGCGCGGGGGGCGGGTGATCGCCCGGCCGGGCCGGGTGCCGAACGAGCGGGTGGTCCCCCGTCCGGCCTCAGCCGTTCGGAGGAAATCCGCGTACCGGATTCCGGCTCCCCCGAAGAAGCCCGCCATGAACAGGAGTCGGCGGGGGCGGCCACGCTCCCGCCGTCGCTCATCGCGACCCCCTCATCCGGATAGAGGTATGTATGACCCTTTTGCGACACCTTTTCAGGCGGTGCACTCCGCCGCCATGGCTGCGCCCGGAACGTCTTGACCGGTAGGCTTTCCGTGTGATCTTCAAGCGCATCGGAAACGGCCGGCCGTACCCCGACCACGGCCGGGAAAGCACCCGGCAGTGGGCGGACGTCGCGCCGCGCCCGGTCCGCCTCGATCAGCTCGTGACCACCAAGCAGCAGCTCGACCTGGAGACCCTGCTGGCGGAGGACTCGACGTTCTACGGCGACCTCTTCGCACACGTCGTGAAGTGGCAGGGCGACCTCTACCTGGAGGACGGCCTGCACCGCGCCGTACGTGCCGCCCTGCAGCAGCGCCAGGTGCTGCACGCGCGCGTGCTCGAACTCGACTGACCCGGCGCGACACGGCTGTTGGCCCTTGACCCTTTCGGGTTCCGCTGAGCGGCATCGACTGATCATCTAATAGGCATCGCCGCTCAGGCGCACTACGCTGCGCCCATGAGCATGCTCACTCCTCCTGGCATGGGCGGCCAGTACCGGATCACGGGGGACAAATACCCCCGGATGCGTCCGCCGCGCCGACGCGCCAGGCTCGTGGCCGCCGTGGTGGCGTCCGTCGCCGTGCTCGGCCTGATCGGCTGGGGCACGCTGCAGCTCATCGACGTCTTCACCGGCGGCGCCAAGAAGAGCACCACGGCAAGCTCGAAGACCGACTGCCATCCCAAGGTGGATACGGCCAGTCAGGTGAAGGCCCTGCCGAAGCCGGGCCAGATCACCGTGAACGTCTACAACGCCACCGCGCGCACCGGCCTCGCCAAGGACACCGCCGACGAGCTGAAGAAGCGCGGCTTCAAGATCGGTGACGTGGGCAACGCGCCCGGGCAGTTCGACAAGAAGGTCAAGAGCGCCGGGGTACTGCTCGGCCCCGCCGCCGCCCGGAACAGCTCACTGCCGGTGCTGGCGACCCAGCTGGCCAGCGCCGAGCAGCGCACCGACACGCGCAAGGGCACCGACGTCGACCTCATCCTGGGCGACGCCTTCAAGGGCCTGGCCCAGCCGGCGGCGGCGGACCAGGCCCTGACCAGGCTGACGGCGCCCGCACCGACGGCATCCACGAAGAAGAGCTGCTGAGCCGGGCGAACGGCGGTGGTGCCGCACTCCCTTGGGTGCAACGACTACTCGGCGGCCCCGTAGAGCCGGTCCCCCGCGTCGCCCAGCCCCGGCACGATGTACCCGTGCTCGTTGAGGTGGTCGTCCACGGCCGCCGTCACCACGGTCACCGGCGTCCCCGCCAGCTCCCGCTCCATGACCGCGACGCCCTCGGGTGCGGCGAGAAGGACCACGGCGGTGACGTCGTCGGCCCCCCGCTTGATCAGCTCCTGGATCGCCGCGACCAGCGTGCCGCCCGTGGCCAGCATCGGGTCCAGGACGTACACCTGGCGGCCCGAGAGGTCCTCCGGCATGCGCGAGGCGTAGGTGGAGGCCTGCAGCGTCTCCTCGTTGCGGATCATGCCCAGGAAGCCCACCTCGGCGGTCGGCAGCAGCCGGACCATGCCGTCCAGCATGCCGAGACCGGCCCGCAGGATCGGCACGACCAGCGGGCGGGGCCGGGCGAGCTTGACGCCGGTGGTCCGGGCGACCGGGGTCTGGATGTCGACGGCCTCGGTGCGCACGTCCCGCGTCGCCTCGTAGGCGAGCAGGGTGACCAGCTCGTCGGCCAGTCGGCGGAAGGTCGCGGAGTCGGTGCGCTGGTCGCGCAGCGTGGTGAGCTTGTGGGCGACCAGGGGGTGGTCGACGACATGGAGACGCATGCCCCTAACGGTACCTGCGCCCGGCACCCCTGCGGCCCTGGCGTCGAAGCGGCCGTCCGAGGGAAAGTGGGAGGGACGGAACTGGGGTGGTGTGAACGTGGCCGACCTGCCTGACCTTCCCGAGGACGCGCCCGGCGGCACCGAGGACACCGGGGCCCGCGACGAGCCCGCGACACGTGCGGCCGACGCACCCGGGACGGACGCCGAGCGCCGGCAGCGGCGCGCCCAGTTCCTGCGTGACCTCGCCGAAGCCCGTGAGCTGCGTGCCCGGGTCCAGCCGAGGCGCGCCAAGGCCGCCCGGCTGCGCCACGAGATGCGCATGCGGACGTTCCGCTGGTAGGCCGTCTGCAGGGAGGAAAGCGCTTGGGCAGGATCCGGTAGGGAAGTTCCGGGGTAAGGAAGATCCGCGCCCGCACCGGGCGTTTGCGTGGCGGACGTGCGTGGGTGCCTGGAAAAGCCGCGTACGATCCGCAGGTGGCCGGCAAGACACAGGGAGCCGAAGACGTCCCCTGAGCGCCTTGTTTCTGCCACGATTCCGAGTGGGTGGGGCTCGGAGCCCGAGCTCTCCCGCCCATGTACCTCCGCCGGGGGGACCCCCAACCGGCACGCCTACGACCAGTGGGAGAGTCACGGTGTACTTCGCCGCACTGCTCGCGCGCACCGAAGACGGGTGGGAAGCGAGCGACACGGAGCTCGACGATGTGGAAACCCTGTCGGATCTGGCCGACCTGGCCCGGGAAGCCTCTCCCGAAGAGGACACGGTGCTCGTCCTGATCGAGCAGGAGGACGCCTGGTTCGGCGTCGTCCGCGTGGACGGCGAGGACGACCCTCGCATCTACGTGTCGGACGCCGCCGCCGCCCAGCGCAGCGCGTACGGCGAGCTGTTGCTCACGGACGAGCTGCTCGGCCGGGAGCCGGGTGCCGACGACGGTCCCGACCTGGACTCCCTGGACCTGGACGGCACGGAGGACGGCGAGTCCGAGGCCGACGAGGACGACGAGGAGAGCCCCGCCGCCGACGCGGTCCCGCACAGCCCCGTGGGCGACAGCCGGATCCTCGACGACCTGGGCATCGGCGAGAAGGAGCTGCGCTCGCTGGACGCCGAGGAGGCGCTGGGCGCGATCGCCGAGGCCCTCGGTGCCTCGGAGGTCCTGGAGACCGTCCGCTGACCGTCGAGAACCCGCCGGCCGTCCCGGACCCGGTACGCGACCGCTGGCGGGCCGCGATGCGGCTCGCCCTGGCCGAGGCCGAGCGGGCCACCGGGGGCGGGGACGTCCCCGTCGGCGCCGTCGTGCTGTCCCCGGACGGCAGGACGGTGCTCGCCGCCGGGCACAACGAACGCGAGGTCACCGGCGACCCCACGGCGCACGCGGAGGTCCTCGCCATCCGGCGGGCCGCCGCCCTGCTCGGCCGGTGGCGGCTCACCGACTGCACCCTCGTGGTCACCCTGGAGCCGTGCACGATGTGCGCGGGCGCGATCGTGCAGTCCCGTGTCGACCGGGTCGTCTACGGGGCCCGCGACGAGAAGGCGGGCGCGGCGGGCTCGCTGTGGGACGTGATCCGGGACCGGCGCCTCAATCACCGTCCGGAAGTCGTCGGGGGCGTCATGGCGGCGGACTGCGCCCGGCTCCTCACCGAGTTTTTCCGGGACCGCTGAATACCGATTTCAGAGCAGGCCCCGCCGTGCTGTAAGGTCTCCCTCGGTAGCGTGTCCGAGCGGCCGAAGGAGCTCGCCTCGAAAGCGAGTGTGGCGCAAGTCACCGAGGGTTCAAATCCCTCCGCTACCGCTCGAAGAAGGGCCCCGTCGAAAGACGGGGCCCTTCGTGCGTCCTCGCGCGCACCGGCAAAAGTCGCCCGGCGGCGGGCCGTTGGTCCTTGAAAGAGGCATGAAGGTTACACTCGCCGCCGGCAGCAGGGGCCCACAGGGCGCAAGTACAGGGGAGGCCGCGGTGGCGGTGAACGCCAAGAAGATCGCCGTGTACGCGCTCGTGGTCTTCGCGCTGTACGTGATCATCACGGACCCGGCCAAGGCGGCCGACTACGTCCAGATAGGCTTCGAGGGCATATCGGACGCGGCCAAGGCCATCGGCCAGTTCATGACCTGGGTCGCCAACGGAGGAAAGAGCTGAGGTACGCCCCCATGATCCGCCATCTGGTCCTCTTCAAGCTCAACGAGGGCGTCGAACGCGACGATCCGCGGGTCGTGGCGGGCGTGGACGCCTTCAGGGCGCTCGACGGCCAGATCGAGGAGCTGCGCTTCTGGGAGTGCGCCTGGAACATCAGCGACCGGCCGATCGCGTACGACTTCGCGATCAACTCGGCCGTCGAGGACGCCGACGCCCTCAAGCGGTACCTGGAGCACCCGGCCCATCAGGCGGGTGTGGCGGTGTGGCGCGAGTTCGCCACGTGGGTGATCGCCGACTACGAGTTCTGAGCCCGGCCCCCTCTTTTTCGGGACGCAGCCCTCCGCCGGAACGGCGGGGGGCCTTTCTACGTCTTACGCCCCAACTTGTGGAAATTTGAACACAACACGGCGTTATGCGGTGCTTGCACACAGTGCACATGTCTTGTGATGCTATGACCGCTTTTGACGGATCATTGACCGAGGGAGAGGTGGCGTTGACCGTGTCGGCCAGTACTGCGCCACCCCAGGAGGAGGCCGCCTCCCCCGCCCCCGCCGCCACGCCCGGTCCCGCCCCGGATCCGCCCCCCGATCCCCCCGAGAAACGGCGCGGCGCCGACACCCGCGCCCTCACCCAGGTGCTCTTCGGCGAGCTGAAGGAGCTCAAGCCGGGCACGCCGGAGCACCACCGGGTGCGGGGGGCGCTGATCGAGGCGAACCTCCCGCTCGTGCGCTACGCCGCCGCCCGCTTCCGCTCCCGCAACGAACCCATGGAGGACGTGGTCCAGGTCGGCACCATCGGCCTGATCAACGCGATCGACCGCTTCGACCCGGACCGGGGCGTGCAGTTCCCGACCTTCGCGATGCCGACCGTGGTCGGCGAGATCAAGCGGTACTTCCGCGACAACGTCCGCACGGTCCACGTGCCGCGCCGGCTGCACGAGCTGTGGGTGCAGGTCAACAGCGCGACCGAGGACCTCACCACGCTCCACGGCCGCTCCCCGACCACCGCCGAGATCGCCGAGCGCCTGCGGATCAGCGAGGAGGAGGTGCTCAGCTGCATCGAGGCGGGACGGTCGTACCACGCCACCTCTCTGGAGGCCGCGCAGGAGGGCGACGGGCTGCCCGGCCTGCTGGACCGGATCGGCTACGAGGACCCGGCCCTCGACGGCGTGGAACACCGCGACCTGGTCCGGCATCTGCTCGTCCAACTCCCCGAGCGCGAACAGCGGATCCTCCTCCTGCGCTACTACAGCAATCTCACCCAGTCACAGATCAGCGCGGAACTCGGCGTCTCCCAGATGCACGTATCCCGGCTCCTCGCCCGCAGCTTCCAGCGGTTGCGCTCCGCGAATCGCATCGACGCGTAGAAGCGCCCGGGGCGGAGCACGGCGGGCGCACGGAAGCACACCCGGGAACGCCCCCTGCATCGCAAACCCGATCGATCCCTCACCGCCGCGAGCGAATCGCTCACCAGCGCAGATGCCGACAGTTGGGACCCGAAAAAGCGTCAGACCCCGTCTTTCCAGGGCGGATTCGCATCTTGCATGTCGACATGTCACTACAGCGTGTTGCCGACATGTGACATTCTGCGGGAGACGCGTTTGCCGGGCCTTCGGCTCCGGTATTCAGGTGAAGGCTGCGTTGCTCGAAAGGCGGCGCCCGCCACGACCGTCCCGCGACCCAAAGGGGGTGGCATGTCCGCAGAACAGGGCAGCTCGAAGGTGCTGACGCCCGCGACCAGCGAGGCAGCGCCCAAGGAGCTCGACGCTTTCGACGTCCTCGACGGCATCGAGGGCGTCACGGCCCTCGACGCCGTGCCGGCCCCGCCCGCACCGGCGGCCGCCGACCTCCCGGCGACCGCCGACCTCCCGGCGGCCCCGCCCGCCTCGGGGGACATCGACACCCGCACTCTGTCCCGCTCCCTGTTCCTGCGGCTCGCCGCGCTCGACGAGGAGAGCCCCGAGCGGGCCTACGTCCGGGACACCCTGATCGAGCTGAACCTGCCGCTGGTCCGCTACGCGGCGGCCCGCTTCCGCTCCCGCAACGAGCCGATGGAGGACATCGTCCAGGTCGGCACCATCGGCCTGATCAAGGCGATCGACCGCTTCGACTGCGAACGGGGCGTGGAGTTCCCGACGTTCGCGATGCCCACGGTGGTCGGCGAGATCAAGCGCTTCTTCCGGGACACCTCGTGGTCGGTCCGCGTCCCGCGCCGCCTGCAGGAGCTGCGCCTGGCCCTGACCAAGGCCAGCGACGAGCTGTCCCAGAAGCTGGACCGCTCCCCGACGGTCACCGAGCTGGCCGCGGTGCTCGGCGTCTCCGAGGAGGACGTGGTCGACGGCCTCGCGGTCGGCAACGCCTACACCGCCTCCTCGCTGGACTCCCCGGCCCCCGAGGACGACGGCGGCGAGGGCTCGCTCGCCGACCGGCTCGGCTACGAGGACGCGGCCCTGGAGGGCGTGGAGTACCGCGAGTCGCTCAAGCCCCTGCTGGCCAAACTCCCGCCCCGGGAGCGCCGGATCATCATGCTGCGGTTCTTCGCCAACATGACCCAGTCGCAGATCGGCGAGGAGGTCGGCATCTCCCAGATGCACGTCTCCCGCCTGCTCACCCGGACCCTGGCCCAGCTGCGGGACGGCCTGATCTCGGACTGAGGGTTCACATCTGACGGTACGTCAGTGACACTGGCCCGATGCCGCGAGCGACAGGGCCGGACGACAGCGAGCGAACGACACGTGCGACATGGACACGTGGCCGCCGAGGCGCCGTTACGGCAGCGTCGGCGGCCGTCGTCGTCCTGGGCGGGATCGTGGCCGCGTGCGGGAGCCACGGCCCGGACGGCGGCTACGCCGCGGTCGGCCCGGCGGGCGGTCCGGACGGGCAGGGCGCGGCGGCCACACCGACGGGCTCGGTGTCCCTGGTGCCGCTGGACGGAGCGAGGAGCGGCGGGGGTACGCCGAGCGGCAGCCCCCAAGAGCCCGGCTCCGCGGCGGGCGCGCCCGGATCCGCCCGCCCGAGCGGCTCGTCCGGCACCGGCGGCCCGGAGCAGACCGCACCCTCGCCGGGCACGCCCGGCCCGTCCGGTCGTACGACGCCGGCGCCACCCGCACCGGACCCGTCCACGCCGACGCCCGGTCACAGCACCCCGCCCACACCCGCCGCCCTCTCCTGGGGCAGGCCGGCGACCGAGGCCACGGATCAGCGCTGGTGCCAGAAGGTGACCGTCGCCTTCCACAACTCCGGCGGCACGGCGGTGCGTTCGGGCTCGGTGACGTTCGGGACACACGTCATCGGCTCGCTCGGCATCGACTGGGCGACGGTCGACTCGACGGTGGACCTCCCGGTGCCGATCGCGCCGGGCGCGCGCAGGCGTCCCACCTGGACGGTGTGCGTCGACGCCTGGCGCGTGCCGCTCGGCATGCACATCGAGACGCGGGACGTGTCCGTCCGGTGGGAGTGATCGCCGGGACCCGGTGGTCCCGGGCGGTCCTGGCCGGTGAGTCCTACTTCAGCGCGAGCCAGGCGACACCGGCGACCACGGCGAGGGCCACGATGACACCGACGATCACGCCGATGCGGGGACCCGAGGAGGAGGCGGCGGCCGCCTGCTGCTGCCGGCCCTGGGGGGCCTCGTCGACGAACGCGCGGAACATCTGGGTGCTGCCGGCGGGGTCGTAATTGCCCTGGGGGCCCTGGGTGTTAGCCATGGCCCGAGACACTAGCGAATCCACGTGACCGACCCAAGTGCGGGGCCACCGGGACAGACGGGGGCACCTCACCCGCAGCCACCTGCGCATTTACGGTCGCAATACTTGCCTTTGCCAAGTTTTTGCACCCTCGGACCACCGATTTATTTGCCTGCAGCAACCAAACAGGCCTATGGTTGCCCCAAGCAACGAATACGGGAGGTGTGATGGCCGGGCAGGCGCAGTTCGAAGAGCTGGCACGTCAGCTCAGTGCCGTCGGAGCCGTGAAACGGGACCTGGGGCGGATCCTGCCGCCCGACTGCCCGACCGGCTCGGCCGCCGTGCTGACTCTGCTCGGCCGCCACGGAGACATGCGCATGAGCAAGCTCGCCGAGCTGCTCGCCGTGGACATGTCGGTCACCAGCCGGCATGTCGCGCACGTCGCCGCGCGCGGCTGGATCGAGCGGCATCCGGACCCGGCGGACAAGCGCTCGCGCATCCTGCGCCTGACGCCCGCCGGCCTGGAGCAGCTCGACGAGCTGTCCCGGCGGACCTCGCATCTGCTCGCCGAGCGGCTCGCCGACTGGACCGACGACGAGGTGGCCCAGCTGATCCGGCTGATGACCCGCCTGCGCGCGTCCTTCGGCGACTGCCGGTCCGCCCCGGTCCGGCTCCCGGCCGCCGCAGCCGCTCCCGTAGTCGAAGAGACCACCCGTACACCCGCAAGCACGTAAGAAAAGGAAGCCCATGGCAACGACCACACCAGCCGGTGTGCGGGCTCATGCCAAGCACGGGGGAGGCTCCTCCGCTGAGCACGCCCCGATGACGCACCGGCAGATCATGGAGGCGCTGTCTGGCCTGCTCCTGGGCCTGTTCGCCGCCATCCTCTCCTCGACGATCGTCACCAACGCACTGCCGACGATCATCAAGGACCTCGGCGGCGGCCAGTCCGCCTACACCTGGGTCGTCACCGCGGCGCTGCTCGCCCTGACGGCCTCCGTGCCGCTGTGGGGCAAGCTCGCCGACCTGGTGAGCAAGAAGGCCCTCGTCCAGATATCCCTGGTCATCTACATCATCGGCTCGGTCGTCGCGGGTCTCGCGCAGAACCCGGCGATGCTGATCGGCGCGCGTGTCATCCAGGGCCTCGGCGCCGGCGGTCTGTCCGCCCTGGTGCAGGTCATCATGGCCGCGATGATCTCCCCGCGGGAGCGCGGCCGGTACTCCGGCTACACCGGCGCCACCTTCGCCGTCGCCACCGTCGGCGGCCCGCTGCTCGGCGGTGTCATCACCGACACCTCCTGGCTCGGCTGGCGCTACTGCCTGTACGTCGGAATCCCCTTCGCGCTGATCGCGCTGGTCGTGCTGCAGAAGACGCTGCACCTGCCGGTCACCAAGCGGAAGGTCAAGGTCGACTGGACCGGCGCCTTCTTCATCACCGCCGCCGCCTCGCTGCTGCTGGTCTGGGTGACCTTCGCCAACGACAAGTACGACTGGCTGTCCTGGCAGACGTACACGATGGTGGGCGGCACGATCGTGCTCGCGCTGCTGTTCGTGTTCACCGAGACCAGGGCCTCCGAGCCGATCATCCCGCTGCGTCTGTTCCGCAACCGCACGATCTCGCTGGCCTCGCTGGCCTCACTGTTCGTCGGCGTCGGCATGTACGCGGGCACCGTCTTCTTCTCGCAGTACTTCCAGCTGGCCCGCGACAAGTCCCCGACGATGTCCGGCGTCATGACCATCCCGATGATCGGCGGTCTGTTCGTCGCCTCCATGGTCTCCGGCCGGTTCATCACCAGCACCGGCCGCTGGAAGGGCTGGCTGGTCTCCGGCGGTGTGTTCCTGACGGCCGGTCTGGCCCTGCTCGGCCTGATGCGCTACGACACCCCCTACTGGGAGCTGTCCGTCTACATGGCGCTGCTCGGGATCGGCGTCGGCATGATGATGCAGAACCTGGTGCTGTCCACGCAGAACCAGGTCGCCCCGAAGGACCTGGGCGCCGCCTCCTCCACGGTGAGCTTCTTCCGCTCCCTCGGCGGTGCGGTCGGCGTCGGCGTGCTCGGCTCGGTGATGAGTGAGCGGATCACCCACTACGCCAAGGACAGCATCACCGACCTGAGCCCGAAGGCGCGGATGGCCGCCGCCAAGGCCGTGGGCGGAAGCGATCTGCCGGACATGAACGCGCTGCCCAAGCCGGTGCGCAACTGGCTGGAGGGCGCCTACGGCCACGGCATCGCGGACGTCTTCCTCTACGCCGCCCCCTTCGCCCTGATCGCGTTCATCACGGTGCTGTTCATCAAGGAGGTCCCGCTGCGGACGTCCGGCGCGCTGGCCCAGGCCGCGCAGGAGAAGGCCGGGGTGATCGCGGAAGCCGCCACCCCCGTGGAAACGATCGTGGAGAACACCGTGCAGGAACCCGCACAGCAGAAGGTGCCCAGCTGGGCCGAGCCCGTCGTGTCGGCGGCGGGCTCCCCCGGGGCACAGGCCACGGCCGCCCAGCCGGTGGCGACCGCCGTCGCCACGATCGCCGAGCCCGGCACGGGTGGCGGGACCCCGGTGCACGGTTTCGTCCGCGGCGCCGAGAGCGCCCCGGTCCCGCAGGCCGCGATCACCCTGATCTCGCTGGCCGGGCGCCAGCTGGGCCGCGCGGTCGCCCAGGCCGACGGCGCCTACTCCGTCGACGCCCCGGGCACGGGGTCGTACGTCCTGATCGCCTCCGCCGACGGCTACCAGCCGCAGGCCTCCACCGTCGTGGTGGGCCAGGAGCCGCTGTCGTACGACATCCTGCTCAGCGGCACCAGCGGGCTGACCGGTGTGGTCCGGGCCGCCGGGAGCGCGCTGCCGGTCAAGGACGCCATGGTGATCGTCACCGATGTGCGCGGTGACCTGCTGGCCACCGCCGCCACCGGCGAGCAGGGCCAGTTCGCCTTCACCGACCTGGTGCCGGGCACGGTCACCCTGGCCGTCAACGCGAGCGGCTTCCGGCCGCGCGCACTGCCGGTCGAGATCGGCGCCACCGGGATCACCCGGACCGAGATCGACCTGGACGCCGGCGCCCAGCTCCAGGGTGTCGTCCGGGCCCCGCACGGCCCGCTGGCCGACGCCCGGGTGACCCTGGTCGACCAGGCGGGCAACGTGGTCGGCAGCGCCACCACCGGTGCGGACGGCGCGTACGCCTTCACCGACCTGGACGGCGGCGAGTACACGGTCATCGCGACCGGCTACCCGCCGGTGGCCACCGCGCTGACCGTCGCCGGCCCCGGAGTCGACGGCCACGACATCGAACTCGCCCACCCCGGCGAGTAGTTCCGGCCGGTCCGTGGCGGGGCACGCTCCAGCGGAGACGCCCCGCCACGGGCCGGTTCGTCATATGACCAATTTGTAAGGCTTTACAGGGAGAAAACGGGATGGGACTGACCGCGAAGATCCGTACGCGGGACGGGTGGGCCGTGTCGCACGCGATCGTCACGGTGACCGACATGACCGGTACGCAGGTGCTGCGCGCCGAGGCGGACGCCGAGGGGGCCGTACGGGACGTCACCGAGCTGGCGCCGGGCGGGTACACCGTGATCGTGACGGCCGTCGGGTACGCGCCTGCGGCGTCCTCCGCGATCGTCACCGCGAGCGGCCGGGCCGAGGTCGGCACGATCACGCTGGCCCGGCAGGGCGGCACCGAGCTGCCGCCGCCCGGGCCCTGGACCATCGACCCGGTGCACTCGTCCGTCGCCGCGGTCGCCCAGCACCTGGGGATCTCCAGCGTGCACGGGCGGTTCACGGAGTTCGGCGGCACCATCGAGATCGCGCCGGACGACGTCACCAAGTCGCGGGTGGAGGCGGTGATCAAGGCCGCGTCCATCGACACGGGCAACGGCATGCGCGACACGCACCTGAAGTCCGGGGACTTCCTCGACGTGGAGCAGCACCCGGACATCACCTACCGCTCCACGGGCGTGACGGCGGCCGGCTCCGACCGCTGGACGGTCCACGGCGAGCTGTCCATGCACGGGGTCGTACGACCGGTGGACCTGGACCTCGCCTACCTCGGCACGGGCGCCGACCCGTGGGGCGGCACGCGGGCCGCGTTCCGTGCGACGGCCGAACTGCACCGCGAGGACTTCGCGATGAACTACAACCAGGTCCTCCAGGCGGGCATCGCCGCGATCGGTACGACGCTGAAGGTGGAGCTGGACATCCAGGCCGTGCAGGGCGACTCGCTGCCCCAGGCGTAGGCACAGCAGGGTCAGCCACGGGGGCACGCACTGCCCCTAGGCTGCCCCCATGGCACCGAACATCGCTACCAACACCCGTGTGTCGCTGGACGAGCTGCTGGACTTCGTACGACCCCGCCACCGCGCCCTGCTGATCACCCGCCGCGCCGACGGCGGCCCGCAGGCCTCCCCGCTGACCTGCGGGGTCGACGACTCGGGCCGGATCGTCGTGTCCACCTACCCCGAGCGCGCCAAGACCCGCAACGCCAAGCGCGACTCCCGGGTCAGCCTGGTCGTCCTGAGCGACGAGTGGAACGGCCCCTGGGTCCAGATCGACGGCACGGCCGAGGTCCTCGACAGCCCCGACTCGGTGGAACCGCTGGTCGAGTACTACCGCAACATCGCGGGCGAACACCCGGACTGGGACGAGTACCGGGAGGCGATGGTCAAGCAGGGCAAGTCCATCATCCGGGTGACGCCCGAACGCTGGGGACCGGTGGCAACCGGCGGATTCCCCGCGCGGCTGAGCGACGACCGGTGAGCGGGGGCGTCAGTCGCGGTCGAGCATGGCCTCGATGCCGGCGATCAGCAGGTCCAGGGCGAAGGTGAAGTCGCGGTCCAGCATCTCGGCGACCGTGTCCCCGCCGCGGGCCGCCATGAGGTCCTTGGACTCCTCGATGGCCTCGGCGGTCTCCGGGACCTCGGCCACCATGGCCATGGCCTGCTGGTAGTACTCGTCGGCACTCAGCCCGGTGTCCGCGATCCGGGCGCTGAAGTGGCCCTCGATCGTGCCGTAGCCGTACACGAACTGGAAGACCGCCGAGATCGCCCCCGTCACCCCGTGAGCGGGCAGCCCGGCCCGGCGGACGACCCGCTGGACCACGCGGGAGAAGGCGAGCGAGTTCGGGCCGATGTTGAGATAGCGCCCCGCCAGCGGCGACAGCCAGGGGTGCCGCACCAGCAGCGCCCGGTAGTCGGTCGCCAGCGCCCGCAACTGCTCCCGCCAGTCCTGCCCCTCGGCGTCCGGGTCGGGCAGCCGCAGCTCCCCGAAGGCGGCGTCCAGGGCGAGTTCGAGCAGGTCGTCCTTGGTGTCGACGTACCAGTACAGGGACATCGCGGTGACGTTCAGCTCCGCGGCCAGCCGCCGCATGGAGAACTTCTCGAGCCCTTCGGCATCCAGCAGCCGTACGGACACGGTCGTGATCCGCTCACGGTCGAGTCCGGAGGGCTGGCCGCCGCTGCGACCGCCCCGGCGGGCTTTCGCCTCCAGCCACACACTGGCCCGCGCCGACCGTCCCGCGTCCTTCGCCACCGGCGCACCTCTCTCGATTCCGCTCACTGATCCAACCTAAGGGGCACGGGGCGCGCACGCCCCTGGCTCTCAGGCGACCTGCCGCTCCGCCCGCCGCAGCAACGCCGCCGCGAGGAACCCCCCCACCAGCACGGCAACCGCCCCCACCAGCTGACCGGCACCGAGTCCCGCCGAGAACGACTCCCCCGACGCCACGGAAGAGCTGAGCACAGCCCCCAGAACGGCAACACCAAGACCGTTCCCGAACTCGGCCAACGTTCCGTTGATCCCGGCCCCCACCCCCGCCTTCTCCGGAGGGATCGCGCTCATGACGGCGTGCGCCATCGCCGGGTTGGCGACGGCACAGCCCGCCCCGATCAGCACCAGGCCGAGCAGCAACCCGGTGTAACCGCCGGAGGCGACCGCGATGGCCACCAGTCCGGAGGACATCAGCACCATCCCGAGCCCGACGGACACCGGCGTACCCAGCCGGCCGGACCACTTCGCCGCCAGCCCCGTGAAGTTGAGCAGCACCACGGTCAACGCCAGCGGAGCGGTCCGCAGTCCCGCCTCCAACGGCCCGTACCCGAGCACGAACTGCAGATGCTGGGTCAGCAGGAACAGCGCTCCGCCCATCCCGAAGGTGATGAGCACGGCCCCGGCGACCGCACCCACGAACCGCTGGTCCCGGAAGAAGTGGACGTCGAGCATCGGCTCGGCCACGCGGCTCTCCCACCAGGCGAAGACACCGAGCACCGCCACCGCCGCGGCGGCCGTGCCCAGCACCCGCGCCGAGGTCCAGCCGTGGTGGGGGCCGGAGATGATCGCGTAGACGAGCGAGGCCATGCCGACGGTGGACAGCAGCGCGCCGAGCAGGTCCGGCCGGTCGCCGCGCGGGTTCTTGGACTCGGGTACGAGGGCCACGACCGCGACCAGCGCCAGCGCCGCGACCGGGAGGTTGATCAGGAAGATCGCGCCCCACCAGAAGTGGTTCAGCACGAAGCCGCCGATGAGCGGACCGCCCGCGAAGCCGAGCGCGGCGACCGCACTCCAGACACCGATCGCCTTCGGCTGCTCCTCGGGCGTGAAGATCTGCATGGCCACCGCGAGCGTGGTGGTGAGCAGCAGCGCGCCACCGATGCCCATGCCGGCCCGTGCGGCGATCAACTGGCCGGTGGAACCGGCGAGTCCGGCCGCCAGCGAGCCGGTCCCGAACAGGGCGAGCCCGGCGACGAGCATCTTCTTGCGGCCGTAGCGGTCGGCGGCGCTGCCGGCGGTGAGCAGCAGTCCGGACTGCACCAGGGAGTAGGCGTTGATCATCCACTGGATGTCCGAGGTGGCCGCGTGCAGCTCGCGGGTGAGCGAGGGGATGGCCACGTTCAGGACGGTGTTGTCGAGCAGCACGGTGAGCTGGGCGAGACAGATGACGCCGAGGATCAGCCAGCGCTGGGGGTGACCTGAGGACGTAGACATGTTGTACACCGTATAGCGGTCGCTATACGGTGTACAACTCGGTTTTCCGTCAGCTGTTCTTCCGCGTGAGGTCGTAGAAGGTGGCCGAGCCGACCGTGACCTTCTGGTAGTTCTTCTGGACCCACGCGCTGATCTGAGAGGCGGTGCCGTTGCCGCTGCCGCCCATGCCTCCGCCCATGCCGCCGCCCGCGATGAAGTAGTGGATCCTGCCGTCCGCCACGTACTTCTCGAACTGCGCCAGGGTCGGGGAGGGATCGGTGCCGTTGAAGCCGCCGATCGCCATCACGGGGTCACCGGTGGCGAGCTGGTAGCCGGCCGCGTTCTGCGAACCGACGGCCGCGGCCGCCCAGGTGTACTTCGAGGCGTCCTTCTCCAGCAGCCGCTTGGCGGCGGAGGACACGGTCGCGCCGTTCAGCAGACCGCCGGCGCCACCGCCCATCCGGCCGCCCTCGGCCGTCCCGGCACCGCCGGGGAAGCCGTTCTGCCCCTGCCGGCCCTGCGGGTTCTGGCCGTTCTGGCCGTTCTGGCCCGGCATGCCCCCGCCCGGGAAGCCGCCGGTGCCGCCGCCCGGGAAGCCGTTCCCGTTCTGCCGGCCGTTCTGCCCCGGCATGGCACCGCCGCCGAAGCCGCCGCGCATGCCGCCGCCGAAGCCCATCGTGCTCGCGCCCGCCGGACCGGCCGTCGGGATGGAGCCGGTGTGCGCGGAGTCCACCGTGCTGAGGGTGTACGCCGTCGGACCGGCCAGCGCGGCCACCAGCCCCACCGCCGCCGTCCCGAAGGCGAGCTGCCGGGAGAGCCGCCCGGCGAAGATCAGGCCCAGCGCGGCCGCCAGACCGCCGGTCAGCACCAGCCACTTCAGCCACGGGAGATAGGCCGAGGTCCGGTTCAGCAGGACGTAACCCCAGGCCGCCGCGGCCACCACGGACGCGGCGAGGGTGATCGACGCCCAGAGCTCCTGCCGCTTCTCCCACAGCAGCCCGGCACCCATGCCGACGACGGCCGCGAGGTAGGGGGCGAGGGCCACCGTGTAGTACTGGTGGAAGATGCCCGCCATGTAGCTGAAGACCACCAGGGTGATCAGCAACGAGCCGCCCCACACCAGGAACGAGGCCCGGGTGACGGACGTGCGCGTGAGCCTGCGGGTGGCCACGAGACCGGCGACCAGCAGGATCAGCGCGGCCGGCAACAGCCAGGAGATCTGGCCGCCGATCTCGGAGTTGAACATCCGGTCCCAGCCGGTGGCGCCCCAGCGGCCGGAGCCGTTCCCGCCGCCACCGCCGCCGACGCTGCCGGTCTCGTCGCCGTTGATCCGGCCGAGCCCGTTGTAGCCGAAGGTCAGCTCCAGGAAGCTGTTGTTCTGCGAACCGCCGATGTAGGGGCGGGAGGAGGCCGGCCACAGCTCGACGATCGCCACCCACCAGCCACCGGCGACGACCAGCGCGACGGTCGCGAGGCCCAGCTGGACCAGGCGCTTCCTCAGTTTCACCGGACCGCAGACCGCGTAGACGAGCGCCAGCGGCGGCAGGATCAGGAACGCCTGGAGCGTCTTGGCGAGGAAGGCGAAACCGATCGCGGCCCCCGCCGCGACCAGCCACCCGGTGCGGCCGTCCTCCACCGCCCGTACGACGAAGTAGCAGGCCAGCGCCATCAGCAGGGCCAGCATCGCGTCCGGGTTGTCGAACCGGAACATCAGCGCGGCCACGGGGGTGAGCGCGAGCACCGCGCCCGCGACCAGACCGGCCACCGGGCTGAACCGGCGCCGTACGCCCGCGTAGACCACCGCCACCGTGCCCACGCCCATGAGGACCTCGGGCGTGAGGATCGCCCACGAGTTCAGGCCGAAGACCCGGACCGACAGCTCCATCGGCCACAGGAACGCCGACGGCTTGTCCACCGTGATCGCGTTGCCCGCGTCCAGCGAACCGAAGAAGAAGGCCTTCCACGACTTGCTGCCCGCCTGAACGGCCGCCGAGTAGAAGGAGTTGGCGTAGCCGGAGGCGCTGAGGTCGTACAGGTAGAGCAGGAGGGTGGCGGCCAGCAGGCCGAGGAGGGCCGGGCGCGCCCAGCGGGGGTCCTCGGGCCGGCCGCGCCACAGTCCGCGCACGAACGGCTGCCCGGGCTCACCGGCAGGACGCGCGTGCGGTGCGTGCGGGGGAGCGGTCCGGGGCGGGCCCCACACGCTCGTACCGCTCGGCTCGTACTGGGTGGTCATCGGGGGTCCCCCGGATCGGTGTCGTGAGGGCGCACGGGCTGCAGTTGCATGGTGGCGTCCCTCCAGCTGCCGTCCGCGGCTTCACCGGCGCGGACCTGGGTGGTCGGGTGGGGCTGTGCGTAGGGCACCGGCCGCCGGTGCGGCAGCGGTGCGTACGGAGCGCTCGTGCCGTACGGCGGGGTGCCGGGGGCCGGGCTCGTGCGGTAGGCCGGGGAGGACGGGGTGGGTGCGGCGACCACCGTGGACACGTCCGGGCCGATCTCGCCACGGTCCGGGAAGACCCAGGCACGGAAGAGCAGGAAGCGCAGCACGGTCGCGGCGAGGTTGGCGGCGATGAGCACCGCCAGCTCGGTGGAGTGCGCCGGGTGGCCGCCGGCCGCGTTCAGGGCGGCCAGGGAACCGCTGGTCAGGGCGAGTCCGATGCCGAAGACGACCAGGCCCTGCGCCTGGTGCCGTACGGCGCCGCCGCCGCGCACCCCGAAGGTGAGCCGGCGGTTGGCGGCCGTGTTGGCGACCGCGGAGACCAGCAGGGCGAGCGCGTTGGCGATCTGCGCGCCGGAGAACTGCCGGAAGACGCTGTAGAGCAGGAGATAGAAGAGCGTGGACAGGCCGCCGACCACGCAGAACCCGACGAGCTGACGGGCCAGCCCCTTGGGGACGTTGGTCAGCTCGCGGTCGCGGGGGTCGTCACCGAAGGGCCGGGTGAGCCGGTCCAGCGGGAGCGAACCGGTGGTCAGCGCCTTGCCGATCCGCCACACGCCCTTGAGGTCGTCGGTCGCGGTCCTGACGATGTGCACGGTGGAGTCCGGGTCGTCGACCCAGTCGACCGGCACCTCGTGTATGCGCAGGCCCGCCCGCTCGGCGAGCACCAGCATCTCGGTGTCGAAGAACCAGCCGGTGTCTTCCACCAGCGGCAGCAGCACCTGCGCCACATCGCGCCGGATGGCCTTGAACCCGCACTGCGCGTCGGAGAACCGCGCCTGGAGCGAGCCGCGCAGGATGAGGTTGTAGGCCCGGCTGATGAACTCCCGCTTGGGGCCGCGTACGACCCGGGAGGCGCGGGCCAGCCGGGAGCCGATCGCGAGGTCCGAGTGACCGGAGATCAGCGGCGCCACCAGCGGCAGCAGGGCGTTGAGGTCGGTGGACAGGTCGACGTCCATGTAGGCGAGGACCGGCGCGTCCGACGCCGACCACACGGTCCGCAGCGCCCGCCCCCGGCCCTTCTGCTCCACGCGGAAGTTGGCGACCTCGGGGATGTCTGCCTCCAGCCGCGCCGCCACCAGCGGGGTGCTGTCCGTGGACGCGTTGTCCGCGATCGTGACGCGGAAGGCGTACGGGAAGGTGCGCGTGAGGTGCTCGTGGAGTCTGAGCACACACGGCCGGAGGTCCTTCTCCTCGTTGTAGACAGGGATCACTACGTCCAGGACAGGCGTACCGGCGTTTCCGGCCGGGAGGTGCTCCCGTGCCGGCAGGGTGCCGGGAGAAGAGTCGGTTCGCATGGGACCGACTCTCGTCAAGCTCCCTGTCGCACCCGTGAGGTGGCACTGTGCTGTGCCTGTGAGTGCGACTGCCAGTTGGTTTCGGGCGCGGGCCGGGGAACGGCGGGGGCGAGCGCGGGCAGGTGCACGGTGAACACCGTGCGGCCGGGAACGCTGTCGACGGTCACGGCACCGCCGTGCGCGGCGGCGACCGCCTGCACGATGGCGAGCCCCAGACCGGTCGACCCGGTGGACCGCGAACGCGCGGAGTCCCCGCGCGCGAACCGCTCGAAGACGTGCGGCAGCAGGTCCGGTGGAATCCCCTGCCCGTTGTCCTCGACGTCGACGCACATCCACGGCCCGCGCCGCTGGACGCGCGCGGTGACGGTCGTACCCGGTGGTGTGTGCTTGCGGGCGTTGCCGAGCAGATTGACCAGGACCTGCTGGACGCGGGCCGCGTCGGCGGAGACGAGGGCGGGCTCGTCGGGGAGGTCGAGCCGCCAGTTGTGGTCCATGCCCGCCGCGCGGGAGTCGCTGACCGTGTCGACGACCAGCGGGATGAGGTCGGTCTGCTCGAACTGCAGCGGCCGCCCGGCGTCCAGCCGGGCGAGGAGGAGGAGATCCTCGACGAGCAGGGTCATCCGGCCCGCCTCGGACTCGATCCGCCCGAGGGCGTGCCGCGTGTCGGGCCCGACCTGCTCCCGTCCGCGCCGGGTCAGCTCGGCGTACCCGCGGATGGAGGCGAGCGGCGTCCGCAGCTCATGGCTGGCGTCGGCGACGAACTGCCGTACCCGCGTCTCGCTCTGCTGCCGGGCGTGCAGGGCGCCGTGCACGTGGTCGAGCATCCGGTTCAGCGCGGCGCCGACCTGGCCGACCTCGGTGTGCGGGTGGCACTCCGAGTCCGGGACCCGCTCGCTGAGGATCACCTCGCCGGTGTGCAGCGGGAGTTCGGAGACCCGGGTGGCGGTGTTGGCGACCTTGCGCAGGGGGCGGGTGGCGACACCGACGATGACGGTCCCCGCGAGCGTGGCGGCGATGAGGCCGGCGGCGGTGACACTGATCTCGACGAGGATCAGCGTGTCGATGTTGTCGTCGACGTCCTTGGTGGGCAGCGCGATGTAGAAGGCGTCGCTGCCGTCCCGGCTCGTCACGTACTTCACGAGGTAGTTCCCGAGCTCCGGGATCTCCACGCTGTGCGCCTTGTCGTTCTTGGGCACGGCGTTCAGGGCGGCCTTCTGCGCGCTGGTGAGCCCGTCGGCACGCATCCGCTTGAACAGGCCGTAGTCGTCGTTCTGCTGCTGGGCGACGGCGGCGGAGGCGATCGAGCCGTCCTTCACGTACGCCGCGACCGTGTGGGGCTGGGTCGGGCCCTTGGTGAGCAGGTTGACGACCTTCTCGCCCGGTGTGCCGGAGTCCGCCGCCGGGAGGCCCGGACTGCGCGGGCCCACACCGGGGTTCGCGCCGCCCGGCGCCTGCATGTGGCCGACCGCCCGGGCGGCGGTCTCGTCCACCTTGGCCTCGAGCTGGGCGTACAGATGGGACCGCAGCGCGAGCGTGGTCACCGTGCCGATCACCGCGCACACCACGGCGATCAGCACCACCGACGCGACGACGAGCCGGGTCCGCAGGGTGCGCGGCTGTCCCTTGCGCGGTCCCGACCTGGCTCGAGCGAGGGGACCTGCACGCCGCTTCTGCCGCTGCTCGGGACCCGGCCGTCGTCGCCTGCTCATGACACGGCGGGCTTGATCAGATAACCGGCCCCCCGCCGGGTGTGGATCATGGGCTCGCGGCCCGCGTCGATCTTCCGGCGCAGATACGAGATGTACAGCTCGACGACATTGGCCTGCCCGCCGAAGTCGTACGACCAGACGCGGTCCAGGATCTGGGCCTTGCTGAGCACGCGCCGCGGGTTGCGCATCAGGAAGCGCAGCAGCTCGAACTCGGTGGCGGTGAGGTGGATGGACTCCCCGGCCCGCGACACCTCGTGGCTGTCCTCGTCGAGGGTCAGATCCCCGACGACGAGCACGGAGTCGGACCGCCGGTCGGCCGCCCCGGACCGCCGGATGAGCCCCCGCAGCCGGGCCACGACCTCCTCCAGGCTGAACGGCTTGGTGACGTAGTCGTCGCCACCGGCGGTGAGCCCGGCGATACGGTCCTCGACGGCGTCCTTGGCGGTCAGGAACAGCACCGGCACGTCCGGCAGCTCGCGCCGCAGCCGCCCGAGGACGGTCAGCCCGTCCATGTCGGGCAGCATCATGTCGAGCACGACGGCGTCGGGCCGGAACTCACGGGCGGTCTGGACGGCTCCCTGCCCGTCCCCCGCACTCCTGATCTGCCAGCCCTCGTAACGAAGAGCCATGCTCAGCAGTTCGGTGATCGACAGTTCGTCGTCCACCACAAGCACTCGGACGGGGCTCCCGTCCGGCCTGAGCAGTTCGGTGCGCCCCTGGGGCGAGGTCGTGGTCATGGTGGACACCCTGTCGCCGTCCTCTGAGAGGACGCTTTCCCCTGTCTGTGATTTGCCTGAGAAACACACAGGCATCTCTCAGGCGGCACCTGGGACTGCCGAAGGGGATCAACAGGGGATCCGGGCCTTCCCCGTCACCTCAGAACAGGCGCTCCTGCTCCCGCGTGAACTCCCTGAGGGGGAAGGTGAGTCCGTCCACCCCAGAAGCGGCCGCCGGCACCAGCTCCCATCCGCTCATCAGCCGCGTGTCGAGGACGACGACCCCGCGGCCGGTGACCGCCAGATGCAGATCGGGCCCGGCGGCCGAGACCAGCTCACCGCTCACGCTCCCGCCGGGCACGAGCTCCACCACCTCACCGACGGCCGCGGGGCCGGAGCCGAGCCCGAACACCCCTGCGTGGTCGGTGACTTCACACGGCTCCGGGCGCAGGGAGTCCGGCCATCCGGCGAGCGCCACGGCACGTGCGTGCAGCGCCCGCACCTCCGCGGCACGCTCCGCCGCGGCCTGCGGCAGCGCCGACCGCACCGCCCGCTTCTCGGCGTACGGAATCCGGTCCGGTACCTGGAGCGCGGCCCGCAGCAGCTCCTCGGTGCGCCGGGCGGCCATCAGCGGGCCGGTGCCGAGCCAGCTGAAACAGACGGCGCCCTGTTCGAGCAGCCGCGCGCTGCCCCGCTCCACGGCGGTGATCCCGACCTTGACCAGGCCCGGCCCGAACCACGCCAGATAGACCCGGTACGGCCGCGGATCGTCGGCGATCGTGTCGGCGGCCACCGAGTGCGCCCGGTCCAGACGCGCGCACTCCTCGCACCGGGCTCCCGTACTCCGCCCCGGCACCCCGGCCCGCACCGGACAGGCATGCCCCCGCGCCCCCACGCACGTGCGCACAGCGCCTTCCGGCACCGCGAAGCCGACCCGCTTCCCCCGGGGCAGCCCGCTGCGCCGCCCGCCGTCCCACACCAGCACGGGCCCGTCGGACGACCAGCGCAGCCCCGTGCACTTCCATACGTGTGCCATCACTCGTGAGGGTATGGGGTGGGTCTGACAACGGGGCCCGGGCGGCGGACCGGCGCAGGCCGTGCAAAGACCCGAAGCCGAAACCCCGTCCTGCGCCTTGGGCCTCTTCGCGGAATGCCAGGGACGACGATCACCAACTGCCGTTCGTCGAAAGCCCATTCACTCGACGGGTGACAGAGGTGTCGATTCGGCAGGAACCGCCTCCAAAACCGGGACGGTCCGCCGTCCCCGCCCCGCCACGCGGCAGCTCACGCACTCCGCATGCCCCTCCCGGGCCCGTCCGTCCCGGACCCGCATCCCCCACTCGCCCCGCGGCCGCACCCCCGGCGGCTTCCCCCAGCCCATGAGATGCAGGACCCACGTCACCGGAACGCTCACGGCGACCACCGCCAGTCCCCCGTCGACCACCGGCAGCGAGGTCTCGCACACCCCCAGGCCGACCACCGCACTTCCCATCGTCGCGACACCGAAGCCGGTCCAGCCGGCGATCGTGTGACCCTCGTCGTACAGACTCATACGGCTGCCTCCGGGAGATTTTCCCTCACGAGCTAAGAAGTTATCCATGCCGAATATCTCACGAGCTAAGGGATTTTGACAGATGCACGGCACGCCGCGACCGCCCGCCACTCCGACCCAGGCGCTGTCGGCGATGGACCACCTCATCGCCGCCCACCTGATCGGACAGCAGGAACTGGCCCGGCGGCTGGGTCTGAACGTCACCGACCTGACCTGCTTCGCCTTCGTCCTGGAGGCCGGCGACGAGTTGCTGACGGCCGGCGACCTCGCCGCCCGCGCCCACGTCACCACCGGCGCGGTGACCGGCATCCTCAACCGCCTCGAACGCGCCGGCTATGTCACCCGCCGCCCCGACCCCACGGACCGCCGCCGGGTGCGCGTGGCCGCCGTACCGTCCGCCGTCACCCGTGTCGAGGCGGTGTACGCGGGTCACTACAAACGCCTGACGGAGCTGTTCTCCGACTACTCCCCGGCGGAACTGGCAATCATCACGGACTGGTTCACCCGGGCCACCGCCCTCGCGCACTCATATCTGGAGAAGCTGAACCGGAACGACCCGGACGAGGAGTGCTGACACGCCACGCCGGCCCCGCCCGCCGCCCAGGCCCCGCACCCGCCCGCCGCCCAGGCCCCGCACCCTCCCGGGGCCCGCGTCGATCAGACACGCACGAGGGAACGCCAGAGGCCCCGGATCTCTCCGGGGCCTCTGGTCTGTGCGCACTCGGCAGGATTCGAACCTGCAACCTTCTGATCCGTAGTCAGATGCTCTATCCGTTAAGCTACGAGTGCTTGTTCTTTTGTTCTTGTCTCTCCGTTTCGGCCCTTTCGGCCCGTCCCGGCGACAGGAAGAACATTACATGACTGCCGCCGACATGTGAAATCCGATTGGCACACCCCTTGTGACCTGCGGAAATACCCTCAGGCGGGCACAGGCGTGACAGGGGGCGGGAACACCGAAGCCCCGGTCCTGGGGACCGGGGCTTCGGGATCGGTGCGGAGGCGGAGGGATTTGAACCCTCGATGGGCTTTAAGGCCCAAACCGCATTAGCAGTGCGGCGCCATAGACCGGACTAGGCGACGCCTCCAGCACAACCGCTCACGCGAGCGCGCGAGTGGTGCGTGCAGATGATGACACAGCCGAGCGCCCTGTCACCAATCGCCCCCCACGGTACTAGGCAGTCGGGTCGCAGGGCAAAGGGCTTCCCGCTCGGCGAGGCGCGGACGCAACATCCGGCGGGCGCGGGCGTTGGGCAGGGCATGGTCTTTCTTCCTCAGCGGGGCCCCGGGCGGACCGCCGGCGCCGCCCCGGGCCCAGCCGCCCTCTGCGTTCTCGGAGCCGTTTCGGCTCTCCTCGGCCTCTCCGTCGTACCCGCCGTCGCCGCCGTCGCCGCGCCCGTCATGCCGCCGCCCGTGCCGCCCGAGGACCGGGCCGGTGATCACCTCACCGTCGTGGTGCGGCACGCCGGGGCCGGGCGGGACGGGACGTACGAGCTGTTCTGTCATCCGGACGGCGGCAGTCACCCGGACGCGGCGGAGGCCTGCCGGGTGCTGGACGGGCAGACGCAGTGGGGCCGGGACCTCTTCGCCCGGGTGGCGCCGCCGGGCACCACGTGCACCATGCTCTACGGCGGACCGGCCACCGCCCGGGTGACCGGCACCTGGGCCGGCCGCAGGGTCGACACCGGCTACGACCGCAGCAACGGATGCGAGATCGGCCGGTGGGACCGGATGGTGCCGCTGCTGCCGAGGCCGGACTCGCCCGCCTAGGCCGGGACGGTCCGGCGGCCATGGGTTTCCCTGGCCGAATCACCGGTCCCGTAAAGGTCCCGCGAAGGTCTCGCGGAGCCTTCAGGCCATGGTCGGCGCGTGGTGGCCGGATCGGTGTCACTTCGTAGTGGGACCTCCCTCTCATCCGGCGTCGCCGGCGCAACGAGTGCCCTTAGACTCCCTCGCGTGACACGTCGCGGGCCGGTTGGCAAGATGGCCCGAGCGGTCGGCAAGGTGCGGTAACAGGGAGGAAGCGTCTCGTGAGCAGCAGGCCATCCCGAGGCGCTGCTCGCCTCGCGGCCATACTCGACGCGCTGCCGGACGCGTTGGTCCTGGTCAACGCCAACGGCACCGTCGTCAACGCGAACACCATCGCGCTGGAGGCCTTCGAGGCGCCGGGCACGGCTCTCGTGGGGCGAGGGCTTCTCGATCTCCTGCCCCAGTTCGACTCCAGGCTGATCCCCGGGTCCATGCGGCGGCCCGATCACATGGATCCCCAGGGGCGGACCAAGCCCACGCGGATGATCGCGCGGCGGACCGACGGGTCCGAGTTCCCCGTCGAGGTCACGAGTGCGAATCTGGAGAACGGTCAGCAGGCGTACGACGGTTACGGCTACACGGGTGACGAGCTGCTGATGCTCGTCGTCCGGGACCTGTCCGGGACCGTCGACACCGAGGCGGAGCTGGCCCGCTCGCAGCGGCAGACCGAGATGATCCTGCGGGCCGCGGCCGAGGGTGTCGTCGGCACCGACACCGACGGGCGGATCGTGCTCGTCAATCCGGCCGCCGCCCAGATACTGGGTTACCGGGCCGGGGAGCTCGGCGGCAAGGAGCTGCACGCCCTCGTGCTGCACTCGCGCGCCGACGGCTCCCCCTTCCCGTACGAGGAGTCGCCGCTCGCCGACACCCTGCGCTCCGGTCGCAAGCACCGGGTGCGCGGCCAGGTGCTGTGGTCCAAGGGCGACGAGAAGGTGGCCGTCGACCTGACCACCGCTCCGGTGCGCGACGGGGAGCAGCTCGTCGGCGCCGTGATGACCTTCACCGACCGGCGGCCGCTCGACACCCTGGCCGAGGAGAAGTCCGCGCTGGAGAAGGCGCACGCCGAGGAGGTGGAGCGGCTCTCCGAGGAGCACGCCTCCGACCTGACGGCGCTGCGCCAGCAGCACGTCACCGAACTCGAGGAACTGCGCGAGGAGCACGCGGAGGAGCTGGCGGCCGGCGAGGAGCGGTACGCCGCGCTCGCCGAGCGGGAGAAGGACCGGTACGAGGCCCTCGCCGGGCGGCACGAGCAGTTGCTCACGCTGCTCGGTCAGTCGCTGCGCGGTCCCCTGGAGCAGCTGCGGCGCGAACTGGCGGCGCTGGCCGCCGACGACGCCGGGCAGCTGTGGCCCGAGGCCAACCAGGTGCTGCACCACCTTTCGGCCGGCTACTCGCGGATCACGACCCTCATCGACAACGTCCTGGGGTACCAGCGGCTGGACGCGGGCGCCGAGGACATCACCCGTGCGAAGGTGCTGCTGGACGCCGTCGTCGCCGCCGGTGTCGAGGGCGCGGTGGAGCTGGTCGGCCCCGGGCGGGTGCAGTTCGCCGTGCACGCGCCGCCGATCGAGGCCGAGGTCGACCCGCAGCGGCTCGCCACCGCGCTCGCCCATCTCGTGGCGGACGTGGCCGGTGTCGACGCGACCGGCAACTCGCCCGTGTCCGCGGGCGGTTACCTGGACAACACGGTCGTGGTCGCCGCCGCGCAGCGCGGCGAGGTGGTACGGATCGAGGTGCGCGGGCCGTACGCCGGGGGGGACGCGGTGCACGAGCCGATCGTGCGCGGGATCGTCCGCGCCCACGGCGGCGTGCTGCAGACGCACGAGGTGCCGGGCATGAGCGGCAGCGCGTACGTGCTGGAGGTCCCGCTCGGCGGCGGCGCCGGGACGGTCGCCGGACAGGCGCCCGTCGCCGCGCTTCCGGCCGTGCCCGAGCCGGACGGGCAGGGGCCGTCCGGGCAGCCGGCCGGCACCGGTGAGACGGACGGGGCCGGTGGCGCCGAGCAGGGCGTCGGCGGCGGACGGCGGCGTGCCCGGCGGTCCTCCACCGACGCCTTCCTGGAGGGTGACGTGCCCGGCGCGGGCCCGGCCGGTGAGGCCGAGGCGCCCGCACCGACCGGGCGGCGCCGCAGGCGTGCGGCCGCGTCCGCCGAGGAGCCCGCCGCGGTCCCGGCCGAGGGCGCGGAGGCCGGGTCGGGTGGTACCGGGCGGCGCCGTGGCCGGCCCGCCGAGAGTGACGCCGGGGCCGGCGAGGGTGTCAGCGAGGGCGCGGTGGTGACCGCGGCCGAGCATGCCGCGGGTGCCGCGGCCTCCGGTACGGGACTCGGCGCCGCCGTTCCGCCGCAGGGCGTGCCCGGGGCGACGGGCAGGCGTGCCCGTCCGGGTTCCGGCGCGCCGCAGGCCGCCCTGCCGCCCGCCCTGCCCGCCGCGGGCGGCGAGCAGGCGCCGGGTGCCGAGGCCGTCACGGGTGCGGAGGTCGTTCCGGCCGAGGGCGCGCAGCCGACGGGGCGCCGCCGGCGTGCGCTGGCCGCCGCGGCGGAGCGTGCCGCGGCGGCGGAGGCGGGCGGTGCGCGTACGGTCTTCGCCCTGCCGCCGGCCGAGGCCGACCGCTCGCCGGGGTCCGCGGAGTCGGCGAACGGGGTGGGGGTGCCGGTCGGTCCGGGCCCGGGTGCCGTTCCGGGTGCCGCCGTGGTGCAGCCGCAGGTTTCCGCTCAGGGTGCCGGGCTGGTGCAGGTGCCGGCTCAGCCTCCGGTGTCCGCCGAGGTGTCGCCCGGTGACGACGGCCGGCACGACGCCGTACCGCTCGACCAGTCCGCGGACCACACTCCGCCGCAGCCGCATCCGACCAGCGCGCCGACCGGCCGGCGCCGCCGGGCCGTGGCCCGGCCGGGGGACCCCGCCGGGACGCCGGCGCAGGGAACCGCGCTCGCTCCGGGCGCCGCCCAGCCGGCTCCGGCGGCGACGCCTCCCGCTCCGGCGCAGGCCGCGCCCGTACCGGCGGACCCGGCCGTGCCGGGGCAGGTGACTCCTCCTCAGGGAGTGCCGGTCGCTCCCGGGCAGGCCGGGCCGCATCCCGCGGTGACGCCGACTCCGGGCCGGGGCACGGCGGTTCACGGCGTTCCGGCGCAGGGTACGGCCGGGCAGGGCAGCCCCGCGCAGGCCGCTCCCGCGGCGGCGGGGCAGCCGGCGCCCGCCGCGCCGCACCCGGCCGCACCCGCGCAGGACACCGCCGGCCGGCCCGTACCCGCGGCCCCCGGTCAGGCACTCCCGGCGCAGCCCGCCGCGACTCCGCCCGGTGGTACCCCGAGCGCCCAGCCGCTGCCCGCGGAGGCCAGTGCCGGGCCCGTGCCGCCGGCCGTACCGGCGCCCGACGTGCCCCAGCAGTGGCCCGGCGCCGGGGGCACGTCCGGTGGGGGCACGCCCGTACCGCAGTCCGGCACGCCGGCCCCCGGTACCCCGCTCCCCGCGGAGCGCGCCGCCGTCCAGTCGCCGCGGGCCGCGCAGCCGTTGCCCGCCGAAGGTGCCGGGGTCGACCCCAACTCGACGCAGGGCCGGGCGATCAGCGTCCGCACGCTCGGCCAGGGCGTGCCGTTCTCCCGGCAAGCCGCCCAGGTCCAGCAGCCGACGGCGACCCCGCCGCCGCACGCGCCGGGCGGTTCCGGCCGCCGGCGCAAGCTGGGCACACGGCCCGACCCGGCCAACCCCGCGGAGCAGCAGCCGGAGCAGGCGGTCCGGCCGCATCCGCCGGCCGAGCCGGTGGCTGCCGGGCAGGCACAGCCGTCGCTCGCCGGGCAGTCCCGGCTCGCCCCGGCGACGGAGGGGGCCGGACGGTCGTACGCCATAGGCGCACCCGACGCCGACGCCGCCGAGGGGCCCGAGCCGCTGGACGGTCCCGGCGGGGCGGTGGAGGTCGCGGACGCGCCGCTGCCGCAGCCGCTCGACGACGAGCTGCCGCCGGAGCCGCTGGACAACCCGCGCCGGCTGCTGGTGTGGCCGGCGCCGGACGCGACGACCCAGCAGGCGCTGAGCGACCGTGGGTACCGGCCGGTGATCGTGCACTCCCGTGAGGAGGTCGACGCGCAGATCGCGGCGTTCCCGGCCGCGCTGTTCGTGGATCCGCTGACCGGGCCCATCACGCGCACGGCCCTGCAGTCGCTGCGGCAGGCCGCCGTGGCCGCCGAGGTGCCGGTGCTGGTCACGGCCGGTCTCGGACAGGCGACGCGCGAGGCGGCGTACGGCGCCGATCCCGCCGTTCTGCTGAAGGCGCTGGCGCCGCGTGACAGTGAGCAGCATCCGCCGCGGGTGCTGCTGATCGAGGAGCACGCGGAGATCGCGCTGGCGCTGACCTCGACGCTGGAGCGGCGCGGGATGCAGGTGGCGCGGGCCGCGAGCGACGACGACGCGGTGACGCTGGCGGGGCAGTTCCGGCCGAACCTCGTGGTGATGGATCTGATGCAGGTGCAGCGGCGGCAGGCCGGCCGTACCGGGATCATCGACTGGCTGCGCGCGAACGGTCAGCTCAACCGCACCCCGCTGGTCGTCTACACCGCCGCCGTCGACCAGGCCGACCTGCCCCGGCTGGCCTCGGGCGAGACGGTGCTGTTCCTCGCGGAGCGCTCCACGAGCGGCGAGGTGCAGGGCCGGATCGTGGACCTGCTGGCGCGGATCGGCACCAACTAGGCCGCTGCGGGGGCGCCCCGGCCGTCGGCCGGCGGGGCGGGGTGACCCCGCCCCGCCGGAACGGGTCCGGCGTGGGTGCCGGACGGTGGTCAGAGGTGGGTGACGTCCAGCCTGCCGTCCGCGTACTGCCGGCGCAGTACCTTCTTGTCGAACTTGCCCACGCTCGTCTTCGGCACCGACTCGACGACCGTCCAGCGCTCCGGCAGCTGCCACTTGGCTATGCGGCCCTCCTCGGCGAGGAAGGTGCGCAGGGTCTCGAAGTCGGTGGTGGCGCCCTCCCGCAGGACGACCGTGGCCAGCGGGCGCTCGCCCCACTTGTCGTCGGGTACGGCGACCACCGCGGCCTCGGCCACATCCGGGTGGGACATCAGCGCGTTCTCCAGCTCCACCGAGGAGATCCACTCACCGCCGGACTTGATGACGTCCTTGGCGCGGTCGGTGAGGGTGAGGAAGCCCTCGGGGGAGATGGTGCCGACGTCACCGGTCTTCAGCCAGCCGTCCTCGCTGAACTTGTCGGCGGGGCGCAGCGGCTCGGCGTCGGGGCCGTTGTAGTAGGCGTCGGCGATCCAGTTGCCGCGCACCTCAAGCTCGCCCGCCGACTCGCCGTCCCAGGGGAGGCGTTCCCCGCCGGGGCCGGTGAGCCGGGCCTCGACTCCGGCCGGGAAACGGCCCTGGGTGAGGCGGTAGGCGAACTCCTCCTCGGTGCCGACCGCGTGGGCCGGAGGGCGGGCCACCGTGCCGAGCGGGGAGGTCTCCGTCATGCCCCAGGCGTGGCAGACCCGCATGCCGAGCTTGTCGAAGGCCGCCATGAGCGAGGGCGGACAGGCGGAGCCGCCGATGGTGACCTGGGTCAGGGACGAGACGTCGCGCGGCCTGGCGGTGAGCTCGGCGAGCAGGCCCTGCCAGATGGTGGGGACGGCCGCCGCGTGGGTCGGCTTCTCGCGTTCGATCATCTCGGCGAGCGGCGCGGGCTGCAGGAAGCGGTCCGGCATCAGCAGGTTGACGCCGGTCATGAAGGTCGCGTGCGGCAGACCCCAGGCGTTGACGTGGAACTGGGGCACCACGACCAGCGAGGTGTCCTGGTCGGTCAGGCCCATCGACTCGGTCATGTTGACCTGCATGGAGTGCAGGTAGATCGAACGGTGGCTGTACACCACGCCCTTGGGGTCGCCCGTGGTGCCGGAGGTGTAGCACATGGCGGCGGCCTGGCGCTCGTCGAGCTCCGGCCAGTCGAAGGTCTTCGGCCGGTCCGCGATCAGCTCCTCGTACTCGTGCACCCGCGCGGTGGCCCCGGCGAGCGGGGAGCGGTCACCCGGGCCGGAGACGACGATGTGCTCGACGGTCGGCAGCTTGGGCAGCAGCGGCGCGAGCAGCGGGATCAGCGAGCCGTTGACGATGACGACCTTGTCGGCCGCGTGGTTGACGATCCACACCAACTGCTCGGCGGGCAGCCGCAGATTGAGCGTGTGCAGCACCGCGCCCATGGAGGGGATCGCGAAGTACGCCTCGACGTGCTCGGCGTTGTTCCACATCAGGGTGGCCACCCGGTCGTCGCCCCGGACGCCGAGTTCGTCGCGCAGGGCGTTCGCCAGCTGCACCGCGCGTGCTCCGGCCTCGGCGAAGCTGCGCCGCTGCGGTTCGGCCTCACCGGTCCAGGTGGTGATCTGGGACCGTCCGTGCACCAGTACCCCGTGCGTGAGGATGCGGGTGACGGTCAGCGGTACGTCCTGCATGGTGCTCAGCACGGAGTCCTCCCGGGGCGGCGTTGCCTAGGCGGTGGTAGAGGTTCCGCTGATTCTGCTCACATACCGCGCGGTATGTCACTAGGGGGTGAGTCACTCCGGAGGAAAAAAACCGGCGAGGAGAGCCCCGACGGGGAGCCAGGGGGAGGGAAACGCCGGGCTAACGCACCAGCTCCAGCTCCGGGTCCTCGCGCAGCTTGCCGAGCGCACGCGACACCGCCGACTTCACCGTGCCCACCGACACCTGGAGCACCTCCGCGGTCTGGGCCTCGCTGAGGTCCTCGTAGTAGCGCAGGACGACCATCGCCCGCTGCCGCGCCGGGAGCCTCATGACCGCCCGCCACATCGCGTCGTGCAGCGCCTGCCGCTCGGCCGGGTCGTCGTCGCCGGGCAGGGGCTCCGGTTCGGGCAGTTCGTCGCAGCTGAACTCGTCCACCCTGCGCTTGCGCCACTGCGAGGTACGGGTGTTCAGCAGGGCCCGGCGCACATAGCCGTCGAGCGCCCGCTGGTCCTCGATCCGCTCCCACGCCACATAGGTCTTGGCGAGCGCGGTCTGCAGCAGGTCCTCGGCGTCGCTGGGGTTCGCGGTCAGCGAGCGCGCGGTGCGCAGCAGGACCGTCTGGCGGGCCCGCACGTACGACGCGAACGTCGGGTATGCGGGAGTCTCCCCGCCCGGCCGGAGCCGGGGGTGGGGGAGGGCCTGCCGCCTTGGTGCGGCGGCGGCCGAGGCGCTGGTGCAGACGGGTGTGGTCATGGCTCCACGCTAGGAGCGGATGCCCCTCGGGCGGATCGGCCGCAGGTCCCGAAGCGGAGTCCCCCTCAGGTTGTAGGGCTGGGGCCGGCTGCACCTCCTGAAGGTGGACGGCGGGCACACCTCGTCTACGGGTACGACCCTGACACCACCCCGATCCCCCTGGGGAGAGGGTGGGGGTGACCGGTGGGGGCCCGTCGGCCCCGGCTGTGAGTGGGCCGACCCTCAGTCCTGCGTCGTCAGGACCAGCCCCGAGGTCGGTACTCCCGTGCCCGCCGTCACCAGGGTTCGGGCCGCTCCCGGGATCTGGTTCACCGCCGTGCCCCGCAGCTGGCGTACCGCCTCCGCTATGCCGTTCATCCCGTGCAGATAGGCCTCGCCGAGCTGGCCCCCGTGTGTGTTGAGCGGCAGCCGTTCCTCCGCGACGAAGTCCGCCGCCTCCCCCTTCCCGCAGAAGCCGAACTCCTCCAGCTGCATCAGCACGAACGGCGTGAAGTGGTCGTACAGGATCCCCACGTCGATGTCGGCCGGCCCGAGGCCGGAGCCGCGCCACAGCCGGCGGGCCAGCGCGGTCGTCTCCGGCAGGCCGGTCAGGTCGTCCCGGTAGAAGCTGGTCATCTGCTCCTGCGCCCGGCCGGCCCCCTGAGCCGCCGCCGCGATCACCGCCGGGGGGCGCCGCAGGTCGCGGGCCCGCTCCACGGAGGTGACGACGATCGCCTGCCCGCCGTCGGTCTCCTGGCAGCAGTCCAGCAGCCGCAGCGGCTCCACGATCCAGCGGGACGCCGCGTGTTCGGCGAGGGTGATCGGGCGGCCGTGGAAGTACGCCGCCGGGTTCGTCGCCGCGTACTTGCGGTCCACCACCGCCACGTGCCCGAACGCCTCCGGCGTCAGCCCGTACGCGTGCAGATAGCGCTGGGCCGCCATCGCCACCCAGGAGGCCGGGGTGAGCAGCCCGAACGGCAGCACCCAGCCCAGCGCCACCCCCTCCGCCGACGGCTCCCGGTGCTGCACGCCCGCGCCGAACCTGCGGCCCGACCGCTCGTTGAAGGCGCGGTAGCAGACCACCACCTCCGCCAGGCCCGTCGCCACCGCGAGCGCCGCCTGCAGCACGGTCGCGCAGGCCGCGCCGCCGCCGTAGTGGACCCGGGAGAAGAAGGACAGCTCGCCCATCCCACAGGCCTGGGCCACCGTGATCTCCGGGTTGGTGTCCATCGTGAACGTCACCATCCCGTCCACGTCCGCCGGTGCCAGCCCCGCGTCGTCCAGCGCGGCCCGCACCGCCTCCACGGCCAGCCGCAGCTCGCTGCGCCCGGAGTCCTTGGAGAACTCGGTGGCCCCGATCCCGGCGATCGCGGCACGCCCTGCCAGGGCGTCACGGGTGCGGACGCTCATGACCCGGCCTCCCGGGGCGCCCGTGCCGGGACCGTGACCGTCACCGTGCCCGTCACATGTCTGCCGAGGGCGTTGGCGCCGACGACCGACACCGTGGCGGTGTCGCCGTCGACCGTCTCGATCCTGCCCGTCAACACCATCGTGTCCCCCGGGTAGTTGGGTGCCCCCAGCCTGATGGCGACCCTGCGGAGCACCGCCGTCGGGCCGAAGTGGTCCGTGATGTACCGGCCGACCAGGCCGTTCGTCGTCAGGATGTTCATGAAGACGTCCGGCGAGCCCTTCCGCCTGGCCGACTCGGCGTCGTGGTGCACGTCCTGGTAGTCCCGCGACGCGATCGCCCCCGCCACGATCAGCGTCCGCGTGACCGGGATCTCCAGCGGGGGCAGCTCGGCGCCCGCCGTGAGTGCCGTCGCCGGCGCCGTCCTCATGAGCCGCTCCCCACTCGCGATCAACTCCCCGGAGTTTTGCCGGTCTCCACCCCGCGCCGTCAGCCCGCTCCCCGCCCTTCGACGACCCGGAAGACCGGCAGGACCAGCGGGCCCTCCGCGTCCTCGTAGGTGCGGAACTCCAGCCGGACCGGCAGACCGATGCGCACCTTGTCGTACGGCACCCCGGTCACGTTGCTCACCATCCGCACGCCCTCGGCGAGTTCGACGAGACCGACCACGTAGGGAGGATCGAAGGCCGGGAAGGGCGGGTGGTGCATCACCACGTACGAGTAGACCGTCCCGGCGCCGCTCGCCTCGACCGTGTCCCAGTCCGGGCAGCCGCACGCGTTGCACCCCGGCAGCCAGGGGTGGCGCAGGGTCCCGCAGTCCGTGCAGCGCTGGATGAGGAGCCGGTGCTCGGCCACGCCCTGCCAGAAGCCGGCGTTGTCCCGGCCCACCACCGGGCGGGGCCGCGGGGCGGCGGGTTTCCGGCGGGCCGGGGCGTACTTGAGGATGCGGAAGCGGTGCGTGCCCACGCGGGTGCCGTCGACCCGGACGTCCGTACGGGTCGTGACGAAGTACCCGGTGCCCAGGCCGGTCGTCTTGCGGTCGGAGACCGACTCGATCACCGAGTCGAACGTGACCCGGTCGCCCGGGCGCAGGGGCCGTAGGTACTCCTGCTCGCAGTCGGTGGCCACCACCGACGTGCACCCCGCCGCGTCGAGGAGGGCCAGCAGCTCGTCGTAGGCACCCGTGCGGCCCTGGTGGCCGGACAGGCCGCCCATCGTCCAGGCCTGGAGCATGGTGGGCGGGGCGATGGGTTCCGGACCGCCGTAGGCGGGGTTGGTGTCGCCCATGGCCTCGCACCAGTGCCGGATCATCGGCTCGTTCACCGGGTCCTTGCCCACCCCGGCGACGGCGGCCGGCCGCCCCTCGTACGCCCTCAGCCGCTCCGCGAGCGGGTCGGGAACCACCTCTGCCGTGCTCACCGCCGCCCCCTCGTCATCCCGAGCCGCATCGTCGTCTCATGACAGCCATGGCCCAACAGGGGGCGCCGGTCGGCGGGTTCGCCGCGGCCCGGCAGCACGGCCGCGAGGTGCGTGCGGAGTTCGGCGCGCAGACACTGCCGGCGCTCCGTGGGGGCGAGGTGCACGGCGGGGACCCTCCCGGCCTCGCGTACCTGACAGGACAGTTTCTGACTGTCCGTCAGATATGGTCGGGTGTCAAGGCCGAGCGCCGGCGTTCTGGGCCGGCCGGCCGGGTGCCGGTCCCCGGAAAACGCCTGCGCGGCGGCACCGAAGTACCGCCGCGCGGACGTCTTGCGACCCTGAAGCACACCCCACGAGGACCCTCAACGGGAGGGGCCTCGCCTCAGGGTCACCACAGGTGGGTGAAGTGGATGGCCACGTTCTCGTTGCCCTGCTGGACGGCCGTGAACGCGGAGCCCTTGACCTGGGCGGTGTTGCTCTGGGTCGAGGCACCGGAGCCGACCGCGTTCTGCTGCGTGGTGGAAGAGTTGCCGTTGTTGTCGTGACCGACACCGCTGCCGATGATGCTCGACACACCGGCGTTGGCGCTCGATCCGTTGTCCGCGACGGCGCCGTTGTCGGCTGCCGCCACGCCGCCGAAGAGGGCGACTGCGAGCGGGAGCGCGGCTACGGCGGCGAGAACGCGGGCGGTACGGATGCTTGCCATGTTGTTCCTCCAGAACCAGGCACTAGGCGACCCTAGGGCCGGAAGTACGTGAAGTACGGCTGGTGTCAGGGCGGTTGGCCGGCCGCTCCGACGGTCTTGGGCGACGTCGCGAGATCAGAGTTGCCCACCGAATCCCCGGCGAACCACCCCGGAAGCCCCGATTAGCACGCAAGCGTGATGACAAGTCGATAAACCCCTATCGCCACCTTTCGTCATCTCAGCCCCCGGAACGGCAGAGATTCCGCCTTCCTCCCTCACAAGCGACACAAGGGATGAAACGTTCCCTCGCACATCCGGCCAATTTCCCCGCGCCCGGGCGCGCCGCGCCCATCCACCCTTCCTTTTTTCGAACGTACGTACGAACATGGAGGCATGGCCACCACCGACCGGCAGGCCACGACGCTGGCCCTCGCACACGCCCTGTCAGCCGCCGAACGCGGCCTGGCCGTCATCCCCCTGTCCCGGACGAAGCTCCCGGCCCTGCGCTCCCCCCACCACGACGACCCCGACCCCGCCGGACCGCGCTGCCACGGCGAGTGCGGTCGTCTCGGCCACGGCGTGTACGACGCCTCGACCGACCCGCTCCGCATCCGCGAGCTGTTCGCCGCCGCGCCCTGGGCCACCGGCTACGGCATCGCCTGCGGCCTGCCGCCGTACCACCTGATCGGCGTCGACCTGGACACCAAGTCCGGCACCGACTCCTCCACCGCGCTGCGCGAACTGGCCCTGCGCCACCTGTTCACCATTCCGGAGACGGTCGTCGTCCGCACGCCCAGCGGGGGCCGGCACCTGTGGCTCACCGGCCCGCCCGACGTCGTCGTACCGAACTCCGCCGGCCGCCTCGCCCCAGGCATCGACATCCGCGGCGCCGGCGGCTACCTCGTGGGCCCCGCCTCCCGCACCGACCACGGCGTGTACACGACCGCCCCCGGCACCGCGCACCTGACCCCCGCCGCCTGCCCACCGTCCCTGCTGCGCCTGCTCGTGCCACCGCCCCGGCCCGCGCACGCGGTCCCGTCCCCGTCGCCTTCCGGCGATCACGGCCGCGGCCTGGTCCAGTTCGTCCTCGCCGCACACGAGGGCCAGCGCAACACCCGCCTCTTCTGGGCGGCCTGCCGCGCCTACGAGAACGGCATCGGCCCCGCCCTGGCCGAGCCCCTGACCGAGGCGGCCCTCAACACCGGCCTCACGGAACGCGAGGCCCGCGCGACGATCGCCTCGGCGGCCCGGATGACGGGACACCGCCCCTGACCCCGGACCACCCCGGCACGGGGAAGGGGGCCGGAGAGTGGTGGGGCGAGGTGACCGTGCCCTTCCCGTGCCCGTTCGATCAGGAACCAGCGGGGAACTGCGGTTGCCGACGGGCGAAGCGCATGCCGACGGCCCCCAGCCAACCTGCTGGCCGGGGGCCGTTCACCTGCGCGGTGGGTGTGGGATTTGAACCCACGGTGACTCGCGCCACGACGGTTTTCAAGACCGTTCCCTTAGGCCGCTCGGGCAACCCACCTGGTCCCCGTCCACCTGGGACGGAGCGGATACAGCGTACCGGGATCGAACGTCCGGCGGGCCGTGCGGGTCCTTACGGGAAGCCCGGAAGGACCGTACCCGGCGTGCGTTGGTCGTGCGTCGGTTCAGTTGTCGCCGACGCGGGCGCCCAGGCTGAGTTGTGTCGTGTGCTCCTGGCCACCCCGGGTGTAGGTGATCGTGACCTTGTCGCCGGGCTTGTGGGTCCAGATCTCGCCGATCAGGGTGGGACCGCTGTCGATCACCATGTCGTCCAGCTTGGTGATCACGTCACCGGGCTTGAGACCCGCCTTGTCGGCCGGCCCGCCCGACTCGACCGCGGCGGAGCCGGCCGCGCCCTGGTCGGTGATCTTCGCGCCGTTGGAGGAGTCCTCCAGGGACACGGAGGCGCCGATCTTGGCGTACACCGGCTTGCCGGTCTTGATCAGCTGCTGGGCGACGTACTTGGCCTGGTTGATCGGGATGGCGAAGCCCAGGCCGATCGAACCGGACTGGCCGGAGCCGAAGCCGCCGCTGCTGCTCGACTGGATCGCCGAGTTGATGCCGATCACCGCGCCGGAGGCGTCCAGCAGCGGGCCACCCGAGTTGCCCGGGTTGATCGACGCGTCGGTCTGCAGGGCGCTCATGTACGACGCCTTGCTGGAGGAACTGCCGTCGCTGGAGGCGACCGGGCGGTTCTTGGCGCTGATGATGCCGGTCGTCACCGTGTTGGACAGGCCGAAGGGGGCGCCGATGGCGATCGTCTCGTCGCCGACGGCCACCTTGTCGGAGTCGCCGAGGGCGAGCGGCTTGAGGTCGGACGGGGGGTTCTTGAGCTTGATGACCGCCACGTCGTAGCCCTGCGCGTGGCCGACGACCTCGGCGTCGTACTTCCTGCCGTTCGGGAAGGTGGCGCTCAGCTTGCCGCCGTCGAGCGCGTCGGCCACCACGTGGTTGTTGGTGACGATGTGGCCCTGGGTGTCGAAGACGAACCCGGTGCCCGTGCCGCCCTCGCCGTTGGTGCTCTCGGCCTCGATGGTGACCGTGCTCGGCAGGGCCCGGGCGGCCACGTTGGCGATCGTGCCGGGCGCGCGCTTGACCTGCGTGGCGCTGCCGTCGGACGCGGAGACGGTGGTGGAACCGCTGTTGTCGCTGTCCTTGGCCAGGGTGTAGCCGAGGCCGCCGCCCAGGCCGCCCGCGACCAGCGCGGCCACCAGGACCGCGGCGACGAGCCCGCCGCGCCCACCGCGCGGCTTGGGGGCGGGCTGCTGGTACGACGCTCCCCAGCCGCCTGCGCCGCCCGCACCGCCGAAGCCGCCCGCGGCACCGGCACCGCCGTCGCCGAAGGACTGGCCCTCGCCGTACGGCGGCGTCGCGGGCGGCGGGGGCGGCCAGGAGCCGTCGGGGGCAGAGCCGGGGGTGTGCGGGGTGCCCGGCCCGTCCTGCGTCTCGGCCGCGGCCGGAGCGGCCTGCGGGACCGGGGGCAGGGGAGCCGTCGGCTCGTTCCCCTCGGACGCGGGGCCCTGTCCGGAAGCGGGAGAGGCCACCGGCACAGGAGGTGCGGACGGGGCCGGGGGTACCTCGTTGCCCTCGTTCTCGGTGCTCACAGCTCTTCTCCTCGGTCCACGGCTGTTGTTCTCGGTCGCACTCGGTCACGCTCGGCAGCTGTGCATGGTGCTGTGGTCAGTTCTCACTGGTTCCGTTTGTATGCAGTCAGTTTTTCCCACGGGCCGTCAGAGCACCATAAGCGGTGGCTGTGGGTCCATGGTGATTCTTTACATAGTGCCTTTATCGCAAAAGTTACATAAACGGGCACCGAGCGCTCCCCGGCCGCCCCACCCGCCCCCGGACGGTGGCACCATGACGCGGTGACCCACGCACCACAGCGCTCCCTGAAGGTCGTCGCTCACCGAGGCGCCTCCGAGGACGCGCCCGAGCACACCCTGGCCGCCTACAAGAAGGCGATCGAGGACGGCGCCGACGCCCTCGAGTGCGACGTACGGCTGACCGCGGACGGCCACCTGGTCTGCGTCCACGACCGACGCGTGAACCGTACCTCCAACGGCCGCGGCGCGGTCTCCGCGCTGGAGCTGGCCGATCTCGCCACCCTCGACTTCGGCTCCCGGAAGACGCGTGAGGCCTGGCGGGGGCGGACCGAGGAGCCCGACTGGGTGCACCGGCCGGAGGACCCGGCGGACACCTCGGTGCTCACCCTGGAGCGGCTGCTGGAGCTGGTCGCGGACGCGGGGCGGCGGGTGGAGCTGGCCATCGAGACCAAGCACCCCACGCGCTGGGCCGGTCAGGTCGAGGAGCGGCTGCTGACGCTGCTGAAGCGGTTCGGCCTGGACGCCCCGGCCGCCGCCGACGAGTCGCCGGTCCGGATCATGAGCTTCTCGGCGCGTTCCCTGCAACGCGTGCGTGCCGCCGCGCCGACGCTGCCGACGGTCTACCTGATGCAGTTCCTCACCCCGCGGCTGCGCGACGGGCGGCTGCCCGCGGGCGTGCGGATCGCGGGGCCCTCGATCCGCATCGTGCGCAATCACCCCGGCTATGTGGAACGGCTGAAACGCGCCGGCCACCAGGTGCACGTGTGGACCGTGAACGAGCCCGAGGACGTCGATCTCTGCGTGGAACTGGGCATCGACGCCATCATCACCAACCGCCCGCGCGCGGTTCTGCACCGGTTGGGGCGCGTGTGACCTCAAGAGGCCGGTAAAGAGCCGTGCGCATCTCTTGACCCGGCTGTGCGCCTGCTGAATCCTCCAGTCTCGGCCACACCATTGAAATCCAGCCATACGACGACCGCGGGAAAGGCCTTCGTCACAGGGAGTGCTCCGGCGCGTTCGCTCCGCACAGGGTCGTTGCGAATGCGTCACCGGAAGGGGATTGGCCGGTTTCCGGTTCAGGCCAATGGGGCATCCACACCGTGGCGTGGGGCAAAGGAGGTCTCGGGGGTGGCGTTGGTGGTGGCACAGGAGGTGCCCACGTCGTCGAGCATGGCCGTACCCCATGGCCCTGCGGGCGTGGGGAAGGCGAGGCACCGGATGCGTTCGCAGTTGCGCAGCGGTGGCGTATCCGAATCGGTCATCGACGATGCCGTACTGATCCTTTCCGAACTGCTGAGCAATGCCTGCAAACACGGGCGGCCCCTCGGCGACGCGCTGGCCGGCGACGGTGACGTGCGCGCCGCGTGGCGGGTCGACGCGCGGGGCCGGCTCATCGTCGAGGTGACGGACGGTGGCGGTCCGACCCGCCCGGCCCCGGCCACCCCGTCGGTGACCGCGCACGGCGGCCGCGGGCTCAACATCATCACGGCCCTCGCCGACGACTGGGGCGTCCGGGACGACATCCACGGCGAGGTGACGGTCTGGGTGGTGGTCCACGAGGACGTCCACGATCCCGACGCCGGGTGCCGCCAGGACGCCTTCGCTACGCGCGTCACGACCCCCGCGCTCGCGAACATGACCAACATGGCCGACATAGCCGACATGGCCGGTCTGGACTTCGCGGACGCGTTCGACGACCTGGACTGAACGGACACGGACAGGGCCCCGGACACGGGCACGGGCACGGACGAGAACCCGGGTCGACGGACGCCCCTGACACCCTGGACTCCCGGACCTGACGGAGCAGTTGGGCCGACGGGCACGCTGAAGCAGCTGGGCCGACGCACAGGGACGGGCGTCTGGGCCACCAGGCACGGTCCGGCGCCCGGGCCGCACGACACGGTCATGCGCCCGGGCCACTGGGCACGGTGAAGCAACTGGACCGACGCACACGCACGGGCGTCTGGGCCGACCGGCGCGGGCAAGGGCCCGGCCGACCCACGCGGTCCGGCACCTGAGCCGACGGACACGGTCAAGCACGGAGCCGACGGAGCCAGTCGAGCACCCGGGCCACCGGGCACGGTCGAGCGGACCGACAGACGCAGTCGAAGTCCCGAGCCGACGTACACGGACGAACACATCAGCCATGCGACACGGTCAAGGACCTGGACCGACGGACACAGCCAAAGACTCCGGCCGACACACGGACCGCCGCCTGGGCCGACGCGCACGGGGTCAGGCACCCGATCCGACGCACACGGACGAACACACAGGCCGACCGCCACGCGATCGAGGATCCGCGTCGTCCGGCACGCGGTCGGTCTGAGCCGTCCGACACGCAGCCAGTCTGAGCCGACCGACACGCGGTCGAGGACCTGAACCATCCGACACGCGGTCGAGGACCTGAACCATCCGACACGCGGTCGAGGACCTGAACCATCCGACCCGGACGATGATCTGAGCCGGCGGACACGGACGAGCGCCTGTGGCGAGGACGCGGAAAGTGAGGGGACGGGGCCGGGTTGAGGGAGCGGCGGCAGCCGCCCGGCATGCGGAGTCGTCCACAGATTCACACCGTCGGCGTCGAGCTGGCGTGCGTTGTCCACAGGTTCCCGCCGGTCACTGCCCGAACGGCTAGGCTCGCGCCCGTACGAGAAGAGCCGTAACCGGGAGACCCCACGATGGCCAAGAAGCGACCCCAGACGAAGGCCGAGCGGCCGCAGCTCAGGGACGGAGAGATCCCGGTTGTCGGCGCCCGTGAACCGTGCCCCTGCGGCAGCGGCCGGCGCTACAAGGCGTGTCACGGCCGGGCCGCGGCGCACGCGGCGACCGAGCTGGTGCACCGCCCGTTCGAGGGGCTGCCCGGCGAGTGCGACTGGGTGGCACTGCGCGAGCTGGTGCCGGCCGCGACGGTCGGGCTGACCCTCAAGGAGGGCCTGCCCGAGGGCGTCCCGTCGGTCACGCTCGCCACGGTGCTGCCGATGGCCTGGCCCGCGCTGCGCCGCGACGACGGCTCGGTCCTGATCGGCCTGCAGAACGACACGGCCTCCGGCGACCTCAGCCGCGACCTCGCCGACACCCTCCAGCGCGCCCTCCAGGCCGAACCCGGCACCCCGGTGAAGGGCCGCCGCGCCCCGGCCGACGGTCCGCGGCTGCAGGACGTGCTCGACCTCGAGGCGCCGTTCGAGCCGGTGGTGCAGAGCGGCTTCGAGTTCTGGGTGCCGGACGCGGAGAACGCCACCCCGGAGGTGACCGCCTCCCTGGAGCGGGCCAACGCCGCCGCCATCCCGACGGCGAAGCTGTCCGGCGTGGACGCCGCGTACTGGTGCGAGACCCCGGAGAAGAACCACCTGCGCTGGGTCATGCCGCATCCGGAGGAGCGGCTTCTGGACGCTCTCGCGCGGCTGCACGCGGCGGGCCGCTCGAACCTGGGCGAGGGCACCCGGCTCGTGGGCTCCTTCCGTGCTCACGGCCTCACCGTGCCGGTCTGGGACCTGCCGAGCGGGGTGACGGCGGACGACGTGGAGAAGCCGGCCGCGGAATTCGCCGAGCGCCTCGCCGCGGCCCTGGCCGTCACCGAGCCGCTCACGGGGGAGGAGCGCCGGGCGCGCGGCGGGCTGACCAACCGGCAGGTCACGCTCAGCTGACGCCGCCCCCGCGCGCGCGTCGCAACTGAACGGTCGGTGAGGCGGGCGCAGGGCCCCGGAACAGGTGACTCCTGTCACAACTCCCCTTGGCGAGAGGGAAATCGGTGGCCGAATGCCCCAGGCGGAATTTGCGAACCGCCGATCTCTTGTTACCGTTCCAGTAGCCCGGTTGCTGGTGCATCCCCCGTCGCCAGCAACCGGGTCTTTCCGTGCCCGCGTACGACACCCGGCACGTCGCCGAGCGTCAACTCCCCTTTTTCTTCCCGGAGTTGTCGGATGCGCCCGCGGAGTCGCCGCCCGCATCCGCCGAGTCGCTGGCCGAGCGCAGCAGCAGCGCGCCGTCGGCGCCCCGCCTGGCGAACTCCGTGACGGCCGTGTAGCCGCCCGGCCCGCCCCAGCTGTGCTCACGGGGTGTCTCACAGGTGGCGGGCTCGTCGTCGGCGCTCGTGACACAGTGCATCTGCACGCTGTGGCCGCCCGGACCCATCAGGCTGAGCACGGAGTCCAGCTTCCTGCCGGTCGCGTTGCGGTAGTAGGTGCGGGCCCAGGTGTCGGCGCCCTGGGTCAGTACGCAGGTCTGCGCCTCGATGCCGTCGGGCGAGGTGAGCTCGGGGCCGCACCGCGCGGCGGTGGCGAGGCCGATCCCGAGCAGCCCGGAGGAACGGCCGGGAGCGGGGTACTTGGCGTCGGCGGACCCGGCGGCGACCTCGGCCCCCGCGGCGTCCCCGGCCCCGACGACGTCCCCCGCCCCGACGACGTCCTCGAGAGAACCGACCGGGTCCTCGTGCCCGCGGGCCCGTACGGCGCGCCGCGGTTCTTCGGCCACCGTGTGCCGGGCGGCCTTGCCCACCTGGCCCGCGGACGCCACGGCCAGCGGCAGCACGACCGCGGCCGTCACCACTCCGGCGAGTGCGAGCAGTCGCACGGTTCGGGGATCCGGCCCACGCACCCCCGCCGACGTCGCCGCGCGGTGCGGCGACCGACGAGCATGTCCCCCGGCAGGCCGCCCGGAGAACCGGCGGCCATGTCCCCCAGAGTTTCGCAGCATGTGCGGAAGATAACGAGCGGGCGGGGCCGACCCGCCCCGCCCGCGCCCGACACCCTTACAACTCGGGTGCGCTCACACCCGTACGAGTGAGGGCGTCCACCACGGCGTCCACCACGGCCTCCACATCGGGCACCCAGGGCGCGGCCGACCCGGGCAGCGGGGCCCGCTCCCAGCGGACGCCGCCCTGGCCGGTCTCGGACGGGGGCAGGGCGAGGTAGCCGCCCTCGCCGTGGAAGCGCAGGGAGCCGGGGACGAAGTCCTTGGCGTAGAGCAGTTCGCCGAGCTGCTCCATGGAGTACGGCTTGACGAGCAGCGCCCAGCGGGTGGGCGAGGCGATCACCGGGCCGAGGCGCATGCCGCGCCGGTCGAGCAGGGCGAGGGCGCGGGAGGCGGCGAGCGCCGGCAGGCTGACCGCGCAGGGCGCACTGCCTCCCCCACGCGTGCGGGCGGAACCCCCGGTGGCCAGGATGATCGGCGCGCTCGGCCGGTTGGTCCACCACCAGCGCACCATGCGCGCGTCGGTCGTGGCGGCGAGGAGGCCGGGATCGAAGGGGTGCGCACCGGGCACCGTGCACTCCGGGTCGGGGCAGCCGCAGCGGGCCCGTCCCTGCGGGTCCGGGGCCACGCCCGGGAGTACGGGCCACTGCCACTCGGACGCGAAGGTCAGGGCCGCGCCGATCAGCTCAGGCCTCCCGTCGCTCCGCCTGGACAGGAGCCTGCGTCGCCTTCCGAGGATCTCGCGCATGAGCGCTCGTTCCTTTCCGTTGCACCGCTGGCAACACCGTGGTCCACATCACACCATGTGTCGATCACTTCACTGTGCGTACCTGTTGGCGCATCACGCCCCCGCGTACGGCAGGGGGAACCCCAAGGGGTCGAGCATGGGCCGCGTCCGCGTCCATAGTGCGTCCATCAAAAGCACGGCTGCGGCGCGGGGGTGGCGAAGTATGGCGTTTTGCCGTCGCGCGTGGTTCTCTCCGCCTCCGCCAGGGAGGATGGGGCTCGGCCGTCGGTGGCTATGACGCCCGGGTCCGTCGCCAGGTTCCGGGTGGCCCCCAACCACCCCTGGCCTTCTCCGAGTACGTACCCATCACGACCGCTGTGACGCTCCGTGGAGCAAGGCCAGTCGACCGCAATGGACCGATACCTTGTGCAGTTTTCAGCCAACTTGGCAGTAAGGCAAGGGGTTCCGGAGAAAACCTCGTCCGACCCATGGACACCAGGAATCCCCGCAGGACAATGCTGGACATCCCCTCACGAGTGCGTGTACATGTGGAGACACTGCTAGCGGCGCAGAATGACATGGGGGTTTGCGATGCTTTTCAGCAATACGCACCGGTCTGAAGGCCGGGCGCCATGAACGCCCCGCACCCTCCGAAAGTGGCCGGAATCGATCCAACGGTTCCCACGCCCGCACACACTGTCGCGCCCACTCCCCCCGCCGCCGGCGCCGCTCCCGTCCCTGCCCCCAACACCCCCGCACCCGGCGCCCTCCTCCAGGACCGGCTGGCCGGCTGGGTCTCGGACCTCACGACCCTCCACGAACTCACCGAGCGCCTGTCCCGCACGGACGCACTGGAACCCGCGCTGCACGAACTGCTGCGCGCCGGAGCCGCCCTCGTCGGCGCCCGCCGGGGCCTGGTCGCCCTGGAGCCCGGCGACGGGCTCGGCCCGCGCACCACCCTCGGCCTGGGCCTCGGCCGCGCGGACCTCGGCCACATCGAGACCGTCCCGCGCGGAGCACTGCCGTACGACACCGGCACCACCACCGAGATCGTCCACCCCGATCTGCTCGCCGAGGACGGCCTCGACCCCCGGCACCGCGAGGTGGCCGCCCGTCTCGGTTACGCCGCCAGCTACGCCCTGCCCCTCGCCTCCGACTCCGCCGGCCGCCTCGGCGCCGCCGTCTGGCTCTACGACGAACCGGCCGAGCCCCACGAGCGGCAGCGCCACCTCGCCGGCCTCTACACCCGGCACGCCACCGAGCACCTCGCCCGGCTGCTGGAGCTGGAACGCACCCGCGCGCGCATGGCGACCCTCACCGAGGAACTACTGCCCACCCGGCTGCCCCGGGTGCCCGGCGTCCAGCTCGCCGCCCGGCACCGCACCGGGCCGCGCGGCGGCGGCGACTGGTACGACGCACTGCCACTGCCGGACGCCGCGCTCGGCCTGTCCGTCGGCTCGGTCACCGGCTCGGGTCCGAGCGCCGTGGCCGCCATGGGCCGGCTGCGCGCCTCGCTGCGGGCGTACGCCGTGATGGAGGGCGAGGACCCCGTCGCCGTCCTGTCCGACCTGGAGCTGCTGCTGCGGCTGACCGAGCCCGCCCGCTCCGCCACCGCGCTCTTCGCCTACTGCGAACCCGCCCTGCGCAAGATCACCCTGGCCGGCGCCGGGCACAGCCCGCCCCTGCTGATCGGCGAACGGCGCACCCAGTTCGCCGAGACCTCCGTCTCCGCACCGCTCGGCATGCTCGCCTGCTGGGAGGCGCCGAGCGTCGAGATCCAGGCCGAGGCCGGGGAGACGGTCCTGCTCTACACCGACGGACTGCTGCACCGTACCGGCGATCCCATGGACCGGGCCTTCGCCCGCCTCCACACGGCCGCCGCGAGCATCCCGCGACCGGTGCGCCGCGACCCCGGTGCCGTCGCCGACCACGTCCTGCGCACCGTCCTGCCCGACGGCCTGGACGCGGCCGACAGCGAGGAGGACGTGGTGCTGCTGGCGGCCCGCTTCGACTGACCCCACCTGTAATGACCGGGCATAACAGGGCATCCGGCCCCGGCCCGCTCCTGGTACGACCGTACGATGATGGTGGTCCCCGCTCGGCCACAAGCAGGAGCGTCGCGGGCCCCGGGGGAGATCACAAGGCGTATCGAGGAGGATCACGTGTCCGACGAGCTCAACCCGGTCGTGCCCGACACCGCTACCGCGGAGGGCCCCGAGACCGAGTCCGAGGAGCCCATCAAGCAGCGGAAGAACGGCCTGTACCCGGGCGTCTCCGACGAGCTGGCCGAGAACATGAAGTCCGGCTGGGCCGACACGGAGCTGCGTGACCTGCAGCCGATCCCGCAGGCAGCCGAGACCGCGCGCCGCCGCGCCGCGCTCTCCGCCCGTTTCCCGGGCGAGCGTCTGGTGATCCCGGCGGGCAATCTGAAGACCCGCTCGAACGACACCGAGTACCCCTTCCGCTCCTCGGTCGAGTACGCGTACCTCACCGGCAACCAGACCGAGGACGGCGTCCTGGTCCTGGAGCCCACCGGGGACGGCCACGAGGCGACGATCTACCTGCTGCCCCGCTCGGACCGTGAGAACGGTGAGTTCTGGCTCTCCGGCCAGGGCGAGCTGTGGGTCGGCCGCCGCCACTCCCTCACCGAGTCCGAGGCGCTCTACGGCATCCCGGCCGGCGACGTCCGCGAGCTGGCCGACCAGCTGCGCGAGGCCACCGGCCCGGTGCGCGTGGTGCGCGGCCACGACGCCGGCATCGAGGCCGCCCTGACCGACAAGGTCACCGCCGAGCGCGACGAGGAGCTGCGCGTCTTCCTCTCCGAGGCCCGCCTGGTCAAGGACGACTTCGAGATCGGCGAGCTGCAGAAGGCCGTCGACTCGACGGTCCGCGGCTTCGAGGACGTGGTGAAGGTCCTCGACAAGGCCGAGGCGACCAGCGAGCGCTACATCGAGGGCACGTTCTTCCTCCGCGCGCGCGTGGAGGGCAACGACGTCGGCTACGGCTCCATCTGCGCCGCCGGCCCGCACGCCTGCACCCTGCACTGGGTGCGCAACGACGGCCCGGTCCGCTCCGGCGACCTGCTCCTGCTGGACGCGGGCGTGGAGACCCACACCCTCTACACCGCCGACGTCACGCGCACGCTGCCGGTGAACGGCACGTACACCGAGATCCAGAAGAAGATCTACGACGCCGTGTACGAGGCCCAGGAGGCCGGTATCGCGGCCGTGAAGCCGGGCGCCAAGTACCGCGACTTCCACGACGCCGCCCAGCGCGTGCTCGCCGCGAAGCTCGTCGAGTGGGGCCTGGTCGAGGGCCCTGTCGAGCGTGTCCTGGAGCTGGGCCTGCAGCGCCGCTGGACCCTGCACGGCACCGGCCACATGCTCGGCATGGACGTCCACGACTGCGCGGCCGCGCGGACCGAGACGTACGTCGACGGCACGCTGGAGCCGGGCATGGTGCTCACCGTCGAGCCGGGCCTGTACTTCCAGGCCGACGACCTGACGGTCCCCGAGGAATACCGGGGCATCGGCGTGCGCATCGAGGACGACATCCTGGTGACCCGGGACGGCAACCGGAACCTTTCGGCCGGTCTGCCGCGCCGCTCCGGCGAGGTGGAGGCGTGGATGGCCTCGCTGAAGGGCTGATCTGCGTTTGAATGGCCGGGTACCGGGGAGTGCCCGGCCATTCGCGTGCCTGGGGGGAAGGTTTTCGTGAACGACTTCTGGTCCGGCGTCGGCGTCGACCTGCATCTGGAGCCGGACTCGGCGGACGGCCGCCGGGCCGGGCTGGAACGGGCGCTCAGGGACGCCGTACGGGACGGCCGGCTCGCCCCGGGCACCCGGCTGCCGGCCACCCGGCGGCTCGCCGTGGAACTCGGCATCTCCCGCGGAACCGCCAAGGCCGCCTACGACCAGCTCGTCGCCGAAGGCTATCTGACGGCACGTCAGGGATCGGGCACCCGGGTCGCCGAACTGCCGAGCGTCGAGTCGATCGAGCCCAACGCGGCGGCACGCGCGCGTGCCCCGCGTTTCGACCTGCGCCCCGGCAGCCCGGACGTCGGCGCGTTCCCGGCGGCGGCCTGGCTGCGCGCGCTGCGCCGGGCCATAGCGACGGCGCCCTCACTGGCGTACGACTACGGCGACCCGCGCGGCCGGATCGAGCTGCGCACGGCGCTCTCCGGGTACCTGGGCCGGGCGCGCGGGGTGCTCGCCCCGCCGGAGCGGATCGTCATCACCTCCGGGTACGTACAGGGCCTCGCGCTCCTCACTCGCGTGCTCGACGGCGCCGCCGTCGCCATGGAGGACCCCGGGCTGCCGTTCCACCGGGACGTGGTGCGGCGCAATGGCGGAACGGTCCTGCCGGTGCCGGTCGACGCCCGCGGGGTGCGCCCCGAGGAGCTCGGCGACGCCGCCGCCGTGGTGGTCACCCCGGCGCACCAGTACCCGACCGGGGTGACCCTCCGTCCGGAGCGGCGACGGGCGCTCGGCGACTGGGCACGCGCGCGTGGCGGACTGATCGTCGAGGACGACTACGACGGGGAGTTCCGCTACGACCGCCAGCCGGTCGGCGCGCTCCAGGGCATGTCACCGGGCCAGGTGGTCTACCTGGGCACCGCCTCCAAGACGCTCGGCCCCGCACTCCGTCTCGGCTGGATGGTGCTGCCGCCGCACCTGGTCGACGCCGTCGCCGACGCCAAGCTGCACAGCGACCACCACACCGAGACCATAGGCCAGCTGGCGCTCGCCGAGCTGATCGACAGCCATGCCTACGACCGGCACGTACGCGCCTGCCGACTGCGGTACCGGCGCCGCCGGGACCAACTGCTGGACCGGCTGGGCGCTCGGCGGAGCGTGCACGGGATCGCGGCGGGGCTGCACGCGCTGATCGACGTGCCCGACGAGGCGGAGACACTGACGCGCGCGGAGGCGGAGGGCCTCGCCCTGGGCACCCTCGGCGACCACTGGCACGCTCCCGGCCCCGGCCGCCCCCAGGGCCTGATCGTCGGCTACGGCACGCCCCGCGAGCGGGCGTATCCGGAGGCGCTGGAGGTGCTGGCGAAAGTGCTGCGATGACCTACGGGGGCGCACCGGAGGGGCTGTGGTCCGTCACCGGGTGCGGGTGTGTGCGGACCGGGGGCGCCCACGCGGCGGAGCCGCTCAGCGGCAGGGCCCTCGCGTCCGCGGGGAGCTCACGCGGCACCGGCACCCCGCACAGCCGTGACCGTCGGCCGGCGCATCCGGCGCCCCGGTCCGGCGCCGCCGGACACCAGGTCGTGGCCGCCCGCGTCCCGTACGGAGCCGGTCGCCCGGCCGGAAAGGCTCGCTCACAGGGACGGATCGTGGTCGTGCAGGATCCGCTGGAAGAGCCGGCAGTCCCGCCACTCCCCGTCGATGTGCAGGTACTTGGGCGCCGTGCCGATCGGTTCGAACCCGCACTTCGCCAGGACCCGCTGCGAGCCGGTGTTCCCGAGCAGGGTCGAGGCCTCGATCCGGTGCAGCCCCGCCGTGTCCCGCGCGATCCGGCAGACCCGCTCCACGGCGGCGGTGGCCAGGCCCCGCTGCTGCCGGTCGGCGGCCACCCAGTAGCCGAGGGAGGAACTGCAGAAGGGTCCCCGGACCACCCCGGTCAGAGTGATGGTCCCGACGATCCGCCCGTCGGCCGCCTGCAACACGAAGGGCACCACGCCACCGTCGGAGAACAGCCGCAGCAGCCCCTCGATCCGCTCCCGCTGGCCCGCCTCGGTGAAGAAGGACTCCGGCCGGCGCGGCTCCCAGGGCCGCAGGTGCTCACGGTTGTCCACGTAGGCCGCACTCAGGGCGGCCGCGTCGGCCGACTGCAGAAGCCGCAGCGTCACTCCGGACGCTATGTCCCCGCTCTCGATCTCCATGCCCGCACTATGCCGTGAGCAGTGACGGATCCGTCTTCCATTTGAGGATCTTGTCGAAGCTGACCACGGTGCCGCCCCGGCCGGGCTTGGCCCCGATGTGGACGTGGTCGGCGAGTTCCCGGATGAGACAGAGCCCGCGGCCGTGCTCGGCGTCCGTGCGGGCGGGCCGGATCTCGTGGGCGAGGGAGATACCCGGCCCGGTGTCGGCCACCTCGATACGGCACTTCTCACCGTCGAGGTACGCGGTCACCCGGTACGCCTCCGAGGAACCGCCGTGCGGTGCGCCCCCGCCGTGCTCGACGGCGTTGGCGCAGGCCTCGGTCAGCGCGACGGACAGGTCGTAGGAGATCTCGGGGTCGACGCCCGCCGTCTCCATGGTGCCGATCAGAAGCCGCCGGGCAAGCGGCACGCTCGCAGCCTCGCGGCGCAGATGGAGTGACCACCAGATGCTCATGCTCCAGCCTCCTGGCCGCGGTACGACATATCGATACCTATTGCCGCCCGTAGGCGGCCGTAAGCACACCGTTGACGTGACTCCGCCCATATGGTCGATGCGCCGAGGGAGGAATCGGTGTATGAGGGGCGATCCCGCGCCCTGCCGCGGAGCGCCGAAGGGGCAGTGCGATGATGGGGCCGCCATGACTGCCCCCCACCCGCGCACGGCGCGACCCGGAGCCGGGCTCCGGATCCTGCGGGCCGCGGTGTTCGCCGCGGTCTGCGTCGCGCTGGCCGCGTGCGGGCACACCCTCGCCTCCTGCGCGGGCGTGCCGCTGTGGACGCTGGGCGCGGGCTTCCTGGGCTGTCTGCTGCTCGTGGTACCGCTCGCCGGGCGGGCCCGCTCACTGCCGGGCATCGCCGCGCTCCTCGCGCTCGGCCAGACCGCGCTGCACATGCTGTTCGGGCTGGGCCAGCAGGGAACCGCCATGGCCTCGGGCGGGATGGCGGGCATGACGGGCGGCATGGCGATGGGGGCGCCGGGTGCGCGCGGCTCCTCGCTCAGCGACACCGCACTGGTCGAGCAGGCCGCACGGCTCCTGTGCGGGTCGACCCCGGCCGCCCTGACCCCGGGGCGGGCCTTCCATCTGCTGTTCGCCGCACACCTCGTCGACCGCTCGGGTCGGCCCGTGGCGGGCATGGGCGGCATGCGCCACGCGTACGACGCCACCGGCTCCTCCGCCGCGCTGCTGCCCTCCCTTCCGATGCTGCTCGGCCACGTCCTCGCCGCCGTCGCCGCCGGCTGGCTGCTGCGCCGCGGCGATCTGGCGCTGCTGCGGCTGATCGAGCTGTCGGCGCACGGAGTCACAGAGGGGGCGCTCGTACGGGCCCTGCGCGCGGCGCTCGTGCTGACGCGCGCCCTGTGCGCCGGGCTGCTCCCCGCCGCCGAGCCCGGCCCCGGCGGCCGGCGGACCGACCGGGACGAGGGACCCGCCCCGCACACCGCCGCACTCCAGCACACGGTGATCCGGCGCGGTCCGCCCGCCGCCCGTTTCCGCCTCGCCGCCTGACGCGACGCGCGCACCACTCCACCGATGCGGGTGAGAGGGCTGCCGCCGTCGCGCGGCACGCGCGCGTGCGCATGTGAACCCGCCGAACGGCACGGCCACACGCACGCGTACCTCTCTTCGTCACCGAACTCTCAGAGTGGAGTGCTCCTGCCATGCAGGCTTTCCGTAACGTCTCGCGTCGCGCCGTCTCCCGCCGCGCCGTCTCCCGTGTCGCCGCCGCCGGCGCCGTCGCGGGCACGGCCGTACTGGCGCTGTCCGTCCCCGCCTTCGCGCACGTCACCGTGCAACCGGAGGGCGCCGCGGCCAAGGGCGGCTACGCCGTGGTCGACTTCAAGGTCCCGAACGAGCGCGACAACGCCTCGACCACCGAGGTCGAGGTCGACTTCCCGGCCGACCACCCGCTCGCCTCGGTCATGGCCGAGCCCGTCCCCGGCTGGAACGTGAAGATCACCAAGTCCAAGCCGGCCAAGCCGCTGACCGTGCACGGCGAGAAGATCGACGAGGCCGTCACCAAGGTCACCTGGACCGCCGCCGACGGCAAGGGCATCCGCCCGGGCTACTTCCAGAAGTTCCCGCTCTCCCTGGGCGCCCTGCCCGAGAACACCGACCAGCTCGTGTTCAAGGCGCTCCAGACGTACTCCGACAAGGAGGTCGTGCGCTGGATCGAGGTGCCGCAGGCCGGCCAGGACGAGCCGGAGAACCCGGCGCCGGTGCTGCAGCTGTCCGCCGCGGCCGACGAGCACGGCACGGCGAACGCCAAGGACGCCTCCGACAGGACCGCGACCGCCGCCACCGGTTCCGGCCCCCATGACACCGACACCACCGCGCGCGTGCTCGGCGTGGTCGGCATCGCCGTCGGCGTCGCGGGCATCGCCTACGGCGTCCTCGCGGGTCGCCGCCGGACCGCCTAAGCCGTTCCGGACCGCGCACCGGGGATCGTGCGAGGCGTGCCACGCTGTCGTGGCCGTCGTACGACCCCGGTGCGCGCCGGATCACTCACATCTGGGACATTTTCCTATGCGCAAGAAGACGTTCGCCGCGGCCGCGCTGCTCGCCGCCGCCACCCTGACCCTCTCCGCCTGCGGCAGCGGGAACGACGGCAAGTCGCCGGTCTCCGTGGTCTCGGAGGAGTCCGGCTCGGGCAAGGCCGCCACCGTCCTCGACCAGCCCTTCCAGAAGCCGGACCTCGTCCTCACCGACACGCACGGCAAGAAGTACGACCTCCGCAAGGAGACCAAGGGCCACCCGACCCTGCTGTACTTCGGCTACACCCACTGCCCCGACATCTGCCCGACGACGATGAGCAACATCGCCGTCGCCAAGAAGGCGCTGCCCAAGGCCGAGCAGAACGACCTGCGGGTCGTGTTCGTCACCACCGACCCCGGCCGTGACACCCCGGCCGAGCTGGGCAAGTGGCTCAAGGGCATCGACCCGCAGTTCATCGGACTGACCGGGGACTTCGCCACCGTCCAGGCCGGTGCCCGCTCCGTCGGCATCTCCGTGGAGCCGACGAAGAAGGACAAGAACGGCAAGCTGGTCTCCGTCCACGGCACTCAGGTCATCGCCTTCTCCCCGAAGACCGACGGCGGTTACGTCCTCTACGGCGAGGACGCCTCGGTCGACGACTACACCAAGGACCTGCCCAAGCTCGTCAAGGGGGCGAACCCGTGAGGCGCCGCACCGCAGTCCTGACCGCGGCCTCCGCTCTCGCCGGGACACTGGCCCTCGCGGGTTGCTCGGGCTCCGGGTCGGGCTCCGGCTCCGGCTCCGGCTCCGGGGAGGCCGAACTGTCCGTGAGCGGTCCGTACATGCCGCAGCCGGTCTCCGCCGACATGGCCGCCGGCTTCCTGACGGTCACCAACAAGGGTGGCGCCGGGGACGAGCTGACCTCGGTGACCAGTGAGGTCGCCGGCCAGGTCACCATGCACAGCACCATGGGCGGCGCGATGCAGGAGAAGAGCTCCTTCGCCGTACCCGCCCACGGTCAACTCGTGTTCAAAAGCGGCGGCAACCATCTGATGTTCGAGAAGCTGAAGCGCAAGCCGGAGCAGGGCCAGACGGTCACCGTGAAGCTCACCTTCGCCAAGTCCGGGCCCCTCACCGTCGAGATGCCGGTGAAGTCCGCGACGTACAACCCGTCGACCGGCCACTGAGGGAGGGACCGACCACCGTGACGCGGACCATCACCCCCACACGACAGCGGGGCAGCCTGCGCATCCTGGTGCTGCTGCTCCTCGCCGTCACCGGCGCCCTGTTCGCGGGAGCCGCACCGGCCTCCGCGCACGCGGCGCTGACCGGCAGCGACCCCGCACAGGGGGTGGTGGTCAAGCAGGCACCCACCCAGGTGTCGCTCACCTTCTCCGAGAAGGTGGCGACGAACGACGACTCCCTGCGCGTCCTCGACCCCCGGGGCAAGCCGGTGCAGACCGGCAAACCCGCCAACGTGAGCGGGACGACGTACGCCGTGCGGCTCAGGAGCGGCCTGGGCAAGGGCACCTACACGGTCACGTACCAGATCGTCTCGGCCGACAGCCACCCCGTCTCCGGCGCCTACACCTTCTCCATCGGGGCGCCCTCGCAGACCGTGGTCTCCGGCACCGGTCCGGTCGCGGGCGGCTGGACCGTGGGCGGCCTCTACGCCTTCGGACGGTACGCGTCGTACGCCGGGTTCATCGTTCTCGCGGGCGGCGCGGCCTTCGTGCTCGCCTGCTGGCAGCGCGGCGCGGGCGTACGGGCCCTGCAGCGGCTGGTCGTCGGCGGCTGGCTCACGCTCACCGCGGCCACCCTGTGGCTGCTGCTCCTGCGCGGCTCCTACACCACCTCCGGGAAGCTCGCCGATGTCTTCGACCTCGGTCTGCTCGGCCAGGTGCTGCAGACCAAGACCGGTGCGGCCCTGGTCTCCCGGCTGCTGCTGCTCGCCGCCGCCGCGCTGTTCATCGCGGTTCTCTTCGGCGCGTACACCAAGCGGGAGGAGGGCCAGGAGAAGCGCGATCTGACCTTCGGGCTCGCGGTCGGCGGGGTGGTCGTCTCGGCGGGGCTCGCGACCAGCTGGGCCATGGCCGAGCACGCCTCGGTCGGGCTCCAGCCGGGCATCGCGATGCCTGTCGACGTCGTCCACCTGCTCGCCGTCGCCGCATGGCTGGGCGGGCTCACCGCCCTGCTGGTCGCCCTGTACCGGGCGCCCGCCGAGACACCGGTGGAGGCCGCCGCCGTGCGCCGCTTCTCCCGCGTGGCCTTCGGCAGTGTCGTCGCGCTCGTCGCGACCGGCGCCTACCAGTCCTGGCGTCAGCTGGGCTCCTGGTCGGCGTTCACCGACACCCGGTACGGACAGCTGCTGCTGGTCAAGATCGGGCTGGTGGCGGTACTGGTCGGCATCGCCTCGGTGTCGCGGCGGTGGACGGGCCGGCTCGCCGACGGCGCCGGAACGGCCGCCGTCGCCGCGGAGGCCGAGCGGCAGCCCGCGAAGGCGTCCGTCCCGGGGGAGGCCGAGAAGACGGCACCGGCCACCGAGCAGTCCGGGAAGGAGCGCGTTCCCGCCTCGAAGGCCGCCGGGAAGAGCGACCGCCCCGGGGACACCGAGCGCGCCGCCCAGCTCGCCCGGCAGCGGGCCGCCATGGACACCGCCCGGCAGAAGCGCCTGCGGGACGGTGACACCCACCGCTTCGGGCTGCGCCGCTCGGTGCTCGCCGAGGCCGGCGTCGCCGTGGTGCTGCTCGCCGTCACCACCTGGCTGACCCAGACCGAGCCGGGCCGCACCGAGCTGGACGCCAAGGCCGCCACCTCGTCCTCGAGCTCGGCCACGGCGCCCTCCAACGGCGCGCTGACCCTGGACATGTCCTTCGACACCGGTGGCACCGACGGCAAGGGCGTCGTCAGCATCGACCTCGACCCCGCGCGCGTCGGCGGCAACGAGATGCATGTGTACGTCCAGCGGCCCAACGGCCGGGCCTTCGACGTCCCCGAGGTGAAGGTCGCCTTCACCCTGGAGGCGAAGAAGATCGGCCCGCTTCCCGTGGCCCCCGACCACATCACCACCGGCCACTGGTCGGCGAGCGGAGTGCAGATCCCCATGGCCGGGGACTGGAAGGTCGCCGTCACCGTGCGGACCTCCGACATCGACCAGGTGACCGTCTCCAAGAACGCGCAGATCGGCTGAACCACACCATGCCCGACCAGTCCATCCCCCAGGTCCGTGTCTCCGCCGAGGGTGCGGGGGAGCCCGATTCCGCGGGCGGCCACGGCATCTCCCGGCGTGCGCTGCTCGGCACGGCCGGCGCCACCGGACTCGTGCTCGGCGCGGCAGGCGGGGCCGTGGGCTATACCGCCGCGCCCGCGCCGGCCACTCCGCTGACCTCGGTGGGCTCCGACCGGGTGATGTTTCACGGGAAACATCAGCCCGGCATCACCGAGGGACTCCAGGCGCGCGGCCATCTCGTCGCCTTCGACCTCACGGCGGGCGCGGGCCGCAAGGAGGCCGCCGCCCTGCTGCGCCGCTGGTCGACGACGGCCGAGCGGCTGATGGCGGGCGAGGCCGCGCCCCACGAGGACACCGACGTGGCGCGGGACGCCGGGCCCTCCTCGCTGACCGTCACCTTCGGTTTTGGGCACGGCTTCTTCGCGAGGACCGGCCTGGAGAAGCAGCGGCCGAGCGCCTTGGACCCGCTGCCCGACTTCTCCTCCGACCACCTCGACAAGGCGCGCAGCGACGGCGACCTGTGGGTGCAGATCGGTGCGAACGACGCCCTGGTCGCCTTCCACGCCCTGCGCGCGCTCCAGAAGGACGCGGGCGGCGCGGCCCGGCTGCGCTGGCAGATGAACGGCTTCAACCGCACGCCGGGCGCCACCGCGCACCCCATGACGGCCCGCAACCTCATGGGCCAGCTGGACGGCACCCGCAATCCGAAGCCGGCCGAGTCCGACTTCGACCGTCGGATCTTCGTGCCGGCCTCCGGCGAGCCCGCCTGGATGGCGAACGGCTCCTATGCCGTCGTACGCCGTATCCGCATGCTCCTGGACGACTGGGAGCAGCTGTCGGTGTCCGCCCAGGAGGCGGTCATCGGGCGCCGCAAGTCCAACGGGGCGCCGCTGTCCGGGGGCGACGAGACGACCCCGATGGACCTGGAGAAGACCGACGCCAAGGGCGAGTACGTCGTCCCCCTCAACGCGCACGCCCGGATCACCCGGCCCGACAAGAACGGCGGCGCGGCCATGCTGCGGCGCCCCTTCTCCTACCACGACGGCTTCGACGCGGACGGCACGCCCGACGCCGGTCTGCTCTTCGTGTGCTGGCAGGCGGACCCGCTGCGCGGCTTCGTGCCGGTGCAGCGCAAGCTCGACCGGGGCGACGCGCTGTCGCAGTTCATCCGGCACGAGGCGAGCGGACTGTTCGCGGTGCCCGGCGGGGCGGCGCGGGGCGAGTACGTGGGGCAGCGACTGCTGGAGGGGTAGCCCGAGCCCGGCGGTTCACGGGGTTTACCGGTTCTGCTGGGCTTTCCGTACTCAAACCACCCGGTCGAGTGGCTGTCGTGAGACATCCGCGCCCGGGCGGCGTGCGGCTATTAGGGTGAGGACATGCCAGCGAGCTATGCGTATCTCGGCCCCGAGGGCACCTTCACCGAAGTCGCCCTGCGGACGCTCCCGGAAACGGCCACCCGGGAACTCGTCCCGTATGTGTCGGTGCAGTCCGCGCTGGACGCGGTGCGGGCCGGCGAGGCCGAGGCGGCGTTCGTGCCGATCGAGAACTCCGTCGAGGGCGGCATCACCACCACCCTGGACGAACTGGTCGCGGGCGAGCCACTGATGATCTACCGCGAGGTGCTGCTGTCGATCACCTTCGCGCTGCTGGTCCGGCCGGGCACCAAGCTCACGGACATCAAGACGGTCTCCGCCCACCCGGCGGCCCAGCCGCAGGTGCGCAACTGGATGCGCACACACCTCCCCGACGCGCACTGGGAGTCGGCCGCCTCCAACGCCGACGCCGCCCGTCTGGTCCAGGAAGGCCGATACGACGCCGCTTTCGCCGGCGAGTTCGCCGCAGCGCGGTACGGCCTGACGGCCCTGGAGACCGGGATCCACGACGCGGAGAACGCGCAGACCCGGTTCGTGCTGGTCGGCCGACCGGCCCGGCCCGCCGCGCCGACCGGTGCCGACAAGACCTCGGTGGTGCTGTGGCAGCGTGACGACCACCCCGGCGCGCTGCGCGACCTGCTCGGCGAGTTCGCCTCGCGCGGCATCAACCTGATGCTGCTGCAGTCCCGGCCGACCGGCGCCGGCATCGGCAACTACTGCTTCTGCATCGACGCGGAGGGCCACATCTCCGACCGGCGGATGGCGGAGGCGCTGATGGGGCTGAGGCGGATCTGTCTCCAGGTGCGTTTCCTGGGCTCCTATCCGCGCGCGGACATCACTCCGGGCGAGGCTCCGGCGATCCGGGCGGGGACCTCGGACGGGGAGTTCATGGCGGCGGCGGACTGGGTGGCGCGCTGCCAGGACGGCCGGTTCTGAGTGCCGGGACGGCCGGTTCCGAGGCGGCTGTAGTCTACTTCGGGCCAGTACTACCTGCATATCTTCGTTATCCACAGAAGTTATCCACAGGTCCGCTTCTCGACCTGGGGACAAGTCGACAAGGGTGGATGACCTGGTCGACAAATCGCCCCACACGTCCCTGATGCGGCCACCGTCCGGCAGGTCACCCTTCGTCCACCCGTTTCCTTTGGTTCATCTTTTGGAGCGACCTTTTTCCACCCGAAAGTGGGTGTCATCGCTGTTCGAGCGGGGAATTCCTCAGTCCGGCGACAAGTTCCGGAGTGATCAATTCCGAAATCCACAGTCCTTCCACACAGCCTGTGGATAACTCTCCGGAGGGGTGTGGATCGCTGTGGACAGCGGGGCCGTTAAGTCCCGTTCTCCACAAGGGAATCCGGTCAACCGGGCACCGGAGGCGTGCCCCGTCCCAGGGAATGAGACACTCTTCCTTGACGTGATCTGACACGTTTCGCATTTCGCCCATAACGGAGCGTAAGCGGGCGAACGACGGCAAATCCGAACCGCTGGGAATAGGGATTCGTGAGCGGCAAGCCCGCACCGGTAGCCTTGGCCCCGTGATTGACCTTCGCCTGCTCCGTGAGGACCCCGACCGTGTGCGCGCGTCCCAGCGCGCCCGTGGAGAGGACGTCGCGCTCGTCGACTCCCTCCTGTCTGCCGACGAGCGGCGCAGGTCCTCCGGCGTCCGCTTCGACGAGCTGCGAGCCGAGCAGAAGCAGCTCGGCAAGCTGATCCCCAAGGCCACCGGCGACGAGAAGGCCGAGCTGCTGAAGCGGGCGAGCCAGCTCGCCGCCGACGTCAAGGCCGCCGACGCCGAGCGCGACGCGGCCGACGCCGAGACCCAGGAACTGCTGCTCCAGCTCGGCAACCTCGTCCACCCCGACGTGCCCGTCGGCGGCGAGGAGGACTTCGTCACGCTGGAGACCCACGGCGCGATCCGCGACTTCGGTGCCGAGGGCTTCGAGCCCAAGGACCACCTGGAGCTCGGCCAGCTGCTCGGCGCCATCGACGTCGAGCGCGGCGCCAAGGTCTCCGGCTCCCGCTTCTACTTCCTCACCGGCGTCGGCGCCCTGCTGGAGCTGGCCCTGGTGAACGCGGCGATCGCCCAGGCCACCGCGGCCGGCTTCACGCCCATGCTCACCCCGGCGCTGGTGCGCCCCCAGTCCATGGCCGGCACCGGCTTCCTCGGCCAGGCCGCGCAGGACGTCTACCACCTCGACAAGGACGACCTCTACCTGGTCGGCACCTCCGAGGTCCCGCTGGCGGCCTACCACATGGACGAGATCATCGACGCCGACAAGCTGCCGCTGCGGTACGCGGGGTTCTCGCCCTGCTTCCGCCGCGAGGCCGGCTCGCACGGCAAGGACACGCGCGGCATCTTCCGTGTGCACCAGTTCGACAAGGTCGAGATGTTCTCCTACGTCGCCCCCGAGGACTCCCGGGCCGAGCACCAGCGGCTGCTGGAGTGGGAGAAGCAGTGGCTGACCTCGCTGGAGCTGCCCTTCCGCGTCATCGACGTCGCCTCCGCCGACCTCGGCTCCTCCGCGGCCCGTAAGTACGACTGCGAGGCGTGGATCCCGACCCAGGGCAAGTACCGCGAGCTGACCTCGACCTCGGACTGCACCGAGTTCCAGTCCCGCCGGCTGTCCATCCGCGTCCGCGACGGCAAGCAGGTCAAGCCGCTCGCCACCCTCAACGGCACGCTGTGCGCCGTACCGCGCACGATCGTGGCGATCCTGGAGAACCACCAGCAGGCCGACGGCTCGGTCCGGGTCCCCGAGGTGCTGCGCCCCTACCTGGGCGGCCGGGAGGTCCTGGAGCCGGTCGCCAAGTGACCGGCTTTCCCTACCGGCTGATCGCGACCGACCTGGACGGAACGCTCCTGCGCTCCGACCAGTCGGTCTCGCAGCGCACCCGAGACGCGCTCGCCGCGGCCACCGCGGCGGGCGCGGCCCATGTCGTCGTCACCGGCCGCGCGGCCCCGTGGACCAGGCACATCCTGGACGACCTCGGCTATGACGGCCTGGCCGTCTGCGCCCAGGGCGCCCAGGTCTACGACGCCGGGGCGCACCGCCTGCTGACCTCGGTCACCCTGGACCGGCAGCTGGCGGGCGTGGCCCTGGCCAAGATCGAGGCCGAGGTGGGTCCGCTGTACCTGGCGGCCAGCCGGGACGGCCTCGACGGCGAGGTGCTGGTGGGTCCGGGCTACGCGGTCACGGGCGCCCTCCCGGCGACCCCCTTCACGGACGCCTCCGACCTCTGGGCGGCCCCCCTCAACAAGATCTACATACAGCACCCCGCGATGGGCGACGACGAGCTGGCGGAGGCCGCCCGGCAGGCCGCCGGTGGCTTCGTCAGCGTGGCGATGGCGGGCGAGGGCATCGTGGAACTTCTCCCGCTGGGCCTGTCCAAGGCCACGGGTCTGTCCCTGGCCGCCCGCCGTATGGGCCTGAAGGCCGCGGACACCATCGCCTTCGGCGACATGCCCAACGACATCCCGATGTTCGCCTGGGCGTCCCGGGGCGTGGCCATGGCCAATGCCCACGAGGCGCTCCGCTCGGTGGCGGACGAGGTGACGTCCTCCAACGAGGAGGACGGGATCGCGGTGGTGCTGGAGCGGTTGCTGGGGCAGTAGGAGGCATGCCGTGCGGCTCGGGGAGTCGCAGTCGCCGTCCGGCTGAAACCTGCCGCTGGGGCGGCACGGGTGGGCGCGGGCAGCGCCTCGCGGCGCCGAGTCGCGCGACTCACCGGCCACCCCAGCGACGGGTGCCCCCTTGGGTGGGGGCCACAGGGAAGGCGGCCCACGCGAGCGGAGCGCTCACGTGCTCGAAGCGGCCGCCCCGGGCAGCTCCCGGAGCTCGACGGTGGGGTAACTACACCGGAGCCGGCCTCGGGCCGCCCTGTCGGGAGCTGGGCGTACTGCCGTGCATGGACATCGCCCTGCTCCTCTCCCAGATCGTGGAGCCGGGACGATCCCGGCGGATGGGGCACAACCACTCTGCCCCGGCGCCGAGTTGAACGCCACCGAATTACCGGCGGCGCCACCTGCGGCGCCGGGCCCTGCTGAAGAACCAGCCCGCCGGAGGCTCGTCGGAGCGCCAGGGCTGCGGCTCCGGCTCCTCGGCGCGCCAGCGGGCGGCGAGCATCCGGGCCCGCGCGGACGGCTCGGAGGTCTCGGCGCTCCGTATGAAGGCCTCGTCCAGGACCAGTTCGTCCAGACCATCCCAGACGTCACCCTCGGAGCGCGCGTGCCCGTCGTTTCCCGGCATCTCCTCTGTCATCGACGGCCTCCTAGCCATCCATCCGCTTTGTCCAGTGTGCCCGGACCGGTGTGAAGTCCCCGTCAAGCCGCCGGAGGCCTACTCCTCACCCGCCAGCTTCAGCGTCCGCAGCTTCTGCCCGGCGTACCAGGTGGCCAGCACGGTCACCACCACCAGCAGCACGGTCGCCGTCGGCAGGCCCACGTCCGAGGTCACCAGGTCACCGCCGGCGATCTTGTGGGCGACGGCCAGCGACCACTGCTGGACGCTGAGCGTGCGCGCGCCGGGCACCAGTGAGCCGAACAGCGCCTCCCAGACCAGCGCGTAGACCAGTCCGAAGACCACCGCGTGCCGGGAGACCGTGCCGAGCAGCAGGAACAGCGCCGAGTAGGCGATGGAGGACACCAGCGCGGCGACCGTGTAGGCGACCGCGACCTGCTGGCCGTTGCCGTTGAGGATCAGGCCCGCGATCAGGGTCGGCACCGCCGAGAAGACCATGGTGACGGCGATGGCGACGATCAGCTTGGTGAAGATGATCGCGGGCCGCTTCAGCGGCTTGGACAGCAGGTAGATGACGGAGCCGTCGTCGATCTCCGGGCCGATCGCGCCCGTGCCCGCGATGACGCCGATGATCGGCACCATCGTGGCGAGCGCGAAGCCGCCGAGGACGTCGGACGCGGTCTGGTCGTCCGCTCCCGTCAGGGCCCGTACGGCCACGGAGATCACGATCAGCAGCAGCGGCAGCGCGCCGAGGATGAGGGCCCGGCGACGGCCGAGCAGGGCCCGGTAGGTGAGCCGGGCGACGGTGGGGTCGTACATCTTCGGCCTCCTACGCCGCGACCAGATACGAGAAGACGGACTCCAGGGACTCGTCGGACGGCGAGACCGTGAGCAGCCGGATGCCGTGGTCCCGGGCGACCTTGGGCAGCAGCGTGGTGAAGCGGCCGAAGTCGACGGCCTGGACGCGCAGCGCGCCCTCGGTGTGGTCGACCTCGATGCCGGCCGTCGAGGGGTCGGCGATCAGCGCGGCCGCGAGGGCACGGTCGTCGCTGGAGCGGACCAGGTAGCGGTGCGGGCGGTCGGTCATCAGCCGGCGGATCTTGCGGAAGTCGCCGCTGGCCGCGTGCCTGCCCGCGACGACGACCTCGATGTGCCGGGCGAGCTGTTCGACCTCTTCGAGGATGTGCGAGGAGAACAGCACCGTGCGGCCCTCGTCGCCCATCGTCCGCAGCAGCTCCATCAGTTGCATGCGCTGGCGCGGGTCCATGCCGTTGAACGGCTCGTCCAGCAGCAGCAGCGACGGGTCGTGGACCAGCGCGCTCGCCATCTTCACGCGCTGCCGCATGCCCTTGGAGTACGTGGAGATCTTCCGGTCCTGCGCGTACTCCATCTCGACCGTGGCGAGCGCCCTCTGCGCCGCCTTGTCACCGAGGCCGTGCAACTCGGCGTTGGCGACGACGAACTCGCGGCCGGTGAGGAAGTCGTACATCGCCTCGCGCTCGGGGACGATGCCGATGTGCCGGTAGATCTCCTCGTTGCGCCACACCGGCTGCCCGTCGAGCGTGACGGTGCCGGTGGAGGGGGCGAGGAAGCCGCCCATCATGTTGATCAGGGTGGACTTTCCCGCGCCGTTGGGGCCGAGCAGGCCGGTGACGCCGGGGCCGATGGTCATGGTGATGTCGTTGACGGCGACCACGTTGCCGAACCAGCGGGAGACGTGGTCGATGGTGAGAGTGCTCATGGGCGCAGCCCGTTCCTTGGAAGGGTGGTGGCGGGGGACGGGCTGGGCGTGGTCACAGTCCCACCTTCTTGTAGCGGCGCGTCAGCAGGCCGTAGCTGCCGGCGATCAGGGCGAGCACGACCAGGACGTAGACCGCGCCCTGGCCGGTCGACGGGTCGACCGCTCCGGGGTTGCGGGCGGTCGCGCCGAGGAAGGCCGACTGGACGCCATCGATGAGCGTGACGGGCGAGAACAGGCCGATCCACGGGATGGCGCCGGAGTGGTTCTGCACATCGGCGATGGCCTGGAGCGTGGAGACCGCGCCGTAGGAGATCGTCATGACGGCGATCACGGCCGCGATGCCGAAGCCACGGCGCGGGGTGACGGCGGCGATGACCAGGCCGATGCCGGCGAAGAGCAGGGAGAGCAGGGCCACGGAGACCAGTCCCTCGGCGAATTCCTTCGTCTGGTGGGCAAAGCCCAGCTTGGACAGCAGCGCGCCCACGTACATCACGACCAGGGGGGCGGCGGTCAGGATGAAGACCGCCGAGGCCAGGGCGGCGAACTTGGCCCGTACGTAGTCGGCGGTCTCGATGGGCCGCGAGAAGTACAGCGGGACCGTCTTGAAGCGCAGGTCGCGGGAGACCGCCTGGGGTGCCTGCGAGGCGACGTACAGGCTGATCACGGCCTGCATCATGATCGCGTAGCGGGTGTAGGTCACCGGCAGGTCATGCCCCTTGGTGAAGACCACGACGGCCACCATGATGGCCGCGGGCACGCACATCACGGCGAACAGCAGCATCGGCAGCACCTTGGACTTGGCCGAGCGCCCGAGGCCGTACGCGCCGCGCAGGGACTGCGCGTACAGGGATCGGCGGGCGTAGGGCCGGCCGAGGCGCGGGCCGTCGTAGCCGCGGTAGCCGATGTCGTGGATGCGGGTCTGGTCGCCCGTGGGCGAGGTCATGGGCTGCACGGGGTGCTCAACCGCCATGGCCGACGGCCTCCTTCCGCTGCTCGTCGCCGCTGTGCTCGGCGTCGTTGGTGAACACCTCGGAGATGTGGTGCCGGCGCTGCTCCATGCGCACGAGGCCGAGTCCGAGGTCGGCGACGACGTCCCGGATCAGGTCGTACGTCTCCTCGCCCTGGGCGGTGAGCAGCAGGATGTGTCCGGCACCGGGCAGCCCGCCGCCGTCGTGGTGAGTGTCCACCCCGCGCGCGTGCAGCGCGTCGCGGAGCGCGCGGGTGCCGTCGGGGTACGCGTCGCTGTCGGTGACCTCGATCGCGAGGGTGGCGGTGGCCTGGGTGAAGTCGGTGGTGGAGCTGGAGCGCAGGAGTTTGCCGCCGTCGATGACGACGACGTGGTCGCAGGTGCGCTCCAGTTCGCCCAGCAGGTGCGAGGTGACCAGGACGGAGATGCCGAACTCGGTGTGGATGCGGCGGATCAGGGCGAGCATCTCGTCCCGGCCGACCGGGTCGAGTCCGTTGGTCGGCTCGTCCAGGAACACCAGCTGCGGGTCGTGCACCAGCGCCTGGGCGAGCTTCACGCGCTGCTTCATGCCGGTCGAGTAGCCGCCGATGGGGCGGTAGCGCTCCTCGTACAGACCGACGTGGCGCAGGGTGTCCGCGGTGCGCTCACGGGCGGCGGTGGGCGGCAGGCCGGACATGCGCGCCATGTGGACGACGAACTCGGTGGCCGAGACGTCCGGCGGCAGGCAGTCGTGCTCCGGCATGTAGCCGACGCGCTCGCGGATGGCGCCGCCCTTGGTGGCGACGTCGAGGCCGAGCACCTCGGCGCGGCCCTCCGTGGCGGGGGACAGACCCAACAGGATCTTGATCAGGGTGGACTTGCCGGCGCCGTTGGCTCCGACGAGTCCGGTCACACCGGGTCCGATGTCCACGGACAGCCGGTCGAGCGCGGTCACCCGGGGGAACCGCTTGCTCAGGCTTTCGGTCGCGATCACAGTCACGCCTTCGACGGTAGTGATCCGGACCACGCCGGTCGTCAGACCTCAGAGCCGTCTTCGCGTCAGACCCAGGTATTACGGGGCCCTAAGGGATGGCCCGCCCAGGGATCACCCCGAGTTGTCCCCGGTGCTCCGGCCCGCCTATTGACGCCGTCTCTAACAACTGTCACATTCACCAGTGTCAAGTTACGGACGAGTACGGCGGTCCACAGACGAGTCGGCGGGTCGGCGGGACGAGTCGGCGCCACGACGGGACGGGGCGGCATGACGACGGCAGTGAGCAGCGAACTCTCCGTGGAGCTGCGGGGGTTCAGACGGGTGCAGCGCCTCGCCTACGAGTGCGCGGAGGCGGTCGCGGCGCGGCTCGAGCCGGGCGTGACCGAGCGCGAGGCGGCGCGGATGCAGCGCGAGTGGCTGCGCGAGCGCGGGGTGCGGGACTGGTTCCACCTCCCCTTCGCCTGGTTCGGCGACCGCACCGCGTTCGTCAACTTCCGCATACCCCTGCAGTTCTTCCCCACCGACCGCGCCCTTGAGCCCGGCATGCCGTTCATCCTGGACATGGCACCGGTGTACGAGGGATACACGGCGGACATCGGCTACTCGGGCTCGCTCGGCGTCAACCCGGTACAGGACCGGCTGCTGGCCGACCTGGAGGCGCACCGCGAGCTGATCCTGCGCGAGGTGCGCGAACGGCGCCCGCTGCGCGAGATCTACGAGGACGTGGACCGGCTCATGGTCCGCCAGGGCTACGCCAACCGGCATCGCGCGTACCCGTTCGGCGTGATCGCCCACAAGGTGGACCGGGTGAAGCAGCGCCGCTTCTCCCCCCACCTCTTCGGGTTCGGCACCCAATCCCTCAGGGGCCTGGCCGCCGACGCGCTGCACGGCCACCGCGAGGGCTGGTCGCCCCTGTGGTCGCCGTACCGCTTCTCCGACCACCCGCCGCAGCCGGGCCTGTGGGCGGTCGAACCGCACCTCGGCTTCCGGGGTACGGGCGCGAAGTTCGAGGAGATCCTCGTGGTCACCGACTCCAAGGATCCCGAACAGAGCGCCTTCTGGCTGGACGACGATCTGCCGCACGTGCGGCGCTGGGCGGAGGACAAGTGACGCTGAAAGGTGCGCGGGAGCGCCGGGTGGCGACCGGCGGGGTCGAGCTGTGCGTGGCCGAACTGGGCGATCCGGGGGCGCCGACGGTGGTGCTGGTGCACGGCTACCCGGACAGCAAGGAGGTCTGGTCGGAGGTCGCCGTCGGCCTCGCCGACCGCTTCCACGTGGTCCTGTACGACGTCCGGGGCCACGGCCGCTCGACGGCACCCAAGCCGCTGCGCGGCGGCTTCACCCTGCCCAAGCTCACCGACGACTTCCTGGCCGTCGTGGACGCGGTCAGCCCGGACCGCCCGGTGCACCTGGTCGGCCACGACTGGGGTTCGGTGCAGTCGTGGGAGTTCGTCACGGTGGGCCGCACGGAGGGCCGCATCGCCTCCTTCACCTCGATCTCCGGCCCGTCCCTGGACCACTTCGGGCACTGGATCAACGCGCGCGTGAAGCGTCCGACGCCCCGCCGGGTGGGCCAGCTCCTCGGCCAGGGCGCCAAGTCCTGGTACGTGTACCTGCTGCACACGCCGGTCCTGCCGGAACTGGCCTGGCGCGGCCCGCTCGGCAGGCGCTGGCCGAGGATCCTGGAGCGGGTCGAGAAGGTCCCCGGCGGCGACTACCCGACCTCCTCCCTGCCCTCCGACGCGGCGCACGGCGCCTGGCTGTACCGGGACAACGTCCGCGCCCGGCTGACCAGGCCGCGCCCCGACGCGTACGCGCACGCGCCCGTGCAGCTCGTCACGCCCCAGGGGGACGCGTTCCTCTCGGAGCGCCTCTACGACGACCTGGAGCAGTGGGTGCCGCGGCTGACCCGCCGCACGCTGCCGGCCAAGCACTGGGTCCCGCGCACGCGGCCCGACCAACTCGTTTCCTGGATCGAGGATTTCATCACGTCCGTGGACGGCGGCCGTCCCGAGCCGAAGGCCACCGGCCGCCACGCCGACCGGTTCGGCGGACAGTTGGTGCTGATCACCGGAGCCGGCAGCGGCATCGGACGGGCCACGGCGTTCGCGTTCGCGGAGGCCGGCGCGCGCGTGGTGGCCGTCGACCGCGACGCCGAGGCCGCCGCGCGCACCGCCGAACTGTCCAGGCTGGTCGGCGCGCCCGAGGCCTGGGCGGAGACGGCCGACGTCTCCGACGAACAGGCGATGGAGAAGCTCGCCGAGAAGGTGCACCGCGAGTACGGCGTGCTGGACGTGCTGGTCAACAACGCGGGCATCGGCCTGTCGGGCTCGTTCTTCGCCACCACGACCGACGACTGGCGCAAGGTCCTGGATGTCAATCTGTGGGGTGTGATCCACGGCTGCCGCGTCTTCGGCGCGCGGATGGCCGAGCGCGGCCAGGGCGGCCACATCGTCAACACCGCCTCGGCGGCCGCCTTCCAGCCCTCCCGGGCGCTGCCGGCCTACAGCACCTCGAAGGCGGCGGTGCTGATGCTCTCCGAGTGCCTGCGCGCCGAACTGGCCGGGCAGGGCATCGGGGTGAGCGCGATATGCCCCGGCATCGTCAACACGAACATCACCGCCACGGCCCGCTTCGCCGGCGTGGACGAGACGGAGGAGCGCCGCCGCCAGAAGAACTCGGCCCGCTTGTACGGGCTGCGCAACTACCCGCCGGAGAAGGTCGCCGATGCGATCCTGGACGCGGTGGCCCGCAACAGGGCAGTGGTGCCGGTGACACCGGAGGCGCGGGGCGCGCATCTGCTGTCGCGCGTGCTGCCGGGCGCGCTGCGGCGCATCGCGCGGGTGGAGCCGAAGTTGTAGTCGGCGCCGACGCGTTGCGTGGCGTGGGCGTCCGCGACTTCCTGGTGGCTGGTCACGCCCACGCGCCGCAGCCGCACATCGGACACGGTCCGGCGCCCCTCGCGGGGTGCTCGTGGACTCGTCAGCGAGGGACCCGGACATGACCGACCCACCACCCCGAAGTGCCTATCGCCTAGAGGACCTGGCCCACCGCACTCGCACCACCGTGAGAACCATCCGCGCCTACCAGGACCGCGGTCTGCTCCGCCGCCCCGAACGCCGGGGCCGGGCGAACCTCTACTCCGAGGCGCACGTGACCCGGCTCCACCAGATCGCCCATCTCCTCGACCGCGGCTACACCCTGGCCTCCATCAAGGAGTTGCTGGACGCCTGGGACACCGGTCGTGGCCTGGGCGGCGTCCTCGGTCTGGTCAACGAGGTGGAAGGGCCCTGGACGGACGAGCGCCCCGACCGCATCACCCGCGCCGAACTGGACGCCCGCTTCGGCGGCGCCCCCGACGACGACGCCGTGACCGAGGCGGTCGAACTCGGCGTGCTGGAGCGGATCGAGGGCGACGCCGAGACGTTTCTCGTACCGAGCCCCCAAGAGCTGTCCGCCGCCGTTGAGTTGCACGCCGCCGGCGTACCGCTGTCCGCGATCTCGGACCACCTGAGGGAGTTGAGGGCCCAGGTCGAGCACATCGCCGCCCGGTTCCTGGAGTTCACCACCGAGTACGTCTTCGCCGGCTATCTCGGCGATCCCGGGCTCCGCACGGACGCGCACGCGGCGGAAGCCGCCTCACTCGTGCGCCGACTGCGTCCCCTGGCGCAGCAGACGATGAGCGCCGAACTGGCCCGCGCCATGCGCTCGTTGGCGACCCGCCACCTGCGTACCCACCTGGGCGCCGAGAAGCCGGTGGAATCGACTTCCGGCTCCCGTTCCGTCGCTCTCCCGGCTGCGACGGTCGCCGCTGTGGAACGGCTCGTTGGCCGAGAACGCGTTTCCGAGTTCATCGCGCTGGCCGCCAAACGCGAGGTGGGTGCACGTGCCTTGGACGTCCTGGCTTCAGACGCCTTGTGCGGCAGGGATGTTGACGAATCGGCTTGATCCGACCCCCACTTGTCCACAGTATCGCCAACTTACCTGTGGATAACCGCACTTGGTTGTGGACCAAACCTGCGAATAAAAAAACCTGCGTGACGCGCGTCTCTCCCGCACGCTGGACGCATGGACGAAGCGCACGACGAAAGACGCACCGTGAAGGTGTCGAAGTACCTCTCCAAGCACCTGCGCCACCAGCCGGAGCGCATCGGGCTCACCCTGGATCCCGGTGGCTGGGTGGAGATCGACACGCTGATCACGGCGGCCGCCGCCCACGGCTTCCGGTTCACGCGCGAGGAACTGGACCACGTGGTGACCACCAACGACAAACAACGCTTCGCGATCGAGGGCGACCGGATCCGCGCCAGCCAGGGCCACAGCATCGAGATCGACCTCGGCCTGCCCCCGGCGACCCCGCCCCCGTACCTCTACCACGGAACCGTCGCCCGCAACCTGGACGCGATCCGGGCGGACGGACTCAAGCCCATGAACCGGCACGACGTCCACCTCTCCGCCGACCGCGAGACCGCAACCCGGGTCGGATCACGACGCGGCCGCCCCGTGATCCTCACGGTGGACGCCGGCGCCATGCACCGCGACGGCCACGTCTTCCACGTCAGCGCCAACGGGGTCTGGCTGACCCGGGCCGTACCGCCGCGTTACCTGCGGTTTCCCGGCCCCGCTGACACCGGCACCCGACTGCGCTCATGATCGGTGGTATGGACCACTCGAACGGGCACCTGCCGACCACCGAGGCCGCCGTCACCGTGCTGCGCGCCCTCGCCGCCCACTACGCGCGTGAGATCGAGGTGACCCACGACATCGGCGCCGACCAGACCTCCCGCCGCAGCGCCGCGGGCATCGGCGTGACCACCGACCCCGACGGCTCCCTGCCGCACGAGGCGTACGTCGAGTTCGGGGGCGTGCCCCGGGTGAGCGTGCGGCTCTACCCGGAGGATGACGCGCTGATCACCGTCGAGGGCATCGAGTGCCCCGACGTCCCCCGCGACGACGTGCCCGCCTTCCTCCGCTCCGTCTTCGAGGGCCTCGCCCATGTCACGGCGCGCCGCTTCCCGCCCGGCTACCGCCTGGTCGTCCCGCTGCCCGGCGACCGCACGCACAAGGAGTACGTCCCGATGGCCCTGCTCAGTCCGTGGCTGAGCAGCCGCGTACGGTGACCGTTTCGTCCGTCGTCAGGGGGCCGCTTACTCTCGGACGCATGAGTCTGCGACTGAGCACCGTGATCCTGCCGTACCGCCGCTGGAGCGAGGGCGGCCGTTCGGCCTGGGTGCGGGCCGAGCAGCTCGGCTTCCACACCGCGTACACCTACGACCACCTGTCCTGGCGCAGCTTCCGTGACGGCCCGTGGTTCGGCGCGGTCCCGACACTGACCGCCGCCGCTGCCGCCACCGAGCGTCTGCGCCTCGGCACGCTGGTGACCTCGCCGAACTTCCGGCATCCGGTGACCCTCGCCAAGGAGCTGATCTCCCTCGACGACATCTCCGGCGGCCGGATCACTCTCGGTATCGGCGCCGGCGGCACCGGCTTCGACGCCACCGCACTCGGCCAGGAGCCGTGGAGCCCGCGCGAGCGCGCCGACCGGCTCGCCGAGTTCGTGCCCCTGCTGGACCGGCTGCTGAGCGAGGACGCGGTCTCGTACGAGGGCCGCTTCTACTCCGCACACGAGGCGCGGAACATCCCGGGCTGTGTGCAGCGGCCCCGGCTGCCCTTCGCGGTGGCGGCCACCGGGCCACGCGGCCTCAAGCTCGCCGCGCGACACGGCCAGGCCTGGGTGACCACGGGCGACCCGAAGCTGTACGAGACGGGCACCCCGGAGCAGTCCGTCGAGGCCCTGCGCGGGCAGATGGCCAAGCTGACCGAGGCCTGCGCGGACGCCGGGCGGGACATCACCGGCCTGGACAAGATCCTGCTCACGGGTTTCACCCCGGACCGCGCCCGGCCGCTGCAGTCCCTGGACGCGTTCGTCGACTTCGCCGGCCGGCACCAGGAGCTGGGCTTCACCGAGATCGTGGTCCACTGGCCCATCCCGGACTCCGACTTCGCCGCGGACCAGAAGGTCTTCGAGCAGATCGCCATGGAGGCCGCCGCCCAACTGGGCTGATCCGGGCCGCCTCAGGGCTGGGCGTCATCTGTGTCTCATCTGTGCGCAGTTCCGCACGGCCGTGCGGGCATATGCGCGAGAATGGCCGGGTGACCTCAGCGACCAGACAGTCCGGGACCCCGTCCGCCGCCGCCGTACGGCCGCGGCTGATCGCCACCGACCTCGACGGCACCCTGCTGCGCGACGACAAGTCGGTCTCCCCGCGCACGGTCGCCGCGCTGGCCGCCGCGGAGGAGGCCGGCATCGAGGTCTTCTTCGTCACCGGCCGCCCGGCCCGCTGGATGGACGTCGTCAGCGACCATGTCCACGGCCACGGCCTGGCGATCTGCGGCAACGGCGCCGCCGTGGTCGACCTGCACGGCGGCCCCGGCGCCCACCGCTTCGTGAAGGTGCGCGAACTGGCCCGCGGGAACGCCCTGGACGCCGTACGGCTGCTGCGCGAGGCGGCACCCGGCACGGTGTTCGCGATCGAGCAGACCTACGGCTTCCACCAGGAACCGAACTATCCCAAGCTGCACATGGAGATACCGGACAACCTCCTGCCCGCCGAGCGGCTCCTCGCCCCCGACGGCCCAGACGCCGACCAGCCCGTGCTCAAGATCCTGGCCTACCACCCGGAACTCGACCCGGACGCCTTCCTGACCCTCGCCCGGATCGCGATCGGCCGCCATGCCAACGTCACCCGCTCCAGTCCCAGCGCCCTGCTGGAACTGAGCGGCCCCGACGTGTCCAAGGCCAGCACCCTCGCCCTGTGCTGCGCCGAGCGCGGCATCTCCCACGAGGAGGTCGTCGCCTTCGGTGACATGCCCAACGACGTCGAGATGCTGACCTGGGCCGGCCAGTCGTACGCGATGGGCAACGCCCACCCGGACGTCATCGCCGCCGCGTCGGGCCGTACGGTCGCCAACAACGAGGACGGGGTGGCGGTCGTGATCGAACAACTCCTCGCGCGGCGCGGCTAGCCCCTCACCGAGCAGCCGCTGGTGGCCGCCTCGGTGACTTTCTCACTGGCTCCCTCACCGCGCCCCCACCAGCGACTCGGCCTCCGCCTCCCGCTGGACCATCGCCCGCAGCGGCCCGTCCACCGCGGCCAGTTCCGCGTACGTCCCCCGCTGCACCACCCGGCCCGCGTCGAGCACGACCACCTCGTCCACCGCCTCCAGCCCCGCCAGCCGATGGGTGATCAACAGCGTCGTGCGGCCCTGAGTGGCGGCCAGCAGATCGGCGGTCAGCGCGTCTGCCGTCGGCAGATCCAGATGCTCGGCGGGCTCGTCGAGGACCAGGACGGGGAAGTCGGCCAGCAGCGCGCGGGCCAACGCCAGCCGCTGCCGCTGACCGCCCGACAGCCGCGCCCCGTGCTCGCCGACGAGCGTGTCCAGGCCGTCGGGCAGCCCGTCCACCCAGTCCAGCAGCCGGGCCCGGTCAAGCGCCCGGCGCAGGTCGGCTTCGGTGGCGTCCTTCCTGGCCAGCAGCAGGTTCTCGCGCACCGAGCTGTCGAAGAGATGCGCGTCCTGCGCACACAGTCCGACGAGCCGCCGTACGTCGTTACCGGCCAGGGCGCAGGCGTCCACACCGGCGAGCGTGTACGAGCCCTCCAGCGGGTCGAGGAAACGCAGCAGTACCTGCGCCAGGGTCGTCTTGCCGGAGCCGGACGCCCCGACCACGGCGACCCGTCGCCCCTCTCGCAGCGTGAGCTCGAACCCGGCCAGCGCCTCGTTCTGCTGCCCCTGGTACCGCGCCGCCAGCCCCTTGACCACCACAGGGAACGGCGAGACGGGCGCCTGCCGAGGCCGTTCGGGCTCGCGCACGGGCTCCGGAGCCTCCAGCACCTCGTGCACCCGCTCCGCGCTCCGCCGCACCCGCTGCCGGTGGCGCACGGCCAGCGGCAGCCCGAGCACGGCCTCGAAGGCGGCCAGCGGAGTGAGGACGACCACGGCCATCGCCACGCCGCCGAGCCGGCCCGCCGCCACCGCCTGAGCGCCGACCAGCGCGGTCGCCGTGACGGTCAGGCCGGAGATCAGCGCGGTGAGCCCGTCGCCGAGCGCGGTCGCGGCGGCGGCGCGCGAGGCGATCCGGGTGAGGGCGCCGTCGGCTCGCCGGGCCGCGTCCTTACGGCCGGGCAGCGCACCGGCGACGGTCAGCTCGGCAGTGCCGGTGAGCAGGTCGGCGACGCGGGTGGCGAGGGCGCCCCGAGCCGGGGCCAGCCGCCGCTCGGTCCGGCGGGCCACGCTCGCGGTGACGAACGGCACGCCGACGCCGGCCGCCAGGAGCCCCGCCGCGAGGACGGCGCCGGCCTCGGGCAGCAGCCAGGCCGTGAAGCCGACGGAGGCGGCGGAGACGACGACGGCGACCGACGCGGGCAGCAGCCAGCGCAGCCAGTAGTCCTGGAGCTCGTCGACGTCCGCGACCAGGCGGGTGAGCAGATCACCGCGCCGGGCTGTGCGCAGCCCAGCCGGTGCGAGCCGCTCCAGACGCCGGTAGACCGCGACCCTGGTGTCGGCCAGCATCCGCAGCACGGCGTCGTGGGACACCAGCCGCTCGGCATACCGGAAGACGGCCCGCCCGATCCCGAACGCCCGCGTGGCCGTCACGGCCACCATCAGATACAGCACCGGTGGCTGCTGCGACGCCCGCGAGATGAGCCACCCGGACGTCGCCATCAACCCGACGGCACTACCCAGCGCAAGGCTTCCGAGCACCAACGCCAGCACCAGCCGGCCCCGCCAGGGCCCAGCCAGCGCACGAACCCACCCGAGTCCACGCCGATCCCGCCCAGTAGTCGCCTCTGCCGCCGCGCCTGCCGGCCCCGGAGCCGGGAAGCCCTGCGGTCCGCGCTCCTGCCGAGCGAACTCGGGAGCTGAGGAGCTGCTTTCCCACCGAGCGAGCCCGGAGGCCGAAGGGTCACTCTCCAACCCATCGAGCCGGACGGCGGGTTGGAGGTCCAAGGGACGGAGTCCCCTGGCGGGCTCACTGCCGGACCGGGCAGCAGGCAAGTCCACGCTCTCCAGCCGCACCACCCGGTCGGCAACGTCCAGCAACGCCGGACGGTGCACCACCAGCAACACCGTCCGCCCGGCGGCCAGCCTCCGCACCGCCGCGACGACCTCCGCCTCCGTCCCCCCGTCCAGCGCAGCCGTCGGCTCGTCCAGCAACAGCACAGGCCGATCGGCGAGAAAGGCCCGGGCCAGAGCCAACCGCTGCCGCTGCCCAGCCGACAGCCCGGCGCCGTCCTCCCCGAGCACGGTCCCGGCCCCCTCGGGCAACGCGTCCACGAACTCCAGCGCCCCGGCATCCCGCAGCGCCCGGCGTACGGCGACGTCGTCCGCGTCGGGCCGGGCCAGCCGTACGTTCTCCGCGATGGTGCCGGCATACAGATGCGGCCGCTGCGGCACCCAGGCGATCCGCGACCGCCACTCCTCCAGGTCGAGGTCCACGAGGTCGGCTCCCCCGACCCGCACCCGCCCCCCAGTGGGCTCGACAAACCCGAGCAGCACGTTCAACAGCGTCGACTTGCCCGCTCCGCTCGGCCCCACCAACGCGACCGTCTCACCGGGCTCGACGGTGAACGACACCTCCGTCACGGCGTCCGCGGAGCGTCCCGGGTAGCGAACCTTGACACCCTCGAAGGCCAGCGCGCCCGCAGGCACCGCACTGGTACCCGACGCCGGAACCGGCGTCTGCAGCACCGTGAAGATCTCCTCCGCAGCGGCAAGACCCTCGGCCGCCGCGTGGTACTGCGCACCGACCTGCCGCAATGGGAGATACGCCTCGGGCGCCAGCACCAGGATCACCAGACCGATGTACAGATCCATGTCGCCGTGCACGAGCCGCATGCCGACCGTCACCGCGACCAGGGCGACCGACAGTGTGGCGAGCAACTCCAGCGCGAAGGAGGAGAGGAAGGCGATCCGCAGGGTCCGCAGCGTGGCCTGGCGGTACTCGCCCGTGATGCGCCGGATGGACTCGGCCTGGGCCTTGGCGCGGCCGAAGACCTTGAGCGTGGGCAGTCCGGCGACCACGTCCAGGAAGTGCCCGGACAGCCGGGACAACAGCCGCCACTGCCGGTCCATCCGCGACTGGGTCGCCCAGCCGATCAGCATCATGAAGAGCGGAATGAGAGGCAGAGTGCCGACGATGATCGCCGCCGACACCCAGTCCTCGGTGACGATCCGGGCCAGTACCGCCACCGGTACGACCACCGCAAGCCCCAACTGCGGCAGGTAGCGCGAGAAGTAGTCGTCGAGGGCGTCGACCCCACGCGTGGCCAGAGTCACCAGCGAACCGGTGCGCTGTCCGGCCAGCCACCCCGGGCCGAGCGCCGAAGTCCGGTCCAGGAGCCGCCCCCGCAGTTCGGACTTCACCGCCGCGCTCGCCCGGTGGGCGGCGAGTTCGGTGAGCCACGCGACACCCGACCGACCGACGGCCACGGCAGCCAACAACAGGAGGGGAGTGCGTAGTCCAGCAACGGACTGCCCGTGCTGGAACGCACCGACGACGACCTCGGCGATGAGCATCGCCTGGGTGATGACCAGCCCCGCGCCGACGGCTCCCAGTCCGACGACCGCCACGAGGAAGAGCCGGGTGGTGCGGGCGTACTTCAGCAGGCGTGGATCGATTGGTTTCACGTGAAACGTGCCCTTCGGCCCAGAGGGGGTGTTTCACGTGAAACACCCCCTCGACGGACTCAGTGCGCGGCGCCGGCCGCAGCTTCGGGAGCGATGTGCTGCGTGCCGATCCGCTTGCGGAAGACCCAGTAGGTCCAGCCCTGGTAGAGCAGTACGAGGGGCGTGGCAATGGCCGCCAGCCACGTCATGATCTTCAGGGTGTAGGCGCTCGACGAGGCGTTGGTGACCGTCAGACTCCAGTCGCCGTTGAGGGTGGACGGCATGACATTCGGGAAGAGCGACAGGAAGAGCATCGCCACCGCGGCCACGATGGTGACTCCGGACAGCGCGAACGCCCATCCCTCACGCCCGAACTGGTTGGCCACCAGAGCGGCCACCAGGGCGGCGACCGCCACCACGAGGGCCACCAGGCTCTTGCTGTCTCCGCTGTGGGCCTGTGTCCACAGCAGGAAGCCGAGCGCCACGACGGCCGTGACGAGCCCGACCCGCAGAGCCAGCGCCCGGGCCCGTACCCGGATGTCTCCCACGGTCTTGAGCGCGGTGAAGACCGCTCCGTGGAAGGTGAACAGCGTGAGCGTCACCAGACCGCCGAGCAGGGCATAGGGGTTGAGCAGGTCCCAGACGGTACCGACGTACTCGAAATGCTGGTTGATCTTCACGCCCCGCACGATGTTCCCGAAGGCCACGCCCCACAGGAACGCCGGGATCAGCGAGGTCCAGAAGATCGCCGTCTCCCAGTTGCGCTGCCAGTTCTCCTCGGGCCGCTTCGCCCGGTACTCGAAGGCGACGCCCCGGACGATCAGGCAGACCAGGATGACCAACAGCGGCAGATAGAAGCCGGAGAAGAGGGTGGCGTACCACTCCGGGAACGCGGCGAAGGTCGCACCGCCGGCCGTGAGCAGCCACACCTCGTTGCCGTCCCAGACGGGTCCGATGGTGTTGATCAGCACCCGTCGCTCCGGCCGGTTGCGGGCCAGGAGCTTGGTGAGGATACCGACCCCGAAGTCGAACCCCTCCAGGAAGAAGTAGCCGGTCCACAGGACGGCGATCAGGACGAACCAGACGTCGTGAAGTTCCATGACTGTTCCCCCGGCCTAGTACGAGAAGGCCATCGGCTTGTCGGCGTCACGCGTGTCGCCGCCGATCTTCGTGGGCGGGTTGAGGTCGGCCTCGGTCAGCTCGGGCGGGCCGGCCTTGATGTACTTCGCGAGCAGCTTGACCTCGACCACGGCGAGGATCGCGTACAACGAGGCGAAGACGATCATCGAGGTGAGGACCTCACCCTGGGAGACACCGGGGGAGACCGCGTGCCGGGTCTGCAGGACGCCGTAGACGGCCCACGGCTGGCGGCCCATCTCGGTGAAGATCCAGCCCCAGGAGTTGGCGATCAGTGGGAAGGCCAGGGTCCAGGTCGCGATGCGCCAGTACCAGGGGGTGAGCTTCGCGCTCAGCGCCTTGTTCCTGAACAGCACCAGATGCGGCACTTCGTCCTCACCGACCCGCAGGTGCTGCGGCAGCATGAACTTCTTGCGGGTCAGCCACAGCCCGGCCAGGCCGATGGCGAAGGAGGCCATGCCGAACCCGATCATCCAGCGGAAGCCCCAGAAGGCGACCGGGATGTTGGGCCGGTAGTCGCCGGGCCCGAACTTCTGCTGCTCGGCCTTGTTGACGTCGTTGATACCGGGGACGTACGAGGTGAAGTCGTCGTCGGCCAGGAAGGAGAGCAGGCCGGGTACCTCGATCGCGACGGTGTTGTGGCCCTTCTCCACGTCGCCGTAGGCGAAGATCGAGAAGGGTGCCGGCTTCTGCCCGTCCCACAGGGCCTCGGCCGCCGCCATCTTCATCGGCTGCTGCTTGAACATGACCTTGCCGAGGGTATCGCCGCTGACCGCGGTGAGCAGACCGGCGATGGCCACGGTGACGAGGCCCAGCCGCAGCGAGGTCTTCATCTCGCGGATGTGCTTCTTGCGGGCCAGGTGGTAGGCGGCGATGCCCACCATGAAGGCGCCGCCGGTCAGGAAGGCCGCCGACAGGGTGTGGAAGGCCTGGCTGAGCGCGGTGTTCTGGGTCAGCACGGCCCAGAAGTCGGTCAGCTCGGCACGGCCCTTCGCCTTGTCGATCTTGTAGCCGACCGGGTGCTGCATCCAGGAGTTGGCCGCGAGGATGAAGTAGGCCGACAGGATCGTGCCGATCGAGACCATCCAGATGCAGGCCAGGTGGATCTTCTTGGGCAGCTTGTCCCAGCCGAAGATCCACAGGCCGATGAAGGTGGACTCGAAGAAGAACGCGATCAGCGCCTCGAAGGCGAGGGGTGCGCCGAAGATGTCACCGACGAAGCGTGAGTAGTCGGACCAGTTCATGCCGAACTGGAACTCCTGCACGATGCCGGTGACCACGCCCATGGCGATGTTGATCAGGAAGAGCTTGCCCCAGAACTTCGTCGCCCTGAGGTACTTCTCCTTCTCCGTACGCACCCAGGCCGTCTGCAGCCCGGCCGTGAGCGCGGCCAGGGAGATGGTCAGCGGGACGAACAGGAAGTGGTAGACGGTGGTGATGCCGAACTGCCAGCGCGCCAGTGTCTCCGGCGCCAGAGCCAGGTCCACGTCGTCACTCTCCTTACTACGCCGTGGTACAGCGGCGGTTTGCCCTGTTCATCGCGCACATACAGGACAATCGGGACGCGCTTGTGAACGCGTTCACATTCACAAGCTATTATGACGCACTGATTTTCGGCAACCCGCGGGGGGTCCCCCCTTCGCCTTCCCGTCAAGGCCTTGGCGGCGACTTCAACATCTTGTTGAATTGCGCGCCATGCAGATACGTATTTCCTGGCCCGCGGGCAGCATCACCGCGACCCTCGACGCAGACACACCGACCGCACAGGCGCTCGCCAAGGCACTGCCGCTCGTCTCCAGCGCCTGCACATGGGGCGAGGAGGTCTATTTCGACACAGGTGTCTCCGTTTCACGTGAAACGGACGCCCGGCAGGTCGTGGAGCCGGGCACGGTGGCCTTCTGGACGGACGGCGACGCCCTCGCCCTCCCCTACGGCCCCACGCCGATCTCGCGAGGCGAGGAGTGCCGCCTCGCGAGCCCGTGCAATGTCCTCGGAAGCCTGGACGGGGACGCCGGCGTTCTGGCGACCGTACGAGACGGCGACCCCATCCGTGTGGAACCGATCCACGAGTAGAGCTACAGCTCCCTGTGGAACGCCTCCGCCACCTTCAGGAAGATGTCGTTCGCCTCGGTCTCTCCGACCGTCACCCGCACACCCTCGCCCGGGAACGGCCGGATCACCACACCGTGCTGCTCACAGGCCTGAGCGAACGCGACCGTGCGCTCCCCCAGTCGCAGCCAGACGAAGTTCGCCTGCGTCTCCGGCACCGTCCAGCCCTGGGCGCGCAGCGCGTCGACCACGCGCGTGCGCTCGCACACCAGTGAGCCCACCCGGCCGAACAGTTCGTCCTCGGCCCGCAGCGAGGCGATCGCCGCTTCCTGCGCGAGCTGGCTGACGCCGAAGGGCACCGCCGTCTTGCGCAGGGCCGCCGCGACCGGCTCATGGGCGATGGCGAAGCCCACACGGAGCCCTGCGAGACCGTAGGCCTTGGAGAAGGTGCGCAGGACGCAGACGTTGGGCCGGTTCCGGTACAGCTCGACGCCGTCGGGCACCTCGGGGTCGCGGATGAACTCGCGGTAGGCCTCGTCGAGGACCACCAGGACATCGCCGGGCACCCGGTCGAGGAACCGCTCCAGCTCGGCCCGCCGCACCACCGTGCCGGTCGGGTTGTTGGGATTGCAGACGAAGATCAGACGCGTCCGGTCGGTGATCGCGTCCGCCATCGCGTCCAGGTCGTGCACATCGCCGGGCGTGAGCGGCACCTGCACCGACCGGGCGCCGCTGATCTGCGTGATGATCGGGTACGCCTCGAAGGACCGCCAGGCGTAGATCACCTCGTCGCCGGGACCACTGGTGGCCTGGACGAGCTGCTGGGCGACGCCCACGGAGCCGGTACCGGTGGCCAGGTGGGACAGCGGGACGCCGAAGCGCTCGGACAGCTCGTTCATGAGCCCGGTGCATGCCATGTCCGGGTAACGGTTGAAGTCGCAGGCGGCCGCCGTCACGCTCTCCATCACGCCGGGCAGCGGCGGATAGGGGTTCTCGTTGGAGGACAGCTTGTAGGCGACCGGCCCGTCGGCCGCGGCAGGCTTGCCCGGCTTGTAGGTGGGGATACCCTCCAGCTCGGCGCGCAGCTTGGGGCTCGTCTCGCTCACCGCAGTCCTCCTCGCGATCACCGGCGGACCGTCGACGCCGCCGGCTTCCAATACTCCTCACCTTATGAGGATTCGGCCCCGGTGCGTACAGGTCGCGAGCCTGCAATACGCGAACCGCATCCGACCCGGCGCCATCACGGGGCATCGCCGTACGAAGGCGTACGTTTCAGGGGGCGCGCCGTACATATATCTATGCGCCGGTGGCTCACGCCGTGGCGCGCATCACCCGTGCAGGTGAGTTGAGACCTCTTCGAGACATGGGGCACTTGGCAGGTCCATACGCGTCGACAAGTCACGTCCTGCAGCAGGATCGTTCAACTTCCTTTATTTCTAAGGCAGTTGACCCCCCGCGACCATGCAGAAACGTGCCTGTCAACGCGTGCATATGCGTCCGCACTACCCCACCACATGAGCCCTACTATCGGCTCGCCATGACAGCAGCAGGGAAGCACCAGGTGAGCCGCGCGGAAACCTCACGGCGAGGCAGCCGACCGGGCCGGGCGGGCATCAGAGACGTGGCCGCCGCCGCCGGGGTCTCCATCACGACCGTCTCCGACGCACTCAACGGCAAGGGCCGGCTCCCGGATGCCACCCGGCGCCATGTCCGTGAGGTCGCCGACCGGCTGGGGTACCGTCCCTCGGCCGCCGCCCGCACACTCCGTACCGGTAAGTCGGGCCTGATCGGCCTGACCGTGACGACGTACGGGGATGAACCTTTCACCTTCACGGAGTTCGCGTACTTCGCCGAGATGGCACGGGCCGCCACCTCGGCCGCGCTCGCCCGCGGCTACGCCCTCGTCATCCTGCCCGCCACCTCCCGCCACGACGTGTGGTCCAACGTCGCCCTCGACGGCACCGTCGTCATCGACCCGTCCGATCAGGACCCGGTGGTCAGCGAGCTGGTCCGGCAGGGACTGCCGGTCGTCTCCGACGGCCGCCCGGCCGGCTCACTGCCGGTCACCGCCTGGGTCGACAACGACCACGAGGCCGCCGTCCTCGGCATCCTCGACCATCTCGCCGACGCCGGCGCCCGCCGCATCGGTCTGCTCACGGGCACGACGACGGACACGTACACCCACCTGTCGACCACCGCCTACCTGCGCTGGTGCGAGCGGGTCGGCCAGGACCCTGTCTACGAGGCCTACCCGGCGCACGACCCGTGCGCGGGCGCCGTCGCCGCCGACCGGCTGCTCGCCCGCCCCGACCGGCCGGACGCGGTCTACGGCCTGTTCGACCCCAACGGCACCGACTTGCTGGCCGCCGCCCGCCGCTACGGGCTCCGCGTCCCCGACGACCTGCTGCTCGTGTGCTGCAGCGAGTCCATGGTGTACGCCAGCACCGAGCCGCCCATCACCACGCTCTCCCTGAAGCCCCGCCGCATCGGCACCGCGGTGATCCAGCTCCTCATCGACGCGATCGAGGGCGTGGAGTCCGACCAGCCGGTCGAGCAGGTGATACCGACCGAGCTGATCGTGCGCACCTCCTCCCAGCGGCGTCAGCCGCGCACGACGGTCAGTCCGCCGCGGACGCCGGACGAGAAATAGCGCCGGAAAGCGGGGCGCTCACCCCGCTGCGTGCACCGGCCGATGGAGGGGAAGCGGCGGGCCGACGGCCGACGGGCGGGGGTTCGGTGGGCACGGAGCCGGCCGAACCCCTGCCCAAACGGGGCGAAAGCCGCAGTGAACTGGAGTCTTGTTCCGATTCACCACCCCTGGGTCATCACACGGCGCGATGCGCATTCCTATGATGGGCCCACGACACCGCGGACAGCTGCGACCAGGCAGTCCGAAGGGGTGCAGATGCGGCGCGATGGTGGAGGGGTCTGATGACTCAGGGGGCCGGTCAGGGACCCGAAGTGGAGCGGACGGCGACACTGCGCGACTTCCGGGTGCCGGCGTACGTCCACGAGACCGGTCCGTACGTCCGCACCGCCCAGCCGGGCGACAACGCGCCGCTCGCCGACGCGGCGTACCCCGACGACTACACGCCCACCCAGCGCGACCTGCCCGTCATCAACCGGTCCGACACGCTGCGGGTCCCGGTCGAACCGGCACCCGCCGCCCCGGCCGCACAGCCCGCGACCGGCCCCGGACCGCTGTTCGTCGTCGGAGACGTGCACGGTTACCTCGACGAACTGATGACCGCCCTGCAGGAACAGGGGCTGATCGACGCCTCGGGCCAGTGGTGCGCCGGCACCACCCGGCTGTGGTTCCTCGGCGACTTCACCGACCGGGGGCCCGACGGCATCGGTGTCATCGACCTCGTGATGCGGCTGTCCGCCGAGGCCGCGGCGGCCGGCGGCTACTGCAAGGCCCTCATGGGCAACCACGAGCTGCTGCTGCTCGGCGCCAAGCGGTTCGGCGACACCCCCGTCAACTCCGGGGCGGGCACCGCCACCTTCCAGGCGGCCTGGCTGCTCAACGGCGGCCAGAAGACCGACATGGACCGCCTTCAGGACCACCATCTGCAGTGGATGGCCCGCCTCGACGCGATGGAGGAGGTCGACGGCTATCTGCTCGTGCACTCGGACACCACCGTCTACCTCGACTACGGCGACTCCATCGAGGCGGTCAACGACACCGTCCGCGAGACCCTCACCCGTAACGACGCGGACGAGTGCTGGGATCTGTTCCGCAAGTTCACCAAGCGCTTCTCCTTCCGCGACGAGGGCGGCGCCGACGCCGTACGCTCCCTGCTCGATACGTACGGCGGCACCCGTATCGTTCACGGCCACAGCCCGATTCCCTACCTCCTGGGTGAGGTCGGCTCCGAAGACGGCGAGGAGGGCACCGGCCCGGTCGTGGAGGGACCGCACGTCTACGCCGACGGTCTCGCCATCGCGATGGACGGCGGAGTGACCATGGCCGGAAAGCTACTGGTCCGCCAATTGCCCCTGACTACCTGACCGTTCCGCGGGCAGGCGTCCCCCGGCGGAGTACACGCAGGCCCTGGGGCAATTTCCGGCAACCCCCTGTCACCGTGCGCCGTCACGGCTCTACCATCGGCTTATCCGTAGCAGGCTCCCCTCCGTTTCTGCCCGACGGCTCGCCGGCGTGCGAGCCCCAAGCCCTACGGAGCATCGGGGGATGCACATGAACAGCGTTCCGCAGCACCTGCTGAACGAGGACCGCCAGGAATTCGAGCGGCTCCTCGATGAGGCGCTGCGCTCCGCACCACAGCGACCGGAACTGGCCGCTGTCGGACAGCGGCTCAATCCCGAACAACTGCGCACCATGGCGCTCAACGCCACCGCACTGATAACGGCCGCCGCCGCGGCCGAATACCAGCACTATGTGAAGCTCCGCCAGGAGCTGCGGCACCCGGCGATGGCCCCCTCCACGACCGGGGACCCCACCTCCATGGACCCGAGTTCGGCCACGACCGGGCTCGTCACCACCCTCGGCGAGGCGGCCGAGAACACCGGCGCGGGCGCCGTCGCGGTCATCGCCGTACTGACTCCCGTCCTCTCCGGAACCGCCGCGGCGATCTTCCTCCTCGTCGGCTACATCCTGAAGACGCTGAGTCCCGGACAGACCTTCGCCCAGACCCTGCTCACCGCCGGCTGGGTGTTCGGCGCGGTGACCGCGGCCACGATTCTCCTTGCCGCGGTCGGACTGCTTCTCACCGCCCTGCGCAACGGCAGCTCGCCACAGGCCCAGGCGCTGGACGCGGCGCACCGTGAGCTGGACAGCGCCAGAGAGGCCTGGCGCGAGGCCCTGCTGGAGCGGGGCATCCTGCCGTTCCTCACGGAGGCCCTCGCCGAGCCCGGACCGGCCGTCCCGCACCGCACGACCCCGCCCACCCCGCGCGGCCGCATGCCCCGTCTGGGATACGACCGCCCCGGTTTCAGCAGCCCGGTCGACGGCACCGAATCCGGCCGACCGAGCTTCACCAGCCCGGACTACACGAGCCCGGACTTCGGCGGCCCGGAACACCGGCCGGAGTAGCCCGCCTCCCACTCCTCGACGCGCCGGTGATCCAGTGCCTGCTCTACGCGGCCCGGCACTGGACCACCGGTCCGCGTGTCAGTCGGCGATCGGCAGATAGACCCGGTTCCCGCTCGCCGCGAACTCCTTCGACTTCTGGGCCATTCCGTCCTGGATCTCGGCCTGACTGCTGCCGTGTTCGCGGCGGATGTCCTGCGAGATCTTCATGCTGCAGAACTTCGGTCCGCACATGGAGCAGAAGTGGGCCGTCTTGGCCGGCTCGGCGGGCAGGGTCTCGTCGTGGAACTCCCGTGCCGTGTCCGGGTCCAGGGCGAGATTGAACTGGTCCTCCCACCGGAACTCGAAGCGGGCGTCCGACAACGCGTCGTCCCACTGCTGTGCGCCCGGGTGCCCCTTGGCGAGATCGGCCGCGTGCGCGGCGATCTTGTAGGTGATGACGCCGGTCTTGACGTCGTCCCGGTTGGGCAGGCCGAGGTGCTCCTTGGGCGTGACGTAGCAGAGCATCGCCGTGCCCCACCAGGCGATCATCGCGGCGCCGATGCCGGAGGTGATGTGGTCGTACGCCGGCGCGATGTCCGTGGTCAGCGGGCCGAGCGTATAGAACGGAGCTTCATCGCAGATCTCCTGCTGAAGGTCGATGTTCTCCTTGATCTTGTGCATCGGGACATGCCCCGGGCCCTCGATCATGGTCTGAACATTGAAACGCTTGGCGATCTGGTTGAGTTCCCCAAGAGTTCGCAATTCCGCGAACTGTGCCTCGTCGTTGGCGTCCGCGATCGACCCCGGCCGGAGGCCGTCGCCCAGCGAGTACGTGACGTCGTAGGCGGCGAGGATCTCGCACAGCTCCTCGAAGTTCTCGTACAGGAACGACTCCTTGTGGTGCGCGAGGCACCACGCGGCCATGATCGAGCCGCCGCGCGAGACGATGCCGGTCTTGCGGTTGGCGGTGAGCGGGACGTACGGCAGCCGGATGCCCGCGTGGACGGTCATGTAGTCCACGCCCTGCTCGGCCTGCTCGATGACCGTGTCCTTGTAGATGTCCCAGGTCAGTTCCTCGGCCTTGCCGTCGACCTTCTCCAGGGCCTGGTAGAGCGGCACGGTCCCGATGGGTACGGGGGAGTTGCGCAGCACCCACTCACGGGTCGTGTGGATGTTGCGGCCGGTGGACAGGTCCATGACCGTGTCGGCACCCCAGCGGGTCGCCCAGGTCATCTTCTCCACCTCTTCCTCGATGGAGGAAGTCACCGCGGAGTTGCCGATGTTGGCATTGACCTTCACCAGGAACCGCTTGCCGATGATCATCGGCTCGATCTCCGGGTGGTTGACGTTGGCCGGCAGCACCGCGCGGCCCGCCGCGATCTCCTCGCGGACCACCTCGGGGGAAACGTTCTCCCGGATGGCCACGTACTCCATCTCCGGGGTGATCTCGCCCCGGCGGGCGTACGCGAGCTGCGTGACCGTCTCGCCGCTGCGCCCCCGGCGCGGCTGGCGCGGACGTCCGGGGAAGACCGCGTCGAGGTTGCGCAGTCCGCCGCGCGGCGAGGTGTGCTTGACCCCGTCGTCCTCGGGGCGGACGGGACGGCCCGCGTACTCCTCGGTGTCGCCGCGGGCGATGATCCAGTTCTCCCGCAGCGGTGGCAGGCCCCTGCGAACATCGGTGTCGACGAGTGGATCGGTGTACGGGCCCGATGTGTCGTACAGGGTGACCGACTGCCCGTTGGTGAGGTGCACCTGGCGGACCGGCACGCGCAGGTCGGGGCGGGAACCCTCGACGTACGCCTTGTGCCAGCCGATGGACTTCCCGGCCTCCAGGGACTTTTCGCCCTGAACGGAGGCAGGCGTGCGTGCGTCCTTGTTGGTCATGAGACCTACTCCCTACGCCGGCATTACCCGGTAACAGGTTCGGCGGTCGACGCAGCGGATTCCGTCTGCCGACGTTTCCTGCGGAACATCGCCTGTTCCACGTGAAACATCGCGTGTACGGAGGTCAGCGCCCTCTCAGCCCGGTGCTCCGAGCTCCCGCGTGTGCAAAGGTGCCTCCACGCTAGCGCCATATGTGGCGCGATGAACAGTGGGCCCCCTGCCGTTGTTGAAATGATCGGGCGGTGACCAGCATGGAGCAGTACCCGTATCGGCCACCCGAGCCGCACCACCGAGGCGGCTCGGCTCAGGTCGGCGGACAGAGCTGCCCACCGCCCGCTGACCACGCGAACGGCACCGGGAGCGGCGGGCATCACGATGGCCGCGCGCAGGGTCAGGACCACGGGAACGGCGGCCGGGCTCACTCGCACGGTCACGGTGGTCACGGCCACAGCCATGGCCACAGCCATGGGCCTGCCGCACCCGTCTCCCGGCACTTGCGCAAGGTCATCGCCGCGATCCTGGTGCCGTTCACCGCGGCGGTCGTCGTCGGTCTGCTGGTGCTCTGGCCCGGGGGAGCCCCGGGCCACAAGCGCACCGGCGTCGGCTTCGACCGGGAGACGCAGCAGGCCACGGTCACCAGAGTGGTCGAGGTGAACTGCAAGTCGGTCAACGCCTCCGGTGGTACCGGAGCCGGCGATCCCTCTACCGCCGACGGCACCTCGGCGGAACAGCAGTCGGCGGGAAGCTGCAAGAAGGCGACCGTCCGGGTCGACACCGGCAAGGACAAGGGCCGTACGTTCACCGAGATCGTGCAGCCTGACCAGAGCCGTCAACTGCACCAGGGCGAGCAGGTCGTGGCCGCCTACGAGCCCTCGGCGCCGAAGGACCTGCAGTACTCGGTGACCGACGTGGACCGGAAGTTCCCCATGACGCTGCTCGCGGGGATCTTCGCGCTCGCCGTCGTCGTGGTGGGCAGGTTGCGCGGTGTCATGGCGCTCGTCGCACTGGCCGTGAGCTTCCTGGTGCTGACCCTGTTCATCCTGCCCGCGATCCTCCAGGGTTCGAACCCGCTGCTCGTGGCGGTGGTCGGGTCGAGCGCCATCATGCTGATCGCCCTGTACATGTGCCACGGCCTGTCGGCCCGTACGTCGGTGGCCGTGCTCGGCACGCTGGTCTCGTTGGGGCTGATCGGCCTCCTCGGCTCACAGTTCATCGGCTGGGCCGCACTCACGGGCAACACGGACGACAGCACCGGCCTCATTCACGGGCTGTATCCCAAGCTCGACATGAGTGGTCTGCTGCTGGCCGGCGTCATCATCGGCTCTCTCGGTGTGTTGGACGACGTGACCGTGACGCAGACATCGGCCGTCTGGGAGCTGCACGAGGCAAATCCGACGATGGGCTGGCGCGGGTTGTACCGGGCGGGCATCCGCATCGGCCGCGACCACATCGCTTCCGTGGTCAACACCCTCGTCCTCGCCTACGCCGGTGCCGCACTGCCGTTGCTGCTGCTGTTCTCGATCGCGCAGAGCAGCGTCGGGACCGTGGCCAACAGCGAACTGGTGGCCGAGGAGATCGTGCGCACGCTGGTGGGCTCGATCGGCCTGGTCGCCTCCGTCCCGGTCACCACCGCGCTCGCCGCCCTGGTCGTCTCGGCCGACCGCCCCGGCCAGGACAGCCCGGCACCGGTCGGGACACAGCCGGCCCCGGCGCTCGGCGGCCGGGGGCGACGCCGCAAGCGGTAGGGCCGACCGAGCCGGTGCGGGCGCGGTCGGCCCGCCGGGGCACGCGCCGGCCTCGTGCGCGCCGCATCGGCTCGGTCCCGGCCTCGGGTGAGCCGGCCGGGCCTGCCCCGGGAGCCATGCCCTTGGCTAGGTACGGCACCCCATGCAGAAGCGTTCCTGCACAGTTCGACGCGGCACGGCGGAGCGCCGGCGCCCCGTGCCGTAACGCTTCACCCAGCGCTCTGCTCCTCGGCCAGGATGCGGTCCAGAGCCTCGTCCAGATGGGCGTCGAAGTCTGCCAGCGCGCCCTCCTGGCCGAGCGGCACGAGCTTGTCCGTGCGGTCCAGGAAAGCGACGAGGGGCGGCGCGGAGGAGCGGAACAAGGCCTGGTCGCTGCCGACCTGAAGCCTGATCAGCACCTCGCCCAGCACCACGGAATCGGCTGGAGCGATGTGCACGTCCCCCTCACCGCACGGTCGGCCGACACCGTCGATCAGCAGTTCCCGCCCGAACGCCCAGGTCACCGGAGCATCACCGGGCAGATGGAAGGTGAGCCTGACGGCATAGGGATCACAGGTCTCGTAGCGCAACTCCACCGGGATGCGGAAGGAGAGATCCTCCGACACGAGAAAGCTCATCATGACTTCTGCCTGTACGGACTCGCGCATTGTCTACCCCGTCATATGACATCGACTGGCCGGGTTTGATCCCTCTCACCGTGGGTCAAATCTTGCTGAACGTACACGGCAGATCACAAGGAGTAAGTTTTCAGATACTGATAGAGAGCACAAGCGTGCCCAGATGGCGACCGATCTCCGCCTGCAGGCGATGGGCCGCGGGCAGCAGTCGGTCGCTCTGGTGGGCGGGCAGCGAGATGGCCATCGTCGCCACGGTGGTGCCCACCGTGATCGGAATCGCCGCGCAGACCGTGCCGAGTGCGTACTCCTGACGCTCGACCACCGGCCCCGTGCGCGGAATGCGGGCCAGTCGCCGCAATAGGGCATCGTTGTCGCGCACGGTGTACGGGGTGAGGGACTGCACCGGGTAGCGGGAGAGATGGTCGCGGCGGGCGTCCTCGTCCAGCTGGGAGAGCAGGCACTGCCCAATGGCGTGGGCATGACCTGTCTCGCGAAAGTCGGCCCACTCCTCGACCGCCGGCGCCTCGGGCGAGTCGGAGACGCACATGACCTCGATCTCGCCGTCCCGGTACATCGCGTAGTACACCGGCACGCCGATGGAATCCCGCCAGTGGGCGAGTGTGTCCGCCACCGCGCTGCGACGTTTCTGCTGCGCTCCGCTGCTGCTCAGCCGCTCGGCCGCGTCACCGAGGAAGAACAGCCCTTTCTCCCGGCGCAGATAGCCCTCGTGTACCAGGGTGCGCAGCAGGTGATAGGTCGTCGGGAGGGCGAGTCCGGTCTCGCGGGCGAGTTGTTTGGCGGGGGCTCCGTAGCCGTGTGTGGCGACGGTCTCCAGCAGCCGCATGGCGCGCTGGACGGATCCGATGAGCGTCGTGGCGGCAGGCGGGGCGGCGGCGCCGCCGGGGCGGGGTTGTTCGGGGACCGCGACGGTCGGCGGCCGTTGGACGGGGGGTGTACAGGAGCGCGGTGGGGCGGGGGGTGCGTGCGGTCCTGCCGGTGCGGTGTCAACCGTGGCCAAGGGTCACTCCCGGAGCGCGAGGGGCAGCCCGTGCGGAGGAAGAGCACGGAGGGGATCTGCGCCGTCCGCGAGGCCGGACCCCGCGGGAGTTCCGGACTCTAACCGCCCGCCGCCGCACCCAGACGGCCTCCCGGGGAAACTTCCCTCCCCCGAGGGAAACCCGTGTTCACCTTGCCGGGAACAGGTGTGCCCGACGGCGGACGCCCGTCCCCCTCGCGGCTCACCAGTCGCTGCGCGACGAGGAGTTCGACATGAACTTGCGCACGATGTAGATGAGTCCGCCGACCAGGGCGACGAAGACCAGCGCCTTGAACAGCAGGCCGATCACGAACCCGACCACGCTCGCTATCAGGCCGCCGAACACGACCAGGGCGATGATCGGCACCGCGACCCACTTCACCCACCACGGCAGTCCCGCGAAGATCTCTCGCATCGCCCTCGTCCTTTGCATTCTCGTACGGCTGTGTTCTCGTACAGCGTTGATGTCCTGCACTCGATGCTAGGGCCGACGGGGGTCCCGCGGGGGCCTCGCGTCCCTTGTCCTCCCCTGACCCGTCCCCTAGGGAATCCCGGGGGCCGGGGTCACGCCTCGGGTGGAGAGAAGACGACGAGAACCCTCAGGTCCTCGCTGATGTGGTGGAACTTGTGGGCGACTCCGGCCGGCACGTACACCACGCTGCCCCGCGCCACCTCGGTCGTCTCCAGTCCGACCGTGATCGACGCCCGGCCGCTCACGACGAAGTACACCTCGTCCTGGTCGTGGGGTTTCTGCGGGTCGTGCTCGCCTGCGTTGAGGGCGTACAGGCCGACGGACATGTTCCGCTCCCGCAGGAACTGGAGGTAGGCCCCCTCGTTGGCGGTGCGCTCCGCCTCCAGTTCGTCCAGCCGGAATGCCTTCATCTGAGCTGTCGCCCTCGTCTCACTGCTAGGTTCCGATCCGGTCTGCCACGATCAGACACATGAAGAATTTCGTAGTCAAGACGATCGCCAACGCGGGCGCCCTGGCGGTGGCCGTGTGGCTGCTCGACAAGATCACTCTGACGGGTGACAGCACGGCCAAGAAGGCCGGCACGCTGATCATCGTGGCGCTGATCTTCGGCGTGGTGAACTGGCTGGTCAAGCCGATCGTGAAGGTGCTCACCTTCCCGTTGTTCATCCTTACCCTGGGCCTGATCACCCTCGTGGTGAACGCGCTGATGCTGCTGCTGACCTCCTGGGTGTGCGGCAAGTTCGATCTCGGCTTCCACGTGGAGGGCTTCTGGACGGCCGTCCTCGGCGGTCTGATCGTCTCCATCGTCTCCTGGGCGCTGCACGTCGTCCTGCCCGACGAGGACTGAGCACGCCATGACCTACCGTGTCTGCTTCGTGTGCACCGGCAACATCTGCCGTTCCCCCATGGCCGAATCCGTCTTCCGCGCGCGGGTGGCGGAGGCCGGTCTCGAGGACCGGGTGGAGGTCGACAGCGCCGGCACCGGCGGCTGGCACGACGGCGAACCCGCCGACCCGCGGACCGTCTCCGTCCTCGAGGAGCACGGATACGACAGCGATCACGTCGCGCGCCAGTTCCAGCCGTCGTGGTTCTCCCGCCTCGATCTCGTGATCGCCCTCGACACCGGTCATCTCAAGGCCCTGCGTCGCCTCGCGGTCACCGAGGAGGACGCCCGCAAGGTCCGCCTCCTGCGCTCCTACGACCCCGCCGCCGATGCCGACCTCGACGTGCCGGATCCGTACTACGGACGCCGGGACGGCTTCGAGGAGTGTCTTGAGATGGTGGAGGCGGCGAGCATCGGTCTGCTCGCCGCGGTACGCGAGCAACTGGAAGGACGGGCCGCATGAACGACACCGCCAAGGACGAGGGCCCTGCAGGCGACGGCACGCGCGCGGTCCGCGCCGGCCTGCCCGAGCCGGTCAAGCACGAGCCGACCCTGCCCGGACCGGTGTTCGCCGCGCACTTCCACCTGCCGGGCGAGGTCACGGGCCCGTACTCGTACGGCCGTGACGACAACCCGACCTGGACGCTGCTGGAGCGCGCCGTCGGCGAGCTGGAGGCACCCGGAGACGGCGACGTCGAGACGCTCGTCTTCGCCTCCGGCATGGCGGCGATCTCCTCCGTGCTGTTCTCCCAGCTGCGCGCCGGGGACGCGGTCGTGCTGCCCTCCGACGGCTACCAGGTGCTGCCGCTCGTCCGCGCGCAGCTGGAGGCGTACGGCATCGAGGTGCGCACCGCTCCCACCGGCGGCGACGCCCAGCTGGACGTCCTCGAGGGCGCTCGGCTGCTGTGGATCGAGTCCCCCTCGAACCCGGGGCTCGACGTGTGCGACATCCGGCGGCTGGTGGCGGCGGCCCACGCGCAGGGCGCCCTGGTGGCCGTCGACAACACCCTCGCCACCCCGCTCGGGCAGCGCCCGCTGGAGCTGGGGGCCGACTTCTCCGTGGCCAGCGGCACCAAGCAGCTCACCGGCCACGGCGATGTGCTGCTGGGCTACGTCACCGGCCGCGACGCCGGGGCGATGGCCGCCGTACGGCGCTGGCGCAAGATCGTCGGGGCGATCTCCGGGCCCATGGAGGCGTGGCTCGCGCACCGGTCCATCGCCACGCTCCAGTTGCGCGTCGACCGGCAGAACGCCACCGCCCTCGCGGTCGCCGAGGCTCTGAAGCAGCGGCCGGAGGTGTCCGACCTGCGCTATCCCGGGCTGCCCGACGACCCCTCGCACAAGATCGCCTCGCAGCAGATGCGCCGCTACGGCTGCGTGGTCTCCTTCACACTGCCCACACGCGCACGTGCCGAGCGCTTTCTTCAGGCCCTGCACCTGGTGGAGGACGCGACGAGCTTTGGCGGGGTGCGGTCCACGGCCGAGCGCCGTCGCCGCTGGGGCGGGGACGCGGTCCCGGAGGGCTTCATCCGCATGTCCGTGGGCGCCGAGGATCCCGAGGACCTGATCGCCGACCTGCTCCGCGCTCTGGACCAGTCCGCCGAGTGAGTCCTTGTCCGTCCTCCCGATGACGGCGCACGACGGTCCGAGCCTCCCCCCTCGTGGCTCGGACCGTCTTCGGTTCCGCGCGCGAAGAACCGTGCGAACAAGGCTAGTTGACTCTGTGTCAGTGTCCAATCACGCTAGCGACAGAGACCTATCGACTTATTTATAGTTGGGGCCTGCCTGGGGGCCGGAGGAGGGCAGGGATAGGGGAGGACACGCCATGGACCTGGCCTTGCTGCGCACCTTCGTCACCGTGCACCGGGCTGGTTCCTTCACCCGCGCCGCCGCTCTGCTCGGGCTCTCCCAGCCCGCCGTCACCTCACAGATCCGAACGCTGGAACGGCAACTGGGCAGACCTCTCTTCCTCCGTCAGGCGCGTGGGGTGACCCCGACGACCATCGGCGACGAACTCGCGCACAAGGCCGCTCCCCATCTCGACGCCCTGGTGGAGATAGCCGAGAGCGGCCTGGACGACGAGTACTCGCTGAGGACCCTGCACCTCGCCGGTCCGCCCGAATTCACCGCCGAACGCGCCCTGCCCGCCCTGACGGAACTCACCGGCGACGACGGCCAGGGCTTTGCGCTCCGCGCCTCCTTCGGCACAGCGGAGGAGGCACTGGAGGGACTCGCCTCCGGACATCACGATCTGGCCATCAGCACGGCCCGTCCGCGGGGCGCTCTGCTCACCGCGACTCCGCTCTGCGACGAGGAACACGTGCTGGTCGCTGCCCCACGCTGGGTGGAGCGGATCGGTGCGGAGGCACTGCGGCTGAAGGGGGCGCCGGCGCTGGAGGATCTGCCCGTCGTCGAGGTCCACGAGTCGCTGCCCTTCGTCGCGCGCTACTGGGCCTCCGTCTTCGACTCCCGTCCGGCCGCCTCGGGCACGATCATCGTCCCGGATCTGCGAGCGGTGCTCGCCTGTGCGATCGCGGGTGCCGGACTCGCGGTACTGCCCCGCTATCTGTGCGCCGCGGCGCTCGCCGACGGCACGATCGCGGTCCTGCACGACCCGGTGGTGCCCCCGCTGCGTACCTATTTCCTGGCGGTCCGCACCGGCACGCTCGCCATGCCCCATATAGCGCGGGCCCACGAGTGGCTGCAGCGGGCGGCCATGGCCTGGTGCTGAGGGCGTAGCGCATCCCTTCCACGAAGGGCGTTCGCATAGTGACGCTATGCGATGTTTCACGTGGAACCAGCCGGGCCACATTTCTCCCATGACCGTCCGACCCGTGGTCAAGCGCACCGCCCGCGCCGTTCTTCTGGACGGCGACGACCTGATCCTGATCAAGCGCACCAAGCCCGGTGTCGATCCCTACTGGGTCACTCCCGGTGGCGGGGTCGAGCCCGGGGATCCGACCGTCGTCGACGCGCTGCACCGGGAGGTGTCCGAGGAACTCGGCGCCAAGATCACCGATGTGGTGCCGTGTTTCGTGGACACCGTCGAACACATCGGCGAGGACGGCGGCGCCACCGGTGTGAAGGTGCAGCACTTCTTCGTCTGCCGACTGGAGTCCATGGACCCGGCCCTGCGACACGGCCCCGAAGTGGAGGAGCCAGCCGGCGAGTACGAGATCGTCCGCGTCCCCTTCACTCGCGTCGGCATCGCCTCCGTCCACCTGGTCCCGCTGTCGCTGCGCCACTATCTGGACGGCAATATCGAGGGGGTGCGCGCCATGCACGCTCCCGACCTCGGTTAGCGAGCTCAGCCGACGACGAGCAGTTCCTCCACCGAGTCGTGCCGTATGCGGCTCGGCGGAATGCCGATGTTCCGGAGCGTGTCGATTCCGCTGCGGATCATTCCAGGCGGGCCCGACAGAAAGGCGTCGTACTCGGTCCAGGGGCCATAGTCACGTACGGCGTCCGGGAGCTGAAGGTGGGCCCGCTGGTCGATGACCGCCCTGACCGCCAGCCAGGGGTGGCTCTGCTGGAGCCGGAGCATGGTGTCGATGTCGTAGAGGTCGTCGTCGGTGCGGGCGCCGTAGAACACCTCCACAGGCCGGTGTTCCCCGCGCTCGGCGACGTCTTCGACCAGGGCCTTGATGGGCGCGATGCCGGTGCCACCGCCCAGGCAGAGCAGTCCGCTGTCGGTCGTGTGATCGACGGTCATGGAGCCGGTCGGCGGCCCGAGGCGTATGACGTCTCCGGGCCGGGCGCGGTGCACCAGCGCGTTGGAGACCCAGCCGGCCGGCACGGCCTTCACGTGGAAGGTCAGCAGGCCGTCCGAGCGGGGCGCGGAGGCGAAGGAGTAGTGCCGCCACACCCGTGGCCACCAGGGTGTCTCCACGCTCGTGTACTGGCCGGCGAGGAAGGGATAGGGCTGGTCCGTGCGGACGGTCAGGATCGCGACGTCGGGAGTTCTGAGGTCGTGCGTGACGATCTCGGCGTACCACCAGGCCGGAGAGCGCAGTTCGTCCGCCGCCGCCGAATCGATCATGACCTGGGAGATCGTCGTGTAGGCACGCACCCAGGCCGCCTCGGCCTCCGGGCTCCAGACGGCGGCGGCGTACTTGCTCAACGCGCCGATCAGACATTCGCCGACGGCCGGATAGTGCTCGGCACGCGTTCCGTACTTGCGGTGTCCGCGCCCGAGGTTCTGCAGGTAGTCGACGAGGACCGGGGTGTTGTCCAGATGCTCGGCCGCAGTGAGCAGCGCCTTCAGCAGGCGGTCCCGCTGGGTGTCCATCGCCGGCGGGAAAAGGCCGCGCAGGTCGGGATGGCGGACGAAGAGCAACGCGTAGAAGTAGGAGGTGACCTTGTCTGCGATCGGGCCTATCTCGGCCATCGTGCGGCGTATGAGGATGGCATCCGGGGACCCCTCCTCGACGGCCGACGCCACATCCTGCGGGGTGGGCGGGCCCGTCGGCTTCAAGGCGGGTGCGTGTACCGGCTGCCTGGCTGCTGCGTCCATCGCCGGGGGCGAGGCGGATGGATCCGTCGGGAGCGGGCCGTCCTGCGTCGCCCGATCATCGTCCGGCGGAGCCGGTGGTGTCTTGTGCGGAGTGAACCAGCCGCCCCCGCCCGACATGCCGTTCTCCCCCGACGTGGTGGTCGGAGCGTCCATGGTGTGCCCTCGCCTCGAACGTCTTTCGGTCGGTCTGCGCACCTCCCCCGGGAAGGTGCATGCTTTCCCCCGGCGGGCGGTCAGCCGTAGCACTCTCCGCAGCTTCCCATCCCGATCGGATGCTGCGGTCGCGTACCCGGAAACGTGGGTCTCGTGTTCTCCGTCCCGTTAGGCTGCTTGCCCTGTTCTCGGCCCGCACGGGATACGGACTCCGTCCCGGATGTGAACCGGAGTCGACCCTACCGGCCGACGCCGCGTACACAAGTCCCCCCTGCCTTCCTCACGAATCGGGCAAGGGTACGAACCATGAGGTCCGTCAACTACCGGGCAGACGAACCAATTCATGGGCATCCCACAGATCCCGTCCCGCGTAGGAATAGGTCGCGAGTCCGGTCAGGTGAGCATCCGCATTGACCGCGACGGAGATCGGTACGGCCGCAAACAGGTCCTTGTCCGACGACGAGTCGCCATACGCCACACAGTCCGCCCGCGTCACCCCGAACTTGGCACAGAGCTGGTCCGCGACGGTCACCTTGGCCGCTGCGCTGAGCGCCCCGGCCGGATCGACGGGCTCGGTGAACGGCACGGCCGGGAATCGGGATCCATGCGCCGCATGAACGCCCCAGGCGAGAAGGCGCTCCACGAAGAAGGACGGCGACAGCGACACCACCGCGCAGTATTCGCCCGCATCCGTGATCTCTGCCCAGACCTCACGAATGCGGGCCAACCAGGGAGCCGTCTCGAAAACGGCGCTGACATGCGCCTCGGTCAGATCGGCCCACAGGTCATGGACCAGCGCCGCGTACTCGGGCGGACCGATCCGCCCCTCGGACATCGCCCGGTCCAGTGCCACGGTCTCCGCCTCAAGCCCCAACTGGCGGGATATCTCCACCGGTGCGGTACTGCCGTGCAGCAACGTGCCGTCGAGATCGAAGAGATGCAGTCTCGCCATGGCCCGAGGCTATCCGGCGGCCGATGTTTCACGTGAAACCCCGGCCGCTGTCCACAGGCTGTGCATATGGCCACGGCATGGCCAAAAGCACGTGCGTCTACGTCGAAACGGGTGGACGCCGGGGGTTCCGGTCGGACAGCCTGACCTGCGTGTCGACTCCTTCCCTCGCCGCTCTGCCCATTCGCCGTCTGACGCTTCGCGATCTCACCGCCTGCGCCGATTTGTCCGAGGACCGGGGGTGGCCGCGGGAGGAACACAAGTGGGGATTCCTTCTCGCGGCCGGAAAGGGCTTCGGCATCGACGATCCCCAGGGCGGTCTCGTCGCCGCGTGCGTCGTCACGGAGTACGGCTCCTGGGAGCGTGTGGATCTCGGCGCCATCGGCATGGTTCTGGTGGCCGAACGCCATGCCCGGCAGGGGGTCGGGCGCCGCTTGATGCGCCATGTCATGTCGGCCATGGGAACCACGCCACTCACGCTGCACGCCACACCCAACGGCCGCCCCCTGTACGAGGAACTGGGCTTCAAGGTGACGGGCCGGGCGGAGATGCTGACCGGCCGCTTCGCTCCCGGCGGGCCGGAATCCGGCGTACTCACCCGCACCGCCACCGCCGAGGACCTTCCCTCGATCCTGCGGCTGGACGAGGAGGTGTTCGGCGCCGACCGCACTCCCCTGATCACCCGGCTGCCGGCCTTCGCCGACCAGTTGCGGGTTGCAGAGGAGGCCGGTCGGATCATCGGCTACGGCGCCGCGTGGCCCAATATGCACACTCACGTCGTCGGTCCGCTGATCGCGCGGGACACCGACGTCGCCCAGGCCCTCATCACCTCGTTGGCGGCCCATACGGACCGACCGCTGCGCACCGACATCGACGTGCGCCACGAGGAACTGCTGGCATGGGCGAAGGCCCGGGGGCTTGCCTCCGTGGCCTTCAACGCCGTGATGACGTACGGCATCACGGACCTTCCGGGGGACTGGAGCCGGCGCTTCGCACCACTGACAGTGGCCGCCGGCTGAGCTGACATACGTCGAACGCCGGCCCCGCCCCGTCGTGCGGCAAGACCGGCGCTGCCCGCTCTGGGGCGGGGATCAGGCGAGTGCCTGCACGGCAGCGGTGGCGAAGCCGTGGTCCTGCTCCGGCGCGCCGCCGCCGACACCGATCGCGCCGATCAGCCGGCCGTCCCGGTGGACGGGCACACCACCCGCGATGAAGAGCAGGGGCCGGTCGAGGGCCGTCGGCAGCGTGTGGAAGAGACCACCCGGCTGGACGGCGTCGACCAGGTCGGCGGTGGCGGTGTTCAGCTGCAGGGCCGTGTAGGCCTTGCGGTTGCTGGTCTCGCCGGAGATCAGCACGGCCCGGTCGTCCCGGCGGAAGGCGAGCAGATGGCCGCCGGCGTCCAGAACGGTGACGCTGACGGTGACCCCGGCTTCCTCTGCCGCGTGGCGGGCCGTGGCGACGAGCAGTTCGGCGTCCTCGATGGACAGCGGGGTGACGGCGGTGGTGCTCATGGAGGTTCTCTCCTCGGGTGGTGCTGAGATGGGGTGCTTGCCGCACCGGGGGACCAGCCCCGGCGCGGAGGTCTGGGGGACACGGGCGAGGCGCCCTGTGGTCCGAGGACTCAGTGGTGGACCGGCGTCCGCTGCCCTGCGGGCGTCCCGGAGGCGACCACGGAGCCGCGGGCGCCGTCGCGCCGCTCCAGCGCGGCCGAGAGGACGGCGAGGACCAGGGCGGCCGCAGCGAGGGCGGCGCCGACCCAGTTGGGAGCCGTGTAGCCGAACCCGGCCGCGATCACGATGCCGCCGAGCCAGGCGGACAGCGCGTTGCCCAGATTGAAGGCGCCGATGTTCACGGCCGACGCCAGCGTGGGGGCGCCGTGTGCCTGGTCGAGCACACGCTTCTGCAGCGGCGGTACGGTCGCGAAGCCCAGAGCGCCGATGAGGGCGATGGTCACGGCCGCCGCGATCTTGTTGTGGGCGGTGATCGTGAAGAGGGCCAGGACGAGGGCCAGGGCGCCCAGGGACACGTACAGCATCGGCATCAGGGCGCGGTCGGCGAACCTGCCGCCGACGAGGTTGCCGCCGACCATGCCGAGGCCGAACAGGACCAGCAGCCAGGTGACCGAGCCGTCGGCGAATCCTGCGATGTGGGTCATCATCGACGCGATGTAGGTGATGGCCGCGAAGACGCCGCCGAAGCCGAGGACGGTCATCGCCATGGCGAGCAGGACCTGGGCGTTCTTGAAGGCGGCCAGCTCGTGCCGCAGGTGCACTCCCTCGGGCCGCGGCATTTCGGGCACCAGCTTGGCGACCCCTGCCAGACCGATGACCCCGAGGACGGCGACGATGGCGAAGGTCACGCGCCAGCCGACGTGCTGGCCGATGAGTGTGCCCAGCGGAACCCCGACGACGTTGGCGACGGTCAGGCCGGTGAACATCATGGCGATGGCGCCGGCCTTCTTGTGGGGTGCCACCAGTTCGGCCGCGACGACCGAGCCGATGCCGAAGAAGGCACCGTGCGCGAGCGAGGCGACCACCCGCCCGATCAGCATGATCGCGAAGGCGGGGGCCACCGCGGAGAGCAGGTTCCCGGCGATGAACAGGCCCATCAGCAGCATCAGCATGCGCTTGCGCGAGACCTTGGTGCCGAGCACGGTCATGAGCGGGGCACCGATGACGACGCCGAGCGCGTAGCCCGTCACCAGCAGGCCCGCCGTGGGGATGGAGACCCCGAAGTCGCTCGCGACCTGGGGCAGCAATCCCATGATCACGAACTCGGTCGTGCCGATTCCGAAGGCCCCGATCGCGAGGGCCAGAAGCGCGAGAGGCATGAAGGGATACACCTTCCCAGAAGATTGCAGGAGCGCTTTGCGTGCGTTCACAATAGTTGCAGACGCGGGCTACATGCAAGCGCACGCTATTGCGGACCTGCTCTACTCTTGATGCAGCCGCTCGGGACGGAGGAAAACGCAATGACAGCGACGGACCCCGCGCTCACCGCACTCGCACAGGGCTGGTGCGCCCTCTCTGCGCTGCACGGAAGGATCGAGGCGCACATCGAGCGCGCCCTGCAGGCGAAGCACGACCTGAGCGTGCGCGAGTACTCCCTGCTCGATGTACTGAGCCGCCAGCACAACGGCGAGGGCGGCCATCTGCAGATGAAGCAGGTCGCCGACGCCGTCGTGCTCAGCCAGAGCGCCACCACACGTCTGGTGACCCGGCTGGAGGACCGCGGCCTGCTCGAGCGCTATCTGTGCCCCACCGACCGGCGCGGCATCTACACCAACGTCACCGACGCGGGACTGCGGCTGTTGGAGGAGGCTCGGCCCACCAATGACGCCGCACTGCGCGAGGCCCTGGACGAGGCCTCCAAGAACCCCGAACTGACCCCCTTGGTACGGGTGGTGGAGTCCCTGAACGTACCGGCATAGGGTGCGTGCGTGGGAGATCTTGATATACGACCTGCGACCGCCGACGACCTTTCGGCGATCGTCGCCCTGCTCGCCGACGATCCGCTGGGTGCTCAGCGCGAGTCCCCAGACGACATGACCCCGTATCGGGCCGCGCTGGAGCGCCTGGACGCCGACCCGAACCAGCACCTCGTCGTCGCCGTCCGCGACGGCCGTGTGATCGGCACCCTTCAGCTCACGATCATTCCGGGGCTCTCCCACAAGGGGGCGACCCGTGCACTCATCGAGGCCGTACGCATCCATGCCGGTGAACGGAGCAGCGGACTGGGCAGCCTGCTCATCGAATGGGCTATCGACACCGCTCGTCGGCTCGAGTGCCGGATGGTGCAACTGACGTCAGACAAGACACGGACCGACGCCCACCGCTTCTACGAGCGGCTCGGCTTCAGCGCCACGCACGAGGGCTTCAAACTACGGCTCTGACGGCGTCAGCAGCATGAGCGGCGGGTGTGTTTCACGTGAAACGCACCCGCCGCTCATGGACTAGCGGATACCCCGCCACCCCTCTGGGTCCACCCCTCCAGGAACCGGGGCCTCGGGGTCGTACGGCTGCCGGGTGAACACGAACGAGCCGAGGTCGAGGTGGCTCAAGTCCCCGTCTGCACGTCGAACCGGCCGCAGCAGTTCCCCGGCGAAGTAGCCCTCCAGGCCCGTCCAGGTACCGTCACCGTTCGCACGGAAGCGAGCGCGCCGGCCGCTGCCGGTCAGCGGGGCAAGCGCGAGCAGCCCGTCGGCGTTCACCCGCAGGGCGAAGGCATTGGTCCCCCAGTACCACTGCCCCGCCAGCTCCAGGACCGCCGGATCGACCTCGCGCAACGGCATCCAGGGTGCAGGGATCCGTGGCTCCGCCTCGGCGACGATCCGTACGAGGTCGGCACCGACCGCTCCCAGCAGCGGCCCACTGGTGCAGTTGGCGAGCACCACCGTCGCCACGTCGTCCTCCACGCTGATGGTGAGGTTGGCCAGAAAGCCCGGTAGCGAACCGGAGTGCCCGACCAGGAGCCGGCCCTCACGGCGCTGGATCTGCAGACCGAGGCCGTAGGCGGTCCCGTCCAGCACGTCCGCCGCCTCGGCGGGTGCCGCGGGCACGCGCATTTCCTGCACCGACTCCGCGCTCAGGACTCGGTCGTCACCGGCGACCAGAAACGCGGCGAACCGTGCCAGGTCCCCCGTCGTCGACCACAGTTGGCCCGCCGGCGCCATCCTGCCCAGATCCTCCAGCGGCTCCGGCAGTATCGCGTCCGCCCACGGATGGACGGCCCACCCCCCGGCGTGCGGGGCGTTCGGCTGCGTGCTGGTGCGGTGCAGGCCGAGCGGCTCGAGGATCTCGCTGCGCAACACCTCCTCCCAGGAGGCACCCCGCAGCTCCTCCACGAGCGCACCGAGCACGGTGTACCCGGGGTTGGAGTAGTGGTGCCGTCGGCCGACGGGATGCAGAAGAGGGTGTTCGCCGAGTACATCGCTCAACTCCGGGCGCAGGGTGCCCGGGGTCCGCTCCCACCAGGGCGCGGGTGACTCTGCCGCCAAGCCCGCGGTGTGCGCGAGCAGTTCGGCGATCGTCGCCTCGCCCACGCCGGTGCCCGGCAGGTGTTTCTCGAGCGGATCACCGAGGTCGAGCAGGCCCTCGTCGCGCAACCGCATCACCAGGACGGCGGTGAACGTTTTGGTGATGGATCCGATCCGGTACTGCACGGTCTCGTCCGGCCCGTGTCCGTCCACCGAGGTCCGCGCCCCGTGCCACACGGCCCGACCACCCCGCACGACGGCCGCGACCAGTGACGGCGCCCGCCCTTCGGCCTGAGCCACGGCGATCCGGTGCAGCAGCGCGCGGCGGGTTCCGGGGAGGAGCTCTTCCTGAGATGACGTCATGCGCCCAGTTCACCTGGTGTGACGGCGAACGTCGAGCTCATTCCGCGGCGGAGGCCGCCTTGCCGGGCCGGCTTCGGATCAGGTCTGGGCCATATCCACAAAGCGGGAGTAGTGGCCCTGGAAGGCGACCGTGATGGTGGCCGTCGGGCCGTTTCGGTGCTTGGCCACGATCAGGTCGGCCTCGCCCGCGCGCGGGGACTCCTTCTCGTACGCGTCCTCGCGGTGCAGCAGGATGACCATGTCGGCGTCCTGCTCGATGGAGCCCGACTCACGCAGGTCGGAGACCATGGGCTTCTTGTCGGTGCGCTGCTCGGGGCCACGGTTGAGCTGGGAGAGCGCGATGACCGGGATCTCCAGCTCCTTGGCGAGCAGCTTGAGGTTACGGGACATGTCCGAGACCTCCTGCTGGCGGCTCTCGGCGCGCTTGGAGCCGCCGGACTGCATCAGCTGCAGGTAGTCGATGACGACCAGCTTCAGGTCGTTGCGCTGCTTCAGCCGCCGGCACTTGGCGCGGATCTCCATCATCGACAGGTTGGGGGAGTCGTCGATGTAGAGGGGGGCCGCCGAGACGTCCGGCATGCGGCGGGCGAGCCTGGTCCAGTCCTCGTCCGTCATCGTGCCGGACCGCATGTGGTGCAGTGCGACCCGGGCCTCGGCGGACAGCAGACGCATCGCGATCTCGTTGCGGCCCATCTCGAGCGAGAAGATCACGCTCGGCAGGTTGTTCTTGATCGAGGCGGCGCGCGCGAAGTCCAGCGCGAGCGTCGACTTACCCATGGCGGGCCGGGCGGCGATGACGATCATCTGGCCCGGATGCAGGCCGTTCGTCAGCGAGTCGAAGTCGGTGAAGCCGGTCGGCACACCGGTCATCTCACCGCTGCGCGAGCCGATCGCCTCGATCTCGTCGAGGGCGCCTTCCATGATGTCGCCGAGCGGGAGATAGTCCTCGCTGGTGCGCTGCTCGGTGACGGCGTAGATCTCGGCCTGGGCGCTGTTGACGATCTCGTCCACGTCGCCGTCGGCCGCGTATCCCATCTGTGTGATGCGCGTCCCGGCTTCGACCAGGCGGCGCAGCACCGCCCGCTCGTGGACGATCTCCGCGTAGTACTCGGCGTTGGCCGCCGTCGGCACGGTCTGGACGAGGCTGTGCAGATACGCGGCGCCACCGACCTTGTTGATCTCGCCGCGCTTGGTGAGTTCGGCGGCGATGGTGATCGGGTCGGCCGGCTCGCCCTTGGCGTAGACGTCCAGGATCGCCTGGTAGATCGTCTCGTGCGCGGGCTTGTAGAAGTCGTGGCCTTTGAGGATCTCGACGACGTCGGCGATGGCGTCCTTGGACAGCAGCATGCCGCCCAGCACCGACTGCTCGGCGTCCAGGTCCTGCGGCGGTACCCGCTCGAAGGAGGAACCGCCGTCGTCCCAGGAGGCGTTCTCCCGGCCCCGGTCGTGCTGTTCGTCACGACCCCGGCCGCCGTCACCGCGTCGGCGGGAGGCCGGCAGACGATCACTGGGTCCGGTGTCGGCCCAGGGATCGTCCAAGGGCTCGGAAATGCTCACCGAGCCACCTCCTCCCGTCCGCACGGCGGACCTCGCCGTGTCCTCTTTTGTACGGCACGGCACTGACAACTGAGAGGCCCTGCTCCGGTTACGGTGCGTCGGTTCATGACGGTTCCAGGGCCGGAAAAGAGGCGTCTCCCAGCCCGGGGAAGAAGCGGGCGCCGGACAACGGTAGGCCCCCCGGCACCGTCAGCCAATCTGGTTATCCACAGGCCATGTGGACGACGGCCCCGATGCTGTGGAGAACTCCTCGAAACCTGTGCACGACCCGGTGGACAGCCCTGTGAACAAGCCCTCCATCCTGCCCACGAGAGCCACTTGACCTGCACCTTTGCCGTCCACCGGCTGTGCAGAAGAAAAACTTTCCCACGGGGACCAAGATCGCTTCGAACGGTGCGCGAAAGGACACGGCCCCAGCAAAGAAGTAAGGGCCAGAAGTCATTTGCATCACTTACCTGTGGACGATTAGATTAGCGCCCATGACCCAGGCTCCCGCGATACCCAAGGCGACCAGCCGACGGCATGACAGAGAGATCGTCTCGCTGGCCGTGCCGGCCTTCGGCGCGCTCGTCGCCGAGCCTCTCTTCGTCATGGCGGACAGTGCCATCGTCGGCCATCTCGGGACCGCCCAGCTCGCCGGCCTCGGCGTTGCCTCGGCACTCCTCACCACCGCGGTGAGCGTCTTCGTCTTCCTCGCCTACGCCACCACCGCAGCCGTGGCCCGGCGCGTCGGCGCCGGCGATCTGCAGGCCGCCATTCGACAGGGCATGGACGGCATCTGGCTCGCCCTGCTGCTCGGCATCGGTGTCATAGCCGTCGTCCTCCCGCTGGGTCCCGGCATCGTGGACCTCTTCGGCGCCTCCACGACCGCGGCCCCCTACGCCACGATGTATCTGCGCATCTCCTCGCTGGGCATCCCGGCCATGCTCATCGTGCTCGCCGCCACGGGAGTGCTGCGCGGGCTGCAGGACACCAGAACCCCTCTTTATGTCGCCGTCGCGGGCTTCATCGTCAATGGTGCGCTCAATGCGGGACTCGTCTATGGCGCCGGGCTCGGCATCGCCGGTTCGGCCTGGGGCACCGTCATCGCACAGTGCGGCATGGCGGCCGTCTATCTGACCGTGGTCGTACGCGGCGCCCGTCGGCACGGTGCTTCGCTCCGCCCTGACGCCGCTGGAATCCGGGCCTCGGCGCAGGCTGGTGTTCCGCTCCTGGTCCGCACACTCTCGTTGCGGGCGATCCTGATGATCGCCACCGCCGTCGCGGCACATCTGGGCGACGCCGACATCGCAGCCCACCAGATCATCCTGTCCCTGTGGAGCTTGCTGGCCTTCGCTCTGGACGCGATAGCGATCGCGGGGCAGGCCATCATCGGCCGCTATCTCGGCGCGAACAACACCCAGGGAGCGCGTGAGGCGTGCCGCCGCATGGTTCAGTGGGGCATCACGACCGGTGTGGTCCTCGGTCTGCTCGTCGTTGCCGCGCGTCCGCTCTTCCTGCCGCTGTTCACCGGCGACTCCGTGGTGAAGGACGCGGCCCTGCCGGCCCTCCTCATGGTGGCGCTCTCGCAGCCCATCTGCGGGATCGTCTTCGTGCTGGACGGAGTCCTGATGGGCGCCGGCGACGGCCCGTATCTGGCCGGGGCGATGGTGGTCACGCTCGCGGTCTTCACTCCAGTCGCTCTGCTCGTTCCCACCCTCGGTGGGGGACTCGCGGCGCTGTGGGCCGCGATGACGCTGATGATGACCGTCCGCATGCTGACCCTGTGGCTGCGCAGCCGCTCGGGTCGTTGGATCGTCACCGGCGCCTCCCGCTGAGCCCAACAGAGGCGCAACCTCCCTGTTTCACGTGAAACATGCCGTGTCCGCGCGGCCAATGCCGACCCCGAACACGAAGAAGGGCCGCCCCGCAGGGGCGGCCCTTCTCTCAGCTGCTCAAGCCGAGCGCAGCGTCACGCCGCGACGACCTCGATGTTGACCTTGGCGGCAACCTCGGGGTGCAGACGCACGGACGTCTCGTGGGCGCCCAGGGTCTTGATCGGGGCGGACAGCTCGATGCGACGCTTGTCGACCTCGGGGCCACCGGAAGCCTTGATCGCGGACGCGATGTCGGCCGGGGTGACGGAACCGAAGAGACGGCCGGAGTCGCCGGAGCGGACGGCCAGGCGGACCTTCACGCCCTCGAGCTGGGCCTTGATCTGGTTGGCCTGCTCGATGGTCTGGATCTCGTGGATCTTGCGAGCGCGGCGGATCTGCTCGACGTCCTTCTCGCCACCCTTGGTCCAGCGGATAGCGAACTTCCGCGGGATCAGGTAGTTGCGAGCGTAACCGTCCTTGACGTCGACGACGTCGCCCGCGGCACCGAGGCCGGAGACCTCGTGGGTCAGGATGATCTTCATGAGTCGGTCACCCTTCCCTTAGCGCGCGGTGGACGTGTAGGGCAGCAGCGCCATCTCACGGCTGTTCTTGACGGCCGTGGCGACGTCACGCTGGTGCTGCGTGCAGTTGCCGGTCACGCGGCGGGCACGGATCTTGCCGCGGTCGGAAATGAACTTCCGCAGCATGTTCGTGTCCTTGTAGTCCACGTACGTGACCTTGTCCTTGCAGAAAGCGCAGACCTTTTTCTTCGGCTTGCGCACAGGCGGCTTCGCCATAGTGTTTCTCCTGTGTGATCAAGAAGTGTGGGTAACGACCCGCCCTCGACCAGGCCGGTCCCGCAGGACCGGTCCGAGGCCTAGAAGGGGGGTTCGTCCGAGTAGCCGCCGGAGCCGCCGGAACCGCCGGAGCCACCGCCCCAGCCGCCGCCACCCTGGTTGCCACCGGCAGGAGCGCCGGTCGCCCACGGGTCGTCGGCCGGAGCACCGCCGCCCTGCTGACCGCCACCGGGGCCTCCGCCCCAGCCGCCGCCACCCTGGCCGCCACCGCCGCCGTAACCGCCCTGGCCACCGCGAGCGCCACCGGCGGTCTTGGTGACCTTGGCCGTGGCGTTGCGCAGGCTGGGGCCGACTTCCTCGACGTCCAGCTCGTAGACCGTGCGCTTGACGCCCTCACGGTCCTCGTAGGACCGCTGCTTCAGCCGGCCCTGCACGATGACGCGCATGCCTCGCTGGAGCGACTCGGCGACGTTCTCCGCCGCCTGACGCCAGACCGAGCAGGTCAGGAAGAGGCTCTCGCCGTCCTTCCACTCGTTCGTCTGGCGGTCGAAGGTGCGGGGAGTGGACGCGACGCGGAACTTCGCGACCGCCGCACCGGACGGGGTGAAGCGCAGCTCGGGGTCATCGACAAGATTGCCGATGACCGTGATAACGGTCTCGCCTGCCATGGGGAACCTCTCGGCGGGTTTGCTCTGGCTGCTTGCTTGCTACTCGAATCCCGAGATCAGCTGAGCGCGAAGGCTCAGTGCATCTCGGGGCGGAGGACCTTGGTCCGGAGGACCGACTCGTTCAGGTTCATCTGGCGGTCGAGCTCCTTGACGACCGCAGGCTCGGCCTGCAGGTCGATGACCGAGTAGATGCCCTCGGGCTTCTTCTTGATCTCGTAGGCGAGACGACGACGGCCCCAGGTGTCGATCTTCTCAACCTTGCCGCCACCGTCACGGACGACGGACAGGAAGTTCTCGATCAGCGGGGAGACAGCGCGCTCCTCGAGATCGGGGTCGAGGATGACCATCACCTCGTAGTGACGCATGTGGAACCCACCTCCTTTGGACTCAGCGGCCACGGTCGTTCCGTGGCAGGAGGGTCGTGATGCGTACGCAACGGTATCGGCCGCCACTGACAATGGGGGCCTCTGAGGGATCCCGCAGTGTTACCTGGGCAGGCGTGGGCAGACACCGGTGCAGACGGTACAGACTACCCGCACACGTGCTTCCGGTTGAAATCCGGTCGTGAGGGCAGTCACCCTGTACACGTCGGGTGTGTACGGCGCTACTGTGCGCCGCCTTCCGCAGGAGGTGCCCATGGCACAGGTATTGCATCCAAACGTCGCCGGTTCCCTCTTCGCCACGGACGGCAAGCACCGTCCGCTTCAGGACGCTCTGATGGGGGTCACGCTCGTCCTCGGCCTACTGTCCTTCATCACGTCGTTCTTCCACGGGCTGCACCTCCTGTCCTCGTGGACCGGGCTGGTGGGACTCGGCTTCGGCATCTACGGCCAGTGGATCTCGGTGACGACCCGCGAGCGCTTCGGGCTGGTGGTCGGTATGGGCGCCGCGGGAGTCGGTTTCCTCATCAGCATGGCGAACGGCGGACTGTTCGGCGGACTCTTCTGAACCACACACACAGTCGGGGTGCCGACAAGGCGCAGTAGGCTTCGGCGCGAGAGCCGGAGCCCCTGTACCCATGGGGACACACCAGCCCGAGGAGCGCCCCGACATGAGCCTGACCCTGAGGACCATCAGCCGCGAGCAGCATCTGGCCTACATCCAGAGCCTGCCGGCGGCGAGCCACATGCAGGTCCCGGCCTGGGCCGATGTCAAGGCGGAGTGGCGTTCGGAGAACCTCGGCTGGTTCGACGAGCGCACCGGCGAGATGGTCGGCGCGGGCCTGGTCCTGTACCGCCAGCTGCCCAAGATCAAGCGCTACCTCGCCTATCTGCCCGAGGGTCCGGTCATCAACTGGTTCGCGCCGAACCTCGACGACTGGATCCAGCCGATGCTGGCGCACCTGAAGCAGCAGGGCGCCTTCTCGGTGAAGATGGGCCCGCCGGTGATCATCCGCCGCTGGAACGCGGAAACGATCAAGAAGGGTATCCAGGACCAGGACGTCAAGCGCCTGCGCGACATGGAGGCCGACTTCATCGAGCCGCGCGCCTTCGAGGTGGCCGACAAGCTGCGCCGCATGGGCTGGCAGCAGGGCGAGGACGGCGGCGCCGGTTTCGGCGACGTGCAGCCGCGCTACGTCTTCCAGGTGCCGCTGGCCAACCGCTCCCTGGAAGAGGTCCACAAGAACTTCAACCAGCTGTGGCGCCGCAACATCAAGAAGGCCGAGAAGGCTGGCGTCGAGGTCGTCCAGGGCGGCTACCAGGACCTGGCCGAGTGGCAGCGGCTGTACGAGATCACGGCCGTGCGCGACCACTTCCGGCCCCGCCCCCTGTCGTACTTCCAGCGCATGTGGACGGCCCTCAACTCCGAGGACCCGAACCGGATGCGGCTGTACTTCGCCCGGCACAACGGCGTGAACCTGTCGGCGGCGACGATGCTCATCGTCGGCGGGCACGTCTGGTACTCCTACGGCGCCTCCGACAACATCGGCCGTGAGGTCCGGCCATCGAACGCGATGCAGTGGCGGATGCTGCGCGACGCCTACGCGCTCGGCGCCACCGTCTACGACCTGCGCGGCATCTCCGACTCGCTGGACGAGACGGACCATCTGTTCGGTCTGATCCAGTTCAAGGTCGGCACCGGCGGACAGGCCGCCGAGTACCTCGGCGAGTGGGACTTCCCGCTGAACAAGCTGCTCCACAAGGCGCTCGACATCTACATGTCCCGCCGTTGAGCCGCGGGCGTTTGATTCCATAGCCTTCACAGCTCTCACACCCCGATACACGGCAGCCACGAGAAAGGGTCCGGGTCCGGCCATGGCGCTCACGCTCTACGTCGACACCGCGCGCTGGCGGGCGCACCACAAGCACGTGCAGGAGCAGTTCCCGGGGCTTGTCCCGGTCTGCAAGGGCAACGGCTACGGTTTCGGGCACGAACGGCTGGCGGAGGAGGCCACGCGGCTGGGCGCCGACCTGCTCGCGGTCGGCACGACGTACGAGGCCGCGCGCATCAAGGACTTCTTCGGCGGTGACCTGCTGGTGCTGACGCCGTACCGGCGCGGCGAGGAGCCCGTGCCGCTGCCCGACCGGGTGGTGCGTTCGGTGTCGTCCGTCGACGGCGTGTACGGCCTCGTCGGCGCACGGGTCGTCATCGAGGTGATGTCCTCGATGAAGCGCCACGGCATCAGCGAGCAGGACCTGCCCCAGCTGCACCAGGCCATAGAGAACGTCCGCCTGGAGGGCTTCGCCATCCATCTGCCGCTGGACCGTACCGACGGCTCGGACGCGGTCGAGGAGGTCATCGGCTGGATGGACCGGCTGCGGGCCGCCCGGCTGCCGCTGCACACGATGTTCGTCAGCCACCTCAAGGCCGATGAACTCGCCCGCCTCCAGCAGCAGTTCCCGCAGACCCGGTTCCGCGCACGCATCGGCACGCGACTGTGGCTCGGGGACCACGACGCCACCGAGTACCACGGTGCCGTCCTGGACGTCACCCGCGTGTCCAAGGGCGACCGGTTCGGCTACCGCCAGCAGAAGGCGGCCTCCGACGGCTTCCTGGTGGTCGTGGCGGGCGGAACGTCGCACGGGGTGGGCCTGGAGGCCCCGAAGGCCCTGCACGGCGTCATGCCGCGCGCCAAGGGCGTCGCCCGGGCCGGCCTCGCCACCGTGAACCGGAACCTTTCTCCGTTCGTCTGGGGCGGCAAGCAGCGCTGGTTCGCCGAGCCGCCGCACATGCAGGTGTCGATCCTGTTCGTCCCGTCGGACGCGCCGGAGCCGAAGGTCGGCGACGAGCTGGTGGCCCATCTGCGGCACACCACCACGCAGTTCGACCGAATCGTGGACCACTGAGCCCGGGCCCGGAACAACACCCCGGCCCAACACCCCTGGACAACGTCCCAGGCACAAGGAGAAGGCCGTACCCGCATCCCGCGGGTACGGCCTTCTCCTTGGCTTTCCGACCGTCTTCATGACCTTCCGACGGTGTGTTCGCTCAGAGCGAACGGTCCTCGGGGGAAGGCGGCAGCGGCCTGCCCCAGTCCACCTGAGGCCCCTCGAAGTGGGCCGCGTGCCGCGGCGGATGGGCGGCCGCGCCGAGTACGAAGACATCCTCGGCGCCGTCGAGCACCCCACCCGATGGGTCGTCGTCACCCGACCTGCGCACCACGTCCCGCTCCGGCATGAGGATGTCCCGTACGACGACGGCGCACAGGTACAGCGTGCCGACCAGGTGCAGGACGATCGACCAGTAGTAGCCCTGTGCCGGCAGCCCCTTGTGAGCGTCTCCGCTGGTCGTGTAGGCGAGGTACATCCAGATGCCCAGGAAGTACGCCACCTCGCACGCCTGCCAGATCAGGAAGTCGCGCCACTTGGGCCGGGCGAGGACCGCCAGTGGCACCAGCCACAGCACGTACTGCGGTGAGTAGACCTTGTTGGTGACGATGAAGGCCGCCACCATCAGGAAGGCCAGCTGGGCGAAGCGCGGCCGGCGCGGGGCGGTGAACGCCAGAGCGGCGATGCCGAGGAAGCACAGAACCACCAGGACCATGGCCGCGGTGTTCACGAAGCCGGTGCTGAGCGGGGTGCTGGAGTTCTGTGTCCAGATCAGCCAGAACGAGCCGAAGTCGATGCCCCGTTCCTGGCTGAACGTGTAGAACTTCGACCAGCCCTGGAAGGCGAAGAGCATCACCGGCAGGTTCACCACGAACCAGGCGATCGCCGCACCGCCCACGGCCTGGGCGTACTCCCGCCACTTGCCCGCCCGCCAGCACAGCACGAGCAGAGGGCCCAGCAGGAACACGGGGTAGAGCTTGGCGGCCGTGGCGAGGCCCAGGAGGACGCCGAAGGCGACGGGACGGCTCCGGGACCACATCAGCATCGCAGCGGCCGTGAGAGCCACCGCCAGCAGGTCCCAGTTGATGGTCGCGGTGAGCAGGAAGGCGGGTGCGAGGGCGACGAGCAGGCCGTCCCAGGGGCGCCGGCTGTGGGTGCGGGCGACGCAGACGGCGATGACGGCCGCGCACACCATCAGCAACCCGGCATTGACGAACCAGTACCACTGCTCCTGGTGCTGAATAGTCCCGCTGTGCGGGGTCAGCCAGGATGCCACCTCCATGAACACGCCGGTCAGCACCGGGTATTCGAGGTAGCCCATGCCGCCGGACATGTCGTCCGGGAGCTTGTCGAAGTACGGCACGAGGTGGTCGGCGAACCCGCGGCCCTGGTAGAGGTGCGGGATGTCCGAGTAGCAGGCGTGCGTGTACTGGCTGCTCGCGCCGAAGAACCAGGCGCTGTTGTAGCAGGGTGCCTTCTGGACCAGGCCGAGGGCGAACATGCCGATCGCCACGAGCGCGACGACCCGGACGGGGGTCCACCAGGAGGTCCCGAGCAGGGCACGCCGCCCCATGGGACCACCGATCAGCTCACTGCCGGCCCGGGCGATCTCGTCCTCACTGGTCGGCCGCACCGGTTCTGCCGTGGCGGGCCGCACGGGCTCAGGCTCGTGCATGCTCGCGGGCGTCATCTCTGCACTGGGCATGGGGCACATCCTGCCGTACCTCTCTGGGAAAACGCCGAGGGCCGCCGCACCTGATGGGGTGCGGCGGCCCATGTTTCACGTGAAACACCCGCGGCGGGCGAAAGCACGCCAACCGGTCAGGCTCTCCGGCTAACCGGTCTGACCTCCGAAGAAGCCTCCGTTGCCGTTGCCTCTGGTGTTACCGCCTGTCCCGGTCGTGTCCGTGACCGTGGGCGTCGGATCGGTGCCTCCGGTTGTGCCTCCCGTGTCCGTGCCGCCGTTGCCATTGCCGTTGCCGTTGCAGTTATTGCCCCAGCTCCACTGGCAGGTGTCGGTGACCGAGGGGGACGGGGACGGGGAGGTGTTGCTGCTGGGCGTCGGGCTGGGCGAGGGGCTCGCCGTCTGACTCTGGGTGGCCGAGGGAGTCGGTGTCGGACTCGGTTCGGCGTTGAGCACCTTGCCGATGGGCTGCGGAGTCGGGAAGCGCATGACCGGCTGGTTCTGCAGCGCCTCGGTCATGTAGTCGTGCCAGATCTCGGCCGGGAACGAGGCACCGTGGATCTTCTCCTGGCCACCCGTTCCGTACATCTCCAGGAACTTCCGATTCTTGCTCTTCGCGTTGTCGTCCAACCGGAACATGCTGATCGCGGTCGACAGCTGCGGGGTGTACCCGACGAACCACGCGGACTTGTTGCCGTCCGTGGTACCCGTCTTACCGGCGACGTCACGGCCGGGCAGCTGGGCCTTGGTACCAGTGCCCTTGTCCACCACGGTCTTCAGTACGTCGGTGACGTTGTTGGCGACGTTGGGGGTGAAAGCCTCGGTGGACTTGTCCTGGTGCGTGAAGACCACCCCGTCCTTGTCACTGACCTTCACGACGGAGTACGGATCACGCTGCTGACCACTTGCCGCGAACGTGGAGTAGGCGGAGGCCATCCGGATAGCGCTGGGGTCCGACGTGCCGATCGAGAAGGACGGGACATGGGCGCTGGCGAGGCTCCCCTTGAGGATGCCGGCGTCCATGGCACTTTCCTTGACCTTGTCCAGCCCCACGTCCATGCCGAGCTGGACATAGGCGGAGTTGACCGAGTACTGCATCGCCTCGCGAAGGTCGATCTTGTAGTTCGGCGCGTGTCCGACGGACTCACCACCGTCGTTGGTCTGCAGCCACTCGTTGCCGTCCTTGTCGGTCCAGACCTGTCCGTTGTACTCCTTGATCTTGAGCTTGTTCTTGCCGCTGTACAGGCTCTTGGGGGAAGCCGTTGTGCGCTCGTCCTGAGGCTGTGACTCGGGACCGTCCGGGTTGCGCACACCCCACTGCATGGCCGCCGCCAGCACGAACGGCTTGAATGTCGAACCGACCTGGGCACCGGTCGCGTCGGCGTTGTCGGTGAAGTGCTTCGTGGCGTCCTCGCCGCCGTAAATGGCCTTGATCGCGCCCGAGGTCGGGTCCACGGAAGCCCCGCCGAACTGGACGTAGGTGTCCGTCTTGGGCCGCTGCTTGGGTTTGATGTTCGTCTTCTGGACGTTCTTCACGGCGGCTTCCAGCGCGTTGACCTTCTTCTTGTCGAAGGTCGTGTAGATCTGGTAGCCGCCCTTCTGCAGATCGTCCGCACTGATATGCGTCGCCGGGTTGTTGACCAGGTACGCCTTGGCAAGGTCGACGAGATAGCCGATCTGGCCCCCCAGCTGCCCGTTCGAACGAGGGTTCTGGATCTTGGGGAGGGTCGTGTACTTGGCGCGTTCCGCCTGGCTCAAATGGCCGTATTTGACCATCTTGTCAAGAGTGTCCTGCATCTGCGCCAGGGCCCGCTTGCTGTTGGCCTCCGGAGTCGCAGAGGGATCGAGGGAAGTCGCGCCCGCCGGGTCGTAGTACGTCGCGCCCTTGACCATCGCCGCGAGGAACGCACACTCACCCGGGTTCAGCTTCGTCGCGTCCTTGTTGAAGTACGCCCGGGACGCGGCCTGCAGCCCGTAGGCCCCCCGACCGAAGTACGTCGTATTGAGGTAGCCCTCCATGATCTTTTCTTTGGGGACCTGGGCTCCCACCTTGATCGCGACGAAGATCTCCTTGAACTTCCGGGACAACGTCTGTGCCTGGTCGTTCAGCATCGCGTTCTTGACGTACTGCTGAGTGATGGTCGAACCACCCTGCGTCTGACCGCCGCGGGCCATGTTCAGGACAGCACGCGCGATACCCTTCGGGTCGACACCGCTGTCGGTCTCGAAGGTCTTGTTCTCCTGCGAGATGACCGCGTACCGCATCTCCTTGGGGATGCTGGCGTAGTTCATGTTCTGGCGGTTGACCTCACCGCCGGTCGCGACCATCACCGAGCCGTCGGACCAGTAGAAGACATTGTTCTGCGCCTTGGCGACCGCGGCCTCGTTGGGAACGCTCACCATCGCGTACGCGATGCCCGCCACCGCCACGAGGCTTCCGACGAACCCGATGCACAGTCCCGTGACGAGCCTCCAGGACGGCATCCACCGGCGCCACCCATACCTGTCGGCGCGCGGATAGTCGATGATCCGTTTTCTGGAAGGAGAAACCGCACGACCCGTACTGCGGGCGGGCCCGCCCGGACCACTACGCCGACCGCCACGGCCGGCGGGTTCGGCAGCTCGTCGGCGACTGCCTCTCTGTGCGGCCCGGCGGGCCTCGGCACGGCCGCCGTAGGGACGCTCGTCACCTCCGGGGCTGCTGGGATCCGACCCATAGGAACTGGACCCATAGGAGTCGGCTGGAGACCCGGTGGCGCCTCGCGGTGCCGCACGGCGACCGGAGGACGAGCCGGACTGGCCGCGTCGGGCCGCGGCACGTCCGCCTCCCTGCGGCGGCGGCGGTTTGCGACGGTGCTCGCTCATCGAACGATTACTCCTCGGGCAGGCGCACCCTTGCGCGCCTGGAACGGCGGCTGGTTTCCGGTCCCCCCGAAGTACGGATGTGGTCGGTTCTGCATTCACCCGTACTGCACCGGGGACGACGACGCTCCCCTGGCGTCGCTTGGTTCCCGGTGCTGTGCATGCCGCACAGACTACGCACCGCCAAAACCAGCCGAGCCCCGAAGTTCACCCCAAATCAGGCAACCCGCACCGTATGAATCGGTGATGTGATCCCGTTCACCGCCGTCCCTCTTGTCGCCTGCGCAAGGCCGTTCTATCGTCTGGATGTATCGAGTCGATACATCAGCGCGAGATAAAGACGCTGAAGGCACTGCGAGACCCGCGTGAGCGATCAGCGGGACCGAGAGGAGGCGACGATGAGCCGACGTTCCGGCATCCTCGAGTTCGCCGTGCTCGGCCTGCTGCGCGAGTCCCCGATGCACGGCTATGAGCTGCGCAAACGACTCAACACGTCCCTGGGCGTGTTCCGGGCGTTCAGCTACGGAACCCTGTATCCCTGCCTCAAGACGCTGGTCGCCAACGGCTGGTTGATCGAGGAGTCGGGCAGCACCCACGAGGACGCCGCTCCCCTCGCCGGACGCCGAGCGAAGATCGTGTACCGATTGACGGCAGAAGGTAAGGAGCACTTCGAGCAGCTCCTCTCGCAGACCGGCCCTGACGCCTACGAGGACGAACATTTCGCCGCACGCTTCGCCTTCTTCGGGCAGACGTCGCGGGACGTTCGCATGCGCGTACTGGAGGGCCGGCGCAGCCGCCTGGAGGAGCGCCTGGAGAAGATGCGCGCCTCCCTGGGACGTACGCGGGAGCGCCTCGACGACTACACACTCGAGCTCCAGCGCCACGGGATGGAGTCCGTGGAGCGCGAAGTGCGCTGGCTGAACGAGCTCATCGAGAGCGAGCGGGCCGGGCGGGATCTGAGAGGTTCCGCGTCCGGGGGGTCCGCTCAGCAGGACACCACCACTGGATCGACGGGCGGCCTGCCCCGTCGCGGGGAAACCCCCCGGACGGATACGCCCGGCGACACCGCCACGTGAGACCCACTCAGGGCCTCACTCGTACACACAGGGAGCAACCGGAATGGGTTCGGTTCGCGTAGCCATCGTCGGCGTGGGCAACTGCGCCGCGTCGCTGGTGCAGGGAGTCGAGTACTACAAGGACGCCGACCCGGCGTCCAAGGTCCCCGGCCTGATGCACGTGCAGTTCGGTGACTACCACGTGCGCGACGTGGAGTTCGTTGCCGCGTTCGACGTCGACGCGAAGAAGGTCGGTCTCGACCTCGCGGACGCCATCGGCGCCTCCGAGAACAACACCATCAAGATCTGCGACGTGCCCAGCACCGGTGTCACCGTCCAGCGCGGCCACACCCTCGACGGCCTCGGCAAGTACTACCGCCAGACCATCGAGGAGTCCGACGCCGAGCCGGTCGACGTCGTCCAGGTCCTGAAGGACAAGCAGGTCGACGTCCTGGTCTGCTACCTGCCGGTCGGCTCCGAGGACGCGGCGAAGTTCTACGCCCAGTGCGCCATCGACGCCAAGGTCGCCTTCGTCAACGCCCTTCCGGTCTTCATCGCCGGCACCAAGGAGTGGGCCGACAAGTTCACCGAGGCCGGTGTGCCGATCGTCGGTGACGACATCAAGTCCCAGGTCGGCGCCACCATCACGCACCGCGTCATGGCGAAGCTGTTCGAGGACCGCGGTGTCATCCTCGACCGCACGATGCAGCTGAACGTCGGCGGCAACATGGACTTCAAGAACATGCTCGAGCGCGAGCGCCTGGAGTCCAAGAAGATCTCCAAGACGCAGGCCGTCACCTCCCAGATCCCCGACCGGGACCTCGGCGAGAAGAACGTCCACATCGGCCCGTCCGACTACGTCGCCTGGCTGGACGACCGCAAGTGGGCCTATGTCCGCCTCGAGGGCCGCGCCTTCGGTGACGTCCCGCTGAACCTGGAGTACAAGCTCGAGGTCTGGGACTCCCCGAACTCCGCCGGTGTCATCATCGACGCCCTGCGCGCCGCGAAGATCGCCAAGGACCGCGGCGTCGGTGGCCCGATCCTGTCGGCGTCCTCCTACTTCATGAAGTCCCCGCCGGTTCAGTACTTCGACGACGAGGCCCGCGAGAACGTCGAGAAGTTCATCCGCGGCGAGGTCGAGCGCTAGCTCGACACGGCGCAGTGCGCTGAGACGCCTCAGCGGCCGATCGCTCGCACGAGAACGCTCCTGCCAGGGCTGTGAAGGTCCCCGGGTTCCTTGACCCGGGGACCTTCCGCATATGTGAGGCTGTGCCCCATGCCCGTCGTCCGTGACCTGCGCGTCCTGTTGCGCCTGCGGTACTTCCGACGCCTGCTGTACATCCGCCTCCTGTCCCAGGGCGCCGACGGCGTCTACCAGGTCGCGCTCGCCGCGTACGTCGTCTTCTCCCCGGAGAAACAGACCTCGGCGACCGCCATCGCCTCGGCGATGGCGGTCCTGCTGCTCCCCTATTCACTGGTCGGCCCGTTCGCCGGCGTCCTGCTGGACCGCTGGCGCCGCCGACAGGTCTTCGTGTACGGCAATCTGCTGCGCGCCCTGCTGGCCGCGGTGACCGCCGTGCTGATGGTCAGCCATGTCCCGCAATGGCTCTTCTACGTCTCCGCGCTGTGTGTCACAGCCGTCAACCGTTTCGTCCTTGCCGGGCTGTCCGCGTCCCTGCCCCGCGTGGTGGACGACGAGCGGCTCGTGCTTGCCAATTCCCTCTCCCCGACAGCCGGAACGCTCGCCGCGACCGCGGGCGGCGGCCTGGCCTTCGTCGTACGGCTCCTGGCATCCGACTCCGACGCGGCGGTGGTACTTCTCGGCGCCTTCCTCTATCTGTGCGCCTCGCTGGCCTCCCTGACCATCGCCCCCGCACTCCTCGGGCCCGACCGCCGGCTTCAACGCCCGCGCATGGCCACCGCCCTCGCCGACACGGCACGCGCACTCACGGCGGCCGTCCGCCATCTCGCCGCGCCCCGACGCAGGGAAGCCGCTTGGGCGCTGGCCGCGATGACGTTGATGCGCTTCTGCTACGGCGCGCTCCTCGTCCTGTTGCTCATGCTGTGCCGCTATGCGCTCTCCACGACGCCGGAGGAGGGACTCCGGCTGCTCGGCCTCGCACTCGCGCTGTCGGGTGCGGGATTCTTCGCGGCGGCCGCGGTGACGCCGTGGGCGGCAGGACACCTCGGTCCCGGCCGCTGGATCGTGGTGTGCTCCGGCGTCGCCGCCGTACTGGAGCCCGCTCTCGGTCTCCCCTTTGCCACCGGCCCCCTCCTGGTCGCGGCCTTCTTGCTGGGCCTGATCACCCAGGGCGCCAAGATCGCCACGGACACGATCGTCCAGGCCTCCGTCGACGACGACTTCCGCGGCCGGGTCTTCTCGGTGTACGACGTACTCTTCAACGTCGCCTTCGTCGGCGCCGCCGGGGTGGCGGCCCTGATGTTGCCCCCGGACGGCCGCTCGGCGCTTCTGGTGATCCTGGTCGCCCTGATCTACGCCGGCGTCACTGCGGCCATGGCGCGCTTCGAGTGGCGATGAGAGGCAAGAGGGGCGATGTTTCACGTGAAACATCGCCCCTTCGCCGCCAGCCCGGGCTCATGTTTCACGTGAAACACCGCCCGGCCGCCTCGTCAGCCCTGCTCGGCCCACCACTCCTTGAGCGCCGCCACAGCGGCATCGTGCTCCATCGGACCGTTCTCCAGGCGCAGCTCCAGCATGTGCTTGTACGCCTTGCCGACGACAGGGCCGGGACCGACACCCAGGATCTCCATGATCTGGTTGCCGTCCAGGTCCGGTCGGATCGCGTCGAGCTCCTCCTGCTCCTGGAGCTGGGCGATGCGGTCTTCCAGACCGTCATAGGCCCGGGAGAGCGCGGCCGCCTTCCGCTTGTTGCGAGTGGTGCAGTCCGAGCGGGTCAGCTTGTGCAAGCGGTCCAGTAGCGGGCCGGCGTCACGGACGTAACGGCGCACCGCCGAGTCCGTCCACTCCCCGGTGCCGTAGCCATGGAAGCGCAGGTGGAGCTCGACCAGCCGTGAGACGTCCTTCACCAGTTCGTTGGAGTACTTCAGGGCGGTCATGCGCTTCTTGGTCATCTTGGCGCCGACCACCTCGTGGTGGTGGAAGGAAACCCGTCCGTCCTTCTCGAAGCGGCGCGTGCGCGGCTTGCCGATGTCGTGCAGCAGGGCGGCCAGCCGGAGCGTGAGATCGGGGCCTTCCTGCTCCAGCGCGATCGCCTGCTCCAGGACGATCAGTGTGTGCTCGTAGACGTCCTTGTGCCGATGATGCTCGTCACGCTCCAGGCTCAGTGCCGGCAGCTCAGGCAGCACATGGCCGGCGAGCCCGCTCTCGACGAGCAGGGACAGCCCCTTGCGCGGGTGTGCGGAGAGGATCAGCTTGTTCAGCTCGTCCCGGACCCGCTCGGCCGAGACGATGTCGATGCGTCCGGCCATCTCGGTCATCGCGGTGACGACCTCGGGGGCGACCTCGAAGTCCAGCTGGGCGGCGAACCTGGCGGCCCTCATCATCCGCAGGGGGTCGTCCGAGAACGACTCCTCGGGCGTCCCCGGCGTCCGCAGCACACGCGCCGCGAGATCCTCCAGGCCACCGTGCGGGTCGACGAACTCCTTCTCCGGCAGCGCCACGGCCATCGCGTTGACCGTGAAGTCCCGGCGGACCAGATCCTCCTCGATGGAGTCGCCGTACGAGACCTCAGGCTTGCGCGAGGTGCGGTCGTAGGCCTCCGACCGGTAGGTGGTGATCTCGATCTGGTAGCCGTCCTTGTGCGCGCCGACGGTGCCGAAGGCGATGCCGACCTCCCAGACGGCGTCCGCCCAGGGACGGACGATCTTCAGTACGTCCTCGGGGCGGGCGTCGGTCGTGAAGTCCAGATCGTTGCCGAGCCGGCCGAGCAACGCGTCTCGGACCGATCCACCGACCAGGGCGAGGGAGAACCCGGCCTCCTGGAATCGGCGGGCGAGATCGTCGGCCACGGGGGCCACCCGCAGCAGCTCGGCGACCGCGCGCTGCTGCGCCTGGCTCAGGGCAGAGGGAGTGTCTTCGTTCGGGTTCGGCACAACAGAACAGGGTACGTGCCCCGGCGACCAGGGGCGGACTCGATTTCCTCCTGGGACGGCCCGGGTGAAGATCGCGGGACTGCCCGGTGAAAGGGGCCACGGACAGCTCTCGGCATACCCGCTCAAGGGCTGCCCTTACGGCGTACGCAGGCTCTCCCCCCCGATACTGGATATAGAGGACAGGTCGCCGCTGTTCTTCGATCTTGTGATGGAGACCGCGGCACTTCCCCTCAGCGCGCATCGTTACCATGCGTGGACGCACATTCCGACGACCACTGACGACGAGGGACGGGCGAGCGCGTGGCCGAGGCGGCTGACTTCCAGGGGACCAGTGCCTCACCTGCCCGTCGGTGGCTGCGGCGCACCGGCGCGCTGCTCGCCGCTGCGCCCGTACTGGCCGGACTGCTCCAGCTGCCCGCCGCCGCGCCCGCCCAGGCCGCTTCCTCGGGCCCGGTGTCCGTCGCCCTGGACTCGCTGAGCCCCACCGCTCCGGCGGACGGGGACACGCTTACCGTGTCGGGCACGGTGACCAACAACGGCAAGCAGACCGTCACCGGCGCCCACGTGGGGCTGCGGGTGGGCCCCATGCTGGACACCCGCTCGGAGATCGACACCGTCGCCCAGCACTCGGACGATCTGCAGGCCGGCACCGGGTCCGAGGTCGGCGGCAAGTACGAGGAGAAGTTCGCCAAGCTGTCCCCGGGCGTCGCCGAGCACTTCAGCATCTCCGTCCCCGTGAACAAGCTCGACCTCGGCGACGGCGGCGTGTACGAGTTCGGCGTCTCCCTCTCCGGTCAGACCGCCGCACAGCCCTGGGAGCAGGTGCTGGGCATGAAGCGGACGTTCCTGCCGTGGCAGCCGTCCGAGGCCGACACCAGGACGAATACCACGTTCCTGTGGCCGCTGATCTCCACGGTCCACATGACGGCCAAGACGGGCGCCGGTGAGCTTCAGACGCCGGTGTTCCTGAACGACGACCTGGCCAAGGAGCTCGCGCCGGGCGGCCGGCTGGCTCAGATGGTGGATCTCGGCAAGGACCTCGACGTCACCTGGGTGATCGACCCGGACCTGCTGGCCTCGGTGGACGCGATGGCGACCGGCAACTACCGGTTGCCGGGTGACGGGGACAACACCACCCGCGGCCCCAAGGAGCACCAGGCGATCGCCAAGCAGTGGCTGGCGAACCTGCAGAAGGCAGTGGCGGGCAAGGAGGTCGTCGCCCTGCCCTTCGGCGATCCCGACCTGGCCTCCCTAGCGCACAACGGCACCAGTGTCACCGGCTCGCTCAGCCACCTCAAGGACGCCACCGACGTCGCGGCCATCACCGTCAAGACCGTGCTCCATGTCACACCGACCACCGACTTCGCCTGGCCGGTGGAGGGGGCCGTGGACCCGTCGATCATGAAGGTCGCCACCTCCGCCGGAGCCGACCACGTGATCGCACGCAGCGACAGCCTGCAGGAGACCGCCGGACTGCCGTACACGCCCTCCGCCGCCCGCCCGGTCGGTGGAGGCACGACGGCGGTCGTCTCCGACGCCCGGCTGTCCACGGCTTTCAAGGGGGACCTGACGAAGGCCGGCTCGGCCACACTCGCCGTTCAGGAGTTCCTGGCGCAGAGCCTCGAGGTGAACGCGCAGACGGACAAGCAGCGCAGCATCGTGGTCGCCCCGCAGAGGACGCCCACGGCGAGCCAGGCGCAGGCGATGGCGGAGGCCGTGAAGGCACTCGAGGGCGGGAACTGGTCCGAGTCCCAGGACCTCAGCGCGGCGGCCAAGGACAAGCCCGACCCGAACGCCACCACACGCATCCCGTCCGGATCCGCCTACCCTTCCTCGCTACGCTCACAGGAACTGCCGCGGACGGCCTTCGAGCAGATCGCGCGCACCCAGGACAAGCTCGACAGCTTCCAGGTGATCCTCTCCGACCAGTCCCGCGTCGTCACACCCTTCGGGCGGGCCATAAACCGCGAGATGTCCACGTCGTGGCGCGGCAGGAACACCGAGGCCGACAGCTACCGGGACGGCGTGGAACGGTGGCTCGACGATCTGGCCGACCAGGTCAAGCTGATCGACAAGTCGGAGACCAAGCTCTCCGGCCGCAGCGCCACCATCCCGGTGACCGTCCAGAACAATCTCGTGCAGCCGGTCGGACATCTGGTCCTGCGGCTCACCTCGACCATGCCGACCCGTCTGAAGATCGGCGGCAAGGCCTACTACGAGCAGCCCGTCGAGATCTCCGGCGGGCACAGCCAGTCCGTGAAGTTCACCACCTCGGCCAATGCCAACGGCCGGGTGACGGTGATCGCCCAGCTGTACACCCAGGACGGCCAGAAGTACGGTGACGCCGTCACCTTCGACGTGAAGGTCACCGAGATCACTCCTACCGTGATGCTCGTCATCGGCGGCGGTGTACTCCTCCTCGTCCTGGCCGGTTTCCGGATGTACACGCAGCGCAAGCGCGCTGCGGCCCGCCAGGCGGAAGACGGCGGCCCCGGCACGGCGGGGGGCGCCCCTGACCAGCCCGGGAACCCCGACGCCCCTGCGGATCGTCTCCTCGAAGAGCCAGAGGAATCGGCCTCTTCCGCCGGGGAAGACGACCGGGAGCACCCGAGTGACCCTGCTCCGGACACCGCACCGGAAAGCACCGACCCGTCCGGGACGGGTGAGAGAGTGGACCGTTGAGCGATGTCGTGGCCGGTGGGCCGGGGACGATGAGGTGGGGTAAGCATGAACGCGCCGTACGACGGTGATCGCGGCCAGGGCGCGGCCGGCTCGGGCTACCCCGAGACGCCGCCTGAGCCCGGCCAGGTACCGCCGCAGCAAGCGGCGGACATGTACCTCCAGGACGCCTACGGCCAGGACCCCTACCAGGCACACGACATGACCTCCCAGGACCCGGTCGCCGAGGCGCTGTACGACCGTGCCGCACACCCGCCGCCCCCGCCGGGCAGCTATGAGCAGCAGCAGCCGCTGTACGGCCGGCCCGCCCAGTCTCCGTACGCGCCCGACCCGCGTGTGTGGGCGCAGACACCGGCGCCGGAGCCGGAGGGTGCGGCCCCGTACATGCCGTACGGCGACGACCCGCGCACCACCCAGTACGTGGGCGTGGACGACCTGGTCTCGCACTCCGGCGAGGAGTACCACGAGCCGGACGCCTTCGCGCACCTCTTCAAGGACCAGCAGCAGGGCGGCGGCCCCGGACCCATGGATCCGCCGTCCTACACCCCGCCGACCGCGGCCCCCGGTCCCGCTCCGGGCGGCGGGTACGGGCACGTCGGCCCGTACCCGCCGGCTCAGGGACAGGGCCCGCAGCAGGGCAACCCGTACGCCGAGGTCTCCTATCCGGCCAACCCGGGAAATCCGCCGCAGCCGCCGGTACCCGCCCCGGCCGGTGCGCCGGGTCCCTCCGCTCCGCAAGGGGAGGCAGAGCCCGCGGCGGCAGCGGCTGCCACGGCTCCCGCCGCGCCCGCGAAGAAGGGCGGCAAGGCCGGTGGGCTGCTGAAGTCCAGTGCCGTGATGGCCGCGGGCACGATGGTCTCCCGCCTGACCGGTTTCATCCGCTCCGCGCTGATCGCCGCGGCGCTCGGCCTCGGCTTCCTCGCGGACTCCTTCCAGGTGGCGTACCAGCTGCCGACGATGATCTACATCCTCACCGTCGGCGGCGGCCTCAACTCCGTCTTCGTGCCGCAGCTGGTGCGGTCGATGAAGGAGGACGAGGACGGCGGCGAGGCCTTCGCGAACCGTCTGCTCACCCTGGTGATGGTGGCGCTGGCCGCACTCACCGGACTCGCGATGTTCGCGGCGCCGCTGTTGGTGCGCCTGCTGTCCAACCCGGTAGCCACCAACCCCGCGGCCAATGACGTGGCGGTCACCTTCACCCGCTACTTCCTGCCCTCGATCTTCTTCATGGGCATCCACGTGGTGATGGGTCAGATCCTCAACGCGCGCGGGAAGTTCGGCGCGATGATGTGGACGCCGGTCCTGAACAACATCGTCATCATCGTGACGCTCGGCATGTTCATCTGGGTCTACGGCACCGCCGCCAACTCCCACATGACCGTCACGAACATCCCGCCGGAAGGCCAGCGCCTCCTCGGCGTCGGTGTGCTGCTCGGCCTGGTCGTCCAGGCCCTGGCGATGATCCCCTACCTGCGTGAGACCGGCTTCCGGATCCGGCTGCGGTTCGACTGGAGGGGCCACGGTCTGGGCAAGGCCGCGATGCTCGCCAAGTGGACGGTCCTGTTCGTGCTCGCCAACCAGGCGGGCGCCATGGTCGTCACCCAGCTGTCCACCGCCGCCGGCAAGGACTCCGGCCTCAAGGGCACCGGTTTCGCCGCCTACGCCAATGCCCAGCTGATCTGGGGACTGCCGCAGGCCATCATCACGGTGTCCCTGATGGCCGCCCTGCTGCCGCGCATCTCGCGTTCGGCCGCCGAGGGCGACGCCGGAGCCGTCAGAGACGACATCTCCCAGGGCCTGCGCACGACCGCCGTCGCCATCGTCCCGATCGCCTTCGGCTTCCTCGCCCTCGGCATTCCGATGTGCACGCTGATCTTCGGCTCCGCGGGCACCGACTCGGCCACCAACATGGGCTACATGCTGATGGCCTTCGGCCTCGGCCTGATCCCGTACTCGGTGCAGTACGTCGTCCTGCGGGCCTTCTACGCCTACGAAGACACCCGCACGCCCTTCTACAACACCGTCATCGTCGCCGCCGTCAACGCGGGCGCCTCGGCACTCTGCTACTTCCTACTGCCCGCCCGCTGGGCGGTGGCCGGTATGGCGGCCGCGTACGGCCTCGCCTACGCGATCGGTGTGGGCGTGGCCTGGCGACGGCTGCGCAAGCGGCTCGGCGGTGACCTGGACGGTGCCCGGGTGATGCGGACGTACGCACGCCTGTGCATCGCCTCGGTGCCGGCGGCGCTGCTCAGCGGCGCGGCCTGCTACGCCATCGGACGCGCCCTCGGCCAGGGTGTCGTCGGTTCCTTCGCCGCGCTGCTCGTCGGCGGTGCCGTGCTGCTCGGCATCTTCTTCGTCGCCGCCCGCCGCATGCGCATCGAGGAACTCAATTCGCTCGTCGGCATGGTTCGCGGGCGTCTGGGCCGTTGAGGTGGGGGTAGGTGCACAACCATCGTCCGCCGCCGTGTGTCGTGCATAGCGGCGGACTGTGGGCACAATTGGTTTCGGCGTCGGACAGCGTGCAACGGATGGGGAGGCAGGGACGACGGTGGCGGAACGGAGCACAGCTGCCGTCGACGTGGCAGACAACAGCGGTGACGAGCCGCTGACCGCCAAGGCGGAGCAGTCCACGGCCGACGGGGTGGCCAAGAACCCGGAGCGGGACACGGACAGCGACGAGGCACAGGGGAGCGGAGGGACCGAGAGTCCCGGAAAGAAGGCCTCGCCTCCCGAACTGCACAGCGGTCACAAGCTCGCCAGACGCTACCGACTGGAGGAGTGCGTCACCCGTCTGGACGGATTCAGCAGTTGGCGTGCGGTCGACGAGAAACTCCGTCGGGCCGTCGGCGTCCACATCCTGCCCGCGGAGCACACGCGAGCCCGTTCCGTCCTGGCCGCCGCCCGTTCCTCCGCGCTGCTCGGCGATCCACGCTTTGTCCAGGTCCTGGACGCCGTCGAGGAGAACGACCTCGTCTACGTCGTGCACGAGTGGCTGCCCGACGCCACCGAGCTGACCACGCTCCTCGCCCCGGGTCCGCTGGAGCCGCACGACGCCTACCAGATGGTCAGCCAGGTCTCCTCCGCGATGGCCGCCGCGCATCGCGAGGGTCTCGCCCACCTCCGGCTGAACCCGAACGCCGTGCTGCGCACCTCCACCGGCCAGTGGCGCATCCGCGGCCTTGCCGTGAACGCCGCACTGCGCGGCATCAGCTCCGACACTCCGCAGCGCACCGACACCGAGGCGATCGGCGCTCTGCTGTACGCGGCGCTGACCCAGCGCTGGCCGTACGAGAGCGACGCGTACGGCCTGTCCGGCCTCCCCAAGGGTGTGGGCCTCATCGCACCGGACCAGGTGCGTGCCGGCGTTCACCGGGGCCTGTCCGAACTCGCGATGCGCGCACTCGCCAACGACGGGGCCACCGCCTCCCGACACGAGGCTGCGTGCACCACGCCGGAGGAGTTGGTGAAGGCGATCGGCGAGATGCCGCGCATCCGCCCGCCGGAGCCGGCGTTCACCGCCCCGCCGGAGTACCAGCGCACGACCTACCAGCAGGGCACGTACGGCCGCCCGGCGCCGCACGCCGGTGCCACCCAGCCGATGACCACCCCGCCGCCCCCGCTGCAGAGCCGCACGGGCAAGGCCCTGAAGTGGGCCGTGTCGGCGCTCCTCATCGCCGCCCTGGGGCTTGGCAGCTGGCAGTTGGCGGACGCACTGATGGACCAGAGCGGCAAGTCGGACGACACCCACAAGAGCCAGCAGTCGGACGACGGTGACAAGGGCGCCTCGAAGCCGAAGCCCCAACCGATAAAGATCCAGAACGGCCGGGAGTTCGCCGCCGAGGGCCCCGCCCAGAACTCCGGTGCCGAACCCAAGACGTACGACGGCGACCCGTCGACGTACTGGAAGACCAAGAGCTTCAACGAGGGTCCGCCGATCGCTCCGTACAAACCGGGCGTCGGCATCGTCTACGATCTCGGCTCTGCCAAGAAACTCAGCACTGCCACCATCGACATGCGCTATGCCGGTGACCACACGACGGTCGAGCTGTATGCGGCGGACTCCCTCACCCCGTCCTCGCTGGGCTCGATGACCCAGATCGGCAAGGTCACGACGACGGACAACACCGCTACGGTGAAGGTCACCAAGTCGGTGAAGACGCAATACGTCCTGGTCTGGCTGACGGCCGTACCCCGCTCGGGGTACGACTCCACCCTGTACGCCAGTGATGGCTACAAGCAGGCCATCGGTGAAGTGAAGTTCACGGGCTGACGTCACACCCGCACCGGAGGGGGCAGATGGCGGAGGGCGCCGAATACGCCGAAGTGAGCGACAAGGATCTGCTCGCTCGACATGTGGAAGGCGACCACCAGGCCTTCGGTGAGATCGTGCGGCGGCATCGGGATCGGCTCTGGGCGGTCGCGTTGCGGACGCTGGGGGACCGCGAGGAGGCGGCCGACGCGGTCCAGGACGCCCTGGTGTCCGCCTTCCGCGCCGCCCATACCTTCCGAGGACAGTCGGCCGTCACGACGTGGCTGCACCGGATCACGGTGAATGCCTGCCTCGACCGTGCCCGCAAAGTGGCCTCACGGAAGACCTCGCCTGTTGACGACACCGAGCGGCTGGAGCAGCTGCTGGAGCCGCACGAGTCGGCCTCTGAGCCGGCGGAGCGGAACGATGTGCACCGCCAGCTTCTGGAAGCACTCGGCACCCTCCCGCACGACCAGCGGGCCGCCCTGGTGCTCGTGGACATGCAGGGCTACCCCGTGGCCGAGGCCGCCCGCATCCTCGATGTGCCGACCGGCACGGTGAAGAGCCGGTGTGCCCGGGGCAGAGCCCGGCTGATGCCTCTGCTCACCCATCTACGGCCCGAAGGTTCCGGAAGCGCAAAAGAACCCGGTGCGGGACGGAACCGGGTGGAGGGGACATCCGTCCCACCTGCAACGGGGTCTCCGAACGAGGGCCCGGATCACGCCGGACCGAGCGATTCAGCCGTAGTGAAGGGCGGAGGTGGGCGAGCGTGACTTCCACGACAGACACGGCCGGGCACCCGGACGTCGAGGAGATCTCCGATCTCACCGAAGGCCTTCTCTCCCTTGACCGCAGCAGGTACATACGGCACCACCTCGACTCGTGCGAGCTGTGTGCAGACGTCCATGCGTCACTGGAGGAGATCCGGGAGCTGCTGGGATCCTCTCCGGAAGCCGAACCCATGCCGGCCGACGTGGCCGGTCGCATCGATGCCGCCTTGGCCGCCGAGGCGCCACTCAGCGCCTCCGGAGCCGACCTCGCTGGTCATGTTTCACGTGAAACATCGGTTACGGCCTCTCGCCCCGCCGGACGCCCGCAAGGGGCCACCGGACCAGGGCGGAAGAAGAGCGGACGCAGCCGCCGCAGGACCCTCGTACTCGGGGGTGTTTTGACCGCGGCCGTGCTGGGAGCCGGGGCCCTGGTGGTCCAGGCGCTCGGCACCGGAACGTCGACCACGACGGCTCACGGCAAGCCGAGTCAGTCCAGCAGCGCGTTTTCCGGTGTCAGTGTCCAGAACCAGGTGCGGGACCTGCTTGCTTCGAACAAGGACACCAAACACGGGGACACCGGTCTGCGACCACGTTCCGGCGCCGACTCCGGACAGGACACGCCAGGGGCCACCGAGAGCGCCAACACACTGATCCAGACCGAGATCCCGGTACCCGACTGTGTCAGGCGGGCCATCCCCCGGAGTGACCACGCCCTGGCCTCGAAGGTGGGCACCTACGCCGGGAAGAGCGCCTATCTCGTCGTCGTACCCGATACCCGCGACAGCGCACAGGTCACGGCCTATGTCGTGGACGCGTCCTGCATGCGTCAACCTCCCACGGCCTCGGGCACCGTCCTCTTCAAAGAGTCCTACCCCCGTCCCTGAGAGGACCGGGCTCCAGCTGTCGCCAACAAGAGGCCACGAGCACCGCCCTCGTGGCCTTTCGCGTTCCCGGAGGCTGCCACAGGACAGCTTCGTGCCGACGGCGATGGTGCCGACCATGGAGTACGTCGTCCCCGGCCCGGCTGAGCCATCGTGGCCGCTCCATCAGCCGCCTCGAAGCATGCGTGTGCCCCGACACACCGGGAATGCGCGCCCCGTAGGATCCGTTGGGTGGGGTGAGAGCTCGGAAACAGGCTCCCACCGGTCGACTGACACAGACCAGAGACGAGGAATCAAGCCGTGAGCGACGTCCGTAACGTGATCATCATCGGCTCCGGGCCCGCAGGCTACACGGCGGCGCTCTACACCGCGCGCGCGTCGCTGAAGCCCCTGGTGTTCGAGGGAGCCGTCACCGCCGGTGGCGCGCTGATGAACACCACCGAGGTGGAAAACTTCCCGGGCTTCCGCGACGGCATCATGGGCCCCGAGCTCATGGACAACATGCGCGCGCAGGCCGAGCGCTTCGGTGCCGAGCTCATCCCGGACGACGTCGTGTCCGTCGACCTCAGCGGCGAGATCAAGACCGTCACCGACACCGCGGGCACGGTCCACAAGGCGAAGGCCGTCATCGTCACCACCGGCTCCCAGCACCGCAAGCTGGGCCTGCCGAACGAGGACGCTCTCTCCGGGCGCGGTGTCTCCTGGTGTGCCACCTGTGACGGGTTCTTCTTCAAGGACCAGGACATCGCCGTGATCGGCGGCGGTGACACCGCGATGGAGGAGGCCACCTTCCTCTCGCGGTTCGCCAAGTCCGTGACGATCGTCCACCGCCGGGACACGCTGCGTGCCTCCAAGGCGATGCAGGAGCGGGCCTTCGGCGACCCGAAGATCAAGTTTGTCTGGGACAGCGAGGTCGCCGAGATCCAGGGCGAGCAGAAGCTCTCCGGTCTGAAGCTGCGCAACGTCAAGACGGGCGAACTGTCGGACCTCCCCGTGACCGGTCTCTTCATCGCGATCGGCCACGACCCGCGCACCGAGCTGTTCAAGGGCCAGCTGGACCTGGACGAGGAGGGCTACCTGAAGGTCGCCTCCCCCTCCACCCGCACCAACCTGACCGGTGTCTTCGCCGCCGGCGACGTGGTCGACCACACCTACCGGCAGGCGATCACCGCGGCCGGCACGGGCTGCTCCGCCGCCCTGGACGCCGAGCGTTTCCTCTCCGCCCTCGCGGACGAGGACAAGGCGGAGCCCGAGAAGACCGCCGCCGTCTGACCTTCCCTCCTCCCCGCCCCACCGCACGATCAAGTTAAGGAGCCCGCCGTGGCCGGCACCCTGAAGAATGTGACCGACGATTCCTTCGAGCAGGACGTCCTCAAGAGCGACAAGCCTGTCCTGGTGGACTTCTGGGCCGCCTGGTGCGGTCCGTGCCGCCAGATCGCCCCGTCGCTGGAGGCGATCGCTGCCGAGTACGGCGACAAGATCGAGATCGTCAAGCTGAACATCGACGAGAACCCGGGTACGGCCGCGAAGTACGGCGTCATGTCCATCCCGACCCTGAACGTCTACCAGGCTGGCGAGGTCGCCAAGACCATCGTCGGCGCCAAGCCGAAGGCCGCGATCGTCCGCGACCTCGAAGAGTTCATCGCTGAGTGACGTTTCACGTGAAACACGAATGGGCCAACCCCTCAAGGGTTGGCCCATTCGCTTGTCTCCCTCCGCGGCACGGCGGCTACAACGGCCTCAGCGCCGGTTCCTTCTGGACCGCTCCGAGAAGCCGGTCGAGTGCCATCTCCACGTCTTCCTTCCAGGAGAGCGTCGACCGCAGCTCCAGTCGCAGCCGGGGATGCGTGGGATGCTGCCGGACCGTTTTGAAGCCCACGGCCAGCAAATGATCCGCCGGCAGCAGACAGGCGGGTTCCTTCCAGCGGGCGTCACCGAAGGCCTCGATCGCCTTGAAGCCTCGGCGCAGCAGATCCTTGGCGACTGTCTGCACCAGAACTCGGCCCAGCCCCTGGCCCTGATAGCCGGGCGTGACGAACGCGGTCATCAGCTGCACGGCGTCCGGCGAGACCGGACTTGTGGGAAACGCCGTCGAGCGTGGGACATAGGCCGGAGGCGCGTAGAGCACGAAACCCACCGGCACGTCATCGACGTACACCACCCGGCCGCACGACCCCCAGTCCAGTAGGACGGCGGAGATCCAGGCCTCCTTCTCGAGCGCGGCGGTACCCGCTTTTACGGCCGCTTCTCCGCTGACGGGGTCCAGCTCCCAGAAGACACACGAGCGACAGCGTGGGGGAAGGTCCTGAAGGTTGTCCAACGTGAGCGGCACGAGCCGACGCCCCATGAAGGCTGTTCCTCGCTTCCTTCGCCCGCCGCATCGCGAGCGGCTGTCAGAGCGCTTCGTTCCTTGAGCAGGCTGCCGACGAATCCGCCGACCACTCCAAGGCCCAGGCCCGCGCTCACCAGTCCGGTGCGGCTCATCGATCGCATGGCCCCCGACTCCCCACTCAGAGATGCAGCTGCTGTCCGGTGGATGTGCCATACCCGTTGGCATCGTATCCACGATGCGATTCACTCGATACCGTCTCAAAGCAAAGATCGGGCCGTGTCCGGTACACACCGGACACGGCCCGATCCCTGCATGATCGAGTGCAGCAGGCCAGGATCAGTCGTCCTGGTCCTCCGTCGCGTGCTCCTGGAGCTCCTGGGGCAGCACCGGGCCCTCGCCGGGAGCGAGTGTGCCCAGGATCCGCTGGAGATCGTCCATGGAGGCGAACTCGACGGTGATCTTGCCCTTCTTCTGACCGAGGTCCACCTTCACCCGGGTCTCGAAGCGGTCCGACAGGCGGGTCGCCAGCTCGTTCAAGGCCGGGGAGAGCCGAGAGCCGGCGCGCGGGCCCTTAGGACGCTGAGGCTTCTGGGGCCGGGATCCCATGAGGGTCACGATCTCCTCGACGGCCCGCACCGACAGCCCCTCGGCCACGATGCGATGAGCCAGCCGGTCCTGCTCCTCAGGGTCCGCGACGGACAGCAGCGCCCGAGCGTGACCGGCGGAGAGAACTCCGGCGGCGACCCGTTTCTGGACCGTCGGCGAGAGCTTCAGCAGACGCAGCGTGTTGGAGACCTGAGGCCGGGAGCGCCCGATCCGGTCGGCCAGCTGGTCGTGCGTGCAGTTGAAGTCCTTCAGCAGCTGGTCGTAGGCGGCCGCCTCCTCCAAGGGGTTCAGCTGCGCGCGGTGCAGGTTCTCCAGCAGCGCGTCCAGGAGGAGCTTCTCGTCCTCGGTGGCCCGGACGATCGCAGGGATGGCCTCCAGACCGGCCTCACGGCACGCCCGCCAACGGCGCTCGCCCATGATCAGCTCATAGCGGGCGGGCCCGAGCTGACGAACGACGACGGGCTGCAGGAGGCCGACCTCCTGGATGGAGGTCACCAGCTCCTGAAGCGCGTCCTCGTCGAAGACATCGCGCGGCTGGCGCGGGTTGGGCGAGATCGCGTCGAGCGGGATCTCGGCGAAGTGCGCGCCCATCGGAGGAGCCGGTGCCTCCATGACGGGACTTGTCGGGGGCTCCTCGGTTTCATGTGAAACAGGCGGCAGCGTGGCCACCTTCGCCGCCGCGACACCACGGTCGGTCGTCAGCACCGGGACCGCTGCGGGGGAGGCGGAGGCTCCGCCTCCCAGCGCGGGTGGAGCCGAATTCTTCTCTGTCGGGGCAGCGGGGATCAATGCGCCGAGACCACGGCCCAACCCCCTCCGTCGCTCACTCACTGGATCCCCTCCACCATGCTCGGGTCGCTCTGGCCGATATGGGCCTGGCTCGCGTCATAGCTGATGCCGATGCCCTTCAGCGCGATTTCTCGGGCCGCCTCAAGATACGAGAGGGCACCGCTCGATCCAGGATCGTAAGTCAGCACCGTCTGCCCGTAACTCGGCGCCTCGGAGATACGGACCGAGCGGGGAATGCTCGTCCGCAGCACCTCGTCGCCGAAGTGGGTGCGCACCTCTTCCGCGACCTGGGAGGCAAGACGCGTCCGGCCGTCGTACATGGTGAGCAGGATGGTCGACACATGCAGGGCGGGGTTGAGGTGTCCCCGCACCAGGTCGACGTTGCGCAGCAACTGGCCCAGGCCCTCGAGCGCGTAGTACTCGCACTGAATAGGGATGAGCACTTCCTCGCCCGCCACCAGCGCGTTGACCGTCAACAGGCCGAGCGAGGGCGGACAGTCGATGAGGATGTAGTCCAATGGCTGCTCGTACGCCTGAATCGCCCGCTGCAGCCGGCTCTCACGGGCCACCAGGGACACCAACTCAATCTCCGCACCGGCGAGATCGATGGTGGCGGGGGCGCAGAAGAGGCCTTCCACGTCCGGGACCGGCTGGACGACCTCGGCCAGAGGCTTGCTCTCCACCAACACGTCATAGATGGAAGGAACTTCGGCGTGGTGGTCGATCCCCAGGGCGGTGGACGCGTTGCCCTGCGGGTCGAGGTCGATCACCAGAACGCGGCCACCGTGCAGTGCCAGCGAAGCTGCGAGGTTGACGGTTGTCGTCGTCTTGCCCACGCCGCCCTTCTGATTGGCGACCACGATGACCCGGGTCTGCTCGGGTCGCGGCAGGCCTTCGCCGGCGCGGCCCAGAGCCTCTACCGCCAGTTGGGCCGCACGGCCGATCGGAGTGTCGTCCATCGGAGGCGGTGTTTCACGTGAAACATCCGCCCCCATCGACTCGGTACGGGGACCGGGGACCGGATCGGTCATCGGTCCCGCGATGTTGGCGTCGGACCGCACGGATTCACTCTCCTCGACTTCAGGCTCGCTATGAACAGAGCCTCCCATGTCTTCGGGGTCGTGAACCAGTGAGGCCTGTTGTTCTGTGGAGAAATCCACCTCTGTGGACAACTCCGTGCCCCTGGAGGGGGACGGAGTACCCCGGGAGACAGGATCCTCTCCCAGGGATCCGAGGGGCTTGCGGTCTCGAGGTTCGGCCGCAGCCCGGCCGCGACTGATGATGCCGTGCAACAGTGAGCGACGTTTCACGTGAAACACGATGCACAGCCGCGGCGATCGGACCTTCGCGACACTCCGACCTGCGTAGGTTTGGCAGCTTGTGTGGAGTACGTCTCGTCGTCAGGACGGATCAGGCGAGCCGATCCCGTGCCCTCACCGCCGTCGGCGAGCACGCCCCGTCCGGGCCGCCTTCGCCCGCTTGGCGGCGAAACGTACACCGCCGGGACTCTCTCCGACCTCGACCCGGACGACGGTGGACAGCGGGTCCACCACTCCCTCGCCCACATGCAGGATCGACGTCTCCACTGCACCGAGCTTGCTGAGGGCCGTGGCCGCGGCCTTCAGCTCCTCCTCGGCGGTATCCCCCTTGAGGGCGAGCATCTCGCCGTAGGGACGCAGCAGCGGGATGCCCCAGGTGGCGAGGCGGTCCAGCGGAGCGACGGCCCGGGCGGTGACCACGTGGACCGGTTGCAGTTTGCCCAGGACCTCCTCGGCACGGCCACGCACCACCGTGACGTGATCCAGGCCGAGCAGCTCGACGACCTCGGTGAGGAAGTTCGTGCGCCGCAGCAGCGGCTCCAGCAGGGTGATGTTCAGGTCCTCGCGGACCAGGGCGAGCGGGATGCCCGGCAGTCCGGCGCCGGAGCCGACATCACAGACTGTCACTCCCTCCGGGACGGCCTCGGAGAGCACCGCACAGTTCAGCAGATGCCGCTCCCACAGGCGGGGCACTTCCCGCGGGCCGATCAAGCCGCGCTGCACGCCCGCCTCGGCGAGCAGCTCCGCGTAGCGGACCGCATCGGCGAAGCGATCACCAAACACTTCCCGCGCCTGCTCGGGCGCGGGGGGAAGCTCCGCTGCCTCCGTCACGGGGACCGTCCTTCCGTACAGCGCCGGCGCTTCACGCACCGGCCACCAGAACTACCAGGCTGACAAAGTTCGGCCCCGTCTGCTCTACAGACGGGGCCGGTGGAAATCGTGGGACCGATCAGGCGGGCAGCACGACGACGAACCGCTGCGGCTCCTCGCCCTCGGACTCACTGCGCAGTCCCGCGGCCTTGACCGCGTCGTGCACGACCTTGCGCTCGAACGGCGTCATCGGCTTGAGCTTGACGGGCTCGCCGGTGTTCTTCGCATCGGCGGCGGCCTTGGCACCCAGCTCGGACAGCTCGGACCGCTTCTTGGCCCGGTAACCCGCGATGTCCAGCATCAGCCGGCTGCGGTCGCCGGTCTCCCGGTGCACGGCCAGGCGCGTCAGCTCCTGCAGGGCCTCCAGCACCTCGCCGTCTCGACCGACCAGCTTCTGCAGGTCACGGCCACCGGTGTCGCTGATGATCGACACGGAGGCGCGATCGGCCTCGACATCCATGTCGATGTCGCCGTCGAGGTCGGCGATATCCAGCAGACCCTCCAGGTAGTCCGCCGCGATCTCACCCTCCTGCTCCAGGCGGGTCAGGGTGTCTGCACCCTCGGCAGCAGCGGAGGTGGTGCCTTCCGTCACGGGATGGGCTCCTTCTTACTTCTTGGACGGGGACTTGGGCCGCTGCGGGCCACCCTTGCGCTGGCCGGACTGGGCCTTGCTGCGGGTGCCGGAGCCGGGCTTCGAGGCCTGCTGGGCAGCGGCGGGCTTGGCGTCCTCTGGCTCGTCGGACTTCTCCAGCGAGGTGGATCCGCCCGCCTGCTTGGTCCCACCGGACTGACGCTGGGACTTGGACTGGCGCTTGGGCTGCTGGCGCCGCGCCGCGGTGCCCGTGGCGGCACCGGCCGCCGAGGCGGTCTCCGTACCGTCCGCGGTCTGCGCCGCGGCCTGAGCCGTGCTCTGGACCACAGTGCCGTCGGCCTGGGCGGCGAGACCGGCCTTGTTCAGGGCGTTGACGAACTTGCGCTCGAACTCGTTGCGGTCGCGGCCCTTGGCGACGATCGCCTTGACGATGGTCTTCTCGCTGCGGCGGCGGACCTTGCCGGCGTGCGTGACGTGCTTGGTCAGGCGCTCCAGGTAGGCGGCCTGGGCCTTGGAGCCCGGGGTCGGGTTGTTGCGGATGACGTACATCTGCTGACCCATGGTCCACACGTTCGTCGTCAGCCAGTAGACGAGGACACCGACCGGGAAGTTGATGCCGAAGACGGCGAACATCACCGGGAAGACGTACATCAGCATCTTCTGCTGCTGCATGAACGGCGTCTTGACCGTCGTGTCGACGTTCTTCGTCATCAGCTGGCGCTGTGTGTAGAACTGCGAGAACGACATCAGGACGATCATGATCGCGGTCACGACCCGGACGTCGGTCAGCGTGGCGCCCAGCGCCGCGACCTTGTCCGAGCTGTCCATGAACTTCGCGGCGAGCGGAGCCCCGAAGATGTGCGCCTTACGGGCACTGGCGAGCAGCGGCTCGTTGATGACGCCGATCGTCTTGCCCGTGGCAATGCCGTTGAGCACGTGGTACAGGGCGAAGAAGAACGGGGACTGCGCCAGGATGGGAAGGCACGAGGAGAGCGGGTTGGTGCCCGTCTCCTTGTACAGCTTCATCATCTCTTCGGACTGACGCTGCCGATCGTTCTTGTAGCGCTCCTGGATCTTCTTCATCTCCGGCTGGAGCGTCTGCATCGCGCGCGTCGACTTGATCTGCTTCACGAAGAGCGGGATCAGGCAGATGCGGATCAGGATCACCAGGGACACGATGGACAGGCCCCAGGCCCACCCGGTGTCGGCACCGAAGATCGCGCCGTACATCTTGTGGAACTGGACGATGACCCATGAAACGGGTGTCGTGATGAAGCTGAAGAGGCTGGCAATCGTGTCCACTAATCATGCTCCTTGGGCATGGGACGAGGTCTCTGCGGCCGGGCTCGAAGGAAGCTCGGAGGACGTGCTCCCGGGCTTCTCCTCGGTGGCCGGTTCGGCGGCGGAGGGCCCGCCCTTGCGTGCGCGCCAAGCGTTGCGCAGCATTTCGTGCCACCGCGGGCGCTTGCGCGGCGGAACATGGTCCACACCGCCCAGCGACCACGGATTGCACCGGAGGATGCGCCAGGCGGTGAGTGCCGTTCCCTTGATCGCACCGTGCCGGTCGATGGCCGTGTAGCCGTAGTGGGAGCACGACGGGTAGTACTTGCACACCGGCCCCAGCAATGGACTGATCGTCCACTGGTACAGCTTGATCAGAGCCAGCAGCGGGTACTTCATCGCGTGCCCCCTCCCAGCAGCCGCTGAAGAGCGGCATCCAGGTCTCGGGCCAGCTGTGCATGGTCTGCGTCGCCCGCTCCGGGCAGCGCTCGTACGACTACCAGGCTACCGGGGGCAAACAGGGCGACTCGGTCACGCATCAGATGACGCAGTCTGCGCTTCACTTTGTTGCGCACGACCGCGCCACCCACGGCCTTGCTCACGACGAAACCCGCACGCGTCGGGGGAGCGCTCTCCCCAGGCGCGTGCGGGTCCGTGGCACCGCTACGAAGGTGGACGACGAGAGTCGGGCGTCCAGCCCGGCGTCCTCGTCGAACCGCGGTCGCGAAGTCCTCGCGCCGCCTCAGCCGGTTCTCGGTGGGCAGCACGATGTCATGACCTGACCGGGATCAGGCGGACAGACGGGCGCGACCCTTGCTACGGCGGGACGCGAGAATCGCGCGGCCGGCACGGGTACGCATCCGCAGCCGGAAGCCGTGGGTCTTCGCGCGACGACGGTTGTTCGGCTGGAAGGTGCGCTTGCTCACTCGGGGGCTCCAGAAATCAAATCGGTGGTGGCGGGTGCCGTCCTGGCTGTCACCGTGCGCCCACGAGTAGCTCGCGTCACGCCCGAGTGCACCGCTTCCCGATCACCTGACGTGACCTGTGCCCATCGGAGGCAGGCGGCAGCAGCCATCGACAACTCGACCTGGTTACGGTACGCGGGGCTGCGCCATCCGGTCAAACCAGGGGTCACCGGGAGACACTATCCACAGGCTGGGGACAACAACTTGAACCGTACCCGCCGCGCTGACTACCGTGGCTGAACTCCGATTCGTTCTTTTGTCCCCCGCCCCGGCGGGTTTGACCCACCGAACACCCGAAGTACACCCCGACCCGTCCCGCGATCACACGTTCGTGGGACCTGTGAGAGAGCGTGCCCTGTGGCTGACGTACCTGCCGATCTTGCCGCAGTGTGGCCGCGAGTACTGGATCAGCTCCTCGGAGAGGGCCGCGGACAGGGTGTCGAGGCGAAGGACGAGCACTGGATCCGCCGCTGCCAGCCTCTCGCGCTGGTCGCGGACACCGCTCTGCTCGCCGTACCGAACGAATTCGCGAAAGGCGTACTGGAGGGCCGTCTCGCGCCGATCGTCAGCGAGACCCTGAGCCGCGAGTGCGGCCGCCCCATCCGTATCGCGATCACTGTGGACGACTCCGCCGGCGAGCCGCCGGCTCCCGCGGCGCCGGTGCAGCAGGCGCCCAAACCGCGCTACGAGGAGCCGGAGCTGCCGGCGGGCCCGTCGTACGAGGACCGTTCCTACGAGGAGCGGCCGTACGAAGAAAGGCCGTACGAGGGCTACGGCCGCCACCGCGGGCCCGAGCAGCCGCCTGCCGAGCCGCAGTCCCGCACCGAGCAGCTGCCCCCCGGCCGCGCGGACCAGCTCCCCGTCGTACGCCCGGCGTATCCCTCCGAGTACCAGCGCCGGGAGCCCGGCGCCTGGCCGCGGCCCACGCAGGACGAGTACGGCTGGCAGCAGCCCCGCCTCGGCTTCCCCGAGCGCGACCCCTACGCCTCGCCGTCGTCCCAGGACGCCTACGGGTCCGGTCCGGACTCCTACGGTTCGCACTCCTCGGACTACCGCTCGCAGAACATCGACCGGCCGTCGTACGAGCAGCAGCGCGGCGAGTACGACAGCCCGCGCGCCGACTACGACTCCGCGCGGCCGGACTATGACTCCCCGCGCCCTGAGTACGACGCGTCCCGCACCGAGTACGACCAGCGCGACCCGGTCCGCCGTGAGCTGCCCGAGCAGCCGACGGGTGGCGGCCCGGCGCACCGCGGCGGCCCCGGCCGGCCGGACCTGCCCGCGACCGGCGCCCCCGGCCCACTGGCCGCGCAGCCCGCGCCGGCGAGCGGCCCCGGTGAACCGACCGCACGGCTGAACCCGAAGTACCTCTTCGACACGTTCGTCATCGGTGCCTCCAACCGGTTCGCACACGCGGCCGCGGTGGCCGTCGCCGAGGCACCCGCGAAGGCGTACAACCCCCTTTTCATCTACGGGGAGTCGGGACTCGGCAAGACCCATCTGCTGCACGCCATCGGGCACTACGCGCGCAGCCTCTACCCGGGCACGCGCGTGCGGTACGTCAGCTCGGAGGAGTTCACCAACGAGTTCATCAACTCCATCCGCGACGGCAAGGGCGACAGCTTCCGCAAGCGCTACCGCGAGATGGACATCCTGCTCGTCGACGACATCCAGTTCCTCGCGGACAAGGAGTCGACGCAGGAGGAGTTCTTCCACACCTTCAACACCCTCCACAACGCCAACAAGCAGATCGTGCTGTCCAGCGACCGGCCGCCCAAGCAGCTGGTCACGCTGGAGGACCGGCTGCGGAACCGTTTCGAGTGGGGCCTGATCACCGACGTCCAGCCGCCCGAGCTGGAGACGCGCATCGCGATCCTGCGCAAGAAGGCGGTGCAGGAACAGCTCAACGCCCCGCCGGAGGTGCTGGAGTTCATCGCCTCCCGGATCTCACGGAACATCCGTGAGCTGGAGGGCGCACTGATCCGCGTGACGGCGTTCGCCTCCCTCAACCGGCAGCCGGTGGACCTCGGCCTGACCGAGATCGTCCTGAAGGACCTGATCCCCGGCGGCGAGGACAGCGCGCCCGAGATCACGGCCACGGCGATCATGGGGGCCACCGCCGACTACTTCGGGCTGACGGTGGAGGACCTGTGCGGTACCTCGCGCGGCCGCGCGCTGGTCACCGCGCGGCAGATCGCCATGTACCTGTGCCGTGAGCTCACCGATCTCTCGCTGCCGAAGATCGGTGCGCAGTTCGGGGGGCGTGACCACACGACCGTCATGCACGCCGACCGCAAGATCCGCGCGCTGATGGCCGAGCGGCGCTCCATCTACAACCAGGTCACCGAGCTGACGAACCGCATCAAGAACGGCTGACGGCAGCTGGGCCGGCGCACGCCGACATCGAGGGCGCCTTCGGGACACGACTTCTGAGGGCGCCCTCCGGCATGTCCTGAGGGCGCCCCTCGGCATGGTCGCCGTTCGCGCCCGCGCGGTGCCGCTCGCGCACGCCCCGGCGGCTGTGGAAGGGCGTTCCGTGGGCTGGGCGGTGTTTCCCGTTCGCCACCCTGTGTTCGATTACCTGCCGAGTTACGGCCACTCTCCACAGATTCGCTGAGTTTCTTCCGTCCACATCCTGGGGACCGTGGAGTTGTCCCGAACGGCGTCCACAGGGAGCCTGTTCATACGACGTTCGTCCAGCTCAGCTGCCTGTGGAATCGTGGACGAATGATCTCCACAGGTTGTGGACGAAGCGGAGATCCACAGGCTGTGCACGAGGTTTTCCACGCACGACCCACAGGCTGGAGCCGGTTGTCCCCAATGATCACGGGCTTCTCCACATGGCTGTCCACTGTTCGGCAACGCGACGCACCCGCTCACCGCCTCGAGTGAAAGCCGTCACACGAAGGTGCCGGATTGGGGTGTGGGAAACGTGGGTAAACCTGGGGACGCAGCTGGGGAGAACTGCCCTCGGGCTGTGGGCGGTGTGTGCAGAACTTTCCGTTCTCCACAGAGACCCCTGGTTGTCCACCGCCTCCGCCCACAGGGCCAGTGGACAAAATTCCGGCTCTGAGCTGGGAAAACGTGGTTATCCACGGTATCCACAGCCCCTACTACTACTCCCGACTAGAGAGAGTTCGGCAATCGCTTTGAAGCGGGGGCTGTGCACAACTCGCTGTCTCGCGTCCGGCTGCCTCCCGGACCGACTTGACCCCGACGGGCACCTACTGTCAGTGCGGTGCGTCAGACTGGTCCCCGGTGTCCTGCCCTTCGCAGTGGGCGGTGACACCGAGTCGGAGGACTCAGTAGCAACAGCAGGAGGCGGCTTACGGTGAAGATCCGGGTGGAACGCGACGTACTCGCGGAGGCAGTGGCGTGGGCGGCACGCAGCCTCCCGGCCCGTCCGCCGGCGCCTGTCCTCGCCGGCCTCCTCCTCAAGGCCGAGGACGGCCAGCTGAGCCTGTCGAGCTTCGACTACGAGGTCTCCGCGCGGGTGTCCGTGGAAGCCGAGGTCGAGGAGGAGGGCACCGTCCTCGTCTCCGGCCGGCTGCTCGCCGACATCTCGCGCGCCCTCCCCAACCGGCCGGTGGAGATTTCCACAGACGGTGTACGGGCGACCGTGGTCTGTGGGTCCTCCCGCTTCACCCTGCACACACTGCCTGTGGAGGAGTACCCGGCGCTGCCGCAGATGCCGAACGCCACCGGCACCGTCCCCGGCGAGGTCTTCGCGGCCGCCGCGTCCCAGGTGGCCATCGCCGCCGGCCGTGACGACACGCTGCCCGTCCTCACCGGTGTGCGCATCGAGATCGAGGGCGACACGGTCACCCTGGCCTCCACCGACCGCTACCGCTTCGCCGTCCGCGAGTTCCTGTGGAAGCCGGAGAACCCGGACGCCTCCGCGGTCGCCCTGGTCCCGGCCAAGACGCTCCTGGACACCGCCAAGTCGCTCGGTGCCGGTGACAGCGTGACCCTGGCGCTGTCGGGCTCGGGCGCGGGCGAGGGATTGATCGGTTTCGAGGGCGCCGGGCGTCGTACGACCACGCGCCTGCTCGAGGGCGACCTGCCGAAGTACCGCACGCTGTTCCCGACCGAGTTCAACTCCGTCGCCGTGATCGAGACCGCGCCGTTCGTGGAGGCCGTCAAGCGTGTGGCGCTGGTGGCCGAGCGGAACACCCCGGTGCGGCTGAGCTTCGAGCAGGGTGTGCTCATCCTGGAGGCCGGCTCCAGCGACGACGCACAGGCTGTGGAAAGGGTCGACGCCCAGTTGGAGGGCGACGACATCTCCATCGCCTTCAACCCGACGTTCCTGCTGGACGGTCTGAGCGCGATCGACTCCCCGGTGGCCCAGCTGTCGTTCACGACGTCCACGAAGCCGGCGCTGCTCAGCGGCAAGCCGGCGGTGGATGCCGAGGCCGACGACGCGTACAAGTACCTGATCATGCCGGTGCGGCTCAGCGGCTGACCGGTTGTCCACAGCTGTTGACGGTTCCGGGTGCCTGTTGTGGGTGCCCGGTGCTGTCGCCGGGCGGGGACCGACGCGACTGTCCACAGCTGTGCAATCCGCAGGTCAGGGGCCCAACGCATGAGCGCGTATGCCCACAACTGTGCGTGAAGGGGCGGGTTTAGGCTCGCCTTCGGCACCTCGTGCCTCTCACGCCACAGCGACCTAAGGAACACAACTGATGGAGCTCGGTCTCGTCGGCCTCGGCAAGATGGGCGGCAACATGCGCGAGCGGATCCGCCGCGCGGGCCACACCGTGATCGGATACGACCGCAACGCGGACCTCGCGGATGTCCACAGCCTGGAAGAGCTTGTGGGCAAGCTCAGCGGTCCGCGCGTGGTCTGGGTGATGGTCCCGGCCGGCGAGCCCACTCAGTCGACCGTCGACCAGCTGGCCGAGCTGCTGGAGCCCGGCGACGTGGTCGTGGACGGCGGTAACTCCCGCTGGACGGACGACGAGAAGCACGCCGAGGAACTCGCGGCCAAGGGCATAGGCTTCGTCGACTGCGGCGTCTCCGGCGGCGTCTGGGGGCTGGAGAACGGCTACGCCCTGATGTACGGCGGCGACGCCGAGAACGTCGCCAAGGTGCAGCCCGTCTTCGACGCGCTCAAGCCCGAGGGCGACTTCGGCTCGGTGCACGCCGGCAAGGTCGGTGCGGGCCACTTCGCGAAGATGGTCCACAACGGCATCGAGTACGCGATGATGCAGGCCTACGCCGAGGGCTGGGAGCTGCTGGAGAAGGTCGACTCCGTGGAGAACGTCCGCGAGGTCTTCCGCTCCTGGCAGGAGGGCACCGTCATCCGCTCCTGGCTGCTCGACCTCGCGGTCAACGCGCTGGACGACGACGAGCACCTGGAGGGCCTGCGCGGTTATGCACAGGACTCCGGTGAGGGACGCTGGACTGTGGAGGCCGCGATCGACAACGCGGTGCCGCTGCCGGCGATCACCGCGTCGCTGTTCGCGCGGTTCGCCTCCCGGCAGGAGGACTCGCCGCAGATGAAGATGATCGCCGCGCTGCGCAACCAGTTCGGCGGGCACGCCGTAGAGAAGAAGTAATCCACAGGGTCGCTCCCGCGATCCACAGTCCGACAGCACTCTGGGGAAGGCCGGCGAAACGACCATGCACGTCACGCATCTTTCGCTGGCCGACTTCCGCTCGTACGCCCGGGCCGAGGTTCCGCTCGACCCGGGCGTCACCGCCTTCGTCGGGCCCAACGGGCAGGGCAAGACCAACCTGGTCGAGGCCGTCGGGTACCTGGCCACCCTGGGCAGCCACCGGGTCGCCTCCGACGCACCCCTCGTCCGCATGGGCGCCGAGCGCGCCGTCATCCGGGCGCAGGTGCGGCAGGGCGACCGGCAGCAGCTCGTCGAGCTGGAGCTGAACCCCGGCAAGGCCAACCGCGCCCGCGTCAACCGGTCCTCGCAGGTCAGACCGAGGGACGTGCTGGGAATCGTACGGACCGTGCTGTTCGCGCCCGAGGATCTCGCGCTGGTGAAGGGGGACCCCGGGGAGCGGCGGCGATTCCTCGACGAGCTGATCACCGCCCGGTCGCCGCGGATGGCCGCGGTGCGCTCCGACTACGAGCGTGTCCTCAAGCAGCGCAACACGCTTCTCAAGACGGCCGCCCTGGCGCGCCGGCACGGCGGGCGGTCCATGGACCTCTCCACGCTGGACGTGTGGGACCAGCACCTCGCGCGCGCGGGCGCCGAGCTGCTCGCCCAGCGGCTGGACCTGATCGCCGCGCTGCAGCCGCTGGCCGACAAGGCGTACGAGCAGCTGGCCCCCGGTGGTGGGCCGCTGGCGCTGGAGTACAGGCCGTCGGCGCCCGGTGACGCCCACGCGCGCGAGGATCTCCACGTCCAGCTGATGGCGGCGCTGGCGGAGGCGCGCAAGCAGGAGATCGAGCGCGGGGTGACCCTCGTCGGCCCCCACCGGGACGATTTGATTCTCAAACTCGGTCAGCTGCCCGCCAAGGGGTACGCCTCGCACGGCGAGTCCTGGTCCTACGCGCTCGCTCTGCGGCTGGCCTCCTACGACCTGCTGCGGGCCGAGGGCAACGAGCCGGTGCTGGTCCTGGACGACGTCTTCGCCGAGCTGGACGCGCGCCGCCGGGAGCGGCTGGCCGAGCTGGTCGCGCCCGGCGAGCAGGTGCTGGTCACCGCGGCCGTGGACGACGACGTACCGCAGGTACTGGCCGGGGCGCGGTACACCGTGTCCGGGGGGACGGTGGAGCGCGTATGAGCGCCGACGAACCCGCCCCGAAGGATCCGAAGAAGGCTCCGGAACCCTCCGGTGTGGACCTCGCGCGCGTGGCGTTGCGCGCGGCGAAGGAGCAGGCACGCGCGCGTGGTGACGCGGCGCGGCAGAAGAAGCAGGCCCGGCGTGGTGGCGGGCTGCGCTCCGGCGCGCGCGCCGACGGCCGCGACCCGATGGCGCTGGGTGCCGCGATCAACCGGCTGCTGACCGAGCGCGGCTGGGAGACGCCCGCGGCGGTGGGCGGGGTGATGGGCCGCTGGCCGCAGATCGTCGGCGAGGACCTGGCCAAGCACTGTGTGCCACAGCGGTACGACGAGGACGAGCGGGTGCTGGTCGTGCAGTGCGACTCCACGGCCTGGGCGACCCAACTGCGCCACCTCGCGCCGGCGCTGGTCGCCCGGCTCAACGAGGACCTGGGGCACGGCACCGTACGGATGATCAAGGTGCTCAATCCCGGCGGTCCGGCCCGTCGCTACGGCCCGCTGCGGGCTCCGGGGAGCACCGGACCCGGCGATACGTACGGGTGACGTACCTCACGTCGAAGGGTCGTCCGGGGGTGTCGGCGTGCCCGCGTGCACGCCTGTGGACGGCCCCCGTCCCGCGTGCACATCGCCATCTGACCCCCCAGTAGCCAAGGGTTGACGGCTCGAAGCGCTGAGTGCCGCTGTGAGCCCCTTGGAGCCCCCATCCGTATATCGGGACCCGATCGAGGCCGGTTCAGGGCGGCACATGGGGACTCAGGTACCGGCAAACCCCCATCGATGTCAGAGCTACCGGTAGACTGGAAGACAATCCCGCCCCAATGTGGGGACCGCCCGGGAAAAGCTGAGCAACGCTGATCAAGGCTTACCACCGCTACATGCCGCAGCCGCTCCGGCAACCTGCCGACGAGCCCGGCTCGTGCTGTGCCAGAAAGGGCGCTTCGTGGCCGATTCCGGCAACCCCAACGAGAACATCCCGTCCACCGACGCCGGCGTGAACGGCGAGCCTGCCGAGGCCCCCGTGAACGCCGAGGCCACCGCCTCGGCTTCGTACGACGCCAGCGCCATCACCGTGCTCGAAGGGCTGGACGCGGTCCGCAAGCGGCCCGGCATGTACATCGGTTCCACGGGCGAGCGCGGCCTGCACCACCTGGTGTACGAGGTCGTCGACAACTCGGTCGACGAGGCGCTGGCCGGGTACGCCGACACGATCGACGTCACGATCCTCGCCGACGGCGGCGTCCGGGTCGTCGACAACGGCCGTGGCATCCCCGTGGGCATCGTGCCCTCCGAGGGCAAGCCGGCCGTGGAGGTCGTGCTGACCGTGCTGCACGCGGGCGGCAAGTTCGGCGGCGGCGGTTACGCCGTCTCCGGCGGTCTGCACGGCGTGGGTGTGTCCGTCGTGAACGCGCTGTCCACGAAGGTCTCCGTCGAGATCAGGACCGACGGCCACCGCTGGACGCAGGACTACAAGCTCGGCGTCCCGACGGCCCCGCTCGACCAGCACGAGGCCACGGACGAGACCGGCACCTCGGTCACCTTCTGGGCCGACCCGGACATCTTCGAGACCACCGAGTACTCCTTCGAGACGCTGTCGCGGCGTTTCCAGGAGATGGCGTTCCTCAACAAGGGCCTGACGATCCGGCTGACCGACGAGCGTGAGTCGGCGAAGGCGGTCGCAGGGGCCGACGAGGCGGGCGCGGACGAGAAGGCCGAGGTCAAGACCGTCACGTACTACTACGAGGGCGGCATCGTCGACTTCGTGAAGTACCTCAACTCCCGCAAGGGAGAGGTGGTGCACCCCACCGTCATCGACCTGGAGGCGGAGGACAAGGACAAGAGCCTGTCCCTCGAGGTCGCGATGCAGTGGAACAGCGGCTACAGCGAGGGCGTGTACTCGTTCGCCAACATCATCCACACCCACGAGGGCGGTACGCACGAGGAGGGCTTCCGCGCGGCCCTCACGAGCCTGATCAACAAGTACGCGCGCGACAAGAAGCTGCTGCGCGAGAAGGACGACAACCTCACCGGTGACGACATCCGTGAGGGTCTGACCGCGATCATCTCGGTCAAGCTGAGCGAGCCGCAGTTCGAGGGCCAGACCAAGACCAAGCTGGGCAACACGGAGGCCAAGACCTTCGTGCAGAGGGCGGTCTACGAACACCTCAACGACTGGCTGGACCGCAACCCGGTCGAGGCGGCGGACATCGTCCGCAAGGGCATCCAGGCGGCCACCGCGCGCGTGGCGGCCCGCAAGGCGCGCGACCTGACCCGCCGCAAGGGGCTGCTGGAGTCGGCGTCCCTGCCGGGCAAGCTCTCCGACTGCCAGTCGAACGACCCCACCAAGTGCGAGATCTTCATCGTCGAGGGTGACTCCGCCGGCGGCTCGGCCAAGTCCGGCCGCAACCCGCAGTATCAGGCGATCCTCCCGATCCGAGGCAAGATCCTCAACGTCGAGAAGGCGCGGATCGACAAGATCCTGCAGAACCAGGAGATCCAGGCGCTGATCTCGGCCTTCGGCACGGGTGTGCACGAGGACTTCGACATCGAGAAGCTCCGCTATCACAAGATCATCCTGATGGCGGACGCCGACGTCGACGGCCAGCACATCAGCACCCTGCTGCTGACCTTCCTGTTCCGCTTCATGCGGCCGCTGGTCGAGGCCGGACACGTGTACCTGTCCCGTCCCCCGCTGTACAAGATCAAGTGGGGCCGGGACGACGTGGAGTACGCGTACTCCGACCGCGAGCGCGACGCACTGATCGAGATGGGCCGCCAGCGCGGCAAGCGCGTGCGCGAGGACTCGATCCAGCGCTTCAAGGGTCTCGGCGAGATGAACGCCGAGGAGCTGCGCGTGACCACGATGGACCAGGAGCACCGGGTCCTCGGCCAGGTGACCCTGGACGACGCCGCCCAGGCCGACGACCTGTTCTCGGTCCTCATGGGCGAGGACGTCGAGGCGCGCCGCCAGTTCATCCAGCGCAACGCCAAGGACGTCCGCTTCCTCGACATCTGAGTCGGTCTCAGCTGACCGCACCAGGAAGGATCTTCACCAGCAATGGCCGACGAGAACACTCCAGAGACTCCTGAGACCGAGGGCGAACTCGCCATGCGCGTCGAGCCCGTCGGGCTCGAGACGGAGATGCAGCGCTCGTACCTGGACTACGCGATGTCCGTCATCGTGTCCCGTGCGCTGCCCGACGTCCGGGACGGCCTCAAGCCCGTCCACCGGCGCGTGCTGTACGCGATGTACGACGGCGGCTACCGCCCCGACCGCGGCTTCTACAAGTGCGCCCGTGTCGTCGGTGACGTCATGGGCAACTACCACCCGCACGGCGACAGTTCGATCTACGACGCCCTGGTCCGCCTCGCGCAGCCGTGGTCGATGCGGATGCCGCTGGTGGACTCCAACGGCAACTTCGGCTCCCCGGGCAACGACCCGGCGGCCGCCATGCGGTACACCGAGTGCAAGATGGCGCCGCTGTCGATGGAGATGGTCCGCGACATCGACGAGGAGACCGTCGACTTCACGGACAACTACGACGGCCGCTCCCAGGAGCCGACCGTCCTGCCGGCCCGTTTCCCGAACCTGCTGATCAACGGCTCGGCCGGCATCGCGGTCGGCATGGCGACCAACATCCCGCCGCACAACCTGCGCGAGGTCGCGGCCGGTGCCCAGTGGTACCTGGAGAACCCCGACGTCTCGCACGAGGAGCTGCTGGACGCGCTCATGGAGCGCATCAAGGGCCCGGACTTCCCGACCGGAGCCCTGGTGGTGGGCCGCAAGGGCATCGAGGAGGCGTACCGCACCGGGCGCGGCTCCATCACGATGCGCGCGGTGGTCGAGGTCGAGGAGATCCAGGGCCGCCAGTGCCTGGTCGTGACCGAGCTGCCGTACCAGGTGAATCCCGACAACCTGGCGCAGAAGATCGCCGACCTGGTGAAGGACGGCAAGATCGGCGGCATCGCGGACGTCCGCGACGAGACGTCGTCCCGTACGGGCCAGCGCCTGGTGATCGTCCTCAAGCGGGACGCGGTCGCCAAGGTCGTGCTGAACAACCTGTACAAGCACACCGACCTGCAGACGAACTTCGGCGCCAACATGCTGGCGCTGGTCGACGGCGTGCCGCGCACGCTGTCCCTCGACGCGTTCATCCGCCACTGGGTGACGCACCAGATCGAGGTCATCGTCCGCCGGACCCGCTTCCGGCTGCGCAAGGCCGAGGAGCGGGCGCACATCCTGCGCGGTCTGCTGAAGGCGCTGGACGCGATCGACGAGGTCATCGCGCTGATCCGGCGCAGCGAGACCGTCGACGTCGCGCGCAGCGGCCTGATGGGCCTGCTGGAGATCGACGAGATCCAGGCCAACGCGATCCTCGAGATGCAGCTGCGGCGGCTGGCGGCCCTGGAGCGGCAGAAGATCGTCCAGGAGCACGACGAACTCCAGGCGAAGATCAACGAGTACAACGAGATCCTCGCCTCCCCGGTCCGCCAACGCGGGATCGTCAGCGAGGAGCTGGCCGCGATCGTCGAGAAGTACGGCGACGACCGGCAGACCAAGCTGATCCCGTACGAGGGCGACATGTCCATCGAGGACCTGATCGCCGAGGAGGACATCGTCGTCACGGTCACGCGCGGCGGCTACGTCAAGCGGACCAAGACGGACGACTACCGGGCGCAGAAGCGCGGCGGCAAGGGCGTACGCGGCACGAAGCTGAAGGAAGACGACATCGTCGACCACTTCTTCGTCTCCACCACCCACCACTGGCTGCTGTTCTTCACAAACAAGGGCCGGGTGTACCGGGCGAAGGCGTACGAGCTCCCCGAGGCCGGCCGGGACGCCCGCGGCCAGCACGTGGCGAACCTGCTCGCCTTCCAGCCGGACGAGGCGATCGCCGAGATCCTCGCGATCCGTGACTACGAGGCGGCGCCGTACCTGGTGCTGGCCACCAAGTCCGGTCTGGTCAAGAAGACGCCTCTGAAGGATTACGATTCGCCCCGCTCCGGCGGTGTGATCGCGATCAACCTGCGTGAGCGCGAGGGCGGCAGCGACGACGAGCTGATCGGTGCCGAACTGGTCTCGGCGGACGACGATCTGCTTCTGATCAGCAAGAAGGCACAGTCGATCAGGTTCACCGCCTCCGACGAGTCGCTGCGCCCGATGGGCCGCGCCACGTCCGGTGTGAAGGGCATGAGTTTCCGTGAGGGCGATGAACTTCTGTCGATGAATGTTGTTCGGCCCGGTACGTTCGTGTTCACTGCCACAGACGGCGGGTACGCGAAGCGGACCGCCGTCGACGAGTACCGCGTCCAGGGCCGCGGCGGCCTCGGTATCAAGGCCGCCAAGATCGTGGAGGACCGTGGTTCGCTCGTCGGGGCGCTGGTCGTCGAGGAGAGTGACGAGATCCTCGCGATCACCCTCTCTGGCGGTGTGATTCGCACGCGGGTCAGCGAAGTCAGGGAGACGGGCCGTGACACCATGGGCGTCCAACTGATCAACCTGGGCAAGCGCGATGCCGTGGTCGGTATCGCACGTAACGCCGAGGCGGGGCGCGAGGCGGAGGAGGTCGACGGCGAGGACGCTGTCGACGAGACCGCCGAGGATGCCGCGACCACCGGCGTGGACGAGGGTGAGGCGCCCTCGGCCGAGTAGCACGAGGAGAGAGTCATCGTGAGCGGAGCCACGGGCGCCGGATCGGCCGGTACCCCCAGGGGTACGGAAACGGGCGGCGGCGGCCGTGGCTCCGCCGCGTACGGTGCGGGCGCGGGGAGCACGACCGACCCGCACACGACCAACCTGAAGCCGGTGAAGGCGTCCGAGAAGGGCTCCTCCGGCACGTCTGGATCCCAGGGGGGAACTGTGACGGACACCCGAGGCCCTGCCGCGGCCGGCGAGGCACAGTCGTCGTCCCCGCTCCCCGGGGAGCGGCGCCCGGAGCAGCCCGCCGGGCCGTACCACCCGCCGCAGGCCTATCCGGCGCAGCCCCCGGCCGAGGCCGTACGGCGGCCCCGTACCGGCGCCCGGACGGCGCCGCGCACCCGCAAGGCGCGGCTGCGGGTGGCCAAGGCCGACCCGTGGTCGGTGATGAAGGTCAGCTTCCTGCTCTCCATCGCGCTCGGCATCTGCACGATCGTCGCCTCGGCGGTGCTGTGGATGGTCATGGACGCGATGGGCGTGTTCTCGACGGTGGGCGGCACGATCTCGGAGGCGACGGGCTCGAACGAGGCGAACGGCTTTGACCTGCAGTCGTTCCTCTCGCTCCCCCACGTCCTGATGTTCACGACGATCATCGCGGTCATCGACGTCGTCCTGGCCACGGCGCTCGCGACGCTCGGCGCGTTCGTCTACAACCTCTCCGCGAGCTTCGTGGGCGGCATCGAGCTGACCCTGGCGGAGGACGAGTGAGGCGGTCCGGACGCCCTGCGGGCCCCTGACCTGACGGTCCCCCGACAACCGATTTTGGGACTGACGTGGTCGTGCGCTAATCTTCAGGAGTCAGCGCGCGGGACACACCGCACAGCGCGGCGGGGCTATAGCTCAGTTGGTTAGAGCGCATCCCTGATAAGGATGAGGCCACAGGTTCAAATCCTGTTAGCCCCACCAGCGAAAAGACCCCCAACCGATCATGGTTGGGGGTCTTTTGACATCACCGGGCGGTGGGCGTTCCCTGGAAGTACCGGCGGTGAAGCGAGCGTGCGTCCCCCGGCCGCGGCCTTCCTCGCCGCCGTCATCCAGCGCTCTATGCGGAGGTGGCTGAGGTGAAAGCCGTCGTTTATGAGAAGCCGTTCAGCGTGACGGTCAGGGATGTCGACGATCCGCGGATCCAGCATCCCAACGATGTGCTGGTGCGGGTCACGTCGAGCGCGATCTGCGGCTCGGACCTGCACATGTACGAGGGTCGCACGGCGGCCGAGGCGGGCATCGTCTTCGGGCACGAGAACCTCGGCGTCATCGAGGAGACCGGCTCCGGTGTGACCTCCCTCGCCAAGGGAGACCGCGTGGTGATGCCGTTCAATGTCGCCTGCGGATTCTGCAAGAACTGCCTCGCCGAGAAGACCGGCTTCTGCCTGACGGTCAATCCGGGCTTCGCCGGCGGAGCGTACGGCTATGTGGCCATGGGCCCGTACAAGGGCGGTCAGGCGGAGCTGCTGCGGGTGCCCTTCGCCGACTTCAACTGTCTGAAACTGCCGCCGGGCAACGACTTCGAGACCGACTTCGTGCTGCTCGCCGACATCTTCCCGACCGGCTACCACGGCTGCGAACTCGCCCAGGTGTCGCCCGGCGAGAGCGTGGCCGTCTTCGGTGCCGGGCCCGTGGGGCTGATGGCCGCCTACTCCGCGCTGCTGCGCGGTGCGGCGAAGGTGTTCTCGGTGGACCGGGTGCCCGAACGGCTTGCCAAGGCGGAGGAGATCGGGGCGATCCCCATCGACTTCACCAAGGGCGACCCGGCCGAGCAGATCAAGGAGCAGACGGCCGGTGAGGGAACCGACAAGGGCGTGGACGCCGTCGGCTACCAGGCCCAGGCACACGACGCCAGCCACGAGGAACCGGCGGTCGTCCTGAACTCCCTCGTGGAGACGGTACGGCCGACCGGCATGCTCGGCGTGCCGGGGCTGTACGTGCCCTCCGACCCGGGCGGCCCCGACGAGCACGCCAAGCACGGCCAGCTGCTGGTCTCCATCGGCCGGATGTTCGAGAAGGGCCAGCAGATGGGCACCGGCCAGTGCAACGTCAAGCGGTACAACCGGCAGCTGCGCGACCTGATCATCGCCGGGCGGGCCAAGCCCAGCTTCGTGGTATCCCACGAGCTGCCGCTGGAGGACGCACCGCAGGCCTACGAGAAGTTCGACAAGCGGATCGAGGGCTACACCAAGGTCGTCCTGCATCCGGGGCACGCCCTCGCCGCCTGAGGCAGGGGGTCCGAGCCGACGAAAAGGCCCGATCGCTGGCGACGGGGGATGCACCAGCGATCGGGCTATGGCCAAGGGTAACAAGACCGGACGCCTCGCGGGGGTAAGTCGGCCGATAACAAGTCAGGTTGGCCGATCAGTGACCACAGGGCGGGTCGTAGGAGAGGCGGGGCAGGTACTCGTGCCACTTCTGCGCGGTCAGTACGCCCCGGGTGACCGAGCAGATGTGGTCGATCGCCGGGTCGGCGTCCAGGCTCCACAGGCGGACCGTGTCGGCACCGCTGGAGACCCCGAGGACGCGGCTCGTGGGGCTGAAGGACAGGAAGTTGCCGGTCTGGCCGTTGGGGCTCATCGACTGGCCGATGGGCGTCGCCGAGCCAGGGCGGGTGACGTTCCACAGCCGGATCGTGTTGTCGTCGCCGCCGCTGGCCAGTGTGCGTCCACCCGGGCTGAACGTCAGTGATGTGACCGCCTCGGTGTGGCCGGTGAGCGGCTCGCCGAGCGAGGTCGCCGAGGCGGGGTCGGTGACGTTCCACAGCCGGACCGTGTCGTCGTCGCTGCCGCTGGCCAAGGTGTGCCCGTCCGGCGTGAACGCGAGCGCGTTGACCGGCCCGGAGTGCTCGGTCAGTGGGGCACCGAGCCCGGTCGGGCGGGCCGGATCGGAGACGTTCCACAGGCGGATCGTGCTGTCCGCGCTGCCGCTGGCCAGAGTGTGTCCGTCCCGGCTGAAGACGAGGGCGTTGATGTACCCGCGGTGGCTGGTGACCGGCCCCCCGAGGGGCACGGCGCGCGCGGGGTCGGCGACGTTCCACAGCTGGAAGCTGTGGTTGTCGTAGGCGGTGGCCAGGGTGCGGCCGTCCGGGCTGAACGCCAGCGCGTTGTCGCCCATGAAGCGGGTCTGCAGGGTGAGGGGTGCTCCGGCGGGGGCCGGGCGGGCGGGGTCGGCGACGTTCCACAGCTGTACCGTCCGGTGGCCGGTGAGGACGGCGAGGGTGCGCCCGTTGGGGGAGAACGCCACCCGCTGGCCGTCCTTCCCACGCATGAACGGCCGGCCCAGCCGTACGGGCCGGCCGGGCCGCGTCACGTTCCACAGCCGGATCCCGCCGTCCTGCGCCGCCGTGGCCAGCACCCGTCCGTCCGGACGGAACGCCGCGCTCCGGCCGATCACGTCGGAGGTCGGTATCGACCACAGGCGCACCTTGCTGTCGCCGCTGCCGGTGGCCAGGGTCCGCCCGTCGGGGCTGAACCCCAGGGCGTACATCTCGCCGCTGCTGCCCGCGAGCGGCTCGCCGACCTGCGAGGGGGAGGTCGGGTCGGTGACGTTCCACAGGCTGGCCGTGCTGTCCGCGCTCGCGGCGGCCAGCCTCGTGCCGTCCGGGCTGAAGGCCACCGACCAGATCGGCCCGGTGTGGCCGGTCAGGGGTGAGCCCAGTGCGGACGGGCGTGCGGGGTCGGTCACGTCCCACAGCCGGATCGTGTCGTCCGCGCTGCCGCTGGCCAGGGTGTGACCGTCGGGACTGAACGCCACCGAGTGCACGAGGTCCGTATGGCCCTTGAGCGCCGTGCGGTACGCCTTCGGGTGGCGTGGGTCGGCCGTGTTCCACAGCAGGATCGTGTCGTCGTCACCGCCGGCCGCCAGCGTGTGCCCGTCGGGGCTGAAGGCGACGCTGCGCACCGGGGCGGTGTGGCCGCGCAGCGCTTCGAGTTGCGCCGGCCGGTGCGGGTCGGCCACGTCCCACAGGCGTACGGTGCGGTCCTCGCCGACCGAGGCCAGGGTGTGTCCGTCCGGGCTGAAGGCGATCAGGTAGATCGTGCCCCGGTGACCGGTGAGGGGCTTGCCCAGGGGCTTCGGGTGGGCGGGGTCGGCCACGTCCCACAGCCGGATCGTCCCGTCGTCGCCGGCGCTGGCGAGCGTGTGGCCGTCCGGGCTGAAGACGGCGCTGCTCACCCAGCTGGTGTGGCCGGTGAGCGGTTTGCCGAGCGGCCGGGGGTGGCTCCGGTCGGCCACGTTCCACAGCCGGACGGTCCGGTCGTAGCTGGCGGTGGCCAGCGTCTTTCCGTCGGGGCTGAACGAGGTGAGGTAGACGGCACCGGTGTGGCCGGACAGCGGGGTGGCCAGCGGGGCGTTGACGATCGAGACCAGCCTGCTGTACGTGCCCTCGTCGTCCGGGCGCAGCTGATGGGCGACCAGGTCGAGCTGGGCGGCCAGGGACGGGTCCGTGCGCTGGACCCGGTCGGCCTCGGCGAGCACCTGCTCGAACACGGCGTCGTCCCGCTGCTGCCGGGCGATCACCGCGGAACCGCCCGCGACCAGCGCGAGCGCCACCAGTGCGGCCACGGCGGCCCGGCTGATCCACACCGTGCGCTTGCGCAGCCGGACGGCCGCGGCCAGGAACTCCACCGCGCTGCGGGTCAGATACGTGTCCCCGGCCGACCTGGCCCAGCTGCGCGCCTGTTCCAGCCGGGAGCCCCGGTAGAGCAGGGAGCTGTCCCGGCCCGAGTCCTCCCAGGAGCGGCCGTCCTCCTCCAGCCGCTGGCGCAGCAACTGGTCGCCCCGGTCGTCGTCGATCCAGTGCCGCAGCCGGGGCCAGGCGTGCAGCAGCGCCTCGTGGGTGATCTCCACGGTCTCCGCGTCCAGCGTCACCAGCCGGGCCTGGACGAGCGCCTCGAGGGACTCCTCCGTCTTGCCCGGGTCCGCCGACTCCTCCGCAAGCTGCCGCCGGGTGCCTCGCCGGCGCGTGGCCTGGGTGTCCTCGCCGAGCCGTACCAGGCGCAGCAGGAGCAGCCGGGCGGCCGTACGGGCCGCGGGGTCGAGCCCCGACCAGGCGCGTTCGGCGGTCGCCGCGACGGCCCCCTGGATCCCGCCCGCCGCGCGGTAGCCGGCCAGCGTCAGCCGTCCGGCCTTGCGGCGCTGCCAGGTGGCGAGCAGGGCGTGCGAGAGCAACGGGAGCACACCGGCGTCGTGGGCCCCGCGCGGGCCGTCGGCGCTCACCTCACGGACGATCAGCTCGGCGAGCCCCGGCTCCAGCTCGAGCCCCACCGCCTTGGCCGGCCCGGTCACCGCGTCGCGCAGCTCGGTGCTGGTCAGCGGGCCGAGCACCATGTGCCGGTGCTGGAGTGCGTCGGAGAGTTCGGGATAGCCGAGGCACTGCTCGTAGAAGTCGGCACGGATGCCGAGGACGACACGGACCGGGGCGGCCTCGTCCGCGTCGACGGGCGTGGTGCAGGCGGCGTTCAGGAGCTGGATGAAGGTGCGCCGGTTCGCCTCGTCGGTGCAGAGGGTGAACGCTTCCTCGAACTGGTCCACGATGACGACCGGCCGGCTCCCGGCGGGCGCCTGCCGACGGGCCCACTCCGCCACGGCCTCGCGGGCCGCCCGGGCCACCCGAGGGGAGTCGGAGCCGGGAAGCGCCGGGTTCTCCGTCGCCTCCTCCTCGGCCCGGCGGGCCTCGGCGGCGACGGTGGTGAGATCGGGGATGCGACGGACCAGTTCACCCAGGGGGTCGGCCCCGGGGACGAGCTGGAGGACGCCGTCGTCGGTGCTCTGCGGGGAGGCTGGGGAAGGTGCCGGGCCGGTGTTCGGTGTGCCTGTGGCGTGTCCGTCGCGCAGCGCGCCGCCGCGGACGGCAGGCACCAGGCCCGCGTTCAGCAGCGAGGACTTGCCCGCGCCCGAGGCGCCCACCAGCATCACCAGTCCGCCGGTCCGCTCGGCGTCGCGCAGCTGGGTGACGAGCGCGCTCGTGCTGCGCTCCCGGCCGAAGAACCACCGGGCGTCCTCCTGCCGGTACGGGGAGAGCCCGCGGTACGGGCACACGCCCCCGGCGACCGGAGGGGCCTGGGCGGGCGGCTGCCGGTTCTCCTCGGCGGGCGGTGCGATCCGGTCGCCGGCCACCGGATCGGCCAGCGCGCGTTCCCACAGCCGCTGCCAGTGCGCGAGGTCGTACAGTCCGGCGGACACCGGTGCGGGCCGCAGACGCCGCGCCTCCGGGATCAGGATGTGCAGCACCGCCGCGAGGGCGGCGAACTGGGCCGGTACGTTCTTGGCCCGGCGCCAGTCGCTGATTCGCTGCGCCGACACCCGTACGGGACGCCCGCGTTCATCGACCCGCTGCAGCCGTACGACCGCCGCGGCGACGCTCTTGAGGGGAGGGTTTCCGGCCTCCTTGTACAGCAGCGCGAGCCGCTCGGCGAAGGCTGTACGTGTCCCTGAGTCGGAACTCAAGGTCCCACCCCTTTACTTCCCCCCGCATCTGGACGTCCGGACCGGAAAACCCACCTTATATGGCTGACCTGCGGATAAGCACTGGACCGGAGGCCGCGGTCTCCTCCCCGACGGGCAACAGATGGCAGGATCCGGACGCAGTAGCGAACCCATCACACACCGTCCGGACAGGCCACGGCTCTCTGCCTGGAGAGATAGCGCAGGGCATCGAGCGATCTCGGCCAAATTCCACCGACCACGGAGAGAGCACGCGAATCCTCCGGGTCGGCTCCCTTCCTCGACCCGCGCCGAGCCGACGCGGCGCGGGTCGATGCTCCACACCGTTCGGCACCGGTCCCCACGAGGGGAGGGACCGGTGCCGGGCGGGTGGGGCGAATGAGTGGTGTGTTCCGGCGAGCCGGATGACGTTTCACGTGAAACCCGGATGATGTTTCACGTGAAACATCGCCCGTTGGGTGCTTGTTCGGCAATTCTGCGCACTATGCCTGGAACGACGGTCGTGTTCGCTTCCTCAGCCCGCCGTCCTGTGCGCTTCGAGCCATCCGGCCGCGCGGGCGGCGGCCACGGCGTGGCGCTCGGTCTCCTCGGCGGAGGCGTTCAGGGCCGCGTCCCGCCCCCCTGCGCGGCCGCCGGCCGCCGCCGCGGCGGCCTGGGACGCCGCCAGAGCCGCGCGCAGGGCGCCGACGGACACCGAGGTGCTCGCGGGCTCCATGGCCGGCCCTGTCGTACCGCTGTCCCGGGCCGCGGCCACCTGGGCGGCCAGCGCCGCGGTGGCGGCGGCGTTGCGGGCGCAGCGGGCGTCCGCCGCCGGATCCGGGGTGCTCGCAGTCAGTGCGGCGAGCGATGCGGCCGACAGGCGCAGCGCGTTGGCGGCCCGGCCGACCGGGCCCGTCGGGACGACCTCGGCCACGTCCCGGCCGACACCGGCGTACCGGCACGCGGCGACCGCACGGTCGTAGGCGCTGTGTGCGCGGGCCGCGTGGAGCCTGCGCAGCGCCTCGGCCTCCGTGACCGCTGTGGTCGTCGTCTCTTCCTGTCCGCTCATCCTCGGCCTCCCTCGTCCGGGACGACACCGCAACCCCTGCTCCGGGGTGCGGGCAGGGTGTCACGCCGGTCGTGAAGAGGCCAGGAGCAAGAGTCCGCCGGGGGCGCGCACTGGTGATCTGACGGTACGTCAGATACGGTCGGTCCGCCGGCTGTTCCCGAAGGGGTGAGTGTCATGCAGAAGCGTCCCCCGTGCCCGCGACCGCCCGGTTCTCCGCGCTGGGTCGCGATGTTCCACCGTCCCTCGCCGGACTCCTGGACGGTGGGCGCAGAGTCCCCCGACCGGGAGCCCGTGCTGTACGCCGTGGGAGACATGACCCAGACCCTGCGGGCGCGCGGCGAGGAGGCGACGGTCGCGCTGTGGGGCCCCGAGGACGGCGAGTGGCACCTCTTCGACGCTCCGGTCGCCAAGGCATCCGCACCCGCCGCCCCGGCCGGTGGTCCGCCAGCCGGCGCCGCCGAACCGGCCAGGCTGGCGGAACGCATGACGGGCCGCCGGCACCAGGTGCTCCTGGCCGGTCTGAGCAAGGCCGGCCTGTACGACCTGAGCGACGAGGACGGCGCGGCGGTACGGGCCATGGCCGACCTGCTCGACGAGCCCACGGTCCGCCGGGTCGCCCACTGGCTCTCGGTGGCGGGCGGGCAGCGGTAGCGCGAACCGGTCCGGTTCAGAGCGCCGTTCGCCGGGAAGTGACGTCCAGGAAGCCACCGACCAGGGCTGGAGGACGTATGAAGGTCTCCGTCGACCGCTCCGTGTGCTACGGCTCCGCCGAGTGCGCGTACCGGGCGCCGGCCGTGTTCGCGTTCGAGGACGGATACGGCGTCGTACGGCCCGGCCGGGCGGAGTCCGCGGACGACCCGCAGGTCAGGGAGGCGGCCGAGAGGTGCCCCTCGCAGGCGATCGTGCTCGCGCGGTGACTCACCGCGCGGGCGCACTGCCCGGGTAGGCCCACCGGAGGTCCGCCAGCGCGCGGGCCCGGGCCTCGGCGACTGTCATCCGGGCCTCGCGCTCGACGGGGTCGACGTGGGACGCCCGGCCCGTGACCTGGCCCTCCCACTTGCGGTACAGCAAACCGGCCTCCGCCGAGAACCAGCCGCGGCTCACCGCGTCCAGCGCCAGCAGCAGCCCGGTGTCCTCGGAGGCGGGCAGGGCCATCCAGCCGCCGAGCGCGATGAGCAGTTCCCGCCGGACGCACAGGGTCGCGGGATGGACCGGCGCGCGAAAGTCGTTCCGCTTCCACTGATCGAGTACGGCACCGCGTTCCAGCGGGCCCTCCTCCGGATCACCGGGAAAACCCACCGTCGAGCCGTCGGGCAGCAGGTCCAGGGCGCGGGACGTCGTCCAGCCGATGGTGCGGTCGGCCTCCAGTACGGCCAGATCGCGGGCCAGCGTGCCCGGTGTGAGCCGGTCGTCCGCGTCCAGGACCTTCACGTACCCGCCCGTGGCGCGCGCCAGCGCGATCGTCCGGGCGACCCCGGGCCCGCCGGGACGGCCCTGCCGGAAGCTCACCCGCGCGTCCTCGGGCACGTACCGGCGGACCTCGTCCGTCGTGCCGTCCTCCTGGATCACCCAGTCCCACTCCCAGCCGCCGGGAAGCCGCTGCTCGCACAGGGACGCGTGGGCGTCCGGCAGGAACCGCGCGGACGGGCCGTGGACAGCGGTGACAACGGTGATGCGCCGGGACACGGCAGCACTCACCACCTTTCCTCAGGCATGGTCGGTTCGTCGGCCATGCTCCCAGGGCACAAAAGCGCGAGACCCCCGGCCGAACCCGGCCGGGGGTCTTTTTCCGTGTCGACTGATGCGTACGCAAGTCGCCGTGGTGTCGAGACGTTGCGGTACTGCGTGAGGGCGGACGCTCAGCAGTCGAGCGAGGTCGCCGAGTGCTCTTCAGGAGTGGTCGCGGTCTCCGACTGGTTCTCGTTCACGGGCCGCTGCCGGCAGCTGGGGGACTTTCCGTGGGCCTCGGCCCGGATGCGTTGCTTCATCGTGGGGGGCAGGGCACTGGCGTGGGACCTGGACCAGTGACGTGGTGCCGGGATCGTCGGGATGGTCCTGTGCGCGGTGCCGGTGCTGCTGGGGCTGTCGTTCCCGGGTGTGGCCGCCGAGGCGGTGGCGGTCGTGGTGGCGACGAGTCCGAGCGCCGAGCACAGCGCGAAGAAGGCGGTGACGATGGCGGTCCACAGCTTCATGACCTTGTTCTTGGTCATGGCCCCTCACTTTCGGGTTGGGCGATTTGCGTACTTTCCTCATGATGTGTATGTGGGCCGGGAAGTGGTGGACCTCCGCCCGTGGCGCGTCGATGTTCCGATGAACACCACCCGTATGGCCGCAAGAAGGCCGGAAACCTCCTCAAACCCGTTGAGAGTGAGCGAAGAGGGAGCAAAGTAACCGTCCGTGGGGGTGTGATCACCCTCCGATCGGAACGGTGCCCGACCTGGCCTATTGCGCTGTCGGAGGCGGGAGTTGAGCCCCGACGCAGGTCACTGATCGATATCGGTCGGTGTGTATAGTCGGGCGCCAGAGGTCCCCTACGTCAAGGAAAGACGAGGTCGCGCGGTGAAGAAGCTGCTCCTGGTCGCACTGGCCGCCATCGGCGGGCTCCTCGTGTACCGCCAGATCCAGGCGGATCGCGCCGAGCAGGATCTGTGGACGGAGGCGACTGACTCCGTGCCCACGGGTTCGTGAGTGCCGATACCAGAAACTGATACAGACCCCGGCCGCCCTCGCGGTCGGGGTTTTGTGTTGCCGTTTTCCGCCACCGCGGCCCGTGCCGTGTGTTGCGGGGGTCCACCGGGTCCTGTAGGCGTTCGGGAGACGCCCGGACGAAGCACGGGCGCCCGGGGCAGGATGGGGCGCGGCCGACGGGGCCGGGCGCGTCGGGAGCGTTGACGACTGGGGGAGGACGGCACGTGCGGGGGCGAGCGCGACGAACGGCGTGGTGGTGGCGGTTGCGACGGCGGTACGGCCGCCGGGCGGCCTGTGGCGCCCGCGCCGCGCGGACCGCCCTGCTGCCGGGCCTGTGCGTGCTGCTCGTCCTGCCGCTCGCCACGCCCGCGCACGCCACTCCGGCCACCGGCGAGGACACCCGGCCGCAGCCGTACGCCTTCGCGCCGGGCGACCGCACCGTAGCCGGCGCCACCAGCCCGGCCACGGCCGAACGGCTCGACCCCGGCCGCACCTACCGCAGCTCCCTCGCCAAAAGCGGCAGGCTCTACTTCCGCCTCGTCCTCTCGGCAGCCGACTCGGCCTACGTCCCGGTCACCGCCGTGCCCCCGGCCGACGCCACCGTCTTCGCCACCGACGGCATCAGAGTGTCCGTCCAGGACGCGCACGGCACGCCCTGCGGCTACGCCTCCGCCCGCTTCGGCGCCGGGCTCAGCCCGCGCCCGGTCACCGCGCTGGCCGAGCGGGACGCCGGCAAGACCCTGTGCCAGGGCCGGGGCACGTACTACCTGCTCGTCCAGCGCCTCGACGACGGGACGTCCGCCACGACCCCTGCCCGGCGCTGGGATCTGGAGATCGCGCCCGCCACCGAACCGGGCCCGGCGCGGGCCGGCGCCACCGTCCCGCCGCAGACCTGGGACTCCGGCACGCCCGAACCACCCGGCGGCGCACCCCGCGACCGTTCCGGCGGCGCCGGGTTCGCCTCGGCCCGCCCACTGGGCCAGGGCAACTGGCGGACCGCGCTCGTGCCCGGCGAGACCCGCTTCTACAAGGTGCCCGTCGACTGGGGCCGACAACTGCACGCCTCCGCCGACCTGACCGGCGCCCAGGGCCACGGCTATGTCGGCGGAGCCCTGAACCTCTCCCTCTACAACCCCGTCCGCGGCTACGTCGAGGACGCTGCCCTCGGCTACACCGGCACGCCGAAGTCCGCCGTACTCCGCCCCGTCCCACAGGTGGAGTACGCCAACCGCTACGCCGCTGCCGCCGCGGTGAGCTCCGTCCGCTTCGCCGGCGACTACTACCTGGCCCTGCACCTCAGCGAGCAGGTGGCCGGCACGTTCGGACGCGGCCCCTTCGAGGTGACGCTGCGGGTCCGGGTGGCCGGGCGGGCGCACGCGGGACCGGAGTACGCCGGGCAGCCCGTGCCCGGTGATGTCTTCACGGTCACCGGGCAGGACCGGGAGGCGGCGTTCACCGGGAACCCCGGGGGCGGGGGCGACCCGGTGATGGAGCTGGTCGCCGTCGGCGGGCTCGGCCTGGGGACCGCGCTGCTGCTGGTGCTGGCCGGGTGGACGCTGGCGGCGCGGCGGACTCAGACGCGGGTCAACGCCCAGAAACCCACGGCGTAGCAGGCCAGCGCCAGCAGCAGGATCGGGATCGCGGCCTTGGCGGGCGGCCCGGGCCGCCGCTTCCGGCCGGCCCGGCGAGCCCTGCGGCCGTGTGCGGGCACGCCGGGAGGCGGGTGGGCCGGGGGCGGAACCCGCGTGTCCCGAGCCGTGTACGAAGCGGTGGAGGCGTCTACCCGTGGGTCACCGCTCTGGCGGCTCATGTGCGGGTCGGAAAACGGGAGTTGGGAGGGCGGTGGGAGCTGCTGGACGGCGGGCCGGGGTGCCGGTCGCGGGTGGTACGGCTCGGGGGCCGGGGGCTCCTGGGGCGGCGGCAGCCGGAAGCTGCCGGTGTCCGAGAGGGAACCGGTGCCCGCGTCGGCAGCCGGAACCGCACCGGTACCGCGGGGTGGACCGGTGTCCGCACCAGCCCTTTCGCCGGTGGCCGCAGCAGCGCCCGCACCAGCCCCGGTGCCGTCGGCCGGACCGGTTTCCGTGCCCTCGACCAGGTGCAGGGCCACTCCGGTAGCCCGCTTGAGGGGACCGTCGGGGGCGAACCCCGGGGGAAGCGGGCCGAGTTGGTCGAAGATCTCGATCAGCTCGTCGTCCGGCTCGGGCTCCGGCAGGAGCTCCGCGGCGGCGGCGAGCGCCTTGCGCGCACCCGTGGCGGTACGGAACCGGGCCTCCGGGTCGGGCTGGAGCAGAGTGGCGACGACCTGCCAGAGCGGCTCCGGGATGCCCTTGGGCGGTCCCGGTGTCCCGTTCTCCGCGAAGTACTCGACGAGCGCCTTGGCGTCCGGCTTGGCACCTTCGAGGAGATACAGCGCGACCAGGCCCACGGCGAACAGGTCGGCGGGAAAGTCGGGTTCAAAGCCGAGCATCTGCTCGGGCGCGAGGTAACCGGGCGTGCCCACCACGAGGTTGGTCTCCGTCAGGCGGGGTTCGCCGAGCCGCATGGCGATGCCGAAGTCGGACAGCCGCAGCCGCGGCCTGCCGGTGCCGGTCGCTTCCAGGAGGACGTTGGCGGGCTTGATGTCCCGGTGGATGACCCCTTCGGCGTGGACGGCGGCGAGCCCGGACAGGAGCTGGTCGAGCAGGGTGCACACGAACGCCGGCGGCAGCGGGCCGTAGTCCCCGACGAGGTGGACCAGGGAGCCGCCCGCCACCAGGTCCATGGTGAAGAGCACCTTGTCGTCGTCGGCGGCCCAGCTGGCCGGGGCGAGGACATGAGGATGGTCGATCCGCAGCGCCTGCTCCCGTACGAAGCGCAGCAGCGAGTGGGCATCGCGCTGCTGGAGCACCTTGGCGGCCACATAGCGCCGTCGGCGGTGGTCCCAGGCACGCCATACGGCGCCCACACCCCCGCGTCCGATCGGGTCGGCCAGCTCGTACCGACCGGCGAAGACCTCACCCATGGCAGCCCGTCACTCCTCCCCCTCGGACCCGCGACAGTTCCCCTACCCGTTTCGTTCCCCACTTCCCCCGCGATGAGCGATACGACCCCGCACCACGGTCAAGGACCGCTCCAGCCCCCTCACGAAAACCGGCCCCGGCCCGGCCCCGGACCCCCTCCGGGAACCGGGCCGTGGGTCCTAGTTCTGGTGGGACTGGTAGTGCGCGACGGCGTCGGAGGTGCGGCCGGCACCGTAGACACGGAGGAACTCCGCCAGCTCGGGGTGGGACGGCGCGAGACTGTCCGCCGCGTCGATGATGTCGCCGGCGGCGGCCACCGAGCGCAGCAGCGACTGGATCTCGCGGACCACCCGCTTGACCGTCGGCGCCCCCGAACCGCTCGTGGTCTGGGTGGTGTTGTTGAGCACGGAGCCCCCCTGCGACTTCTTGATCTCGTCCATCCGCTCGGTCGCCTCGGCGGCGCTCACGCTGCCGTCCGCGACCTGGGCCGCCAGCTCCTGCAGCAGCTGCACCCGCTGGACCACAGCAGGATTGCCGATCTTCGCGCGCTGGCCGCTCATCAGCTGCGAGAGCATCGGGGCGGACAGCCCCAGAACCGCCGCGAGACGGGCCTGATTGAGCCCGAGATCGTCGATGAGCTTACGGAAGAGCGCCCCCAACGGCTCCCCGTACCAGTTCCGCTGCAGCTCCCGCGCTCTCGCGGTGGCTTCCTGCTGTGCGGCGTCCATTGCGTCTCCCCATCGCTTCCCCTAAAAAACCGCGGTTCGCTGTAGCGAACCACGTCGAGCATCTTACGGAGCGTGGTCATCCGCGGGGACCCCCAATCTTTTTGCGGGATACCCGGGGTGACCCGGTACTCTGGTCTGCGGCACCCACCGGAACGCGGTTCCTCCGGTCGGCTGCTGCTTCCCGGGGCCTTAGCTCAGTTGGTAGAGCGCCGTCTTTGCATGGCGGATGTCAGGGGTTCGACTCCCCTAGGCTCCACAATGAAACGCCTCCCGACCTGCGGAAACGCAGATCGGGAGGCGTTTTTTCGGATGGTTTCACGTGAAACGGGCCGTGGGCAGGGCGAGCGTCAACTCGACCGGCCCACGGCCCATTTGAGGGCCGACGGCAGGTGATCTTCCGTCTCCGGGGAGTCCCGCGACGACCCCGGGCACTTCCCGGCCGGGCTACTGCTGGTCGTCGTCGTTCGCGTCCTCCTCGGCCTGCTTCGCCTGGACCTCGGGGTCCAGGGCCGAGGTACCGCTGCCGTCCACCGAGCTGATCCGGCCACCCGACTCGGGTACCTCCGTCGCGGCCGGCGGCTCGACCAGCCAGTCGGGGTTGGCCTGCTTGTCCCACCACTTCCAGGCCGCGAAGGCGCCACCGGCCAGCAGGCCGAGCAGCGCCAGGCCCTTCACCGCCCGGCCGGCCCTGCACCGGCGCTCATTCCTGCGGGCCAGCTTATGAATGTCCTCCGCCGAGACCTGACCACGCAGCGCGGCCAGGGCGGCCGCGCCACGCGCGGCGGCCTCGTCACGGACCGGAGCGGTCGCGGCCACGGCCTGCTCGATCTTCGGACGTGAGTACTCGGCGGCCTGACGTGAGTACTCGGCAGCCTGCCGGGCAGCCTTGCGGGCCCGGACGGCGGCCTCCTGTGCCGCCAGGTCCACCTTCGTCGGCACATGCGCACGTGCCTGCTCCAGACGCGGGGCGAGCCGGGCGTCGTACTGCACGCGGGCCTGTTCGGCGGCCTGCGACACCACGGGCGCCAGCCGTACGCGTGCCTCCTGCGCATAGAGCGCGGCACGCTCCTTGGCCGTGTCGGCGTAGGGCGCCACCACTTCCGCGGCGTGCAGCACGCTGTCCTTCGCCGAGCCGGTCGCGGCGCGCACGCTGTCGATGCGGGTCACGGGTTCCTCCTCCTCGGTGGCGTACGGTAATTCGACTTTCCACCCTTTTACGGATCATGCCTGTCAACAGTCCGTGCGGCATGCGAGGGCGGGCATATGGGTGCTGATCGCTTTCTTCAGCTCGCTTCCGGGTGATTCCCGGGCAACCCGATCCTGCTGTCGACACTGCCACGAAACCCCGCCGGGCGCTGCCTCCCGGGCGGAACTCGTGGCTGCCGGGCGACGTACGGGCCCGGCCGTGCGAGGATCGGGGAGTCACAGGAAGACAACGGAAGGCAGATCGTGGCTGAGCAGCTTTACGCCACCCTGAAGACCAACCACGGCGACATCGTGGTCCAGCTTTTCCCGAACCACGCGCCGGAGACGGTGAAGAACTTCGTCGAGCTGGCTCAGGGCGAGCGCGAGTGGACGCACCCCGGGACCGGTGAGAAGAGCAGCAAGCCGCTCTACAACGGCACGATCTTCCACCGCGTCATCAGCGGTTTCATGATCCAGGGCGGCGACCCGCTGGGCAGCGGCATCGGCGGGCCCGGCTACAAGTTCGGGGACGAGTTCCACCCGGACCTGTCGTTCAGCAAGCCGTACCTGCTCGCCATGGCCAACGCCGGCCCGGGCACCAACGGCTCGCAGTTCTTCATCACGGTCGCCCCGACGACCTGGCTGAACCGCAAGCACACCATCTTCGGCGAGGTCACCGACCCCGCCAGCCAGAAGGTCGTCGACGCCATCGTCGCCGTGCCCACCGGCCGCAACGACCGCCCGGTCAACGACGTCGTCATCGAGTCGGTCGTCGTCGAGAAGCGCTAGGGCCGAGCCCACCGCGCACCCGCCGGTACATCCCGGCGCTCCCGAGCCGGAACATCCCGCAGGGAACCAAACGCCCCGCTCATCCGTACCAAGGATGAGCGGGGCGGGGCATTGCCGGGGGCAGGCCCACGACGAACAAGGGGAAGCGATGGACCACGCCGAAGGCAGCACGCAGGACGCCGCCCACCGCGTGCCCGTGTGCTACCGGCACCCGGACCGAGAGACCGGCGTGCGCTGCACCCGCTGCGAGCGCCCCATCTGCCCCGAGTGCATGGTCAGCGCCTCGGTCGGCTTCCAGTGCCCCGAGTGCGTACGCGGCGGCAGCGGCACGGGACACGCGCCGACCGCGTCCCAGCCGCGCACGCTCGCCGGTGGCACGATCACGGCCGACCCGCGGCTGCTCACCAAGGTCCTGATCGGCATCAACCTCGCCGTGTTCCTGGCGCAGCTGGCCGTGGGCAACAGCCTCACCGACCGGTTCGAGCTGATCGGCCGCGCCCAGTTCACCCTGTTCGGCCCGATCGAGGGCGTCGCCGAGGGTCAGTACTACCGCATGCTGACCGCGATGTTCCTGCACGGCGGTTACGCCCACATCCTGTTCAACATGCTCAGCCTGTGGTGGATCGGCGGCCCCCTGGAAGCCGCCCTCGGCCGCGCGCGCTACCTCGCGCTGTACTTCGTCTCCGGCCTGGCCGGCAGTGCGCTCACCTATCTGATCGCCGACCCCACCCAGCAGTCCCTGGGTGCCTCCGGAGCGATCTTCGGCCTCTTCGGCGCCACCGGCGTGCTGATGCGCCGGCTCAACTACGACCTGCGCCCGCTCGTCGCCCTGCTGGTGATCAACCTGATCATCACCTTCACCCCGGCCATGCACATCGCCTGGGAGGCCCACATCGGCGGACTGGTCGCCGGTGTCGTCGTCGGCTATGCGATGGTCCACGCCCCGCGGCAGAAGCGGACACTGATCCAGTACGGCACCTGTGCGGTCGTCCTGGCCGTCGTGGTGGTCCTCACGCTGGTCAGGACCGCTCAGCTCACCTGATACCGAACCGTTGTCCACAGGCCGTGGCGGATCTTGTGCACCGCGTGCGGACACAGCTGTGCCCCCTGCTGCTCGGATGTGTATCCGCAGGTCAGCGAGGGGGCGAACAGGTGTGTTACGGCCGGTTGGCCAGTCGTACCGGCGTCAACACCCAATGGGTTATCCACAGATCGTCGTTCTTTTCCCCATGTGGAAAACGCCTGTGGATAACTCAGTGGATAGCCCTGGGCAGAGCTACTTCCACTGCGTGGAGACACCGAAGCCGGCGGCGATGAAGCCGAAGCCGACCACGATGTTCCAGTTGTCGAGGGCGTCGATGGGCAGCGAGCCGTCGGTCACGTAGAAGACGACGATCCAGGCCAGGCCGATGACGAACATGGCCAGCATGACGGGTGCGACCCAGGCGCGGCTGCTCAGCTTGATCGCGGCCGCCTGCTTCGCCGGCGGCGGCGTGTAGTCGGCCTTCTTGCGGATACGTGACTTCGGCACGAGGGTCTCTCCTGTCGATGCGCTGCGTGGCCGCGCAGGTAACCGGTTCGGGGCTCGGGGCAGCGTACAAGGGGTCAAGCTGACGACTCTGTGTGCTCCCCCGGGCGTCCGTTAGCGTAGTGCTTCCGTGGCGCCGAAGGAGATAAGGGTACGTTGAGCAATTCTGCCGACTCCCCCGGGACGCAATCAACGGGCTCCGGCCCTGGCCGCCGACCGCGTGTCCGCCCCGTGCGGGTGCTCACCGCGGCCGTCTTCGCGCTCGCGGGGCTGATCTTCTTCACCAGCTTCAACACGGCCAAGGGCACCGACATCCGCCAGGACGGCTCCCTGCTGAAGCTCTCCGACCTGATCCAGCAGCGCAGCCGGAAGAACAAGGACCTGGACGAGTCCAACGCGACACTGCGCGGGAGCGTGGAGTCCTTCGCCGAGAGTGACGACGGCAGCACCAAGGCGCAGGACAAGAAGCTGAGCGGGCTGGAGAAGAGCGCCGGCACCCAGAAGCTCACCGGCCACGCGCTCACGGTCACCCTCAACGACGCCCCGCCCAACGCCACCGCCAAGCTGCCCGGCTATCCCGAGCCGCAGCCCGACTACCTGGTGATCCACCAGCAGGACCTGCAGGCCGTGGTGAACGCCCTGTGGCAGGGCGGCGCCAAGGGGATCAAGGTCATGGACCAGCGGCTGATCTCCACCAGCGCGGTGCGCTGCGTCGGCAACACCCTGATCCTGCAGGGCCGGGTCTACTCGCCGCCCTACAAGATCACGGCGGTCGGGGACCCGGGCAAGCTGCAGCAGGCGCTCGCGGCGAGCAAGGCGATCCAGACCTACATGGTGTACGTCAACGTCTACGGCCTCGGCTGGAAAGTCACCGATGACGGGACGGTGACTCTTCCCGGCTACTCGGGCACAGTGGATCTGCACTACGCGAAGCCCGTGCAGTAGCCAGCCCGTCCTTCACGGAGGCGCCGGTGCGCGTGATCGTCCGGACCGTCAGCGAGCTGTGCATCACCGTCGGCGCCCTGATCGTGCTCTTCGTCGCCTATGTGCTGTTCTGGACGGGCGTGCGGGCCGACGGTGCCATGAGCGACCAGATCGATCAGCTGCACCGGCAGTGGTCGAAGGGGAGCGTGCGGTCGGCCGCCGACACGCCGGGCGAGACGACGGTGACCGTGACGGACCCGGAGCCGTACCACTACGGCAAGGCCTTCGCGATCATGTACATCCCGCGGCTCGGTTTCACGTGGAACAAGCCGGTTCTGGAGGGCACCGGCCGCGATGTGCTGGCGAAGGGCCTCGCCCATTACGCCGGGACCGCGCGGCTTGGCCAGGAGGGCAACTTCGCGGTGGCCGGTCACCGGCGCACCTACGGAGATCCCTTCAAGGACTTCCCGAAGCTGCGGCCGGGCGACGCGGTCGTGCTGACGGACGGGACGACCTGGTTCACGTATCGGATCGACAAAGGGCCCTACAAAACCGTGCCGACGGACGTTGAGGTGATCGACCCTGTGCCACGTAAGTCCGGGTATACGCGTCCGGGCCGGTATCTGACGCTGACCACGTGCGATCCGGAATGGGGGCACAGTCACCGGCTGATCGTCTGGGCGCACCTGGACTCCACACAGTCCGTGGAGGCAGGCGAACCGAGGGCTCTGCGCCGTTAGTCTGGTGGCGTACGGCGTGAGTCAGGTGCCGTGGGGATACGGAAGGAACGGCATGTACGGCTGGATCTGGCGGCATCTGCCGGGGAACGCGTGGGTGAAGGCGCTCATCTCGCTCGTCCTGGTCCTGGCCGTGGTCTACATCCTCTTCCAGTACGTCTTCCCGTGGGCCGAACCACTGATGCCCTTCAACGATGTGACGGTGGACAACCAGTGAGTGCGCGGATTCTCGTCGTCGACAACTACGACAGCTTCGTCTTCAACCTCGTCCAGTACCTGTACCAGCTGGGCGCCGAGTGCGAGGTGCTGCGCAACGACGAGGTGTCGACGGCGCACGCCCAGGACGGCTTCGACGGGGTGCTGCTCTCGCCCGGACCGGGGACGCCGGAGCAGGCGGGCGTGTGCGTGGACATGGTCCGGCACTGCGCCTCGACCGGGGTGCCGGTCTTCGGGGTGTGCCTCGGCATGCAGTCGATGCAGGTGGCGTACGGCGGTGTGGTGGACCGGGCGCCCGAGCTGCTGCACGGCAAGACCTCGCTGGTGGAGCACGGGGGCAAGGGCGTCTTCACGGGCCTGCCCTCGCCCTTCACGGCGACCCGCTACCACTCGCTGGCCGCGGAGCCGGCGACGGTCCCGGCCGAGCTGGAAGTGACCGCCCGCACCCACGACGGCATCGTCATGGGCCTGCGGCACCGTGAACTCCCGGTGGAGGGCGTGCAGTTCCATCCCGAGTCGGTGCTGACCGAGCACGGTCACCGGATGCTGGCCAACTGGCTGGTGGAGTGTGGCGACCAGGGTGCCGTGGCGAGGTCGACGGGGCTGGCCCCGGTGGTGGGCAGGGCCACGGCGTGACCGCGCTGCGCCCGGAGCGCGAGACCGATGCCTCGTACGGGGATCAGTCGTACGGGGCTTCCGGTGCGCTTGGGGACTGGGGCGCGGCGGGCGCGGCACAGCAGGAGCCGTACGAGGGGGCGTACAACACGTCGTCCCAGGCCTCGTACGAGCGGTCCTACGAAGGGGCCTACGAGGAGCCGTACCGCCCCGTTCTGGACGACGAGACGATGGCGCTGCGGGTCCCCGATGCGGCGCCGGGTGCGGAGAGCGAGCCCAGGGGCTCCTCGGCGGCCTCTACGGCCCCTTCCGGCTCCTCTGCCACCGGAGCGGCGGTCGGCGGCCGTGCTGCCCGTAGAAAGGCCGCCAAGCGGCGTGGTGGGCGTCATGGCGGTGGCCGGGAGACGGCGCCCGCCGGGACACCGGAGCGGGACCGGCCGCTGAGCCGGGTGGAGGCGCGGCGGCAGGCCCGGCTGCGCAGGCCGAGCGCGGCCGTCGTCGCGAGCCGGGCGATCGGCGAGGTGTTCATCACCACCGGTGTGCTGATGCTGCTGTTCGTCACCTACCAGCTGTGGTGGACCAATGTCCGCGCCCATGCGCAGGCGGGCAGCGAGACGCACCAGCTCCAGAACGACTGGGCCAGCGGCAAGCGCAACCCGGGTGTCTTCGCGCCGGGGCAGGGATTCGCCATCCTGCACATCCCCAAGCTGGACGTGGTCGCGCCGATCGCGGAGGGCGTCAGCAACCGGAAGGTGCTCGACAAGGGCATGGTCGGGCACTACGGCGAGGCTCCGCTGAAGACGGCGATGCCGGACGCCAAGACCGGCAACTTCGGACTCGCCGCCCACCGCAACACGCACGGCGAACCGTTCCGGTACATCAACCGGCTCAAGGCCGGCGACGCGGTCGTGGTCGAGACGCAGGACATGTACTACGTGTACAAGGTGACCTCGATGCTGCCGGTGACCCCGCCGGCCAACACGAGCGTGCTGGACCCCGTCCCGAAGGGCTCGGGCTTCACCGCGCCCGGCCGCTACATCACCCTCACCACCTGCACGCCGGAGTTCACCAGCAAGTACCGGCTGATCGTCTGGGGCAAGATGGTGGAGGAACGCCCGCGCAGCAAGGGCAAGCCGGACGCGCTCATCGAGTAGGGCCTCGAGTGGGGCCGAAGCGAGTAGGGGCAGAGGAAACAGTGGCAGCGACCGCCGACGACACCGAAGAACACACGGACGCGTCCGATCCGGCTCCCGCCGCGCGGGGCCGGCGTCCCGGCCGTATCGCCATGGCGGTCAGCGTCCTCGGTGAAATCCTCATCACGGTGGGGCTGTTGCTGGCCCTGTTCGTCGTCTACTCCCTGTGGTGGACGAACGTGATAGCGGACCGCAAGGCGAACAAGGAGGCCGACAGGGTCCGCCGGAACTGGGCCCATTCCACGGCCTCCGGCCCGGGTGCGCTGGACACCAAGGACGGCATCGGCTTCCTGCATGTGCCGGCGATGAAGAACGGCGAGGTCCTGGTCGAGAAGGGCACGGGCACGGACGTCCTCAACGACGGTGTGGCCGGCTACTACACGGAACCGGTCAAGGCGACCCTTCCCATGTCCGGCAAGACGGGCAACTTCACCCTCGCCGCCCACCGCGACGGCCACGGAGCGAAGTTCCACAACATCGACAAGGTGCGCAAGGGCGACCCGATCGTCTTCGAGACGCGGGACGACTGGTACGTCTACAAGGTCTTCTCGATCCTTCCGGAGACCTCGAAGTACAACGTCAAGGTCACCGACCAGGTCCCGAAGGAGTCCGGCAAGAAGAAGCCGGGCCACTACATCACCCTGACGACGTGCACGCCCGTCTACACCTCGGAGTACCGGTACGTGGTGTGGGGGGAGCTGGTCCGGGTGGAGAAGGTGGACAGCGAGCGGACGCCTCCGGCGGAACTGCGGGGCTGACAGCGGTCCTTCGCGGTCCCCGTGACGGCGCCCAGGCGGCCCCCGCGGCCGCTGCCGGGCCCCCTTGCGGGAGTGCCGGCAGCGGCGGGGCCGTCGGCCGGGACTGAGGGACTAGGGCAGGAGTCCGTGCAGCCGAACCACTCCTCGCTGCCCTTGAAGGTGCCCACCTCGACGGTGAGCTTCTTCAGCGGGCCGTAGGCGTCACTGGCAGTGGTGTCCAGATGAATGGAGGTTCCAGCACCCTTGTAGTTGTGGTGCCAGGGCCAGTAATGGCTGGTGCTTCCGTTGTAGGAGATCAGCCGGATGGCCACACTGTAGCCGTCTGACGCCGTGTCGTAGACGTTCATGTCCTGGATGTCGACGTGCTTCGAGGTCCAGTTCGTGAAGGTGGCTCCGCCCGAAGAGCCCGTGGTCGAGCACCCCGAAACACCGGTGGCGGCGTATGCGTTGCTCACCGACGTTGCGCCGACCAACGCCGCTGCGGCGAGGCCCACCATGGAAATTCGAACAGCATTTCTATTCATGGTGTGGAGCGTAGAAGTGCGGCGCTTTGTCCGGGAAGTAACGCTTCGGTCTTGCTACTTGTCCGGAATATGGAGCATGCCGTTTTCGTGAGGCCCTTGGGTGTGCATATGCCGGAAATGATCTTGTCTTGAAACTTCCCCTCTTCTGAGGTGAAGAGACAGGGAGACCCCGGTTCCCAGCTGGTCGGGAACCGGGGCCGGAGCGGTCAGCCGTTGATGCCGCCGAAGATGCCGCCGTTGTCGTTGCCTCCGTTGCCGCCGCCGAAGTCGGCGGTGGTCAGGACGATCTGGGTGTTGCTCGGGTCGGCCTGGGTTCCCGCCGGCGGGGTCTGCTGGATGACCCGTGCCTTGTCGTCAGTCGGTCCGTTGACCGTGATCTGCGTGAATCCCTGCTGCTGAAGGGTCTGCTGGGCCTGCTTCAGCGGCTGGGTCGTGACGTTGGGCACCTGGGTCGGCTGGGCCTGCTGGAACTTGCCGACGTTGAGGGTGACCTGCTGGTTCTTGTCGACCTGCTGGCCCGCCTGCGGGTTGGTCGACAGGACCTTGCCGTCGTCGTCCTGGTTGGTGGTGGGGGTGTCGACGCAGGTCGGGGAGAGACCCAGGTTCTGCAGCTCGGACTTGGCATCGTCGCAGGACTTGCCGACGACGTCGCCGGGGATGGTGACCTTCTCCTCCGGTTTGGCGACCGTGAGAGTGATCGTCGTGCCCTTCTGCTTGCTGGCGCCGGCCTGCGGGTTCTGGTCGATGACGACGTTGGGCGTCTGGGACGACACCTGGGTCTTCTTCTCGACCTTGAAGCCCTTGTCCGTCAGGAGGGACTCGGCCTGGTCGAACTGGCTGCCGCGGACGTCCGGCACCTGGACCTTGGGAGCGCCCGTCGAGATCACCAGGCTGACGGTGCTGCCCTTGTCGACCTTGGTGCCTTCGCCGGGGTTCTGCGAGCAGACGTCGCCCTTGGGCTGGTCCTCGCAGGGCTTCCGGGTCGGCGGGGCGAGCTTCAGGTCCACGTTCTCGGCCATGGCCCGTGCCGATTTCTCCGTCTGACCGACGAAGTTCGGTACCGGTACCTTGCCGTCGCCCGGGTTGCCGCCGGTGGCGAACCATTTGCCGATCAGGATCGCGCCGATCAGGACCAGGACGCCCGCGACCACCAGGAGGATCGTGGAGGTGTTGGACTTCTTCTGCGGTTGGCGGCGGCGGCCCGAGGGCTCGTCGTAGCCGTAGCCGCCGTCGTCCGGGTTCATCGGCGGGAGCATGCTGGTCGCTCCCGCACCGGCGTCCGGGCGCAGGGCCGTCGTCGGCTGGTCGTCGGGGTAGCCGCCGTAGCCCACCGCGCCCAGCGCGGCCGTCGCCGCGACCGGCTGGCCGTCCAGGCAGGCCTCGATGTCGGCGCGCATCTCGTCGGCCGACTGGTAGCGGTAGTTCGGGTCCTTGACCAGCGCCTTCAGGACGATCGCGTCCATCTCGGAGGTGATCTCGGGATCGAAGACCGACGGGGGCTGGGGCTCCTCGCGGACGTGCTGGTAGGCCACCGCGACAGGGGAGTCGCCGACGAAGGGGGGCCGTACCGTCAGCAGCTCGTACAGGAGGCAACCCGTCGAGTACAGGTCCGACCTGGCGTCGACCTGCTCGCCCTTCGCCTGCTCCGGCGAGAGGTACTGGGCCGTGCCGATGACCGCCGCTGTCTGGGTCATGGTCATGCCGGCGTCGCCCATGGCGCGGGCGATGCCGAAGTCCATCACCTTGACCTGGCCGTTGCGGGTCAGCATGACGTTGGCCGGCTTGATGTCGCGGTGGACGATGCCGTTGCGGTGGGCGTACTCCAGGCCCTGGAGGATGCCGATGGTCATTTCCATCGCGCGCTCGGGCAGGAGCTTGCGGCCGGAGTGAAGAAGCTCACGGAGCGTGGAGCCGTCGACGTACTCCATGACGATGTACGGGATCGAGACCCCGTCGATGTAGTCCTCGCCCGTGTCGTAGACCGCGACGATCGCGGGATGGTTGAGCGAGGCGGCCGACTGGGCCTCCCGGCGGAACCGGGCCTGGAAGGAAGGGTCGCGTGCCAGGTCGGCGCGCAGGGTCTTCACTGCCACGGTGCGGCCCAGGCGGGTGTCATGCGCGAGGTAGACCTCGGCCATGCCACCACGGCCGAGCACCTGGCCCAGCTCGTACCGGCCGCCGAGGCGACGCGGCTCTTCCATAGCTACCTACCAGCCCTCTCCGTCGGTCCCGGCCGCACAGTCGTGTGCGGCCGGAGGCTGCCGTCCGGGCCTACCGTACCCGGCTCGCTCTGTGTGACCTGGCCAAGCCCGTAACCCGATACAGGACCGGTATCGCAACGTGCGGCGATGTGAAGGGGACGTGATGGGGGTCACTTCCGTCACTTCTTGGACTGGATGACCGCCTCCATGACGTTCTTGGCGATCGGCGCGGCCAGGCCGCCGCCGGAGATGTCGTCGCGGTTGGCGCTCTCGTCCTCGATCACCACGGCCACGGCGACCGGCGAGCTGCCGTCGGGCATCTTGGCGAAGGAGACGAACCAGGCGTACGGGTTGGCGCTGTTCGCCACACCGTGCTGCGCGGTACCGGTCTTGCCGCCCACGGTGACGCCCGGGATCTGCGCCTTCGTGCCAGTGCCCTGCTTGACGACCGTCTCCATCATGTCCTGCAGGATCTGCGCGTTGGCCGGCGACAGCGGCCGGCTCATCTCCTCCGGCTGGGTCTTCTCGACCGGGTCGAGGTTGGAGGACTCCAGCTCGTCGACCATGTACGGCTTCATCAACTTGCCGTCGTTGGCGACCGCCGAGGCGACCATGGCCATCTGCAGCGGGGTCGCGGCGGTGTTGTACTGGCCGATGGAGGACAGCGCGGTCTGCGACTTGTTCATGTTGTCCGAGAACGCCGACGCGCTGGAGCGGATCGGGGTGAACTGCTCGGAGTCGAAGCCGAACTTCTTCGCCTCGGCCAGCATCTTGTCGTTGCCGAGGTCCGCGCCGACCTTGCCGAAGACGCTGTTGCAGGACAGCCGCAGTGCCTCACGCAGGGACACGTTCTTGCACTGGATGTTGCCCTCGTTCTTCAGCGGCGTCGTCGTGCCCGGCATGATCCAGGGCAGCGGCGAGTTGGTGGGCTCGTCGGCCGACTTGTACAGACCGTTCTCCAGCGCGGCCGCCGCGGTGACCACCTTGAAGGTGGAGCCCGGCGGGTAGGTCTCGCGCAGCGCCCGGTTCAGCATGGGCTCGGCCTTGTCCTTGGTCAGGCTGGTCCAGGTAGTGCCGTCCGAGCCGCCGGCGATGGAGGACGGGTCGTACGACGGGTAGGAGGCCAGCGCGAGGATCTTGCCGGTGGAGGGCTCCAGGGCGACCACGGCGCCCTTGCCCCCTTGCGCCTTCAGGCCGTCGAACGCCGCCTTCTGCGCCGCCGAGTTCAGCGTGGTGACGACGTTGCCGCCCTGCTTCGGCTTGCCCGTGATCATGTCGAGGGTGTTGCGGAAGAAGAGCTTGTCGTCGGTGCCGGTGAGGATGCCGTCCTCGACGCCCTCCAGCATGTTGCTGCCGTAGGCCTGGGAGGAGTAGCCGGTGATGGGGGCCCACATGGCCCCGTTCTTGTACGTCCGCTTGTACTTGAAGTCGCCGCTCTTGGCCTCGACCGAGCCGGTTATCGGGTTGCCGTCGACGATGATGTCGCCGCGCGGGTTGGCGTACCGCTCGATGGCGACGCGGCGGTTGGCGGGGTCGGTGCGCAACTGGTCGGCCTTGAGGTACTGGAGCCAGTTGTCGCGGATGAGCAGGGCCAGGACGAGGAGGCCGCAGAAGATCGCGATCCGGCGCAGGGGCTTGTTCATGACGGGCGCACCACCTGGGTCATCTCGGCGTCGGGGTTGGCGGCCGGGGCGGGCGCCGGGCGGCGGGCGGTGTCGCTGATGCGGATGAGGATGCCGATCAGCGCCCAGTTGGCCAGCACGGACGAGCCGCCGTACGCGACGAACGGCAGGGTCATACCGGTCAGCGGGATGAGCCCCATGACACCGCCGGCCACCACGAAGACCTGGAGGGCGAAGGCGCCGGACAGCCCGACGGCGAGCAGCTTGCCGAACGGGTCGCGGGCGGCGAGGGCGGTGCGCACGCCGCGCTCCACGATCAGGCCGTAGATCAGCAGGATCGCCATGACACCGGCGAGACCCAGCTCCTCGCCGAAGGTGGCGAGGACGAAGTCGGAGTTCGCGGCGAACTTGATCAGGTCCGAGTGGCCCTGGCCCCAGCCGGTGCCGAGGGTGCCGCCGGAGCCGAACGCCCACAGGGCCTGCTGGAGCTGGTCGGAGTGGAGGATGCCGTCGTGGGTGACCTGGCGGCTGAGCTTGTACTCGCGCATCGGGTTGAGCCAGGCCTGCACACGCGTCTGGATGTGCGGCTCGAAGCTCGCCACGCCGACCGCGCCGACCGCCGACATCAGCAGACCGAAGACGATCCAGCTGGTCCGCTCGGTGGCGACGTACAGCATGATGACGAACATTCCGAAGAACAGCAGCGAGGTGCCGAGGTCGGTCTCGAAGACCAGGATGAGGATCGAGATCGCCCAGACGACCAGGATGGGGCCGAGGTCGCGGCCGCGCGGCAGGTACAGGCCCATGAAGCGGCGGCTGGCGAGGGCCAGGGCGTCGCGCTTCACCATCAGGTAGCCGGCGAAGAAGATGGCGAGGACGATCTTCGCGAACTCGCCGGGCTGGAGCGTGCCCAGACCCGGGACCCTGATCCAGATCTTGGCGCCGAAGATGTTGGCCCCGAGGCCCGGCACCAGCGGCAGGATCAGCAGGACCAGGGCGCCGAACATCGAGATGTACGTGTATCGCTGCAGGACGCGGTGGTCCTTCAGGAAGATCAGCACCACGGCGAACACGGCGATGGCCAGCGCGGTGTACAGCAGCTGCCGGGGCGCGTACGGGGCGAAGCCGCGCAGCGACTGCAGCAGTTTCGACTGGTCCAGCCGCCAGATGACGACCAGCCCGAGTCCGTTGAGCAGGGTGGCCAGCGGCAGCAGCAGCGGGTCGGCGTACGGGGCGAACTTGCGCACCGCGAGATGGGCCACGCCGGCCAGCAGACCGAGGCCGAGGCCGTACTCCAGCAGCCCTGCGGGCACCGAGTCGTTGATGGCCAGGCCCACGTTGGCGTAGGCGAACACCGGGATGGCCACGGCGAAGACCAGCAGGGCCAGCTCGGTGTTGCGGCGGCTCGGCGCGCCGATCGCGCCGATCGTGGACGTGTGGTGCGTCGCGGGGTTACTCGTACTGCTCATCGTGTGACAGGGCCTCTCGCGGCTTCGCTACTGCTTGCCGCACTGATCGACGACCTTCTTCTCATCCTCGGAGAGGCTCGGGCCGGGGTTCGGAGTGGCGGATGCGGACGGGGGCTTCGAAGGGTTCTTCGTAGCGGGCGCCGAACCGGATGGGTGCGGTGTCGGTGATGCCTTGGACGTGAAAGCGGTACGGGTGGTTCCCGTGGTGCCTCCGGCCTCGCCCTGGCCCGTCTTGGCGTTCTGCTGCGACTGGGCGGCGTTGCGTTCCGCCTGCTTCCGGCATGCGGAGGCCTGTACCGACAGCGCGTCGATCTTCGCCTGGGCCTGCTGCAGACCGCCCGCGGTGATCGTGGCCTTCACCTGCTTCTGCTGGTAGGGCGGCAGGTACTTGAGTTCGATCTCGGGGTGGTCCTTCTCGACCTTCGACAGGGACACCCAGGCCAGGTCCTGGCTGATGCCGCGGTACAGCGCCACGTGCTCGCCCTTGGCGCCGACGTAGTACTGCGTCTGCGTCCAGCGGTAGCCGCCGTAGAGGCCGCCGCCGAGGACGGCCAGGGCGAGGACGCTGTACAGGGATCTCTTCAGCCACCGGCGTCCGCCGCGCGCCTTGGTGAAGTCGCCGTCGGCGTAGTCGTCGAAGCTGCCCGCCGGGACGTACCCGGTGGTGTCACCGGAGCCGGGCGGGCCGAACTCGCCGCCGCCGTGCCCGGGCTGCCTGCGGCCCAGGTGGGAGGCGCGGCCGGCCGGGGTCTGCATGATGCCGTTGTCGTGCAGGTGGTGCTGGTTCTCGGCGACCGCGCCGACCACGACCGGCTGGTCCGACAGCTGCCCGGCGAGGGTGTCACCGGTGTCCAGGTCCAGGACGTCGGCGACGATGACGGTGATGTTGTCGGGGCCGCCGCCGCGCAGCGCGAGCTGGATCAGCTCCTGCACGGTCTCCTGCGGGCCCTGGTAGCTGGCGAGGGTCTCCTCCAGCGTCTGGTGGGAGACGACCCCGGACAGCCCGTCGGAGCAGATCAGATAGCGGTCGCCGGCCCGCACCTCGCGGATCGACAGATCGGGCTCGACGTGCTCGGCGCTGCCGAGGGCGCGCATCAGCAGGGAGCGCTGCGGGTGGGTGGTGGCCTCTTCCTCGGTGATCCGGCCCTCGTCGACGAGCCGCTGCACCCAGGTGTGGTCCTGGGTGATCTGGGTGAGGACGCCGTCGCGCAGCAGATAGGCGCGGGAGTCGCCGACGTGGACCAGGCCGAGCCGCTGTCCGGTCCACAGCAGCGCGGTGAGGGTCGTCCCCATGCCTTCGAGCTGGGGGTCCTCCTCGACCATGGCGCGCAGCTGGTCGTTGGCGCGCTGTACGGCCGTGCCGAGCGAGGTGAGGATGTCGGAGCCGGGCACGTCGTCGTCGAGCGTGACGAGGGTGGAGATGACCTCGGAGGAGGCGACCTCGCCGGCCGCCTGGCCGCCCATGCCGTCGGCGATCGCGAGCAGGCGGGGACCGGCGTAGCCGGAGTCCTCGTTGCCCTCACGGATCATGCCCTTGTGCGATCCGGCGGCAAAGCGCAGTGACAGACTCATGCGCACCTCGCCCGTCGGCTCCGAATGCAGCCGGTCGTGTCGAGCCACACTGCCCACCCTCCGGTCGGGAGCGCGCCGGCGGCCCGGGTGCGGCCTGCCGCTGCGTGCTCGCTCCGCTCGCTCATTGTCGTACTACTTCCGCAGCTCGATGACGGTCTTGCCGATGCGGATCGGCGCGCCCAGCGGGATCGGCGTGGGAGTCGTCAGCCGGGACCGGTCCAGGTAGGTGCCGTTGGTGGAGCCGAGGTCCTCGACGATCCACTGGCCGTCGCGGTCCGGGTAGATCCTGGCATGGCGGCTGGAGGCGTAGTCGTCGTCCAGCACGATCGTGGAGTCGTGTGCCCGGCCCAGCGTGATCGTCTGGCCCTGCAGGGCGACCGTGGTGCCGGTGAGTGTGCCTTCCGTCACCACCAGCTTGCTGGGGGCGTTGCGGCCGCGCCGGCCGCCGCCCTGCTGGCCCCGCTGCTGATTGCGCTGCTGCGGGGGCGCGGCCGGCTGCTGCCGGGGCGCCTGCTGCTGGCGACCGGCCTCCCTACGCGATCCGCGCTGGGTGACGCGCGTACCGAACAGGTCGCTCCGGATGACCTGCACGGCCACGATCACGAACAGCCACAGTACGGCCAGGAAACCCAGCCGCATGACCGTGAGGGTCAGCTCTGACATTGCCCCCGCTTCACCCTTCGGCTTGCCTATAGATAACGGTGGTGCTGCCCACGACGATCCGCGAGCCGTCGCGGAGCGTAGCGCGGGTGGTGTGCTGCCCGTCCACCACGATGCCGTTGGTGGAACCGAGATCCTGGATCGTCGAGGGCGTTCCGGTCCGGATCTCGCAGTGCCGGCGCGAGACGCCGGGGTCGTCGATCCGCACGTCGGCGTCGGTGCTGCGGCCCAGCACGAGCGTCGCGCGGGAGATCTGGTGGCGGGTGCCGTTGATCTCGATCCAGTAGCGGGTGCGCCCGCCGCTCATCGGAGCGGCCGCGGGCCGCTGGGTGGCGGGCTGGGGGTAGCCGTATCCGCCGGGGCGGGCGCCGGGCGGCGGCGCGGACGGCATCGGGGGTGCGCCGGCGGGCGTGGCGGCGGGCGGGTAGCCGTAACCGCCCGGGGCGCTCTGCGCGGGGCGGCCGGGGGCCGGGGCCGCGGGGGCCTGCTGGCTGCTGGAGGAGGCGAGGGTGCGCGAGCGCACCCGGTACAGGCCGGTGTCCAGGTCGTCGGCCTTCTCCAGGTTGACCTTGATCGGCCCCATGAAGGTGTAGCGCTGCTGCTTGGCGTAGTCGCGCACCATGCCGGCCAGCTCGTCGCCGAGCTGGCCCGAGTAGGGGCTGAGGCGCTCGTAGTCCGGCGCGCTCAGCTCCACGATGAAGTCGTTGGGTACGACGGTCCGGTCGCGGTTCCAGATCGTCGCGTTGTTGTCGCACTCACGCTGGAGCGCGCCGGCGATCTCCACGGGCTGGACCTCGGACTTGAAGACCTTGGCGAAGGTGCCGTTCACCAGACCTTCGAGACGCTGCTCGAACTTCTTCAGAACTCCCATGGGGCACCTCCTCCGTCCCTGCCGTTGTCTTGCCTGTTGTGTGCGCTGCCTTGCCCGGTCGTGCTGGTACTGCTCACTGATCGTATCTACGCGCCCGGCAATCAGCCGGTTCCCCCAGCGGCTCCCCTTCGAACTCCTGGTGCGCACTCCCGTTGCCATGGATCGTAGAGGGGGGCGAAGACCAGTGTCCCGCACCTGGCTGTGGACCTGTCCCGCCTCCTGGGGAGATGCCGGGGACCGGTACGAGGTTGATACGTGAGACGGGTCTCCTTGATACGTACGGGGCGCGAGCTCCGGGTAGGAGGGTGCGGCCCTGCCGCCGGGCGGGGAAGGGGGCGGCTGCGGGCCTGTCCCGGGCCCGGGGAAGGGATGTGAACCCACCCCGTACGGCGTGCTAATGTTCTGGGTGTCGGAAGGGGCCAGCCCGAAAGGGCCGGAAACGGAAGACACACCCAATGCGCGGGTGGCGGAATAGGCAGACGCGCTGGATTCAGGTTCCAGTGCCCGCAAGGGCGTGGGGGTTCAACTCCCCCCTCGCGCACAGAGACGAGACGGGTCTCTGCCGGTGACGGAAGTCACGGCAGGGGCCCGCTTCTCGTTGTGGCCCGGGTTGTGAGGGATCGCACAGCCAGGCGACGGACGTGGACGACCCCGCCGGTGAGCTATCTCACGGACAGGGTCTACGGCTTCCCCGCGAGCGGTGTCGTGCTGGTGCCCGAGATCAGCCCGGCCACCGCGGCAAGCAGCACGGTCAGTTGAGCCGGTGGTTGCGGAGTGCGGTCACTGTGGCCTCGATCGGCGGGCGGCGAGACGTTCGTGGGCCTCGGTGTACGTGTCCGTGCCGATCTCCCCCGAGGCGGAGCGACGGTCGAGGATCTCCTCCGGGGTCTCGCGGTGCCGGCGTCCTTCCCGGCCAAGTCCGGGAACGCGGTCTTGCTGCCCGCTTCTGCCGTACGACGTGCTGGACCTGGCCGTGCTCTGGGAGCGCTTCGACACCGCGTGCCGTGACTCTCCCGGGCGGGCGGTGCTTCCTGCTCCCCGTCCGCGACGAGCCGCCGAACCGCTCGGGGCGCGTCCACCGGGTGACCCCTGACACGAACCGAGTGACCCCTGACGCGAAGTGGACCGGCTGGGCCCCCGACGCGGTTCTGGTCCTCATCGTCGTGCAGCTGTCGCCCATGGGCGGCCACCTGTTCCTCGGGCGTGCCGCGCTGTGCGCCGGCCTCGGGTTCCGGCGCCGGTGCAAGCGTCGCGAGCGGGGCGGCGCCGACGTCCGTCAGTGGTAGGCGTGCACGACGGCATGCCCCCTGCCGCGGCCGATCATCCACCGGTTCACCGGCGTGGTGAGCACGAAGGCCATAGCCAGGGAGAGTGCGAGCGACGCCCAGAAGAGGAACTGGCCGAGACCGGCGTCCATGGCACCGGGCACGCCCAGGACGACGGTGTTGTCGATCACTTCCATGACGGCGATGGACACGGTGTCCGCGGCCAGAGCAACCCTGAACGCCTGGCGGGCCGGCAGCCCGGCGCGCAGCACACCACGCATGGTCAGCGCGTACCCGAAGACGAAGGCCAGCGCGATGGAGACGACGACGGTGGCCGCGTTGTGCAGGCCCGCGGCGGTGCCGATGACCATGCCGAGGACTTCGCCGATGGCGCAGCCCGTCAGGCAGTGCAGCGTGGCCTGTGCGGCGGTGCGCCAGGAGACACCGGAGTCATGGTGGGCGTGGTGGTGCTGGTGTGCGGTGTGGTCCATCGTCAGCCTCCCCTTGCCGGATCTGGTCCTCCTCACAACCAGATACCCCCAGGGGGTATTCCGGAGTCATGCAGGGCGATCCGGCACCGAGGCCCAGAGCCCCCGGGACACCCAGGCCCTGGCCGGTCTCGGGGCGGGGCGGGGTGGGGCCGCTCAGCGCGGAATGAGCGAAAGACCGGATTCCACTTCGGAGAAGTACGCGCCACGGGCGGATTTCGCCTGCTTGGCGCTGAGGCCGGCGCGCATTTTCGTCAGGTTCATCGCTTTGGCGGTCGACGCGGGGAGATGTGCGATCAGCTGCGCGTAGACGCATCGCCGTTCTTCAGCGCCGCCAGGGGAGAGGCCTATCTCCAGCAGATCCATCCAGTCCTTCCAGACGGCTGCGACAAGAAAGCCCGTGACGCCCGGACCCCACGCCTTGTAGACGAGTATCCGCACCCCGGGTTGGGCCTCCCACTGCCGGATCCTGAAATCAACGAGGTCCGGGTGGTCGACCATCTCCTTCCGGCGATGGTGGTCCACGATCAACGGAGCGGCCTGCTCGCGGGCTTCGGACCAAGAAAAGACGGCCGTTCGCACTCCCAGACGCCCGGAATCGAGGATGTCCCGGCGCAGCGTCGACCGTTGTTTCGACAGCAGGCTCTTTTCCCAGTCGCCGAAGAGCCGGTCCATCCTCGCGTCCTGGCCTATCGGCGCACGCAGCAGCTTCGTCGGGAGGGCCTCGCTCACCAGGTCCAGCTGGGCCTGAGGGAAGCAGGGGAAGTACAGATAACGGTACTTTTCGGGGTAGCTGGCCCGAATCGCGTACAGGATTTCTCGGTACACCTCAGGGCTGCGGGCATCGGAGCGCACATGCAGTGAGGACGACACGCCGTCGCGACCGCCCACGAGAAGACACTCATCGGTGTCCGGGACGTTGTTGTCGGCGTTCAACGCATGTGGCGTGTAGAAGGAGTTGGGCCACTTTTTCACCCGTCTGCGATATACCGGCACAACCGCCACGGGGCGATCCATGTCGTCGCTGAACGTGTGGTATTCGAACAGCCACCTCCTGTCGCCTTCAAGCGCCAGTAGCCGCCCCCACGAACCCGCCGGTCCGAGGTCTTTGTCCAGCTCGTCAAAATACTCCGACTCGTCCGCTAAGGAGGAGCGAATCTCATGTCGCACGGGACACCTCCTGTGCAGCCATTCCCCGGTCGGCGCAATCGTGCAGGAACGCTACCCATCGACCGCGCACCTGACAAGGAACGTTTCGCAGGGCCGCTGATCCGGACCGGGGGCGTCCGCCATAAACGGCTGGACAGAACCAGCATGATCGCTAGACTGCCCTGGCATGGACACGAAATGAACTCAGGTGAAGGCGGAGGTGTACTGCAGGCTCCGCCGGGGTTGACCGCCCGACTTTAGCTGCTTCATTGGGGGATGCAACTCGTGGACGTCACGCATGTCCTTTGCGGGTTCAGCAAGGGGCTGCTCTCGGATCTTGACAGCCTGTTACCAGCGGCGTCCGTCCTCGTCGTGGAGGATGAACACGTCGCCACCGCGCGTGACGCGCACAGACGGGCCGCGAGCCACGCGTGCGTCAAAGGCGTTGTCCACGCGCCGGTGCAGGACGAACAGGATCCTGCCAGGGTGCTGCGTGCAGTTCCGAAGCCCGGACACGTTCGCGCCGTCGTCCCGGCGACCGAGTACGGCGTGGTGGCCGCCGCGACCCTGGCCGACGCGTGGGGACTGCCCGGGGCGGGCACATCGGCGGCGGCGGTCCTGCGGGACAAGTCCGCCCTGCGTGCCCACGCCGATTCCGCCGGACTGCCGCAGCCTCGTTGGCGGCCGGCCGAAAGTGTGCAGGACGTCGTCGCGTTCCGGGCCGGACACGGTGGCCGTTGTGTGGTGAAACCGGTCGACCGGCAGGCCAGCCTCGGTGTTCGGCTGCTCGACGCCGAGGACGACGCGGCGGTGGCGTGGAAGGCCGCGACCACGGCGGACGAGCCGAGGATGCGCGCTCGTGACACCGGAGCCGGCCGCTTCCTCGTCGAGGAACGGCTGTCCGGGCCCGAGGTAAGCGTGGAGTGCCTGGTCGACCGTGGTGAGCTGCTGTTCGTCAACGTCACCGAGAAGCTGTTGCAGTCAGGGCCGTCGCCGGTGGAGCTGGGGCATGTCGTCCCGGCGGCGCTGCCTCCCGCGGTCATCGGCGAACTCACCCGGCTGATGCGGCGGTTGATCGACTCGACAGGGTTCGGGTCCGGCGTGCTGCACGCCGAGTGGATTCTCGTCGACGGGGTACGACCGCATCTCGTCGAGTGTGCGGGGCGGCTGCCGGGCGACAGCATCGACGTGCTCATCGACCTCGCCTACGGCGGCCGGATGGTGGCCGACCTGCTCGGCGTCCTGGAGGGCCGCGGCGCACCGACCCGCGGCCCGGCCGTCGCGGGCGCGGCGATCCGGTTCCTGTCCGCACCGCCGGGCGTGGTGCGTACGGTCACGGGGCTGGCGGAGAGCCGGACCGCGGAAGGCGTACGCGAGGTCGAGCTGACCGCGGAGCCCGGCACGGTGATCAGGGAACCGACCAGTTCCTGGGACCGCATCGGCCATCTGCTCGCCACCGGCACGACGGCCGTGCACGCCGCACGGAACGCGGCCTGTGCCGCCGGGCTGATCGAGGTCCGCACTTGCTGATCGAACGGCTCTTACGGGCCTACGTTCCGCGGTCCGCGGCCGGTCGGGCATTCGCCGTCATCACGCTGTTCGACTCGGTCGGAACAGGCTTCTACCTGGCCGGGTCCACGATCTTCTTCATCCGCGTGGTCGGTCTGAGCGAGGCGCAGGTCGGTGCCGGACTGGCCGTCACCGGGCTGACGGCGTTCTTGGCGACGGTTCCGCTCGGCGTCCTCACCGACCGGTGGGGCGCCCGGCGGATGCTGATGGTGTATCAGCTGTGGCGTGCGGTGTGGTTCGCGGTTCTCGCCTTCGTGCACGGACCGGTCGCCTTCGTCGTCGTGTCGGCGCTCCTCGGGCTCGTCGAGCGCGTGGTCTCGCCCGCGAGTCAGGCGGTGGTGTCGGTGGCGGTGCCGGGCCAGGACCGTACGCGTGCCATGGCGACGATGCGTTCGGTGCGCAATGTCGGGTTCTCCCTCGGCGCCCTGCTCACCGCTCCGCTGCTGACCGTCGGATCGGCGTCGGCGTACCGGACGATCATCCTGGCGGACGCCGGGTCGTTCGTGGTCGCCGCCCTGTTGCTCGCACGGCTGAGGGTGGAATCGGCACCACCGCCCGTGCGCCGGGGCGGACTGAACTTTCTGCGCGGGTTCGGTGACCGGAGGTATCTGGCGCTCACCGCGGTGAACTGCGTACTCGCCGTCCACATGTCCGTGCTTGCGGTGGCCGTGCCGCTGTGGACGGTGCGGAGGACGGACGCGCCCACCGCGCTGGTGTCGGCGCTGGTGGTGCTGAACACCGTGATGGCGGTGCTCTTCCAGGTCCCGCTCGCCAAGGGCGCGGAACGGGACGGCGGTGGTCTACGCGCGATGCGGCTCGCCGGGTGCGCGCTGATCACCTCGTGCGCGGTGTTCGCCGCCGCGGCGGCCCCGTTGGGCCCGGTCTTCGCCGGGGCCGCGCTGATGGCCGCCACCGTGCTGCTGACTCTCGGTGAACTGTGGCAGTCGATCGGCGCCTGGGAGCTGTCCTACAGATACGCGCCGGAGCACCGCAAGGCCGAGTACCTCTCGATCTTCGCACTGGCCAACAGCGCGCAGGACGTGCTCGGACCGCCACTGATCACCGTCGTCGTACTCGGCTGGGGCGGCGCCGGGTGGGCCGCGCTCGGCGCGCTGCTGCTCGGCGCGGTCCTGCTCCTGCCCCTGCCGGTCGCCCGGCTCGATCACCGCCTCGTCACGGCGCAAACGGAAGGGTGACGTACGTGCACGTCCTGATCATGCAACGGCCCGGGTCGGCCGCGCGGTGCGACCACTGGCTGCGGGCAGCCGACCCCGACGTCCGTATCACCCTGTTCACCTCGGCCGACGCCGATCGTGGGCCCGGGGACCTGGCCGAAGGGGTGCGCCGCGTGGTCGTGGAGGACTACGCCTCACCCGCCGCGACCGCCGAGCTGTTCCGTCTCTGTGCCGCGGACAGGCCGGACCGGCTCTTCGCGAACTCGGAGGACGACGTACTGCGGGCCGCCGAGGCCCGCACCCTCTTCGGCATCCCTGGACTCGGTTCGGCGACGGCCCTGCGGTTCCGCGACAAGATCGCGATGAAGCGCCTGTTCGACGGGCTTCCGGTGCCGGCCGTGCCCTTCCGTGAGGTGCGCTGCTGCGAGGACCTGTACGCGGCCCAGGAGGATCTCGGCACCATCGTCGTCAAGCCCCGCGACGGCGCCGGCTCCGTCGGAGTGCGGGTGCTGCCCGACGGGCCGTCGGTCCGGCGGGCGTGCCTCGAGGACCCCGGCCTGCTCACCGCCCTGCACAGCGGTGGGCTGATGGCCGAGCAGTACGTCGCGGGCACCGTTCTCCACGTGGACGTCCTGGTCGACGGCGGCACGGCGCCGCTCGTCTCGCCGTCGCGTTACCTCAGCCCGCCGCACCGGTTCCGCACCGACAACCTCGGCTCGGTCATGCTCGATCCCGGGTCGCTCCGTACGAAGCTGCTCACGGACACCGCCGAGCGTTTCGTCGCCAACCTGCCCGCGGGTCACGGCGTGCACGTGCTGCACATGGAGTTCCTCGAAGACGCCCGAGGCGCGCTCTTCGCGGGCGAGGTCGCCTGCCGCACCGGCGGAGCGCTGATCAAGAACGCCGTTCGCCACACCTACGGCGTCGACCTGTCCCAGGCCGCGTGTCTGTTGTCCGCCGGGCTGTGGACGGGACCCGCGGAACTGGCGCGCACGGCCGCACCGACCGGCTGGCTGCTCTGGACCGGTGGCCCGCAGCCCAGCGTTCCCGCCGAACGACCGGACTGGCTCGTCGAGTTCTCCGCCCCCCAGGGGCCGGAACAGCAGACCGGCCCGGCCGACGCGGTGGACGGAAAGGCCGCGTTCCTGGTCGAGGGCGCCGACGAGGAACAGCTCGAACACCGACTGCGAGCCCTGTGCCGACCCCACTGACCGCTCGGCCCGCCCGCCGTCCGTCCCGTCCCGCCCTCCATCACAAGGGAGAGAACCCCACGTGCACCTCAACGAACCGGACGTCCATGATCTCGTCGGCATCGGTTTCGGTCCCTCGAACCTGGCCGTCGCGATAGCCCTGGAGGAGTCCGGCCGCCCGCTGCGCTCGCTCTTCTTCGACCGCAAACCCGGCTTCGCCTGGCACTCCGGGCTGATGTTCGACGGTGCGGAAATGCAGGTGTCCTTCACCAAGGACCTGATCACGATGTGCAACCCGCGCAGCCGCTACTCGTTCCTGAACTACCTGGCCGAGCAGGGCCGGGACCGGCTGGCGAAATTCATCAACCTGCGCACCTTCTACCCGACGCGCGTAGAGTTCAACGACTACTACGCCTGGGCCGCCGAGCAGTTCGACGACATCGTCCGATGGGGCACCGAGGTCGTCGAGGTGACCGCCGTGCCGGGCGAGCACGGCACGGACCTGCTGCGGGTACTCGTCCGCGACCTGGCCGGCGGGGAGACGAGCGCGGTGCTCACCCGCAATCTGGTGATAGCGCCCGGCGGCGTTCCGAACGTCCCCGAGGGCGTCGAACTCGGGGAACGGGTCTTCCACGCCTCCGAGACCCGGGAGCGGCTGGAGACCGGGTTCGGCGACCTGTCCGCGCCGTACCACTTCAATGTCGTCGGCTCCGGCCAGACGTCCGCCGATGTGTTCATGCACCTGCGCCGTTCCTATCCGAACGCGCGGATCACCACGAACATCCGCGGCTTCGCCATGCGCCCCGAGGACGACACCCATTTCGTCAACGAACTGTTCCTGCCCGAGTTCCCGGACTGGTTCTACCGGCAGAGCGGCGAGTTCCGCCAGAGGATCATCGACGACTACGGCCTCGCCGCCCACACCGGTGTGAGCTACGACCTCATTCCGCAGATCTACCGCGAGTACTACGAGGACCTGTCCTCCAGGCGCGGTGCGCTCACCCTCCATCGGCTCACCGAACTGGTCGGGGCCCACTCGGACGCCGACCGTGCGACGGCCACGTACTTCCACCTCGACAGCGGCGCGACCAGCCAGGTCGACGCCGACGCCGTGATCCTCGCCACCGGGTACCGCTATCCGATGCCGATCCCGGCACTGGCCGGACTCGCCGGACACCTGCGGATGGAGACCCCGGAGCGCTACGCGATCCGGCGCGACTACGCCATCGAGAGCGCCGAGGACTTCCGGCCGCGGATCTACCTCCAGGGCTTCGCGGAGGCCACGCACGGATTCAGCGAAGTGCTGCTCTCGCTGATGCCCGTGCGCGCCGCCGAGATCATCGAGTCCATCGCCAAGAACGTGTCCGCCGAATCCCGTTAGGAGCGCCGAACCCGTGACTATCCCGGCCGCAACGACTCCCGACCTGCACGGCACCGTGCGTACCACGACCGACCAGGAGCGTGCCGTCGTGCGCGCGGTCTTCGAGCGGCACGGTACGCCTCTGCCCGCGGACCAGGTCTCCGTCGTGTTCGCCTATCCCGGCCACGGAGTCGGCGAGCGGTTCCCGCAGCTCTCCGGCTGCACCAACCAGATGCTGCTGTTGTCCACCGCGGCAGGGCAGTTGTCCAAGCTGGGCATCACCGCGGTCGCGGCGAGCACCGAGCCGCCCGACAGGCACGCCCATCTGGGCGCGCTCAGCCGGTCCATCGCCCGGTTCGGCGAGGACGACGCGGCGCAGGTGCCGCACACCGATGTCGAGGAAGGCCGCTTCCTGCTGCGTTGGACCATGGTGCTGGGCGGATCACGCGATGGTCTCCTCGTCACCGGCATCGCCGACAGCGTGGCGCACACCCGCGCGGTCATCGACATGCTCACAGCCGATCGTCTGCGCGACTGGGCCGAGGCCGCCGGGGCCGATCGGGCCGCCGTACCGAACGGGGTGACGGCCACTTACGCCAACGGTGCGGACTCGCTGGGCATCGTGGCCTTCGAGGCGGGCGTCCCGCTCGTGGCCAAGGTCGGGCCGCGCGCGGTCATCGACGCGGAGACCGCGTTCGTCGCCGACGTCAACTCCCGGCTCACCGCGCAGGGTCACCCCCCGCTGTTCCCGGTGGTGCACGGTGTGCACCGCGAGGGCGCGCAGGCGACGTCCCTGATGGAGCAGGTCGATCCGCTCACCCTCGACAACGTCGTCTTCGACGACAAGGCGAAATTCGTACTCGCCGGGGACGCGTCGGCGGTGCTCGAACCCCACCTTCGGTCGCTGGGCGTCCTCTACGAGTCGACGGCGAGACCGCAGCGGCCCACCGTCGCGGACTACCTCCTCAGGGAACGCTTCCACGCGATCGTGGAACACGAGGGGTTCGTCACGACCTTCCGGAGCTTCTTCCCCGGCTGGGACCTGGCCGCGGTACTCGACGCGGACGTCGTCCTCCCGACCGGTGCCAGGCCGGCGGGGTACGCGGCGATGACGCGCTGGCTGGACGAGACCGCCGCCTCGCTGCTGCCCGACTCCGGGTGCCTGGTGCACGGGGACGTGCACCTGAAGAACATGCTGCGCCGCGGGGACGGCTCCCCGGTCTTCGTCGACCCCCGCACGGTGTGGGACGGCCGGGACCGGCCGGACATCGGGTTCGGCGACCCCAGTTACGACTTCGCGACCCTGCTGCACAGCGCGCTGCCGATGAGCGGCCTGCTCCAGGCCATCGCCGACGGTACGTCCGAAGCGCTGCTGCCCGAACTGCCCGCGGCGCCGAACGGCACGCTCGACCTCTCCGGGCTGACGACCCCGTTCACCGTGGACGGCAACCTGAAGCGGCTCGAGGAGCGGCTGCTGGCCGGACTCGGTCCGGTGGACGAACCGTCCGTCCTGCGCGCCAGGCTGTACATCGGCGCGGCAGACGCTCTCGCGGGCTGGCTGAAGTACGAGCGGGCGCTGGTCACACCGCAGGCCTGGCTCGCCGTCTACGCCTATGTCCTGTGGTACCTCGACCGCGCGCGGGCGGTGCCGGCATGACCGGGCGGACCGGAACCGGGACAGACAGGCGGAGTTGCGCCATCGGCTCGAACGAAAAGGAACGGTCATGCCCGCTCAAGTGTTGATGGTGAACTCCGGCAAGTCGGAGGCGGTGGACCGGCTCCGCGCGGTGGCACCCGACGCCGAGATCGATGTCATCACCGAAAGCTCGTACGCACGGATGTACAGCCCGGACGAGCGGCTGCACTTCGTCGATGACATCGCCGACCTGACGGCCGTCCGCCGGGTGGCCCTGGACCTGCTGGGGCGTCAGCCGGTCGATCACGTGGTGGCTCCGTCCGAGCGGAGCCTTCCGGCCGGCGGCTATCTGCGGTCGTTCCTGGGGCTGGACGGGATCGGTTTCGAGACGGCGAACCGATTCTCCAACAAGGCGGTGATGAAGTCCGCCCTCACCGCGGCGGGCCTGCCCGTCGCCGCGCACCGGGTGATCGGATCGCCGGACCAGGCGCCCGCCGCGGCGGCCGAGCTGGGGTGGCCGGTGGTGATCAAGCCGGCCCTCGGTACCGGCTCGATGAACACCTTCCTGGTGTCCTCGGCCCAGCAGCTGACCGAACTGCTCGCCTCGCCCGCCGCGGACGGGCTGCGCCGTGCGGCGTGCCCCCTGCTGGTCGAGCGGTTCGTCGCGATGGAGGGTGAGTACCACTGTGACGGGGTGGTCTCGGACGGGCATGTCGAATTCGCGGCCGTGCAGCGGTACTTCATGCCCCTGCTGGGCCGGACGGACGCCTTCACCGGCTCGTATCTGCTGCCCGAGGACGACCCTGCGGTCGGCACGATCCGCGAACTGCACCAGGCCACGGTGAACGCCCTCGGGCTGGACACCGGGGTGACGCACATGGAGTTGTTCGGCACCGCGGACGGATTCGTGATCGGTGAGATCTCCTGCCGCCCGGCGGGCGGCGGAATCGTCGACGCGGTGGAGATGAAGTACGGCATCGACCTCTGGCGGGTGTTCATGGACACCTCGCTCGGCCGCCCCGCAGGGGTGAGCGGTCCGGTCGTTCCGCTGCGGGACGAGGTCATCGCCAACTGCGACCTGCCGGTGCGGCCCGGCCGTGTGGTCCGCGTGTCCACCGCCGAGGAACTGGCCCGGGTGCCGGACGTGGTGGAGGTGCGGATGTCCACGCGGACCGGCGACACCATCGGCACCCGGCTGCACTCGGCTTCGACCACCGGCCTGGTGTTCCTGGCGACGGCCGATGCGGCGCTCGTGCCCAAACGCGTCGAGGACCTGGCTCGCGTCTACGTCCTGGAGGTCGCATCCGAAAAAGGTTGAGACGCGATGCCCCCACCTCGGGGGAAATTGCAAAGAAATTGGCGTTGCATTCGACGCCTCCGGGAACAAAACGGGCACCGTTGATCGAGGTTGACAGCCCTGGAAAGCGGACTGATAATCGATCGGCCGGTTGTTCTTCTCTGTTCAACAAAGGAGAATTGAAATGGGCAAGGGTAAAGAAAAAAATAGCCCGGCGGAGGGTCTGGGGGAATCGCCGCTCGAGCTGGAGCCCGATGTGACGGGTGGCGCGCCGGAGTTCGCGAGCCTCTCGCCCGAGCTGGAGCCGTGGCAGGCGGAGAGTATCGCCGCCGAACTCTCCCCCGACATCACCTTTGATGACGCGCCGGAATAAACCCGTGTCCGGCGACGCGCGAAAGAACACCGGTCCGTCGTACCCGCCGCTCTACACACCGTTCAAACTGGCCAGTGGATGGCTGGTGCCGAAGCTCCGCGACTCGCGGCTCAGTTCGAACGCGGTGACCGTCGCCTGGGCGATCCTGCTGGTGACCGCGTCCGTCGCCCTCGCGGCCGGACGTCAGGTCCTGGCCGGTTCCCTCGTCCTCGTCGCCATCCTGTTCGACTGTGTCGACGGCGACCTCGCACGCTCCAGGAACCGGCCCTCGGTCTCCGGCACGCTCCTGGAGCAGCTCGCACACTGGATCGGCAACATGTCGCTGATCGCAGGGGCGGGCGCGGCGCTCCTGCGCGCGCATCCGCAGGCGGGGAACGTCGCGCTCGTCTCGGCGCTCACCGTGGTCCAGGCTGTCTACATCGCCGTCGTCCGGCAGATACGGCCCGACGCGGCGAACATCCTGGAGCATCCACGCCTGCGCCGGACGTTCCGGAGGGTCGTGCGGGTCCTGTGGCTGTTGTCCCCCATCGAGCTGCCGATCATGGCGGCGCTCATCGCCTTCGGCACCTCCGCAGGCGTTCTGCGCACGCTCCTGATCGTGCTCACGCTGGCCGGCTCGCTGATCTTCGTGCCGCACTTCTTGCTGATCAGGGCCGTTGACCGCCGGAAATGGACACAGCCGGCACAAGCCACGCCGACACCGGAGCGCACGGGAGCGGCCATACATCGGCTGCTCGAAGCGGACTGGTGGGTCCCTGGGACGCCGCACCTCCCCGGAGAGGTGCGCACCCTGCTCGGCGGACAGCCCGTCGCCGCCGGAGCCCCGTTCGTGACCGCGGCTCGCCAGGAACTCGGCAGTACCCTTCCCGCGCTCTTCCGCACCGCCGGCCGGGTGCTGCCGCTGGCCTGTCCCGAGGAACTCGCGCTGGAGACGGTGGTCGGCACGCTCGGCCGCCCGGGCGACCGGTTCCTCATCGCCGGCGGGCGCTCCGCCGTCCGCCGGTGGCGGCCGGTCGTGGAGCGGCTCGGCATGCACGTCGCCGTTTCGGAGGCCGTCTTCGGCGCGGGCGTGAACAGCACGACGCTGGCCGAGCAGCTCGCCGAGGGGCCCCCTCCACGCTTCGTCCTGATGGCCATGGCCGATCCCGCGGACGGCACCCTGACCGATCTCGCGGCGGTGCTGCGCGTCCTGAAGGACCTGCCGTCGATGGTCATCGCCGATGCCACCCTGAGCTTCTGCGCCGACGACCTGTGGATGGACGAGTGGGGTGTCGACGTCGCTCTGTCCTCCTCCGCCAGCGGTGTCATGGCACCGCCGGGCCTCAGCCTGGTCGCACTCGGCCCACGGGCACTCGCCGCGCTGGAGGAGGCGGCGCCCACGCGGCTCGGCGGCTACCTGGACCTGCGCGCCCATCTCGGCGACCGGCCGCCCGCGCCACCGCCGGCGGCGGCACTGCTCGGGCTCCAGCTGTCCGTATCCCTGATCCAGGACACCGGCCTGGACTCCTACATCGCCCAACGGCGGTCCTCCGCCGAGCGGTTCCGACGGCGCTGCGCGGAGGAGGCCGATCTGACCCCTGTCGCCGAACTCCGCAGCGCGGCCTGTACGGCCTTCGTCCTTCCGGACGACGTCCGACTGAGTCAGTTGCAGGCGAACCTGTTCACCCTGGCCCGGGTCGTGGTGGGGCACGGCCGAGCACCCGGCGGTATGACCACGCTGAACGTCGGGCACTCCGGCCGGCGCGACGCCCACGACCTGGACCAGGCCGCCATGGCGCTCGCCGATGCCCTTCGCATGTCACGCGACGCCGTGTCCGCGTAGACCGACTCCGACTGGAAACGGATCACCAAAGCACTGGAATTGCACAGAAGAGGGAGCAATTGTGGAGCAACGTCCGATACGCCAGTTCGTCCGGATCGACGAACTGAAGGATGCGGACTCTCCGCGGCTGGACGGGGAAGACCTCGATCATGTTCGCGTTCTCGCGGAGACGGAAACGCCTCCGATTTTAGTGCACCGGCAGACTATGCGAGTAATCGACGGGATGCACCGTTTGCGTGCGGCCAGGCTCAATGGCAAGACGAAGATAGAAGTGGAGTTCTTCGACGGTTCGGAGACGGATGCCTTTCTGCGTGCGGTGGAGGCGAACACCGCGCACGGTCTTCCGCTGGCCATGGCCGATCGGAAATCGGCGGCCCGGCGCATCATCCGGAGCCACCCGGACCTGTCGAACCGGGAGATCGCCCGGTGCGCCGGACTGTCCGACAAGACGGTGGCGGCGATCCGGCGTTCAAGCCCGGATATTCCGCAGTCGAACGTCCGGAAGGGGGCGGACGGGAGAGCCCGCCCGCTCGCCGCGTCCGAGGGGCGGCTGCGTGCGGCCAAGGTGATCGCCGAGCGCCCCGAGGCGACGCTGCGCGAGGTGGCCCGGGAGGCCGGGATCTCCTTGGGGACCGCGCGCGACGTACGCCAGCGTCTCGACCAGGGCCTTGAGGCGGCGCCGCCGGGCAGGCGGAAGGGAGCCGGCCGGCAGGAGGGCGGGGGACGGTCCGCGGTCCCGGTGGAGCGCGGGACCGCCGGCCTCACGCGACGCGGTGCGCCGCCCGTCGCCTCTTCGGCAGCCGACGTCCGCAGGTACCTCGACCGGCTGGCCCGCGATCCGGCCGTGCGTTCGACGGACCGGGGGCGCGAGTTGCTGCGCTGGCTTTGGGCGCACGAGACGGTGCTGCGCAAGTGGCCCGAGACGATGTCCGCGATCCCGCCGCACTGCGCCGACGTGGTGGCCTGGCTGATCCAGCAGTATCTGAGTTCGTGGCAGCACCTCCTGGAGGACTACGGGGGTGACTCCGAAACGTTCGGGTCCGCGGCGACAGACCTCCGTCACCGGGCCGGCTGAGGCGGCGATGCCCGCGCCTGAATTCCGGCGCGGGCATCAGTCAACCGGCCGGCCGTTGTTCTGCCAATGACGCAGTCCGGACTTTAGACAAACCTCGACTCGAGCGCGATACTACGGCTTCCGGTCAATTGGAGAGGCGTAGATCATGGAAAACGGTAAAGCTGATCTCATCGGTCTCGTCCGTTCCGCTTGGCGGGATACGCTGGGCTATGACACGTTCAACGACGACACCGGTTTTTTTGACGCCGGCGGGGATTCGTTTGTGCTCATCTCTCTCATCGGTAAGCTGACACAATCCTCCGGTCTCACGATCAGGGCCATCGACGTCCTTCGGGCTCCCACCGTTCGAAACCAGGCGGAGTTGCTCGGCCAACTGATGGGCGCGGGTGACGGAGAGCGCCGGTAATGCGCAGTGGTCGGCTCCCCGCCGGGCTGCCCGCTGACACCCGATTCCCCGTCCTTCTCGCCGCGTTCGGCCTGACGCTGAGCAGATTGACCGGTGCGAGCACTTTGCTGGTCGGCGTCGCCGTCCCCGAAAACCCGGTTTCGGTCCGTATCGATGTCGACGACGACCTCGCACCGCACGCGTTCGTGCGCAGCGTTGCGGAAACGCTGAAACGGAGCCTGGGCAGGGAGGAGTTCTCACCTGGTCAGCTCGTCCGGATCTCCTACGCTGCCGAACCTGCGGCGCAGTGCGTTCTCTCTCTGCGGCCGACCGGAACCGGCGGGTCGTTCGAGGGGCATCTCGACTACGCGACGGACCTGTGGAACAGGGACGAGGCGGAGAGATTCGTCGCGAATTGTTCGGCCGCGGTGGAAGAGCTCGCGAAGGCGACGGCCGAGGACCGTCCAGGCATGACGCTGGCGGATGTGCGGTGTATATCCGCCCAGGCGCGGAAGATACTCGAAGCCGTCAATGACACGCCTCGCGACTTCCCGCATTCATCTGTGGACGAACTCTTCCGTAAGGCGGCGGAGCGATGGCCCGCTGTGCCGGCCGTGCGCGACGCGGAATCGGCGCTGACCTACTCCGAACTGGCCGCCGCCGCGGCCGAGCAGGCGAGCCTGCTGCGTACCGCCGGCGTCCGCGAGGGCGACACCGTGCTGGTCGCCGTTCCGCGCTCGGTGGCGGAGACCGTGGCGGTGCTGGGCACCCTCTGGGCGGGAGCCACCTATGTCGGAGTCGATCTCACGCAACCCCCTTCCCACACCGGGAAGATCATCGCCAAGGCGGCCCCCGCCGCCGCGATCGTGGCCGGCGACGGGGCCGCTCGGCTCGCGTCGCTCGGCGTTCCTCCGGTCAGTCCGTGGCGCCGGGGATGGGAGGCCGACGGTGCGGGGGTGACGCCCGCCCGGCCCGACCCCGGCCGACTGGCGTACATCGCCTTCACCTCGGGCTCGACGGGGGAGCCGAAAGGTGTGGCGATTCCGCACCGCGCGGTGATCCGCTTGGTGCACGGTGCCGACTATCTGACGCTGGGCCCCGGGGAGCGCTGTCTGCGTCTGTCGTCACTCGCCTTCGACGCCTCCACCGTCGAGATCTGGGGCAGCCTGCTGACGGGAGCGACGCTCGAGGTCTGTCCGCCGGACCTGCTCACCCCCGGCGAGATAGGCGCTTTCCTCGAGGAACGCCGGATCACCGTGGCCTGGCTCACGGCGGGCCTCTTCAGGCTCGTGCAGGACTTCGCGGCGACATCGTTGGGCTGCCTGCGACAGCTCCTGACGGGTGGAGACGTGGTGCCCCACGAGCACGTCAAACGTGCTCTGGCGGAGAACCCCGGCCTTGTGATCACGAACGGATACGGTCCGACCGAGAACACGACTTTCACGGCGGTCCATTCGCTTCACGACCCCGCAGACATCGACGGGCAGATCCCTATCGGCCTACCCGTTCCCGGAACGCGGATATATGTTCTCGACGATCGTGCGAGGCTGTTGATGCCCGGGGCTGTCGGAGAACTGTATGCCGCCGGGGAAGGACTTGCGGCAGGCTACCTCAACGACAGGACGGAAACAGATCGGTCCTTCGGCTTCTTCTCGCCCGACGTGGACGAGCGGTTGTACCGCACAGGTGACTTGGTGCGTATCGACGGGGCCGGCCGGCTCCGCTTTCTGGGCCGGGTGGACGACCAGGTCAAGGTGCGCGGCTTCCGTATCGAGCCGGGGGCGATCAGTGAGTTTCTGACCGCTCAGCCGGAAGTCGAGGAGTCGGTCGTGACGGTCACGGACGGCGACAGCGCCGACAAGAGGCTCATTGCCGCGGTACGGCTGGCGCCGGAGACGACGGTGACGCCTGCCGAGTTGAGAGACCGGGTGCGGGACCATCTGCCCTCATATATGGTTCCCCCGCTCTGGGCCGTAGTCGACCGGCTGCCTCTCACGGCGAATGGGAAAATCGACCGACGCCGACTCGCGGCCATCGCCATGCCTGCCGGTTCGTTCGCGAAGCAGGGTCAGGTCTGATCAAAGAGCGTTTACCGAGCACGCATTCGGAAGCAGGCCCGGCGCGAACAGATGGAGGTTGTGGCGATATGCCCGAGTCTCGCAAAATAGCAGTCATCGGATTGGCATGCCGCGTTCCCGGTGCGGAGGACTATCGGCGCTTCGCGCAGAATCTGCAAAAGGGAACCGACTCTGTCACGCGCCTGTCGCGCGAAGAGTTGCTCGCCCGGGGCGTTCCGGCACGGCGACTTGATGATCCGCGCTACGTCCCCGCGCGCGGCATGATCCGTGACTCGGACATGTTCGACAACGAGTTCTTCGGCTTCTCCACGTCGGACGCGACGGCCATGGACCCGCAGCACCGCCTGTTCCTCATGACGGCGTGGCACGCGCTGGAGGACGCGGGCTACGCGGCGCCACGGCTCCGTGCGCGCGCCGGCGTGTTCGGTGCGTGCAGCAAGAACTCGTATGCCCCGGTCACCTCGAACGAGTTGAAGCACGTGATCAACGGAACCGCTGATCACCTCAGTACGCGTGTGTCGTTCAAGCTGAACCTGCATGGGCCGAGCATGACCGTGTCGACCGCCTGCTCCAGCTCTCTTGTCGCCGTCACGCAGGCGGCGCAGGCCTTGCTGATGGGCCAGTGCGACATCGCGCTGGCCGGGGGTACAGCGATCGATTTCCCGGAGGAGGGCTACGTCTTCCAGGAAGGCTCGATCCTGTCACCGGACGGGTACTGCCGGACGTTCGACTCGAAGGCGGCGGGCACCGTACCCGGCGACGGTGCCGGAGTCGTGGTGCTCAAGCGGCTGCCCGACGCGATCCACGACGGAGACGTGATCCGGGCCGTCATCTCCGGCTACGGCCTGAACAACGACGGGAACGACAAGGTCGGTTACACCGCGCCCAGCGTCTCGGGTCAGGTCGGAGCCATCACGATGGCGCACACCATCGCGGACGTGAGGCCGGGCGACATCGGGTACGTCGAGGCCCACGGCACCGGGACGGCCCTCGGGGACGTGGTGGAGGTGGCCGCCCTGAGGGACGTGTTCGACAGGGAGGCACCACGCGGCTCGTGCGCCCTGGGCGCGGTGAAGAGCAGCATCGGGCATCTGGACGCGGCAGCCGGGGTCGTCGGGTTGATCAAGACCGTGCTCAGCCTGGAAGAGGGCGTCATCTTCCCCAGCGCCCACGTGGAGACGCCCAATCCGGCTCTGGGTATCGAAGAGAGCGCCTTCCGTATCCCCACCGCGTGCGAACCGTGGCCGGACGACCGGCCGCGTCGTGCCGGTGTCAGTGCCTTCGGCGTGGGCGGCACGAACGTTCACCTGGTGCTGGAAGAGGCACCCGAACGCCCCGCTCCGCCGCCGCGTCACGGGCACTGGCCGTTGCTGGTCAGCGCCAAGAACCCCGAATCGCTCCGGCTGCAGCTGCGGGATCTGGCGGAGGCGCTGTCCGGTGACATCGGCCTGCCGGACGCGGCGTTCACCCTCGCCGAGGGACGCGAGGCGTTCGACTACCGCTGTGCGGTGACCGGAGACGACCTGGGCGAGGTGGCGGGGTTGCTCCGCACCGCCGAGCCGGCGCACCGTCGTGCCCTCGATGAGATCACCTTCAGCTTCCCGGCCGACGCCGGTGCGACGCCGGAACTGGTGCGGGAACTCGCCCGTCGGCACCCCGGTTTCCACGAGGCGTGGGGTCGATGCGAAGACGTGGTGCCCGCCCTGTCCGCGGAACAGTGGGACGAGCGCGATCGTGCCGTCGCCCAGTGCGCGTTCGAGTACGCGCTCGCCCGCATGTGGGCGGCGCACGGCATCGAGCCGACGCGCATCGTGGCATCCGGACTCGGCACGGCCGCGGCAGCGGCGTTCACCGGAGAGATCCCGGTCCCACAGGCGCTCACCCGCGCCGCCGAGGGCAGTTGGGACCGTGAGCGGACGGGAGCGGGCGAACCAGGGGACGGCATCCGGGTCTCGATGACGGGCGCCGGACCGGTCCGGATCGACGGCCACGAGGTACCGGGCCACGGCGACGCGGCCGGCGCGGTGGTGGCCGCGCTCGCCGCGATCTGGCAAGCGGGTGTGGACGTGCGGTTCGGCCCCTTGTTCAGCGGTGGCGGATTCAGCCGGGTGCCGCTGCCGGGTTACCGGTTCAGGACGCGGCGCTACTGGGACCCCCACTACGGGGAGCCGGCGGCAGCACCGACCCTCACCGATCCGGGCGTGGCCGACGCGCGGGCCGGGAGCGGGGAGAAGGCCTCCGACGACGTGATCGCGGGGCAGGTCATGGCCGCCTGGGAGACGGCGCTCGGCGAGACGCCGGACTCGGCCGACGCCGACTTCTACGATGCGGGCGGCGATTCGCTCGCCGCGCTGGAGGTCGTCTCGCAGATCGAGGAACGCCTCGGCGTCCGGCTGGCACTCGAGACCGTGTTCTCCGAACCGACGCCCGGGCAACTCGCCGCCCGTGTAAGGGACCTGCTGCCCCGCGACGCGTCGGAAGACCCGCCCGGGCCGGAGGGCCGGCGGTGAATCTCCGGGACGTCGAACACCATCCGCTGTCGTTTCAGCAAGAGGTGGAGCTGGAGCGTTACCGGCGCATTCCGTACTGTGCGGCCTGCTGCAACGAGGTGCGGCTCTACCGGCTCGAGGGAGAGATCGACAGGGCGTGCCTCTCCCTCGCGGTCGATGATCTCGTCAGGCGTCACGCGGCCCTCCGCACGACCATGGGCAGCCGTGGATCGGGCCAGGTGCAGCAGGTCCACGCGGAACCACAGGACCCTTTCCGCACGAGCGCCTCTCCGGCCGACGACGTCGATTCGCTGGCGCACGTGCTCCTGCAGCGACGTCACACCATGGATGACATCGTGGACGGCAGGCCCCTCTTCCGGGCCGAGCTGCACGACGTCGCCGGGTGTGTGTTCCTTTCGATCACCATCAGTCACCTGGTCTATGACGGTCTGTCGTACGTGATAATCGTCCGGGATCTCGCCGAGCTGTATGCCGCACGGCTGACCGGCCGGCCGGCCGCGCTTCCACCGCTCGGGATGAGCTACGGCGAGTTCGCCCAGCTGCAGAGGAATTCCTGGCGGGAGCTGCGGCACTCGGCCGTGCCCTTCTGGGCCTCGATCGTCTCCGGCTACACCGGCACCGTGCGCTGGCCCGCCCCGCCACCCGTCCAGGCGGCGTCCCCGCAGCCGGCCAGGAGGCATCACGAGCTGGCCCTGCCCGCGGACTGCTCGGCCCGGACGCTGGAACTCGCCCGTGCCCTGAGGGTGTCGCCGTTCACCGTGCTCCTCTGCGCGACCGGCGTCGCGGTCTCCCGTGTCATGCGGCAACGTGACGTGCTGCTCGGGACGCAGATCGCCAACAGGAACACCCCGGCCGTCCAGCACGCGGTCGGCTTCTTCTCGGACATCCGGCTCACCCGGGTCAACTCACTCGGCGTCCGGTCCTTCGACGACCTCGTCGTCGCCGTCCGTGAGGACTGGCGCGCCGCGGAACGCCACCGGGACGCGAGCATCGACCCGGTACTCGAGGCGCTCGGAGGGCCGGAGTTCGTCAAGGTCGACATGGGCGTCGACAGTAACGGGAACGAGGATCTGACACTTCCGGGAGTGCGGGTGGAGGAAATACCGATAACCGCCCCCGACCCTTATTACCGCAAGTTGAAAGTCATGTGGGTGAACCAGAAGCCCGGCTATGTCGCGCACGTCACGTACGAGCCTTCGGCCGTTGACCACCGGGTACCTGTCGAGATAACCGAGCAGATCACCGGCATCTTGCGGAATCCCGGCACGTGCTTCGGCACGGGAAATATTCGATGAAGATCAACCGGAGGTGTCCCGTATGCCCGATCGCAAAGTGATCGTCATCGGCGTGGATGGTGTGCGCCATGACACGCTGCAGGAGGCCAGCACCCCCCACCTCGACACCGTCGTGAAGGCCGGGTTCCTGAGCGAATTCAGCGTGAGCGATCAGGCACCGGTGAATTCCGGACCACTGTGGGCCACCGTCGCGACGGGCGTCTGGCCGGCCTTCCACGGGGTGTACGACAACAGTCTTGCCGGTAATCGGCTGGCCTCTTTCCCCGACTTTCTGCACGCACTCACCTGGATGGACAAAAGCGTGCGCACCTATGTGGCCGCCGCCTGGCAGCCGCTGGCCACGAGAATATTCCGGCCGCCCTCCCGGCTGATGATGATGAACGGCGACAAGCTCGGGTACCACGAAGCCGACGAATCCGTCGCGCGCGACGCCGTCGGCGTTCTGCGGCACGACAAGGTCGATGCCGCCTTCGTCTGCTTCGGCGAGCCCGACTCGGTGGCCCATCGCCATGGCATCGGACCTGAGTACCGCGAGGCCGTCGAGAGAGCGGACGCCCGGATCGGCGACATCACCGCGGCGATCGCGGAACGCAGCGGTGAGGAGTGGACGGTCATCGTCGTCACCGACCACGGCCATCGGGACGAGGGCGGGCACGGCGGCCGCTCGAAGGCGGAGAGCACCGCGTGGCTGGCCGCGGCGGGACCCGGCATCACGCGGGGACCGGCCAGCCACGCCGATGTCTTTCCGACGGTGTTCGCGGCTCTCGGCAGGACTCCCCACAGGGGCTTCGGCCTGGTCGGGACCGCGCTGCAACATGCGGGAGGCGGCGGCGAATGACGTCAGGCCCGCGCCTGGTCCGGGTCACGCGGGTTCGGCGGCGAACGTCCGGCCGAGAGCCGCGACGGTGAGGTCCGGATCGTCCGACACCTCGGCGAGGGTGCGCGTCCACTGCCGGAGCGCCCGCGTGGCCTCGTCGGGGGTGAAACTGTCCGCGGCGTAGTCGACGTGGCAGGTGTAGCCGCCCGCCTCCGCCACCACGTCGACGAACCAGTCGAACTTCACCCCCGCCGGCACGACGGGGACGCGCTCGCACGTGAGGCCGGGAAGCGTCAGCGGTGTGGGCTCCTCGACCACCATCACCACCCTGATGAGCCCTTCACCGGGCAACATGCCCGGTGTGTGCGGCAGATGCCGCGCGACGTGGGCCCACGGAACGTCGCGGTGGCGCAGCGCGGAGATCACGTCTCGTTTCACGGAGCCGCACAGCTCGCCGAACGTCGACCCGGGCAGCGCGCGCAGCCGCAGCGGCATGGTGTCGGTGAAGCAGCCGAACACCCGGTCGAGGCCGGCCGGGCCCCGCTGTGACACCGGGTGGCCCATGACGACGTCCTCGACGCCCGCCGAGGCGGCCAGCGTCATGCCGAGCGAGGCGAGCAGGACGACGGTGGGCGTCGTTCGCAGCGCCCGGGCGCGCTTCTGGACGCGGCGGGCGACATCGGCGTCCACCCTTTCGGTGACCCGGCCGCACCGGTTGTCGTGCCGGGTCGGGAGCGCTCGCCCGGCCGGCGGGAACGCGGGCAGGGGTTCGGCGCCGTCGAGGTAACGGGTCCAGTACGCCAAGGACGACTCGGGTATCCCGCGGGCCCGTTGATCCGCCGCGTACCGGCCGACGGTGCTCCCGGGGGCGGGGGGTTCGACGGCCTGTCCGCCGACGGCCGCCGTGTACAGTGCCTCGATCTCCCTGGACAGCAGGTCGAACGAGTGGTCGTCGACGACGATGTGGTGGCACTGGACGAGAAGAACGTGATCGTCGTGCGCCAGCTTCAGCAGCACCACCCGGAGGGTGGTCTCGCTGATGTCGATCGGCCGCTGCGCCGCCCTTCGCAGCGCGTCGCCGGAATCCTCGCCCTGCGCGTCCACCCGCTCCACGACGAGGTCGGCATCGTGCCGCACGCGCTGGACGAGGCGGTCGTCCTCCAGGACGAACTGCGACCGCAGGGCGGGGTGGCGGTCCCTGATCCGCTTCAGCGCCAGGACCAGCGCATCGGCGTCCAGGTGGCCTCTGAGCCGTTGCGCCCAGCTCTCGACGTAGGGGGGCGTCCCGACGGCGAACTGCTCCGAGAGCCAGAGCGCCTCCTGCACGAACGTCAGAGGATGGTCGTCGCGGCAACGGTCACGGCTCAAGGCGCTGCCTCCCCGCCCGGTGCCGGCAGGAGACTGACGAATTCCGACAGGACATCGAACTCGAACAGCCACTCGGGCTGAGCCTGCCGGCCGGTCTCCCGCTCGATCCTCGTGCAGATCCGGATGGCCTGGAGGGACGTGCCACCGAAGTCGTAGAAGCTGTCGGACCGGCCTATCCGGTCGATGCCGAGGACCTCGGCCTGGATGCGTGCCACCGTGCTTTCGAGTGGCCCGAGCGGCGGCTCGAACTCGGCGTCCACGTGGTCTTCGCGGCTCTCGGTCAACGCGACGATTCCTCCCTCTCATCCGGGGTCTTCTCGGTCTTCTCAAGGGTCTTGTCAGGGGGCGTGCCGCGGGCCGGCCTGGCCGATGACGCGGCCGATGCGCCTGATGCCTTCCCTCAGCACGTCCTCGTCCACGGAGAGCGTGATACGGAAGCACCGGGTGCCGTGCTCGCCGGGACGCGGGCTGCCGGTGAAGAAGCTCCGGCCCGGAGCGATGAAGACGTGCTGCTCCTTGAGCCTGTCGTAGAGCGCGAGGTCATCGAACCAGTCCTCGTCGACCCACACCCAGGCGAACATGCCGCCCTCGTTCGCGTGCAGCCGCCAGTCGACGCCCGGCGGCATGGCGCTGCTCAGCAGCTTCTCCACGAGCAGTCGGCGTTCGAGGTAGAAGGGCCTGACCGCCGTCGAGACCACGTCGTCGATCGCGCCCGAACGCAGACCGGCCGCGACGGCTGCCTGGGCCAGCCTGGGCGTGTGCAGGACCGAGTTGGACAGGCAGGAGACGATCGGGGTGATGAACCGCTCGGGGCCGATGGCAAAGCCGATGCGCTCGCCCGGTAGACCCAGTTTGGACATGCTGAAGCAGTTGACGACGTTCGGATGGAGCACAGGAGGGGCCTGGGTCGGACCGATCTGCGGGAAGGGCCGGCCGTAGGCGTGGTCGACGAACAGGGGCACGTCGAGTCGCTCGGCGATCTCGATGAGGCCGTCCTGTTCCGCCGGACTCAGGGCGCGGCCTGTCGGGTTGCCCGGGCTGGACAGCAGCAGCATGCCGGGGTCCGGATGACGGGCGACCGCGTCCAGGTCGAGGACGTAGCTGAAGAGCCGGCCCTCCTCCCGCACGGGGAGGGACGGTGTTCCGGCGACCCCGCCGGGCACCATGCACAGTCCCTGGTAACCGGTGTAGTCCGGCGTCATCGGCAGGAGGACCCTGCGCGTGCCCGTGCTGCCGGGGCCCGCGAACACCGCGGCCGCGACGAAGCAGAGCATCTGGCTGCCGGGGCTGACCACGATGTTCTCGCTGCCTATCCGCCACCCGAGACGACTGCGGAAGTAGTCGGCGATGGCCCGGACCAGGACCGGCGCTCCCCGGGACGGGCCGTACTGGCCCGCGTCCGCGAAGCTCTCCTCGTGTGCGTGCCAGGTGAGCCGGCGCCACATCCCGGTCACGGCGGGAAGGACCGCCGGATTGCCGATGCCGAGGTTGAGCCACTCGCCGGCCCGGTCGCCCGCGGTCGAGGCCGCGATGTCCTCCATCAGCGCGCGGAGCCCGGACATGCGCGACATCTGGTCGCCGACGTGGGACAGCCGCGGTGGGGTTCCGTCCGCCGCGCGCGTCATGACGGCGTCCGCAGGGACGTGGCGATGTGTCCGTGGATCTCGGGGGCCTGGTCGAACACCGCGAAGTGGCCGCCGTCCAGCGTGAGCATCCGGAACCCGCCGTCCGTCTGCGTCTCCCACGCCGCTGCCTCGTCGAGGCTCGTCCCGGCGTCCCGGGTGGCCGCGAAGACGGTGAGGGGAATGCCGAGAGGGGACTCCGGCCGGTAGGTGTACTCCTCGTTGACCTTGAAGTCGGCCACGAGAAGGGGGTGGATCGAGGCCAGGAGGGCCTGGTTCTCGAGGACTTCCGGCGGAGTGCCCCCGAGACGGCGCAGGACCTCGGCCAGTTCGGTGACCGAGAGACCGCTCAGCCGGGTGCGGCGCATCGGAAGCTGAGGCGCGGGGCGGCCGGAGACGAAGAGGTGGACCGGCGCGGTGCCGCCGAGCCGGCGGATCTCCCGGCACAGTTCGAAGGCCACCAGGGCGCCCGTACTGTGACCGAGCAACGCGTACGGCGGCGGCACATCCGCGATGATCTCGGGGGCGAGCAGGCGCGCCAGTTCGGTCGCGGAGACCAGGGCGGGTTCGCGGCGCCGCTTCTCCCGGCCGGGGGGCTGCACCGGGCACACCGCCACTCCGCCGGTAGCTCCGGTGCCCCAGGAACGGTAGACAGCGGCACCCGCCCCCGCGTGCGGCAGGCAGAGCAGCCGGACCGCGGCGTCCGGCGCGGTGCCGAAGGGCAGCCAGCGACTCCTGACGGGTCGGCCGGTCATGGACGACCGCCTTCCGACGCGAGCCGGGACGCCCGCCGGACCGGCCTCGTGAGCCGGAGCAGGGCGGCGGAGTCGATCTTGCCGTTCGCGGTGACGGGGAACCGGTCGACGCGCTGCACGGTCCCCGGCACCATGTAACCGGGCAGCTGGCGCAGCAGTCGCGCGCGGACGGCCAGGGGGTCGTCGGCGTCGGGCGGCACGGCCGAGTCGTCCGTGTAGAACAGCGAGATCCGACCCACCTCGCCGTGCGCGCCGACGACGGGAACAGCGACGCAGGCGCGGACACCGGGGACGCCGCGCACCGCGACCTCGATCTCCTCCAGTTCCACCCGGTGCCCGCTGATCTTCACCTGCCGGTCCGCTCGTCCGAGGAAATGCAGCACCCCCGACGGGTCGGTGACACCGAGGTCACCGGTCCGGTAGAGGCGGACCGGCGCGCCGTCCACCACGACGGTCGGGAACTTGGCGGCGGTGAGTTCCGGGTCGCCGGCGTAACCGCACGCGAGGCCCTCGCCCGCGACGCATATCTCGCCCGGCTCGCCCTGCGGGCACGGCCGGTCGTCCGGGGCGAGGACCAGCACCCTGGTACCCGGTACCGGCGTGCCCACGGGTACACCCCCGGGCAGGTCACAGTCCTCGGGACGCAACAGGTGAGTGGTGGTCAGCATGCAGTTCTCCGCGGGCCCGTAGCCGTTGCGCAACGGAATGCCCGGATGCCGCCCGAGGAACGCGCGGACGTGTGCGGGGGAGAGCTTCTCCCCGCCGGTCAGCACCTGGCGCAGGCCGCTGAAACAGTCGATGTCCTCATCGACGAAGAGGTTGAACAGCGATGTGGTGAGCCACAGGGTGTCCACCCCGGCGGTCGAGACGAGTTCGCGCAGCGTCCGCGGCATGAGGTGGTCCTCCGCCACCGGCGCCGTCGTGCCACCGCTGACGAGTTGGCCCCACACTTCGAACGCGTACATGTCCCAGGGCAGCGGTGCGGCCTGTGGCGTGGCGTGACCGGGGCCGAATCCGGCGAGTCCGCCGGGCCGGAACATCCGGGTGACCGCCTGGTGCGGGGTGACCACGATCTTGGGCCGGCCCGTCGTCCCGGACGTGAAAAAGAGGGTCGCCGGGGACGCCCCGTCGACGGTGGGGGCCCGGAAGCCGCGGGACCTCGCGGCCACCTCGGTGACGTCTTCCGCGGGCACCGGGAGGACGGGCTTCTTCCCCGGATCGTGTGCGGATCCGTCGGCGGTGACGATCAGCGGCGCGGAGAGCGAGTCGATGACCGCCGCGGTCCGTTCGGCCGGCCAGCGCAGGTCGAGTCCGGCGTAGGCCGCCCCGCACCGGAGAATTCCCAATTGCATCGCGATGAGCTGGGCGGACCGCGGGAGAAGCAGTGGAATGACGGTACCGGGACCGACTCCGCGCTCGGCCAGTTCCGCCGCGTAGGTGTCGGCGGCGGCGTCCAGGGCCGCATAGCTGGTGCGCCGCCCCGCGGAGATGATGGCGGTCGCCTGGGGCTGCCGCCTGGCGTGGGCGGCGAATGCACCGTGAATGGTTGTTTCACATGTGAGGCTCACTGTGGCGTTTCTCCCCCTGCGAAAATGACTCCTGGAACAGCCCACATCTGTCCTGGGAAGGGAATGCGGACGGCAGCGCTAATTCGCGTGGTAGCCGTCCAGGTGGGACAGGGCGTACAGCATGACCTCGTCGGTGCCGCCGCCGATCGACCACGCGGGGCTGTCCCGGAAGTACCGGGCGGTCCACGACTCCTCCATGTAGCCGATGCCGCCGTGGAACTGCAGACAGACCGCCGAGATCTCGCGGGCCAGTCGGCCTGCCTCCAGTTTTCCGATGGTCGCGAACCGGGTCGCGTCCTCACCGCGGATGTACGCCTCCGCGGCCGCGTAGGTGTAGTGCCGCAGCATGTCCAGCCGCGCACTCAGCTCGGCCAGCGTGAAGCTGATGTACTGCTGGTCGATCAGGGGCTTGCCGAAGGCCCGGCGGGTCTTCAGATAGTTCACGGTCCGGTTCAGGGCCGTCTCCATGCCGCCGACCGCGGCGTAGCAGCAGACCAGGCGCTCGTTCTGGAACTGGCTCATCTGCTGGTAGAAGCCGAGGCCCGGCTCGCCGATCGTGTTGCCGACCGGAACCCGCACGTCGGTGAAGGTCAGCTCGGCGGTGTCGGAGGAGCGCATGCCGAGCTTGTCGAGCTTGCGGTGGACCTGCACGCCGGGTGTGTCCGTCGGGACGACGATCTGCGAGAAGCTGCCGTAGCCGGGCTCGTCGGACGTGCGGGCGAGCAGGCAGATCCAGTCGGCCTGCGTGCCGTTGGTGATGTACAGCTTCGAGCCGTTGATCACCCAGTCGTCGCCGTCGCGCGTCGCGCGGGTGCGCAGGGCGGCCACGTCGGAGCCGGTATCGGGCTCGGTCACCGCGACCGAGCAGACCGCCTCGCCCGTGGTCGCCGGGACCAGGTACTTCCGCTTGAGTTCCGCGCTGCCGAAATGGTGCAGCGCCGGGGTCGCCATGTCCGTCTGGACGCCGATGCCCAAGGCCACGCCGCCGGGGGCGACGCGGCCGAGTTCCTCGTGCAGGATCACCGTGTAGAGGTGGTCCGCGCCCTGGCCGCCGTACCGCTCGTCGTACTCCACGCCGAGCAGACCGAGCCGGCCCATCTTGGGGAACAGCTCGTGCGCGGGGAATATCCCATTCGCTTCCCATTCATCCCCGTGCGGCCCGATTTCCTTCTCGGTAAAGTCCCGGACCAGCTGACGAAACGCGTTGTGCTCAGCGGTAAAGGCGACCATGGCGACTACGGTGGCTTCGCTCGACATAATTGTCAAGCGTCTGAAATGCTGGCCTCACCGTAATCGGCCGGGATAGTAGAATGGGGAGGCTGGTACGATAATTCAATGCCTGATTCTGTGATCGCCGCGAAATGGCTCCGTGCCGTACTTCCACCCGCCGGGCCTTTACGCAGGTACGCACTCGTTTCCCTCGTCGATGCGACGGGGACCGGTATGTTTCTCACGGTCAGCGTGCTGTTCTTCACCCGTATCGTCGGGCTCGGGCCGGGCGCGGTGGCCTCGGGACTGTCGCTGGCGGGCCTTGCAGCGATGATCGCCGCGGTACCGCTCGGCTCGCTGGGCGACCGCTTCGGGTACCGGCGCGTCTGGGTGCTTCTCACGGCCGTCCAGGCGGTCGTGTTCGCGGCCTATCCGTTCGTGCGTACCTTCCCGGAGTTCGTGACGCTCGCTGTCATCGCCGCTCTCGCGGAAGTGGGCGGGTCGCCGATCCGGGGTGCCTACCTGTCCCGGATCGCGGGGCAGGAGCAGCGAGTTCGCGCCCGGGCCTACAACCAGGCCGTCGTCAACGGCGGCATCGCCGTCGGTGCCCTGGCCGCCGGGATAGCGCTGGGCGTGGGCACCCGCGCCGCGTACGTCTCGCTGATGCTGGCCGACGCCGCGTCGTTCGCCATCGCGGCCGTGATCCTGCTGACGATGCCTGCGACCCCGGCGGCCCGGTCGGCGTCGTCCCCGCGGTCGCCGGCCGACCGCCCGCGATCGGTGCTGCGTGACCTGCGGTACCTCACGGTCTGCGTGTTGAACGGGCTGCTGATGACCTACGCCGCCATCCTCACCGTGGCGTTGCCGTTGTGGATCGTGCGCCACACGCACGCGCCGACCTGGACCGTCGCCGGCACCTTCCTGGTCAACACCTTCCTCGTGGTGACGCTTCAGGTGCGCGCGAGCCGCGGCACGGACACGGTACGGGGAGCCGCCCGGGGAGTGCTGAAGTCGGGCGCGCTGCTGCTGGTCGCCTGCCTGGTGCTCGCGAGTACCGGAGCGTTGCCCGCGCTCGGCGCGGTCGTCGTCCTCGGCATCGGATGCGTGCTGCTCACTCTGGCGGAGATGCTCCAGTCGGCCGGTGGCTGGGGGCTGTCCTACGAACTCGCCCCTGAGGACCGCCAGGGCGAGTACCTCGGAGCGTTCGCGATGGGTACGCGCATCTACGACTCGCTCGGGCCGATCCTCGTCACCGTCATGATTCTCGGACTCGGCCGGCTCGGGTGGGTTCTGCTCGGCGTCCTGTACGCGGGCCTCGCGCTCGGCCTGTCCGCCGCCGCTCACTGGGCCCGCCGCGCGCGACCGGTACCGGTCGAGGACGCCGTCCACACGTGAGGAGGGGGACGGCACACCTCCGTGTGCCGTCGGCCCGGTACCTCAGTCCCGGCGGCCTACGGTCCGGAAGAGGGTGGAGAACGCGTCGAGCAGGCGCGCCAGGTCCTCCTCGGTGATGTCGCCCATCGCGGAGATCCGGAAGACACGTCCCGACAGCCCGCCCTGGCCGGCGTAGACGATGAAGCCGTCCTGCTTGAGCCGGTCGTGCACCGCTTCGTAGTCGTGACCCGGCGGCAGTCTGAAGGACTGCAGCACACAGGACGACTCGGCGTCCGGTAGCAGCGGTTCGACGCCGAGGGCCAGCAGGGCCTCACGGATGCGCGTCATGCGGTGCCGGAACAACGCCTGCCGGCCCCTCCGGCCGCCCTCCTCGAAGAACTCGTCCAGCGCCTCGTCGAGCGCGTAGAACGTCTGCACCGACTGGGTGAAGGGCGTGGCCCGCCGGTCCTGCTGGGCGAGGTAGGCGTGCAGATCCAGATAGACCGTGCGGCTCGGTGCGGCGGCCGGCGCCGCGCGACGGACCAGGACGAAGGCGCTGCCGGGTACGCCGTGCAGGCACTTGTTCGCTGCGGCCGCGCAGCCGTCGAGATGCCAGCCGTCGAAGTCCAGCGTCTCGGCACCGAAGCCGCTGACACTGTCGAGCAGCAGCCGCGCACCGTGGGCCGCCGCGAGCTTCGACAGCGCTGCGATGTCGTTGAGCCGGCCGGTCGTGGTCTCGTGATGGACCACGGCGACGTGGGTGAAGTCGCCGTCGCCGAGCGCCCGTTCCACGGCGGACAGGTCGATGGCGTCGGACCACGGGGCGGTGACCCGCTCGTGGGCGATGCCGTAGGAGCGGGCGATGTGTGTCATGCGCTCGCCGTACACGCCGTTCTCGACGATCAGCAGGCGGCCGTCCGCCGGTACCAGGCTGGTGAGCATGGCCTCGACCGCGGCCGTGCCGGAGCCGGTGAGCAGCACCGCCGCCCAGTCCGCCGGGTCGAGGGCGTACACATCGAGCAGCTTGCGGCGCAGGCCGTCCTGGAGCGCGCCGAACTCGGGCTCGCGATGGCACAGATCGGGCCGGGACATCGCCTCGCGTACGCGCCGGGAGAGCGTCACCGGGCCGGGATTGAGCAGGATCGTCTTCACGGGGTACGTCCAATGCGGTCCATCAGCCGGTCGAGTACGTCGGGCGGCCGGAGCGCCGGCCGGGGGAGTGTGCCACGCGTGCCGGTACGGATCTTCATGTGCGCGAAGTACGGGCCGTCCTGCTCCGGAGTGCGCAGGAACTCCCGCAGCTCCGTGGCCGAGTCCGTGCGCAGCACCCGGCGGTAGCCGCAGGCCGCGGCGACGCCGGCGAGATCGATCCGGGAACTGACGGTCGCCTGCGCGCCCGTCGAGTCGTGCGCTTCGTTGTCGAGCACCACATGCAGCAGGTTCTTCGGCAGGTACGCACCGATCGTCGCGAGATTTCCCATGCGCATCAGAGCCGCTCCGTCGCCGTCGGCCACGACCACACGCAGGTCCGGCCGGGCCAGCGCCAGGCCGAGCCCCAGCGACGAGGCGCACCCCATGGAGCCGACCATGTACAGGTGGTTCGGCCGGTCCGCGATCGCGTACAGCTCACGGCCGGTGTAGCCGGTAGTGGCCACGACGACGGTGCGGGGCTCGTCGCTGGCGGCGACGATCGCCTCCAGCGCCTCCTGCCGTGAGCCGCGCTCCGCCGCGGTCAGTACATGGCCGCGGCCTTCGACGGGCACGGGCGTCGGCCGGGGAGCGGCTGCTGCCGGTGCCGGCGGATGCGGTGCGCAGCTGCCCTTCTCCAGGACCAGTGCGTACGCCCGGCGCTCCGCGGCCCGGTGATCGGCCTCGTCCAGTACGGCGGAAATCTCCGCCGGATCGCTGGGAAACCGGGTCCAGGGAACGTGCACCGTGTCCAGCAACGGGCCGGTGACGCGGCCCATCAGGTCGTGCTGCGGTTCGTCGTCGACTCCCGGCGCGCCGCGGTGCGTGCAGATCAGGAGCACCGGGATGCGGAAGGTGTGCAGCAGTGAGGTCAGTGGGTTGAGGGCGTTGCCGAGACCGGAGTTCTGCATCATCGCGATGCCGCGATGTCCACCGATCCAGGTGCCGGCGGCGATGGCGACCGCGTCGCCCTCGTTCGCCGCCGACACGTAGCCGATGGCGCCGTCGCCGATGACGTAGTTGATGAACGGGGTCAGGAAGGAGCAGGGCACCCCGGCGTACCAGTCGTAGCCCCGGCCGAGGGCGTCGTGAACGAAGTCGCGGGCCTGGATCACGAGTGCTCCTTCAGGACTGGCCGGCGGTGAACCGGCCCGCCTGCTCCAGATCGGCGAGTGAGTTCACATCGAGCCAGTGCCCGTGGATGTACATGACGCGCACCGGGTGTCCCTCGGCGACGATGTGGTTGAGCAGGTCGCCCAGCGTGAGCCCGTCGAAGTCGGGGCGCGTGCCGAGCGTGTCGAGGCCCTCCTCGATCCAGGCGCGGCCTTCGCCCTGGGCCCGCATCATGCCGATCCAACGGCCGTCGGGCCGTGCGCCGTTGCGGCTTCCGGCGCCGGTGATGCGGCTCAGCAGGACGTGCTGCCCCCAGAGTGAACGGTTGTCGGGGGAGGAGCAGTACGCGTCGTCGCGGTCGAGGCCCGTGTCACTCTCCTGCGAATCGACGACAACCGTCAACTCGCTGTCAGAGTCCATCAGTTCGCGCAGGATGTAGGAGCGGAAGAGCAGGTCGCCGTAGAGGATCACCGTGTCGTCGCGGAAGGCGTGCCGCGCGCAGGCGAGGGAGGCGAGTTCACCGCTCGTGGCGTGGCCGTCGTTCAGGACCAGGTCGATGTCCTTGATGTCGACGCTGTCGGCCCGGTAACCCGCCACCACCGAGATGCCGTCGATCCCCTGTTTGCGGCACAGTTCGACGAGGCGTGCGAGCAGCGGCTTCCCATTGACCGAGAGCATGGTCTTGGGGCGGTCCTGGGTGAGATGCGTCAGCTCGTCGCCGCGGCTCGCGGCGAGTACGACGGCTGCGGTGTCCGGCCGTGTGCCCTTCGCGTAGCGGTGCTCCGCGGCGGCCAGTTCCTCCGCGCACTGGAGTCGGAAGATCTCCTTGATGCTCGCGACGCGGTCCTCGACCTCCACCAGCGACTGGTTCTCGAAGATCTGGCGGGCGGTCCCCTGCATCGCGTCGACAGCGCTGCGTATGAGGTGGTTCGCCCAGATCACCAAGCTGACCCCGGCATCGCGGAAGACGTGCGTCGGGGTGCTGTAGTACTTGGTCGGCACGATCACGAGCGGGGCGCGCCCGCCCCATTCCCTCGCGAACTCGAGGATCTGGTCCGGCTTGGACAGGGCGCTGTGAATGAGGATGGCGTCGGCACCGGCCTTGCGGTACGCCTCGGCGCGAGTGATCGCCTCACGGGTGTCCCGCCCCGCGATGTACGCCTCGACGCGCGCGACGACGCAGAAATCGTCGTCGAGCTGCGAGTCCTTCGCCGCGGCGATCTTGCCGCAGAACTCATTGACGTCCGCGAGTAGCTGCCGTTCGCCGTTGATGAAACTATTGGTCTTCGGGAACGACTTGTCCTCGATGCACACGCCGGCGACGCCGCGCTGCTCAAGTTTACGCACCAGTCTCCGGGCGTTGTTGAAGTTGCCGTATCCGGTATCGCCGTCGAGAAGAATCGGTACCGAGGTCGCGTCGGCCATGAATTCGACCATGTCGACGACCTGGGTCCAACTCGTCTCGTTGTTGTCACGCACCCCGAACTGTGCGGACAATGCGAGTCCGGAGGCCCAGATCCCTTTGAAACCGGCCTCTTCCGCGATGACCGCGCTGATGCCGTTGTGCGCTTCGAGAATGAACTCCAGTTCGTTGGAGCGCAGCATGTGCCGTAGTCGGGCGGTTTTGCTCACCGCACCGTCGGGCCCGACTCCGGGCCCGTTGACGACATGCTTCGCCGGAAAATGCAGCGAGGACACTCCACCTCCCAGTTGATCACCGTATGTTACAGAGCGGCCAATACTTCGGCAACGCTAGTTGGCTGTATGAGGATACGCGCAGAAAGTTCACCGAGATGGGAGAGACCGAAATGACCGCCGATGAATCCACAGTCGACGCGTTGCGGCAGTTGTTTCCGCGCGCGAGTGAGCGCAACGCGCCGCGGACGCACTGGGCCGAAGGCCGCCACCTCGTCGAGCATGGTGATCCGAAAGACCTCGAAGAGCGCATAGCCGAGCGTTTTCCCACGCCCGAGGCGCTGGCCGAGTTCGCCCCTGACATGAAGGTGTCGGTGTACGGCTTCCGCGACAAGGACCGCGCCGCGGGAACCGCGGGCGCGACGGAGAACGTACAGGACCTGTACACCTTTCCGCCGACGTCGATCAGCGACGCGGTGCCGCTCTACCACTCCGGCCACACCATCGTCTGCTGGCGCATGCTGGAGCACCTGCCCGAGGCGCGCCAACGGGGCGCCGGCATCCTGGAGTCGCTCGGCCTGCCGCATCAGCCGGTGGCGACGCGGGGGCTGTTGGACCCCTGGAGCAGCACCTGGCCGTTCGTGCTGAGCATGGTGTACACACCTGCGGGAGCCGGCTCCGGACTGGGCCTCCACTACGACCGGTTCGACAGCGTCGTGGTGCACCTGCGCGGACACAAGCGCTGGCGTGTGGGCCGCCATCCGTTCCTCGAATACCCCCTCTACAACGAGGAGCTCGCGGCGCGGCTGGACTTCCCGCCCTCCCTGCCACGCATGGGCACGCAGTCGGAGCTGGTGACCGATCTGGAGGTGATCGAGATGCGGCGCGGCTCCGCACTGATCATGCCCCGCGGCATCTACCACACGACGCTGGCCGACGACGAGGCCTCACTGTCCCTCGGCTACCACTTCTCACTGCCCACGTGGTCGCATGTCGTGCTGGCCGCCCTGGAACGCCGGCTCACGTGCGATCCGCGCATGCGGACCACCCCCTTCGACGCCTTCGGGCCGGCCGGGCCGTCCGCCGAGGCGCGGGAGGGGATGGCCTGGGCGGCCGGGCGCGCCAGGGAGGCACTGGAGGATCCCCAGAAACTGCTCGAGGAAGACCTGCTCGGCAATCTCGCCTCCCACCACCAGGCGGCCTTCCAGGTCGAACCCGATGCCGCGGCCCGGCTGCTGATCGCCGAACCGCCCGTCGTGGTCGACTACGGCGGGAAGGGAGTCGACGTCGAACTGCCCGCCGCGGCCGCCGGACTCTGCCGCTGGATGCTCGCGGACGCCCCTGACTGGTTCGGCTTCGCCGAGGCACTTGCCGCTGGCGAGGGGCAGTTGAGCCCCCGGGCCGTGTGGAACCTGCTTCAGCAGTGCGTCGAGGCCGGCCTGCTGCGGCGGCGGTGGGGCAGCCCGAGCCGGTAGGTTCGGCCGGCGTGGCCACTGACCGGGTGTGCAACCGCGGAAATTCCGGGGTTGCACACCCGGGGCGCTTCCTCAATCCGATCTTCCGCGGTTGACCTGGTTGAAGCGTATATGTCAGCGTGCAGGTCCTATTGTCGCGGTATGGCCGACATCGGTGGGAGCGTGGATGGCTCAGAAAGTCGAAGTCGTAGTGCAAACTCGGGGCGCGAAGCGGCACGCACGGAAGAAACCATCGGATTTCCGGGTCCTGCTGGTTTATCCGAACATTCAGCAGGCGGCGATGATGCCCTATTCTATGGGGCTCTTCACCGCACTGCTGCGCGAACGAGGCTTCCAGGTCGATCTTTTCGACAGCACCTTCTACGCGGAGGACCTGACATCGAACTACGTCCACTACCGGACCTTCGTGAAGCAGTTCGACTGGCTCGAACGTGATGTGCACTTCCGGCAGACCAGAATGCTGGACGACTTCCGGGCCAAGGTGGCGGAGTACCAGCCGGACCTGATCGCCGTCTCGGTGGTGGAGAACACCTACTCCATCGGCCGAGCCATGATCCAGGCGCTGCCCGAGAAGGACCGTAAGATCCCCACCATCTGGGGTGGCCCCTTCGCGACCTTCGCACCCAATTTCATCCTGCGTGACAACGTGGGTGATTTCGTGTGCCGCGGTGAGGGCGAGATCGCGCTGATCGAGCTGTGCGAGCGGATGTGCGACGGCCGGTCGCTGACCGACATCCCCAACCTCTGGGTCCGGGAGGACGGACAGCTGTACCGCAATCCGCTCGGCCCCCGGGTGGACCTCGACCAGCTGCCGTTCGCCGATTACAGCCTGTTCGAGGAACAGGCGATATACCGGCCGATGGAAGGCCGGCTCTGGCGGACCATCGGCATCGAGAGCCAGCGCGGGTGCCCGTTCCAGTGCACCTACTGCAACTCCCCCGGGCAGAACCGCATTGCTTCCGCCGAACAAGGCAGCAAGTTCTACCGGCGCAAGTCGCTCGACCGCACCATGGCGGAACTGGAACACCAGCACAGGCTCCACGACATCGAACTCGTCTACTGGCTCGCCGACACCTTCCTGGCGCTTCCGACGCGGGAGTTCGACGAACTGGTCGAGCGCTACGAGGACTTTCGCATCCCGTTCTGGATGAACACCCGGTCCGAGACCATGACGGAGCACGCGGCCGACGGTCTCGAGCGGATGAACATGCTGCGCACCAGCATCGGCATCGAGCACGGGAACGCCGAGTACCGGCGGAAGATGCTCAAGCGGTTCCAGACGAACGACCAGTTGCGCCGCGCCTTCGAGATCTGCTCGGGCCGCAGCTTCTCGACCACCGGCAACTGCATCATCGGCATGCCCGAGGAGACCCGTGAACTGGTCTTCGAGACGGTGGAGTTCACCCGACGGCTGCCGGACGACATCGACACCGTGGGGTGCTTCATCTTCTCGCCGCTGCACGGCACCGAGCTGCGGAAGATCGCGGAGCAGAACGGATACCTCGACCCCGACACGTTCTGCGACATCACGGACCTCGAGGTGAGCATCCTCGACCAGCCGCAGCTCAGCCGCAGCGAGGTGATCGGGATCGCCAAGTGCTACGGCCTCTACCAGACCGCGCCGGAGTCCGACTGGGACCGGGTCCGGCTGGCGGAGCCGGACACTCCCGAGGGCGACGCGGCCTACGACGAGCTGGTGCGCGAGTACCGTCCCGGTGACATAGGCGCCGCGGCCGCCGGCTGACGGTGCGGCGGTTCCTGCTGCCATGACGAGAGGGCGTCCGCCTCGGCGGACGCCCTCTCGTCATACCGGGACATCCTGCGTCTAGTCGAAGTAGCTCTTGAGGACACCGCGCCGACGGACGTCGAGGGTGGCGCAGTGCAGACCGCCGCCGAAGACGTAGTGATCCTTGAAGTCCACGAGAACCGGCTTCATGCCGAGGTTCTTGAGCATCTTGATGGTCGGTTCCTCGTGCTTGTCGACGACGACCCGTTCCTCGTCGAGGACCAGGAGGTTCATCGACAGCCACCGGCTGGAGAGCTGGAACTCCGCGGGCGCCACCCCCTCCGGGGCCTCGATGATCTCCCAGCCGGCCCGCTTGAACATGTCGAGGAGTTCTGGCGACAGACAGGGCCGCGCCGGGCAGGTGAGCACCCGGCCCTCACCGAGCGGCACCCAGGTCGTGTCGATGTGGACCGGACCCGAGGAGCGGAAGCGAGCCCGGTGGATCCGGTACTTGCTGCCGAGGTGCCGCTCCAGCCACCTGATGCCGAGCTCGTTGGTGACCTGGCTGCGCTGCACGATGATGTCGCGGCCGAACCGTACGAAGTCCGCGGCGTCGAAACAGGGTTCCGCCTCGTTGGTCATGTACTGGCCGACCAGCGGACCCACGTCCTCCGGGATGTTGGGGTCGCCGCGGAAGAACGCGAGGTGCTCGTCCGGGTAGTCGTAGTCGTACATGTGCCGGCCCATCGAGCACTTCGGGGCCGCGGTCCACCGGGCCCCGCGCTCGAAGTACTGCTGGAGCAGCGAGTGGTACTTGAGGTGCTCGAAGTAGCGGGGAGGCAGTGCCATCGGCGCCTCGATGATCTCGTCACCCACGACCAGGAGCACGTCACGGACGTCGGCGTTGAAGAAGCCGGTCGACTCGAAGTACGGCGTGCGGAACTTCTTGGTGGCGTAATCGACGGGCTCGGGCCGGGTGACCTTGACTCCTTCGTCCTCGAGGACCTTCTGGAGGTTGTCGAGGGCCTTCGAAGCGCCTTGCACCAGATGCTCGGGGTAGGGCTCTCCGGCGTGCTGCCGATAGAAGTCCCAGTAGTCACGGCGCACCATGACCTTCATCTCGTGCGTCAGGGGCGGAATCGTCACCCCCTCGATGGTGCCCACGATTACTTCCTCAAGAGGGTCCCACTCGTTGTGGGAACTGACTGCGGAAGTGGCTGTTACGTCGTCTGCGTGTGAATCCGCGATGTTCAAGTTCCGTCCTCGTCTTGAGTGAGTCTACGGACAATACTGACGGCGATGGCTGAGTTCCGTGGAGCTTGCGAGGTGGCATCGACCATGACAGACCGTGCCGGTATGAGCAACCAGAAACGTGTCTACGTGGACATGGTGGGAGACCTCTTTCACTCGGGGCATGTGTCGCTTCTCAAAGAGGCTCGTGAATTTGGTGACTACCTCATGGTCGGCGTGCTCTCCGACGAGGTGGTGGCCTCGTACAAGCGTCGTCCCATCATGAGTCTCGCCGAACGAATCGCGGTGATCGAAGCGTGCCGCTATGTCGATGAGGTGCTCCCGGACGCGCCTTATCGGGTCACCAGGGATTTCCTGGACCGACACGACATAGCGTTGGTGGTGCACGGCGACGACATCATGCCCGAGGTCGTCGAGGAAATCTTCGGCGAGGTATCCGCCGCCGGCAAGCTGCGGTTGGTCTCCTACACGCAGGGAATTTCCACCACGGAACTGATCACCCGGTGCCGAATGGCACGGTGACCACGATTCATGTGCTTCTCGCGGGTGAAGTGGCGGCTCGGAGGGAGGCCCCGTCGATGCTCAGGGACCCGTCGGGCATCTCGAACTCGTAGGTCAGCAGGGCGAGGCACTCGTCGATGTCGCGCATCATCTCGGCGGGTGAGCCGGCCGAACCCGAGACGCAGTCCAGATAGGTCATGTCCGGGTCCAGCGGAGCACCAGGTATCACATACAGCTGATAAGCGTCGACCATGGGGTGGGTCAGAAGAACGTCACGGCCGGACACGGAAACAAGCCGACGCGCGTCCACAGGGGCCCGCGTGGTGTACTGAAAGTGCGTCAGGCCGTCGGGCTTTCCTGCCGGAATTCCCGGCCGCCCCAGTGCGAGATCGGCGGCCACCTGTATGAGATCAAGGCCCTGGGAACGTCGGTAAAGGGCGGCCATGAATCCGCCGAGCCGGCCGTTCACCTCTATGATCCGAGGTCCTTGTGCGGTCAGCTTCACCTCGGTGTGCGTGATGCCGTGCCGGACCCCGAGAGCGCGCAGTGCGGTTCCGACCAGCTCCTCGATCTCGCCGAGTGAATCCGGGGCGAAGGGCGCGGGACAGAAGTGGCCCATCTCGCGGAACGGCGGCGACAGGGGGAACTTGCCGGTCACGCCGATGTGCCGGATGATGCCCTCGGAAGAGACCGACTCGACGGACACGTAGTCCCCGTACGGATGCGTGGGCAGCCCGACCAGGTACTGCTCGGCGACCAGATCCTTCTCATGGCCGGCGGCCGCCCGGTCCAGCAGCCGCGCGACGAGTGCGCGTCCCTCGTCCGCGTCGCGCACCGGCCGCGCGTTCCTGCTCCGCTCACCGCACCGGGGTTTGACCACCAGGGGCAGCCCGATCTCGTGGACTGCCGCGTCCCAGTCCTCGGTGCACGTGATCAGCCGACTGTCCACGCCGCCCGCCCCCGCGGACGACAGCAGGGCGCGCTGGGTGTGTTTGTCGGTGAGCGCCGTGGCGGTGGCCACGTCATGCCCTGGGAGGCCGAGCCGCTCGGTGAGCCGGGCGCCGACGGGAATGCCGCCTTCGCTGTAGGTGACGATGCCGGTGACACCGGCGGCTTTCAACCGCGTCGCGTCGACCGCCGTATCGCCGGTCAACTCCACCACGGTGCCTGCCGTCTCGATGAGCGGCAGGTAAGAACGCGCATATGCGTCATTGCCGATGGCAAAGACGACGGGATCGTAATTTTCCAGCGCGATGAGCAGCTCACGGGGCGAGATGGCACCCTCGCTGAACAGTACACACAAGGTCACCGGGCTAGTCACCTCTCCGGTCTCCGATTTTACCGACGGGCCTCTGCAAAACGCCGATTACCGCTCCGGGCCCACCGTCCGGCCGGGCCGAACATTATGCGGCGACTCCGGGGCAGGGAATACGTACGAGTAACCGCGCGCGGGGTCCGCAACAATCGGTGGCCGTCCGGAAGAAGTTTGTCTAGGGTGAGCCCGGGGCTTCGGCACGATCGACCGACGTCCGTTTCGTGATGGTTGAGGCGGAGCGGGGCGAAGGGGCGCCGATGGCGGGGTCGCGCCAACTGGCCGTGGCCCTTGGTGTGTTGCCGGTCCACATCCGGGAGGCATCCTCGGTGAAGGCCGTGTCGCGCACGCGGTGCCTGGACGGCCTGACGGGCACCGGGGAACGGCAGCAGGGCGGGTATTTCCCCGTTGCCGAGATCGTGGCCCGCCGCTGGTGTGAGCACGGCCGGGACGAAGCGCTGCCCCTGCTTCGCCGGCACCCACGGTCGTCTCCATGACCATCCCCGACGACGGCCCGGTCCGCGAGGCGGGAAACGATCCCGGTCGGCATGGGTAATGGCCTTCGGGATTGATGCGTAGGCGCTGACCAGCGCACGGCGCGGTCGGTGGCGAGCCGGGGTGGTGTTCAACGCCGGTGGGCCCGCGGCCTGGTCATCCCGACTTCCCCGGCCAGGGGGTCAGGCGCGCGCGGGGCTCAGGCCGCGCCCCGCTGGCACCGCGGGCACCACACCGTGCCGCGGCCCGCCTGGCGGGTGCGCCGCAGGTGGGTGCCACAGCGGGGGCAGACCGGGTCGGGGTCGTCGCGGTGGCCGGTGAGCCACGAATCGCGCGGCGGGACACAGCCGGCGCTGACCGCGGAACGCAGCGTGCGCCGCATGTGGCTGTACAGATGCCGCAGCTCGGCCTGCGTCAGATCGGCCGCCCGTGCGCCGGGGTGCAGCCCGGCACGCCAGAGGATCTCGTCGGCGAGCAGGTTGCCGAGACCGGCCACCACGGACTGGTCGGTCAACGCGGTCTTGATGCGGCCACGGCGTGCGGACAGCGCGGCCTCGAACTCCTCACGCTCCACGGTCAGCGCATCGGGGCCCTGACGGTCCAGCACCCGGGCAACGGCCAGGTCGTCGTCGGCCAGCCAGAGGCCCTGGAGCTTGCGCTGGTCGCGGTAGCGGAGCTGGCGGTCGCCGCTCAGATCGAACAGGACGCGGTCGTGGGCCTCGACGGCGTCGTCGGGACGGGCGCACAGCAGTCGGCCGGTCATGCCGAAGTGCAGCAGCAGGGTGGGGCCACCGGTGTGGGCGAGCAGCCACTTGCCGTGCCGCTCCGGCGTGGTGAAGCGCCGGCCCTCCAGCGCGTCCCGCAGCCGCCGCACGCTCACCCCGTGCAGGACACCCGCGTCACGCACGTCGACGCGGCGGATGACCCTGCCCTTCGCGCAGGACACGAGCACACCGCGGAAACCCTCGACGTCCGGCAGCTCAGGCACGGCGGACGCCCCGGCCGGAGACCTGTTCGCGCCCCGGGCCCGCCGTGGCCCGCCCGCCGCAGGCGTTCCTTCGCACCGGTCCCATGGTCGTCTCCCGTCAGGTGGCCGCTGCCCCCTGACCACAGGTTTCCCCACGCCACCCCCCTCGTGCCCGTCACTGAGCCGGAAGGCGTACGGACAACGCCCCCCGGCGGTCGGGCGAGAGCTTCCTCACGTGCCCGTGCGGTCGCAGGCCGGTGGCTCGCTGAGCGGCGCGGGTTGTCCACAGGGAGTTATCCACAGGGTCTGACGCGTGCTGGGCGTCGGTTGTACGGTCTGCACGAGTTGATGTTCGTGCCGACGGGTGTTCGGGGGAGGCGGTCGCGGTGACCGGAGCCGGTGTGGAAGTGGTGGCGGACGCGGTGGACGCGGTGGACGCGGAGAAGCGCCGGCTGCCGCGGGTGCGCGGGTTCGCCCAGTGGCCACGGCAGGGCTCGCCCAAGGAGGAGGGCAAGGCGCTGCGTTCGAGCGTGCCGCGCGGTGCCCACCGCACGCTCGACCTGGACGCCGCCCGCCCCGACGCGGTGAGCGCGGTCGTCGAGTCCAACGCCGGCCGTATGGAGGAGCTGACCCCCATCCGCGTCGGGCGGATGGCTGCGACCCCCTTCGCGTTCCTGCGCGGTTCGGCCGGCCTCATGGCCTACGACCTGGCCCGCACCCCCATGACCCGGATCGGCACCCAGATATGCGGGGACGCGCACGCGGCCAACTTCGGCCTGTACGGCGACCCCCGCGGCGACCTCGTCATCGACCTCAACGACTTCGACGAGACCGTGCACGGCCCGTGGGAGTGGGACCTGAAGCGGCTCGCCACCTCGCTGGTGCTCGCCGGGCGGGAGGCAGGTGCCGACGAGGACACCTGCCGCGCGGCCGCCCAGGACGCGGTGGGCGCCTACCGCCGCACCATGCGGCTGCTGGCCAGGCTCCCGGTCCTGGACGCGTGGAACGCCATCGCGGACGAGGAGCTGGTCTCCCACACCGACGCCCACGACCTGCTCGGCACCCTGCAGCGGGTCTCGGAGAAGGCCCGCGCCAACACCAGCGGCCGGTTCGCGGCGAAGTCGACCGAGACGGTGGCAGACGGCGGACGGCGGTTCGTGGACGCCCCACCGGTCCTGCGCCGCATCCCGGACACCGAGGCCGCGGCCGTCGCCGCGTCCCTGGAGGCGTACGTCGACACGCTCAGCGAGGACCGGCACCCCCTGCTCGCCCGGCACGCCGTGCACGACGTGGCCTTCCGGGTCGTCGGCACCGGCAGCGTCGGCACCCGGTCCTACGTCGTGCTGCTCCTCGACCACCGCGAGCAGCCGCTGGTGCTCCAGGTCAAGGAGGCCCGGCCCTCCGCGCTCGTCCCGCACCTGGCCACCGCCGGCTTCACGACCCCAGCGGTGGAGCACGAGGGCCGCCGGGTCGTCCTCGGCCAGAAGCGCATGCAGGTGGTCAGCGACATCCTGCTCGGCTGGACGACGGTCGGCGGGCGCCCCTTCCAGGTACGCCAGTTCCGCAACCGCAAGGGCAGCGTCGACCCCGCCGCCCTCGCCGCCGACCAGATCGACGACTACGGCCGTATGACCGGCGCCCTGCTGGCCCGTGCCCACTCCCACAGCGCCGACCCCCGCCTGATCGCCGGCTACTGCGGCAAGAACGAGGAGCTCGACGAGGCGATAGCCGCCTTCGCCGTCGCCTACGCCGACCGCACCGAGGCGGACCACACCGAGCTGGTGGAGGGGATCAGGACGGGACGGATCGCGGCCGAGCCGGGGGTGTGAGGAGGACGGGACGTGAGCGGCGCGGGCTGTGGCCGTATACGGCTCCGCCGCGTGGGCCCGCGAGCACCCACGACGGACACGCACCCGGCACCGACCGTCGCGGCCCAGGGCGATACCCCGCACGAAACCTACGGCGATACCCCGCGCGGGACCTACGGCAAGACCCCGCACCCCCCGTCCGAGCCGGGCGCAGCGGCTACGCTGGGCGCGTGACGACCCCGGAAGCCGAACAGTCCCAGGCACCGCGGCCCGAGGAACGGCTCGAACAGGCCGTACGGGCCGCCGAGCAGGCGTTGATCGAGTACGAGATCGCCGTGGAGACCTTCCGCGTCGAGGTCGAGAACTTCTCCCGGCTGCACGAACAGCGGCTCGGCCCCCTCTACGCCCGTATCGAGCAGCTGGACGCCGAGATCGCCGAGGCCAGGGCCGTCCGCACCGGCGATCCGGAGGACATCCGCCGCGCCGAGGAGGCCCGCGCCCGGGTCCTGCCGATCCCCGGCGTGGAGGAACTGCTGCACGGCTGGATGGACGGCCACGGTCTGTTCCCGGAGGCCGCCGCCATGCTCACCGAACAGGCCGTACGGCCGCCGGAGCGGGTGCGGCCCAGCGAGGAGGCCCGCAAGCTCTACCGCGACCTGGCTCGCAAGGCCCACCCCGACCTCGCCCAGGAAGAAGAGGAACAGAAGCGGCGTGAGGAATTCCTCACCCGCGTCAACGCCGCCTACGCCCGCGGTCACGAGGCGCTGCTGAAGGAGCTGGCCGAGGAGTGGGCGGCCGGCCCGGTTCCGCCCGAGCGGCGCCCGAGCCCGGCCGAGGAACTGTACGCGCGCCTCGAATGGCTCGCCCAGCGCAAGGAACTCCTCACCCTCGTCGCACGCGAACTGGAGGACGGCGCCATCGCCGGCATGCTCCGGCTCGCCCCGGACGACCCCGACGCGCTGCTCGAGGAGATCGCCGACAGGCTGCGTGCCGACATCGCCCAGCGGGAGGCGCAGCTGGCGGCCCTGCTGGAACAGGGCTGAACGCGGCTCGTTCCGGTGGCACCGGCGCGTTCGGGTAGCGTCGGGGACATGAACTTCGCAGCTCGTGTACCCACGGTCGAGGTCACGGACCTCAAGGACGGCGACTTCCTCCTGGACGTCCGCGAGGACGACGAGTGGCAGGCGGGCCATGCCCAGGGAGCGCTGCACATCCCCATCAGCGAGTTCGTGGCCCGTTACGGAGAGCTGACCGAGGCCGCCCCGCAGGACGGCCGCGTTCACGTCATCTGCCGCTCCGGCGGCCGCTCGGCGCAGGTCACCATGTACCTGGTCCAGCAGGGCATCGACGCGGTGAACGTCGACGGCGGCATGCAGGTCTGGCAGGCCGCCGGCCGCGAGGTGATCACGGACGACGGTCAGCCCGGCTTCGTCCTGTAGCCCCCGGCCCCGGGGGCGTGCGGTCAGCCCAGCGGATGGGCCGCGAGCAGGTCCCCGAGCCGCTCCTCGTACGCCGCCGCGGGGCCGAGCGCCAGCTCCAGGTGCTTGGCCCAGGCGTGATAGCGGTGCAGCGCGTAGTCGGTGTCGGCGCCGAAACCGCCGTGCAGGTGCTGGGCCGTCTGCACCATCCGGCGCACCCCCTCCGCCGCCCAGATCTTCGCCACGGCGACGTCCCCGGCGGCGGGCAGTGCCCCCGGCGCACCCGAGGCGATCCGCCACGCGGCCTGCCACAGGGTGGCCTCCATGGCGCGCAGATCGATGTACCGGTCGGCGGCCTGCACGGCCACCGCCTGGAACGTCGCGATCGGATACCCGAACTGCTCCCGCTTGCCGGTGTACTCGGCGGTCATGCCCAGCACCCGCTCGCCCAGCCCGAGTGCCAGCGCGCAGACACCGGTGGCCAGCAGCGCGTGGAGCCACTCCCAGGCACCGTCCGCCTCGATGACGTCGGCCGCGTCGATCCGTACGGACGTGAGCCGCAGCTCGGCCAGCCGCTCCCCGCTGGTGGACACCTGCTCGGCCGGCACCAGCCCGTCCGCCTCACGCGGGACCAGCGCGAGCACGGTCCGTTCGGCGGCCCCTCCCTCCAGATGCGCCGGTACCACCACGAGGTCCGCGTCGTACGCCCACGGCACCGCCGTCTGCACCCCGTCCAGCACCCATGCCGTCCCGTCCCGCCGTGCGCCGACGGCCAGTCCGGCCGGGTCGTGGCCGCTGCGGCCGTGCGCCGCGACGGTCAGCACCAGCTCGCCCCGGCCGGCCCGCGCCAGCAGACGCCCCGCCAACTCCGGTCCGCCGTAGGCCTGTACGGTCGCTGCCGCCGCGCTGTGCTCCAGCAGCGGTACCCGGGCGAGCACCTTGGCGGACTCCCTGAGCACCAGGCACAGCGCGATCGCGTCCAGGCCGGAACCGCCGTGTGCCTCGTCGAGCAGCAGACTCAGCAGGTCCGCCTCGGCCAGCCGGGACCACAGCTCCCGGTCGAAGCCCTCGGCCACGGCCCCTGTGGTGAGCGCCGGGCTGGGCACCGCGTCCGGGGCCACCGCGGCGAACACCCCGCGCGCCGCCTCGGCCGCCGCCCGCTGCTCCTCGGTGAAGGTGAAGTCCACGGCCTGTCCCTCCGACGGGGGTCGGTGATCTGACGGTGCGTCAAGATAGAACAGGTTCTAGAAGAAGGGAATGGGGGTGGAGCCGTGGCGTTCCCGGAGGTCCAGCCTCCCCCGTCCCGACCGATCGTTCGGTCCACGTGCGTTCATGGCTTGCCGGGCCCGCGAGGGGCGTCAACCGCTGTGGAAAACTCCGGCGGGCGGGCTGTGGACGACCTGCGGGAGGCCGGGTGCGGGCAGGGCCCGGCGCCGTGCCGCGTGGCGAGGACCACGGTCCTCGCCCGTACCCGGGGCTGCGCCCGGTGGCCCGGGCTGAGTACCGTTCCGTGCTACGCCCAGGAGGGGCGTACGTGAAGCATGGGACGCTCGTGGCGGGCGCCACTCCACTGAGCGGGACCACTGAGCGGGCCCACTGAGCCGAACGACTGAGCCGAAACGGGGGACGGGGCGGAATGGACGCGTACGACGAGGACCCGGGGGTCCGATCCGGCCCCGGCGGGTCGGTGGGGGCGCGTCTCCCGGAGGGTTCCCCGGCCGACCCGGCTTCGCCGACGGGCACGGATGCCACGGGCGGCGTGGACCCGGCGGCCGGCGAGGAGCCCGACGGCGATCGCGGCGGGCAGGCGGCCCGGGCGGCCGGGCGGGACGAGCAGGCCCGGACAGCCACCCCGCAGGGGCCCGCCGGTCCGGGCGGGGCCACCCGTCCGGTCACCGCCGCGGGGCCCGGCGCACCCGTGCTGCCGCCCTCCGGGCCCCGTACCGGAGTGGCCGCCCTCTCCCCCCGCTACCAGGTCGCCGCCGCGGCGGTGGTCGCGGTGGTCGCGGTCGCGGCCTGTGTGCATCTGCTGATGGTGTTCCTCAGCCTCGCCCCCGCCAACACCGTGACCAAGCAGCACGGCAAGGCGGTCGAGGAGTGGGTGTACCCCGAGTTCGAGCAGAACTGGAAGCTGTTCGCGCCCAACCCGCTGCAGCAGAACATCGCCGTCCAGGTGCGAGCCGTGGTGCGGACGAAGAGCGCCGGTCTGCGCACCACCGGGTGGACCGACCTGTCCGCCCAGGACGGTGCCGCGATAGACGGCAACCTGGTGCCGAGCCACGCCCAGCAGAACGAGCTGCGCCGTGCCTGGGACTTCTTCACCGCCACCCACAGCGCCGACAACCGCCCCGTGGGCATGCGCGGCTCGCTCTCCGAGCAGTACCTGCGCCGGATCGTGGTGATGCGCCTGTACCGGACCTCTCCGGCCGACGGCGTCATCCAGCGCGTGCAGATCCGTTCCAGCACCACCAATGTGCAGCCGCCCCGGTGGAGCGGTGAGCGCGTGTCCGACAAGCCCGTCTACCGAGTACTGCCCTGGTGGACCGTGACGGCCGACGAGGCAGCGGGAGGCGTGAAGTGAACAGGCTCTCCCTGACCCTCTCGCGCGGTGTCGCCAAGGTCACCGAGGCGGCTCTCGGGCCGTACCAGAGCGCGGTGGTGCGCATCGGGTTCGCCGGGACGTGGCTGCTGTTCCTGCTGCGCGAGTTCCCGCACCGCCAGGAGCTGTACGGCCCGGCCGGACCCTGGGGCTGGAACCTCGCCAAGGAGCTGACGGCCGACAACCACGCCTTCACGGCCCTGCTGTGGACCGACGGGCAGCTGTGGTTCGAGTCTTTCTACCTGCTGGCGATACTCGCCGCCGCCGCGCTGCTCGTCGGCTGGCGCACCCGGACGGCGTCGGTGCTGTTCATGGTGGGCGTGCTGTCGCTGCAGAACCGCAGCGTCTTCGTGGGCGACGGCGGCGACAACGTGCTGCACCTGATGTCCTTCTACCTCGTCTTCACGCGCTGCGGACAGGTCTGGTCCCTGGACGCGCGGCGGGCGGCACGCGTGGAGGCGGCACGCGAGCGTGGGGAACGGGTGGCCGCCGACCGGGTGGGACCGGCCCTGTGGGCGGTGTTCGGCCTGGTGCTCGTCCTGGCGACGTTCACCGGCCGGTTCGCCAACGGCTGGCTGATCCCCGCGTTGCTGTGGACGGCGTGGGCGGGACTCGCCCTGTGGTGGGCCGCCGGCCGCCGGCCGAGGTCGTCGGAGCCGCGGATCCTGCTGGACGCCGTCGCCAACGTCCTGCACAACGGCGCCCTGGTCGTGATCATGGCGGAGGCCTGCCTGATCTACGCGACGGCCGGCTGGTACAAGATCCAGGGCTCGCGCTGGCAGGACGGCACCGCCGTCTACTACCCGCTCCACCTGGACTACTTCTCGCCCTGGCCCGCCCTGGCCGACCTGATGTCCTCCAGCGGCACGATCATGGCCGTCGTCGCCTACGGCACGGTCATGGTGCAGGTCGCCTTCCCGTTCACCCTGTTCAACCGGCGGGTCAAGAACGTCCTGCTGGTGCTGCTGATGATCGAGCACTCGGTGATCGCGGTCGTGCTCGGCCTGCCGTTCTTCTCGCTGGCGATGATCACCGCGGACGCCGTCTTCCTGCCGACGCCGTTCCTGCGCCGGCTGGGCACACTCGCCGTACGCGCGTGTGAGCGGTTCGCCCGGCGTGACGAGCGCACGGTGCCCGCGCCGCGCTCCCCTCAGGAGAGCGCCGAGGACGGCTCCCAGGGCCGATGGGACTCCCCCCGCGCGAGCGCGGCCGAGCGTGGGGGAAGGTTCACCGCATGACCGACCCGCTGGCCCGCTGGCTCGCGCACGCCGACGACGCCGTGCTGCTCGACGGCTTCCACGCCCTCAAGCACGCACTGCGCTTCGGGGCCGAGGTCCCCGTGGCGATCACCACGGACCGGCGGGCGGCCCTCGCCCTCGCCGAGGAGCTGGCGGAGGACGTCCAGGACGCACTGGACGCGCTGCTCACCCAGGTGCCCGCGCAGACGTACGCCTCGCTCGTCCCGCGGCCCCACCCGACCGGCGTGGCCGCGCTCGCCGTACGGCCGTCCCGCGAGGCCGCTCTGCGCAGGCTCGCCCGCATCCCGCGCAGCGCGCCCGTCGTGGTCCTGGACAACCCGCGCAACCTCGGCAACGCCGGGGCCGTGATCCGGCTGGCCGCCGGCTTCGGGGCGACCGGGGTGGTCACCACGGGCACGCTCGACCCCTGGCATCCGACGGTGGTGCGCGGCGGCGCCGGACTGCACTTCGCGACCGCCGTCGAGCGCCTCGGCGTCGACGAGCTGCCCCCGGGGCCGGTGTTCGCCCTGGACCCCGAGGGCGACGACATCCGGGGCGTCAGGCTCCCGGACGACGCCGTGCTCGCGTTCGGCTCGGAGCGCAGCGGCCTGTCGGACGAGCTGCGCGCGCGTGCCGACCGGCTGCTGCGGCTTCCGATGCGCCCCCAGGTCTCCAGCTACAACCTCGCCACCAGCGTGGCGATGACGCTGTACCACTGGAGCGCCACGGGAGGCGTGGTCCCGGCCTCCTAGGCCTCCCGGCGTACCTCCACCACCCGGAAGCGGCTGGCCACGAACGCGCCGTCGGTGAGGGCCGCGTTCGCCGCCGGGTTGCCGCCCGAGCCGTGGAAGTCGGAGAACGCGGCGGTCTGGTTCACATACACCCCGCCGGTGAGGTTGAGCGACAGCTGGGCCGCCTCCTCCAGGCACACCTCCTCGACGGCCTGCTCCACCTCGCTGTCGGTGGTGTAGGCGCCGACCGTCATCGCGCCCTTCTCCCGGACCGTGCGGCGCAGCAGCTCCACCGCGTCGCTCACCGAGTCGACCGCTACGGCGAAGGAGACCGGGCCGAAGCACTCGCTCATGTAGGCCGCCTCGTCGTCCGGCTTGGCGCCGTCCAGCTTCACGACGACCGGGGTGCGCACGACCGCGCCCGGGAACTCGGGGTTGCTGATCTCCCGTGAGGCGAGGGCGACTTCGCCGAGGCCGGCGGCGGCCTCCAGGCGGGCCTTGACGTCCGGGTTGACGATCGCGCCCAGCAGGGCGTTCGCCCGGGCGTCGTCGCCGAGGAGGCCGTCGACCGCGCGGGCGAGGTCGGCGGTGACCTCGTCGAAGGTCTTGGGGCCCGCGTCGGTGCGGATGCCGTCCCGCGGGATGAGCAGGTTCTGCGGGGTGGTGCACATCTGGCCGCTGTACAGGGACAGCGAGAACGCCAGGTTGGACAGCATGCCCTTGTAGTTGTCGGTGGAGTGCACGATCACCGTGTTGACGCCGGCCTTCTCGGTGTAGACCTGCGCCTGCCGGGCGTTGGCCTCCAGCCAGTCGCCGAAGGACGTCGACCCGGTGTAGTCGATGATCCGGACCTCGGGGCGGGTGGCGAGCGTCTTGGCGATGCCCTCGCCGGGGCGCTCGGCGGTCAGCGCCACCAGGTTCGGGTCGAAGCCCGTCTCGCTGAGCACCTGGCGCGCGGCCTGCACGGTCAGCGCGAGCGGCAGCACCGCGCGGGGGTGCGGCTTGACCAGGACCGCGTTGCCGGTGGCCAGGGAGGCGAACAGGCCCGGGTAGCCGTTCCAGGTCGGGAAGGTGTTGCAGCCGATGACCAGGGCGAGGCCGCGCGGGACCGGCGTGAACTGCTTGGTGAGCGCCAGCGGGTCGCGCTTGCCCTGGGGCTTGGTCCACTCGGCCGCCTGGGGCGTGCGGACCTGCTCCGCGTACGCGTACGCCACCGCCTCCAGGGCGCGGTCCTGGGCGTGCGGGCCGCCCGCCTGGAAGGCCATCATGAAGGCCTGGCCGCTGGTGTGCATGACCGCGTGCGCGAACTCGTGCGTCCGGTCGCTGATCCGCTTGAGGATCTCCAGGCACACCATCGCCCGGGTCTCCGCGCCCGCGTCCCGCCAGGCCCGCTGCCCGGCCCGCATCGCGGGGATCAGCACGTCCACGTCCGCGTGCGGATAGCTGACGCCCAGCTCGACGCCGTACGGCGACACCTCGCCGCCCACCCAGTCGTCCGTGCCGGGCTGGCCGAGGTCGAGCCGGGTGTTCAGCAGGGCGTCGAAGGCGGCCTTGCCCGCCGCCGCGTCCAGGCTGCCGTTCTCGCCGTAGGCCTTCGGATGCTCGGGGTGGGGGGACCAGTACGCGCGCGTGCGGATCGCTTCCAGGGCCTGGTCAAGGGTGGGCCGGTGCTTCGCGATCAGCTCGTGGGCGGTCAGTTCGGCGGCCATGCGGGACCAACTCCTCGTCTGGAGAACTCGTCGTCGAGTTCGTGACCTTGCAGAAAGAGCAGCGGGATCGGGCGGTCAGAGCTAGAGTAACCGAACGATCGGTCGGGACAAGGGGGTCCGCCGCATCTGTGGACAACGTCGTGCGGGAGGATCGCGCACATGACAGCACTCGACCTCAGCAGCCCCGTGGCCGTCGTCGGCACCGGCACCATGGGCCAGGGCATCGCCCAGGTCGCGCTGGTCGCCGGCCACCCCGTGCGGCTCTACGACGCCGTCGCCGGGCGTGCCCGGGAAGCGGCCGCGGCCATCGGTGCCCGCCTGGACCGGCTCGCGGACAAGGGCAGGATCACCGGCGCCGACCGGGACGCGGCCCGCGCCCGCCTCGAGCCCGCCGAGAGCCTGACGGAGCTGGCGGACTGCGGGCTGGTCATCGAGGCCGTCCTGGAGCGGCTCGACGTCAAGCAGCAGCTCTTCGGCGAACTGGAGGAGATCGTCGCCGAGGACTGCCTGCTCGCCACCAACACCTCCTCGCTGTCGGTGACGGCCATCGGCGGGGCCCTGCGCCGGCCCGGCCGCTTCGTGGGCCTGCACTTCTTCAACCCGGCCCCGCTGCTGCCGCTGGTCGAGGTCGTCTCCGGGTTCGCCACCGACGTCGCGTCGGCCACGCGCGCGTACGAGACCGCCCGCGCCTGGGGCAAGACCCCGGTGGCCTGCGCCGACACCCCGGGCTTCATCGTCAACCGGATCGCCCGGCCGTTCTACGCCGAGGCCTTCGCCGTCCATGAGGCCCAGGCCGCCGACCCGGCCACCATCGACGCGGTCCTGCGCGGGTCCGGCGGGTTCAGGATGGGCGCCTTCGAGCTGACCGACCTGATCGGTCAGGACGTCAACGAGTCCGTGACCCACTCCGTGTGGCAGTCCTTCTTCCAGGACGTGCGCTTCACGCCGTCCCTCGCCCAGCGCCGGCTGGTGGAGTCCGGACGCCTCGGCCGCAAGACCGGCCACGGCTGGTACGACCACTCCGAAGGCGCCGAGGCGCCCGAGCCGCACACCGCCGACAAGGAACAGCCGCCCGCGTACGTCGTCGCCGAGGGCCGCCTCGGCCCCGCGGCCGAACTGCTCACGCTGATCCGCGAGGCGGGCATCCAGGTCCGCGAGGAGGACGAGGACAACGGCACCCGGCTGGTGCTGCCCAGCGGCGGTCAGCTGGTGCTCGCCGACGGCCAGACCGCCGTGGAGTTCCGCGACGTCGTCTACTTCGACCTCGCCCTCGACTACCGCACCGCCACCCGCATCGCCCTGTCCGCCTCCCAGGACTCCTCGCCGCACACCCTCGCTGAGGCCACGGGCCTCTTCCAGGCACTCGGCAAGGACGTCAGCGTCATCGGCGACGTCCCCGGCATGATCGTCGCGCGCACCGTCGCCCGGATCATCGACCTCGCCCACGACGCCGTCGCCAAGGGCGTCGCCACCGAGGAGGACGTCGACACGGCCATGCGCCTCGGGGTGAACTACCCGCTCGGTCCGTTCGAGTGGGACCGCAGGCTCGGCCGCGAGTTCGCCTTCGACGTCCTGGACGAGATGCACGAGCGCGACCCCTCCGGACGCTACGCGCCCTCCCTCGCGCTCTATCGCCACGCGTATGCCATCGACAAGCGGGAGGGCACCCCATGACCACGGCCAGACGCGACACGTACACGCCCGAGACGCTGCTCTCCGTGGCCGTCCAGGTCTTCAACGAGCGCGGTTACGACGGCACCTCCATGGAGCACCTGTCCAAGGCGGCCGGCATCTCCAAGTCGTCGATCTACCACCACGTCAGCGGCAAGGAGGAGCTGCTGCGCCGGGCCGTCAGCCGCGCCCTGGACGGCCTGTTCGCCATCCTGGACGAGGAGCACGCGCGCGTGGGGCGGCCCGTCGACCGGCTGGAGCACGTCGTACGGCGCATGGTCGAGGTGCTCATAGGCGAGCTGCCGTACGTCACGCTGCTGCTGCGGGTGCGCGGCAACACCGCGACGGAGCGGTGGGCGCTGGAGCGGCGCCGTGACTTCGACCACCGGGTCGCGGAACTGCTGAAGGCCGCGGCGGCCGACGGGGACGTGCGCGGCGACGTCGAGGTCCGGCTGGCCACCCGGCTGGTCTTCGGGATGATCAACTCGATCGTGGAGTGGTACCGGCCGGACCCGCGGGGCGCCGGCGAACGCGAGGTCGCCGACGCGGTGGCCCGGCTGGTCTTCGCGGGACTGCGCCAGGACTAGGTCCCGCTCACGCCTCCGGCTCCAGGTCCTCCTCCTCGAACACCAGCAGCGTGCGGGTGCTGAGCACCTCGGGGATGGCCTGGAGCCGGGTGAGCACCAGTTCGCGCAGCGCCCGGTTGTCGGGCGTGTGCACCAGCAGCAGTACGTCGAAGTCGCCTCCCACAAGAGCGATGTGGGAGGCGCCGGGCAGCTGTCTGAGCTGCTCGCGGACCGTGCGCCAGGTGTTCTGGACGATCTTCAGCGTGACGTAGGCGGACGTGCCGTGCCCCGCCCGCTCGTGGTCCACCCGCGCGCTGAACCCGCGGATGACACCGTCCTCGACGAGCCGGTTGATGCGCGCGTAGGCGTTGGCGCGCGAGACGTGGACGCGTTCGGCGACGGACCGTATCGAGGCGCGGCCGTCCGCCTGCAGCATCTTCAGGATGTCCTGATCGATGGCGTCCAGCGGACGCGGGGGCGGCAGCGCCGTGCCGTCCTGCGGTCCGTCGGCCATTTGTTCAGCTGCCATTGCCCCCCGCTCCCTCGCCGTGGACGTCCTGCGTTCATTCCAGGCTGTGGAGAACCGTTTGTCCACAGCCTGGAGGGAGCTGTAGCCAAAATGTGCCGGCGACCGAACAATCGGTTGGTGAGACGGCTCACAGCCGACCCGTCTCCCGTAGCCGCTCCCACGAGGAGGTGCCGTCATGACGGTCATGGAGCAGCGGGGCGCTTACCGGCCTTCCCCGCCGCCCGCCTGGCAGCCCCGCACGGATCCCGCGCCGCTGCTGCCCGACACCGAGCCGTACCGCGTCCTCGGCACCGAGGCGGCCGCCAAGGCCGACCCGGACCTGCTGCGCCGGCTCTACGCACAGCTGGTCCGCGGTCGCCGTTACAACACGCAGGCCACCGCGCTCACCAAGCAGGGCCGCCTCGCCGTCTACCCCTCCAGCACCGGCCAGGAGGCCTGCGAGGTCGCCGCGGCCCTGGCCCTGGAAGAACGTGACTGGCTCTTCCCCAGCTACCGCGACACGCTCGCCGTCGTCGCCCGGGGCGTGGACCCCGTCGAGGCCCTCACCCTGCTGCGCGGCGACTGGCACAGCGGCTACGACCCCCACGCGCACCGCGTGGCGCCCCTCTCCACCCCGCTCGCCACCCAGCTGCCGCACGCCGTCGGGCTCGCGCACGCCGCCCGCCTCAAGGGCGACGACGTGGTCGCGCTCGCCCTGGTCGGCGACGGCGGCACCAGCGAGGGCGACTTCCACGAGGCGCTGAACTTCGCCGCCGTCTGGCAGGCCCCGGTCGTCTTCCTCGTGCAGAACAACGGCTTCGCCATCTCCGTCCCGCTCGCCAAGCAGACCGCCGCCCCCTCCCTGGCCCACAAGGCCGTCGGGTACGGCATGCCGGGCCGGCTGGTCGACGGCAACGACGCGGCGGCCGTGCACGAGGTCCTCAGCGACGCGGTACGGCACGCGCGTGCGGGCGGTGGCCCGACCCTGGTGGAGGCGGTGACCTACCGCATCGACGCCCACACCAACGCCGACGACGCCACCCGCTACCGGGGCGACGCCGAGGTCGAGGCCTGGCGCGCCCACGACCCGATCGAGTTGCTGGAGGCGGAGCTGACCGCGCGCGGACTGCTCGACGAGGCCGGCATCGACTCGGCAAGGAAGGACGCCGAAGCGATGGCCGCCGCCCTGCGCGAACGCATGAACCGCGATCCCGAGCTGGACCCCATGGCCCTCTTCGACCACGTCTACGCCGAGACCACCGCCCAGCTGCGCGAACAGCGCGCCCTGCTGCGGGCCGAACTGGAAGCCGAGCAGGAGCAGCACGGCGAGCAGGAAGGCGGCGCCCGATGACCACCGTGGCCGTCAAGCCCGCCACCATGGCGCAGGCCCTCACGCGCGCGATGCGCGACGCGATGGCCGCCGACCCCGCCGTGCACGTCATGGGCGAGGACGTCGGCACCCTCGGCGGTGTCTTCCGGGTCACCGACGGCCTCGCGAAGGAGTTCGGCGAGGACCGCTGCACCGACACCCCGCTCGCCGAGGCCGGCATCCTCGGCACCGCCGTCGGCATGGCCATGTACGGCCTGCGCCCGGTGGTCGAGATGCAGTTCGACGCGTTCGCCTACCCGGCGTTCGAACAGCTCATCAGCCATGTCTCGCGGATGCGCAACCGCACGCGCGGGAAGATGCCCCTGCCGATCACCGTCCGTGTCCCCTACGGCGGCGGCATCGGCGGCGTCGAGCACCACAGCGACTGCTCCGAGGCCTACTACATGGCCACGCCGGGCCTGCACGTCGTCACGCCCGCCACCGTCGCCGACGCCTACGGCCTGCTGCGCCAGGCCATCGCCTCCGACGACCCCGTCGTCTTCCTGGAGCCCAAGCGGCTCTACTGGTCCAAGGACTCCTGGAACCCCGAGCACCCGACCGACGTGGAACCCCTCGGCCGTGCGGTGGTGCGCCGGCCCGGCCGCAGCGCCACGCTGATCACCTACGGCCCCTCCCTGCCGGTCTGCCTGGAGGCCGCCGAGGCCGCGCAGGCCGAGGGCTGGGACCTGGAAGTGGTCGACCTGCGCTCGCTGGTGCCGTTCGACGACGAGACGGTCTGCGCGGCCGTACGGCGCACCGGACGCGCGGTCGTCGTCCACGAGTCCACCGGCTTCGGCGGGCCGGGCGGCGAGATCGCGGCCCGGATCACCGAGCGCTGCTTCCACCACCTGGAGGCGCCGGTGCTGCGCGTGGCCGGCTTCGACATCCCCTACCCGCCGCCCATGCTGGAGCGGCACCACCTGCCCGGCGTCGACCGCATCCTGGACACCGTGGCCCGGCTGCAGTGGGAGGCCGAGGGCTGATGGCACAGGTGCTGGAGTTCAAGCTGCCCGACCTCGGCGAGGGACTCACCGAGGCGGAGATCGTCCGCTGGCTGGTCCAGGTCGGTGACGTCGTCGCCGTCGACCAGCCGGTCGTCGAGGTCGAGACGGCCAAGGCGACGGTCGAGGTGCCCTGCCCGTACGGCGGCGTGATCACCGCCCGCTTCGGGGAGGAGGGCACCGAACTGCCCGTCGGTGCCCCGCTGTTGACGGTGGCCGTGGGCGAACCGTCGGCCGCCGCGGAGCCGGAGGGCTCCGGCAACGTCCTCGTCGGTTACGGCACACAGGCCCCCGCGGCCCGGCGGCGCCGGATACGGGCCGCGTCCGCGGGCATGGACGCGGCGAACGGGCAGGCCCGGCGAGCGGAGGCCCCCGGGGAGGTGCGGGCCGAGCGGAACGGAAGGTCCCGGCAGCCCGCGACCGCCGCCACGCCCCACGCGCGCGTGACGGCACCGGCGCCCGCCGAGGGACCCGTCCCGGTGATCTCCCCGCTCGTGCGCAGGCTCGCCCGGGACAACGGCCTGGACCTCAGGCAGCTGTCCGGCTCGGGGCCCGACGGGCTGATCCTGCGCGCCGACGTCGAGGACGTCCTGCGACGGGCCACGACCACCAGCGCCCCCGCCGCACCGGAGCCGGTGCGCGCCGCCACGGCACCCGGGGGCGGCCTCCGTGTCCCGCTCAAGGGCATCCGGGGCGCCGTCGCCGACAAGCTCTCCCGCAGCCGCCAGGAGATCCCGGACGCCACCTGCTGGGTCGACGCCGACGCCACCGAACTCATGCGTGCGCGTGCCGCCATGAACGCGACCGGCGGGCCGAAGATCTCCCTCCTCGCGCTGCTCGCCCGCGTCTGCACGGCTGCTCTCGCCCGGTTCCCCGAGCTGAACTCCTACGTCGACGCCGAGGCCCGCGAGGTCGTCCAGCTCGACCACGTCCACCTCGGGTTCGCCGCGCAGACCGAGCGCGGGCTGGTCGTGCCGGTCGTCCGGGACGCCCAGGCGCGCGACGCCGAGTCGCTGACCGCCGAGTTCGCCCGGCTCACCGAGTCCGCCCGCACCGGGGCGCTGACACCCGGGGAGCTGACCGGCGGGACCTTCACGCTGAACAACTACGGGGTCTTCGGTGTCGACGGCTCCACCCCGATCATCAACCACCCCGAGGCGGCCATGCTCGGCGTCGGCCGGATCGTCCCCAAACCATGGGTGCACGAAGGCGAGCTGGCGGTGCGCCAGGTCGTCCAGCTCTCGCTCACCTTCGACCACCGGGTGTGCGACGGCGGCACGGCGGGCGGCTTCCTGCGGTATGTGGCGGACTGTGTGGAACAGCCGGCGGTGCTCCTGCGCACCCTGTGACGCACGCGGGGCCCGGAAGGAAGGCCCCGCGGACGATACAAGCGGCACCCCCCGGGACATACTCGGGGGGTGACCGACAACGCCGCCCCCGGGACGCCGGTGCCGTACGACGCCGTCGTGCTGGCCGGCGGTGCCGCCCGGCGGCTCGGCGGGGCCGACAAGCCCGGCCTGCGGGTCGGGGGCCGGACACTCATCGACCGGGTGCTCGCGGCCTGCGCGGACGCCGGGAAGACCGTCGTGGTGGCCGACAGGCGGCCCACCGCCCGGCCGGTGCGCTGGGTGCGCGAGGAACCCGCCGGCGCCGGGCCGGTCGCCGCGCTGGACGCCGGGCTGCGGCTCACCACCGCCGACCACACCGTCGTCCTCTCCGCCGACCTGCCCTTCCTCCAACCGGCGACGCTGCGGCGGCTGTTGGCCGCCCTCGGCGAAACCGGGGCCGACGGGGCGCTGCTCACCGACGCCGACGGCCGGGACCAGCCGCTCGTGGCCGCCTACCGCGCCGCCGCGCTCCGCCGCGAGCTGGCCGCCCTCGCGGCCGGTCCCGACGGCCTGACCGGACTGCCCCTGCGCCGGCTGACCGGCGCCCTCCGCCTCACCCGCGTCCCGGACCCGCTCGCGTCCTTCGACTGCGACACCTGGGACGACCTCGTCAACGCCAGGGCACGCATCAGGGAGCATGGGCACGTGTTGGATGAATGGATCTCCGCAGTCAAGGACGAGCTGGGCATCGACCTGGACGTCGACACCGGCGTTCTGCTCGACCTGGCCCGTGACGCCGCGCACGGCGTCGCCCGGCCCGCCGCCCCGCTGACCACCTTCCTCGTCGGCTACGCCGCGGCCCGGGGCGAGGGAGGCCCCGAGGCCGTCGCCGAGGCCGCGCGCAAGGCCGCCGCGCTCGCGCTGCGCTGGGCGGAAGAGAACGGCAAGCGCGGCACAGAGAACAGCGGGGGCCCGAGCGCCCCGGACGCCGGATGACCGCCCCCGGAACCCGGGCCGGAGCACCCGCCGACGACAGCGACGAACTCGACGTCGAGGAGGCCCTCGCCCTCGTGAGAGAGCCCAGGGGCGACCATCCGGGCCGGCTGTCCGCCCCGGCGCCCGAAGCACACGGCGAGCGGCACCGGGCCACCTCCTGGCACCGGGCCCGTGAGATCGCCGCCCGCGCGGCCCGCGCCCGGCTCCGCCGTGCCCCCGTCTCCGTGCCGCTCGGCGACGCCCTCGGCCTGGTCCTGGCCGCCCCTCTGGACGCGCTCACCGACCTGCCGTCCTTCGACACCTCCGCGATGGACGGCTGGGCGGTCGCCGGACCCGGGCCGTGGGAGGTACGGGAGGAAGGGGTGCTCGCGGGGAACGCCCAGCCCGAGCCGCTCACCGACGGCGAGGCGGTCCGTATCGCCACCGGCGCCCGCATCCCGGCCGACACCACCGCGGTCCTGCGCAGCGAGCACGGCCGCACCGACACCCAGGGCCGGCTCCACGCCACCCGGGAGATCGTGCACGGCCAGGACATTCGCCCGCGCGGCCAGGAGTGCCGCAGCGGCGACCAGTTGCTGCCCGTCGGCACCCGGGTCACCCCCGCCGTGCTGGGGCTCGCCGCGGCGGCCGGGTACGACACCGTCACCGCCGTACCGCGTCCCCGCGTCGAAGTCCTCGTGCTCGGCGACGAATTGCTGACCGAGGGACGGCCGCACGACGGGCTGATCCGGGACGCGCTCGGCCCCATGCTGCCGCCGTGGCTGCGCGCGCTCGGCGCCGAGGTCGTCGCGGTGCGCCGGATCGGCGACGACGCCAAGGCGCTGCACAAGGCCGTCAAAGGCGCCACGGCCGACCTGATCGTCACCACCGGAGGCACCGCCGCCGGCCCCGTCGACCACGTCCACCCCGTCCTGGAGCGCGTCGGCGCCGAACTCCTCGTCGACGGCGTCAAGGTGCGTCCCGGCCACCCCATGCTGCTGGCCCGCACCAAGGACGACCAGCACCTCGTCGGCCTGCCCGGCAACCCCCTCGCGGCCGTCTCCGGCCTGCTCACGCTCGCCGAGCCGCTGCTGCGCACTCTGGCCGCCCACCCGGCTCCCGAGCCGTACACGCTGCCGCTGAAGGAGGCGGTGCAGGGACACCCGTACGACACCCGGCTGATCCCCGTGGTGCTGCGCGGGGATCGTGCCGTACCGCTGCACTACAACGGTCCGGCCATGCTCCGCGGTATCGCCGCCGCCGACGCGCTGGCCGTCGTACCGCCCGGAGGGGCCCGGCAGGGCGAGGAGGCGGAGCTGCTGGACCTGCCGTGGGCGGCGGCCGGCATCGAGGTGTGTTTCACGTGAAACTTCCGGGCCATGACGCCATCGCCCGTCCGGCGGGCGAGGATCTGGTGACCGATCGGGTGAAACTCCCGAGGAAAGTGGTGGACCGCCCGATCCGCCAGGTCGTCAAACGGCTGCTCATGGCCCTGCTCGTGCTGGTCGCCACCGCGATGGTCGTCTACGCCGACCGTGACGGCTACCACGACGACGCCGGCGGTTCGGTCGGTCTGCTCGACGCCTTCTACTACGCGACCGTGACGCTGTCCACCACCGGCTACGGCGACATCACCCCGGTCAGCGACGGCGCCCGGATCACCAACATCTTCGTCATCACGCCCCTGCGCGTGCTGTTCCTGATCATCCTGGTCGGTACCACGCTGGAGGTCCTCACCGAACGGACCCGGGAGGAGTGGCGCCTGAACCGCTGGAGGTCCGCCTTGCGCGATCACACCGTCGTCATCGGCTTCGGCACCAAGGGACGCTCGGCGATCCAGACCGTCTGTGCGACGGGGCTGAAGAAGGAGCAGGTGATCGTGGTCGACCCGAGCGCCAAGGCGGTCGACGCCGCGACCGCCGAGGGTTACGCCGGGGTCGTGGGCGACGCGACGCGCAGTGACGTGCTCAAGCGGGCCGAGGCGCACAAGGCCCGGCAGATCATCGTGGCCCCGCAGCGCGACGACACCGCCGTCCTCGTCACGCTGACCGCGCGGCAGCTCAACCGGGGCGCGAAGATCGTGGCAGCCGTGCGTGAGGAGGAGAACGCGCCGCTGCTCAAGCAGTCCGGGGCCGACGCCGTCATCACCTCCGCGAGCGCGGCCGGCCGGCTGCTCGGGCTCTCCGTGCTCAGCCCCGCCGCCGGCATGGTCATGGAGGACCTGATCCAGCAGGGCAGCGGGCTGGACCTGGTCGAACGTCCCGTGGTGCGCGGCGAGGTGGGCAAGCGGACGCGCGAGACCGAGGACCTGGTGATCAGTGTCGTACGAGGGCACCGGGTGCTCGGATACGACGATCCGGCGGTCGGCACGCTGCAGCTGACGGACCGGCTGATCACCATCGTGCGGGCGAGTCCCGGGGCCCAGGTTGCCCCGGGCACACGGCCGCTGCCCCGCGACTGACCCGGCACCCCCGACCAACGGGAGCGAGCGGGTCTGCCCCGGAGCCGGCCCGGGTGGGGAGTAGCGTCGCGGACATGCATGCGATCACGATTCCCGAACCTGGTGGTCCCGAGGCGCTGGTGTGGGCGGAGGCCCCCGACCCGGTGCCCGGCGAGGGCGAGGTGCTGGTCGAGGTGGTGGCCAGCGCCGTCAACCGTGCCGACATCCTGCAACGGCAGGGCTTCTACAACCCGCCGCCCGGGGCCTCCCCCTACCCGGGCCTGGAGTGCTCCGGCAGGATCGCCGCGCTCGGCCCCGGGGTGTCCGGCTGGGCCGTCGGCGACGAGGTGTGCGCGCTGCTCGCGGGCGGTGGGTACGCCGAGAGGGTCGTCGTACCGGCCGGGCAGCTGCTGCCCGTGCCCGAGGGCGTCGACCTCAGGCAGGCGGCCGCGCTGCCCGAGGTGGTCTGCACGGTCTGGTCCAACGTGTTCATGGTCGCCCATCTGCGGCCCGGCGAGACGCTGCTCGTGCACGGCGGGTCCAGCGGCATCGGCACCATGGCGATCCAGCTCGCCAAGGCCGTCGGTGCCAAGGTCGCGGTGACGGCCGGTACGAAGGAGAAGCTGGAGCGCTGTGCCGAGCTGGGCGCGGACGTCCTGATCAACTACCGCGAGCAGGACTTCGTCGCCGAGATCAAGCAGGCCACCGGGGGTGCGGGGGCCGATGTGATCCTCGACAACATGGGGGCCAAGTATCTGGACCGCAACGTCCAGGCGCTTGCCGTCAGCGGGCGGCTCGCGATCATCGGCATGCAGGGCGGGGTGAAGGGTGAACTGAACATCGGCACCCTGCTCAGCAAGCGGGCCGCGATCAGTGCGACCTCGTTGCGGGCGCGGCCGGTGAGCGAGAAGGCGGCGATCGTGGCGGCCGTGCGGGAGCATGTGTGGCCGTTGGTGGCCGGTGGCCATGTGCGGCCGGTCGTGGACCGGGAGGTGCCGATGGCGGAGGCGGCGGAGGGGCATCGCGTGGTGGAGGCGAGCGGGCACATCGGGAAGGTGCTGCTGGTCGCTCCGTAGGGCCGCGGGGCCGGGGCGGCACGCTGTTCCGGAGTACGACCGCGGGTGCTTGCCGTCGTCAGTCCCGGCGGAGTCTGAGGCCCAGGAAGGCCAGGGCCAGGCCCAGGCCTATGAGGACCAGGCCGCTGCCCAGGGGGAGTATCTGCAGGACCGGTGCGGGGGCGGTCTGGCCCTGGGAGGCGGGGTTCTGTGCCGGGGGTTGGTTGAGGCCGGCCTCGTCGGGGACGTTCGAGGGGGGCGGTGTCAGGGTGGGGAGGTCCGCCGTCTCCGGCTCCTCCGGCCGGCCGGAGGCGGGGGTCCGGGTGGGGACGGGATAGTCGTCGCCCTCCACCTCGGCCGCGGGCCCGTCCGGCCGGCCCGGCCGCATCCGCCCCTCGCCGGCCGGGCTGCCCGCCCGGGTCGGCGCAACGGCTCCGGGCGGGCGGTACGAGGCCGAGGCGGAGTCGGAGGGCATGGGTATCGGGGCGGGTTCGGCGAGAGGGGAGCCGGTCCGACCGGGACCGGGACCCTGATCGTGCCCGGCGGAGTCCGCAGGGCCGGAGCCGGGCTCGTGCGGGCGTTCGAGTGGGGTGTGCTCCGGGGGTACGGGGCGGTACGGGCCGCCCCCGCCTATCGGCGGGACGGAGCGGTGCGGACGTCCCGCCCCCGTGGAGCCGCCGGGGCCGGGCTCGGCGGTGTACGACGGCTTGGGGTGCCCGGGTATGGTGCCGTACGCCGGGGTGGTTTGCCCAGGTATGTTGCCGTACGCCGGGGGTGTTTGCCTGGGTATGGCGCCGTACGCGGGCAGGGCCGCGGCGAGGGCGAGGAGCGGTCCTGTGCAGCGGAGCGTGATGCGCAGCCATGGAGTCACGTCGGTGACCTCCCGGAGCCCGGATGTCCTGATCGCCGGATCGATGAATGAGCGACGGGTACAACCCTCACATTCAGTGGCGAACAAGGCATTTCAGAGTGCGCCGTCGGGGCTAAACGGTGGATCAGCCCCATGAGGGGGCACCACGGTGATGAGGTGTAGGCGTGCGAGAGAATGGCGGCATGGAGATGCCGAGGAACGAACGGTCGCCGGAGAACCCCCAGATCCTCGTCGTGGGCCAGGACGGGATGGCTCTCGGCGGCGGCAACGGGGACGACGAGTCCCGTGAGACCCCGGTGACGGAGCAGGTGGAACAGCCGGCCAAGGTCATGCGGATCGGCAGCATGATCAAGCAGCTTCTGGAGGAGGTGCGTGCGGCTCCTCTGGACGAGGCCAGCCGGGTGCGGCTGAAGGAGATCCACTCCAGCTCGGTGAAGGAGCTGGAGGACGGCCTCGCGCCGGAACTGGTCGAGGAACTCGAGCGGCTCTCCCTGCCGTTCAACGACGACGCGACCCCGAGCGACGCGGAACTGCGCATCGCACAGGCCCAGTTGGTGGGCTGGCTGGAAGGCCTCTTCCACGGGATCCAGACGACGCTGTTCGCCCAGCAGATGGCCGCGCGGGCCCAGCTGGAACAGATGCGCCGCGCGCTTCCGCCCGGCGTGACGGGACACGAGGGCGACGACCCGCGCACGGGCGGCCGGTCCGGCGGCCCGTACCTGTAACCACGGGGGCCGTTCCCGTAAGCACCCAGGCCATACCTGAAACGACCGGGGCCCGGCACGGAAAGCGCCGGGCCCTGCCTCTGTGCGAGAGGCCGGTCAGTACCTCGGGTTGAGCGGACCCTCGGATCCGGAGCCGTCGCCCCGGGTGAGGGGGCGTCAACCTCCGTCTGACCCGGTCGCTTTCGGGACGCCGTCGCGGTCGTCCCGGCCGTCACTGCGGCGGATTGCCCGTGGAGACGGTCAGTTCGATGGTGCCCGGGTGCTTCGGGTCGATGTTCGTGCCCGCCGAGGGGAACTGGTCCAGGACGGTGTCCTTGCCCCAGGTGTTGTCGTCCTGGGGCGTGACCTTGTACATCCAGTGGGCGGCCTGGAAGCAGGCCTTCACGGAGGTGACGTCCTTGTAGCGGAAGTCGGGCAGTTCGACCTTGGTCTCGTCGTTGTAGGCCTCGGTCGGCTCGGTGCACTTGGTCTTGTCGATCTGCCGCGTGGTGTCCGGACCGCGGTAGCCCGCCGGGTGGGAGGAGGACGCCGAGGTGCCGCCGCTGCCACCCTTGTGGTTGGGGTCGTTGTTCATCATCAGCGCGGCGACCAGCGCGCCGACCGCGACGAGCGACACCACGATCGAGCCGATGATCACCGGCCTGTTGCCCTTGCCGCCGGCCACGGACGTCTGGGCGGCCTGCTGGGGCGAGATGGTGTACGGCGGCGGGGTCGGCGCGGTCTGCGGGCCGTAGCCCATCGAGGGCGGTGTCGGGTAGCCGCCCTGCTGCGGGTAGCCGTAGGCCGCGGCCGGTGTCTGCGGAGTGCCGTACGGGCCCGGCTGGTACGGCGTCTGGACCGGGCCGGGGGCTGCCTGGGCGGTCCGGTCGACCGGCGGGAACACCGCGGAGCCGACGCCCGCGCCGCTCTGCGTCGGCCCGGCGCCCGGCACGATGCTCGGCGCGGCCGCCTGGAAGGAGGCGGCGACGCGCAGGCACTCGTCCCGCATGGCCTCGGCGGTCGGGAAGCGCTCGTTCGGGTTCTTCTTCAGCGCGCGGGCGACCAGCGCGTCCACCGCGGGCGGCAGGGACCGGTTGACCGAGGAGGGCGCGACCGGCTCCTCCTGCACATGCGCGTAGGCGATCGCCAGCGCCGAGTCCGCGTCGAACGGCAGCCGCCCGGTGACCAGCTGGAACAGCATGATGCCGACCGAGTACAGGTCGGAGCGGGCGTCCACGCCGCGGCCGAGGGCCTGCTCGGGCGAGAGGTACTGCGGGGTGCCGACGACCATGCCGGTCTGTGTCATCGACGTCACACCGGACTGCATGGCACGGGCGATGCCGAAGTCCATGACCTTGACCACGCCACGCTTGGTCACCATCACGTTGCCCGGCTTGATGTCGCGGTGGACCAGCCCCATCTCGTGGCTGATCTCCAGCGCCGCCAGCACGTCCGCGGTGACCTTCAGCGCCCTGTCGGCGGGCATCGCGCCGTACTGCCGGATGTCCTCCTCGAGGACCGAGCCCAGCGGGCGGCCCTCGACGTACTCCATGACGATGTACGGAGTCGTCAGACCACCCAGATCGTCCTCGCCGGTGTCGAAGACGGAGACGATGTTGGTGTGCGTGAGCTTGGCCACGGCCTGTGCCTCGCGGCGAAAGCGCTCGCGGAAGGCCTGTTCCCGGCCGAGTTCCGTGTGAAGGGTCTTGATCGCGACCTGGCGGTCGAGCACGGCGTCGTACGCCAGGTGCACCGAGGCCATGCCGCCCTCGCCGAGCAAGTCGCGCAGTTGGTAGCGGCCACCGGCCAGAGCCTGTCCCGCGTACCGGCCGTGTGCGCCGTCCTGGCTCATCTCTCCGCGTCCCCCACTGGCCGTCCGGCGCCTTCGCTCATCGCACGGGCCTTGATCGAATGTGTCATTCCCGGCCAAGTCTGCCCCAGGCCACTGACACGTCAAGCGCGGTGCCCGTTCCGTGACCGTACGCGCAAGAAGCGTCGCGCAAGCGTTACAGGGGCCGTACGACCGGCACACAGAATTTGCACGACAGCGCGTGCTAGGGGTTTCATGGCCGGTCCGGCTTCGGCCGGTCCCGGTTCCGGTTCCGAACCGGTGGCTCGCGCGGAGGCTGTAGCGTGGCCGACGGAGACCGTGACAACACCGCGCGCACCGCGGGCAGAAACGACGGCGAGGACTGATGGCACAGACGCAGCGCGCCCAGGGCCCGTCCGACCCCGAGGCGAGTGGCGGCGGCATGTCGGACGCGCCGGAGATGTGGGGCAACGGCGGGCTCGTCGGCGACGGCCGGTACCGGCTGACGCACCGGCTGGGCCGGGGCGGCATGGCCGAGGTGTTCGCGGCCGAGGACGTCCGTCTGGGCCGTACCGTCGCGGTCAAGCTGCTCCGCGCCGACCTGGCCGAGGACCCGGTCTCCAAGGCCCGCTTCACGCGCGAGGCGCAGTCCGTCGCCGGTCTGAACCACCACGCGATCGTCGCCGTGTACGACTCCGGCGAGGACTTCGTCGGCGGCCAGTCCGTGCCGTACATCGTGATGGAGCTGGTCGAGGGCCGCACCATCCGCGATCTGCTGATGAACGCCGAGGCGCCGGGACCCGAGCAGGCCCTGATCATCGTCTCCGGCGTGCTGGAGGCGCTCGCCTACTCGCACCAGCACGGCATCGTGCACCGTGACATCAAGCCCGCCAACGTGATCATCACCAACAGCGGTGCCGTCAAGGTGATGGACTTCGGCATCGCGCGCGCCCTGCACGGCGCCTCGACAACGATGACGCAGACCGGCATGGTCATGGGCACGCCGCAGTACCTCTCCCCGGAGCAGGCGCTCGGCAAGGCCGTGGACCACCGCTCCGACCTGTACGCGACCGGCTGCCTGCTGTACGAACTGCTCTCGCTCAGGCCGCCGTTCACCGGCGAGACCCCGCTGTCGGTGGTCTACCAGCACGTCCAGGACATCCCGACGCCGCCCTCGGCGGTCGCCGAGGGCTGCCCCCCGGAGCTGGACGGCCTGGTCATGCGCTCGCTCGCCAAGGAGCCGGACGACCGGTTCCAGACGGCCGAGGAGATGCGCGGCCTGGTCCAGTACGGCCTGCAGATGCTCTACGAGGCGGGCGGGCACACCGGCACCTGGAACACCGGCCCGGTGGACGCGCACGACGGCCGGCAGACTCCGCCGGGCGGTTTCACGAGGACGACCGCGATGCAGCACCCGGGCGACTTCGGCTCGGGCACCGCGCAGATCCCGCAGCCGATCCTGCCGCAGGGATACGGCAACGGCGACGACGGCGGCTTCGAGGGACACGGCAACAAGGGCAGCGGCCGCGGCAGGCTGTGGATCCTCGCCGTCTTCGCGGTCATCGCGATCGCGGCGGGTGTCGCGCTGGCGCTCAAGCACGCGGGCCACAGCACCGGCACGGGTACCGACACCAAGCCGCCGGCGACACACTCGACGTCCACGAAGGACCACTCGGACTCCCCGAGCCCGTCGGACGACACCACGGACCAGCCCTCGGACACCGCCACCGACAACGGCTCGGACTCGGGTTCGGGCGGGTCCGGCTACACGCCGACGGACCCGCAGACCTCGCAGTCGCAGTCCACGGGGCCGACGGACGAGCCGACGGACCCGCAGACCTCGCCGTCGCAGTCCTCGGACCCGACGAGCGGCGGCACGGACACCGGTACCACCAACGGCGGTACCGACACCGGCACGACGAACGGCGGCACGGACACCGGCACGACGAACGGCGGCACCGACACGGGCACCACGGACGGCACCAGCGTCGGGAACACCACCGTCGGCGGCGCGGGCGACCCCACCGGTTGAAGGACGCCCACGGCGCCCCCGAAGGCCTCCTTCTGAGCCGCCCCCGGCGCGCTCACCGCACGAACGCGTCGCACACCGCGTCGTACTCGCGGGTCCACCACACCGCGAGCGCGGACGCGGCCGGAAACTGGCAGTCCGCGCGCGTGTCACCGCGTTCGTAGTGCCAGCGCAGCATCCAGAAGTCGTTCAGCCGCTCCCACCACACCCGGTGCACGGCCGCCGCCAGCTCCGAAGGCGTGGCCCCGGCCGCGCGCCGGTACGCGCGCGCGTAGGCGCGCACCTTCGGCAGGTCCAGGGCGCCCGCGGGCCGTACGAAGAAGATCGCGGCGGCGCGTACGGCCTCCTCGGCGCGCGGCTGCACGCCGAGCCGGTCCCAGTCGACGATGGCCGCCGGCGCGTCGTCCTTGTAGAGGACGTTGAAGGGGTGGAAGTCGCCGTGCACCCAGCCCACCGAGCCACCGCGCGGGGGACGCCGGTCCGCGTGCTGCTCCAGGAGGGCACGGCGTTCCAGCAGCCGGTGCCGGGCCAGCTCGTCGAAGGCGTCGGCGGGACGGTGCCGGCGCACCTGGGCGAGCAGGTCGTCGATGAGGGCGAAGGTGTCGGCGGGGTCGGCGCTCACCACCGGGTGGGGGCTCGTGGCGGGACGCGTGCGCCCCTTGGGCGGCATGACGCGCTCCAGGCAGGCGTGCACGGCGCCCAGGAGTGCCCCCAGGCGTGCGCTCTCCGCCCGCGTGAGCTGGCCGCCGTGGCGGTGCCTGCCGTCGATCCAGGGGTGCAGGGCGTAGGCGTGCCCGCCGACGACGGCGACCGTACGGCCCTCGCGGTGCGCGAGCGGTACGGCGACGGGGACGCCGAGGTCGGCCAGGCGCTGCGTGGCGCGGTGCCGGCGCTCGATGGCGGCCGGGTCGGCGGTGTCGGGGTCGAAGTGGTGCTTGAGGAAGTAGCGGCCGCGGGTGGTGCACAGCCGGTAGCCGCGGTTGAGCAGGCCCTGGTCGACCGGTTCACAGGTGAGTGCGGTACCGGCCGCGTAGAGGCGCAGCAGGGTGCCCAGAGGGGGCGCGTGGGGCACGGGGGGTGGTACACATGAGCGCGGCACGCCGCAGATGTTAGGGCACGAAAAGACGCTGTGAGCTGGGGCTTGTCACAGGCAGTCGTCGCTGGTCGCTTTCGGTCACAGGGTGGACCAGGACGCTCGTCGAACAGGTCAGGCCCGCGCCGCGCCCTGAGGCGGAACGGACCGCCGCGCCGCCGCGGCCACGCCGAGAACGCGCCGCCGAACTCCACCGGCGACTCGTGATCTCTTCGGCGGATATCTACGCCTTCGTACCCGAGGCGGGTGTCACAAAGAAAGTCTTCCCGTCACCTGGGTCAGCGGGATAACGTGCGGTTGCTCCGGCCGTTCGCAAGGCTGTGACCAGCACGCTTCCACACCTCCTCGATTTACTTGGAAATCCAAGCAAAAACGCAGGTCAGGTGGGGTTTCACAGAAATGTGGAGCACTGGGTAACGTGATGGTTGCAGGGCGCTCGCCGGGGCACCTGTCACGCCTGTTCCCGGCCGAGTGGCACCCACCCCGTGCCCGGTGGTCGAAACAGGTGAGCCGCACTGGCCTACCGGCAACCCCGGGGGCCGGAACGACGGAGGAGCACACGTGACCGTGGACAGCAGTGCCGCGCGCAAGCCGCGACGCAGCGCCGCAGACAAGGCCGGCACCACCGGCGCCAAGCGCACCACCCGCGCCGCCGCGAAGAGCACCGAACCGGAGCTCGTCCAGCTGCTGACGCCCGAGGGCAAGCGGGTCAAGAACGCCGAGTACGACGCCTACGTCGCCGGCATCACCCCCGAAGACCTGCGCGGCCTGTACCGCGACATGGTGCTCACCCGTCGCTTCGACGCCGAGGCCATCGCCCTGCAGCGCCAGGGCGAGCTGGGCCTGTGGCCGTCGCTGCTCGGTCAGGAGGCCGCCCAGATCGGCTCCGGCCGGGCCACCCGCGAGGACGACTACGTCTTCCCGACCTACCGCGAGCACGGCGTCGCGTGGTGCCGTGACGTCGACCCGACCAAGCTGCTCGGCATGTTCCGCGGCGTGAACAACGGCGGCTGGGACCCCAACAGCAACAACTTCCACCTGTACACGATCGTCATCGGCTCCCAGACCCTGCACGCCACCGGCTACGCGATGGGCATCGCCAAGGACGGCGCGGACAGCGCGGTGATCGCCTACTTCGGCGACGGCGCGAGCAGCCAGGGCGACGTCGCCGAATCGTTCACCTTCTCCGCCGTCTACAACGCCCCCGTCGTGTTCTTCTGCCAGAACAACCAGTGGGCGATCTCCGAGCCCACCGAGAGGCAGACCCGCGTGCCGCTCTACCAGCGCGCCCAGGGCTTCGGCTTCCCCGGCGTGCGCGTGGACGGCAACGACGTGCTGGCCTGCCTCGCCGTCACCAGGTGGGCGCTGGAGCGCGCCCGCGCCGGCGAGGGCCCCACCCTGGTCGAGGCGTTCACCTACCGCATGGGCGCCCACACCACCTCCGACGACCCCACCCGCTACCGCGGCGACGAGGAGCGGGCCGCCTGGGAGGCGAAGGACCCGATCCTGCGCCTTCGCCGGTACCTGGAGGCCTCAAACCACGCGGACGAGGGATTCTTCGAGGAACTCGAGACCGAGTCCGAGGCGTTCGGTAAACGAGTGCGCGAAGCGGTCCGCGCCATGCCCGAACCGGACCACTTCGCCATCTTCGAGAACGTGTACGCGGACGGGCACGCGCTCGTCGACGAGGAGCGAGCGCAGTTCGCCGCCTACCAGGCGTCGTTCGCGGGCGCAGAAGGGGGTCACTGAGATGGCCGAGAAGATGGCGATGGCCAAGGCCATCAACGAGTCGCTGCGCCGCGCCCTGGACACGGACCCCAAGGTCCTGGTCATGGGTGAGGACGTCGGCAAGCTCGGCGGTGTGTTCCGCGTGACGGACGGTCTGCAGAAGGACTTCGGCGAGAGCCGCGTCATCGACACCCCGCTGGCCGAGTCCGGCATCGTCGGCACCGCGATCGGCCTGGCCCTGCGCGGCTACCGTCCGGTGGTGGAGATCCAGTTCGACGGCTTCGTCTTCCCGGCCTACGACCAGATCGTCACCCAGCTCGCGAAGATGCACGCGCGCTCGCTGGGCAAGGTCAAGATGCCGGTCGTCATCCGCATCCCCTACGGCGGCGGCATCGGCGCGGTCGAGCACCACTCCGAGTCCCCCGAGGCCCTCTTCGCGCACGTGGCGGGCCTGAAGATCGTGTCGCCGTCGAACGCGTCGGACGCGTACTGGATGATGCAGCAGGCCATCCAGAGCGACGACCCGGTGATCTACTTCGAGCCGAAGCGCCGCTACTGGGACAAGGGCGAGGTGGATGCCGAGGCGATCCCCGCCCCGCTGCACAAGGCCCAGGTCGTCCGCGAGGGCACCGACCTGACCCTGGCGGCCTACGGCCCCATGGTGAAGCTGTGCCAGGAGGTCGCCGCCGCGGCCGCCGAGGAGGGCAAGAGCCTGGAGGTCCTGGACCTGCGCTCGGTGTCCCCGCTGGACTTCGACGCCATCCAGGCATCCGTCGAGAAGACCCGCCACCTGGTCGTGGTCCACGAGGCGCCGGTGTTCTTCGGCTCCGGCGCGGAGATCGCCGCCCGGATCACCGAGCGCTGCTTCTACCACCTGGAGGCACCGGTGCTCCGGGTCGGCGGCTACCACGCCCCCTACCCCCCGGCCCGCCTGGAGGAGGAGTACCTGCCGGACCTGGACCGCGTGCTCGACGCCGTCGACCGCTCGCTGGCGTACTGAGGAGAGGGTCGTGACGACGATGACGGAAGCGTCCGTACGCGAGTTCAAGATGCCGGACGTCGGTGAGGGACTCACCGAGGCCGAGATCCTCAAGTGGTACGTCCAGCCGGGTGACACGGTCACCGACGGTCAGGTGGTGTGCGAGGTCGAGACCGCCAAGGCGGCCGTCGAACTGCCCATCCCCTACGACGGCGTGGTCCGCTCCCTGCACTTCCCCGAGGGCACCACGGTGGACGTGGGCACGGCCATCATCGCGGTGGACGTGGCGGGCGGAGCGGCACCCGCAGAGGCACCGGCGGAGCAGCCGGAGGCAGCTCCCGAGGAGCCGGAGCCCGAGGCCGAGCCGGAGGGCCGCCAGCCGGTGCTGGTCGGCTACGGCGTGTCGACGTCCTCCACCAAGCGCCGTCCCCGCAAGGGCCCGGAGGTGAGTGTCCCCGCGCCGGCCCAGGCCATCCAGACGGAGCTGAACGGCCACGGCCACGCCGCGCTCGCCGAGAGGCCCCGCCCGCTGGCCAAGCCGCCGGTGCGCAAGCTGGCCAAGGACCTCGGCGTCGACCTGGCCATGGTGACCCCGTCCGGCCCGGACGGCATCATCACGCGCGAGGACGTCCACGCGGCGGCCACACCCACGTCCACCGCGCCGACGGCCGCCCCGACCGCCGCTCCCGCGGCGCCCGTGGCCCCGGCGCCGGTCGCGTCGTACGACGGCGCGCGCGAGACGCGCGTCCCGGTCAAGGGTGTCCGCAAGGCGACGGCGGCGGCGATGGTCGGTTCGGCGTTCACCGCGCCGCATGTCACGGAGTTCGTGACGGTCGACGTGACCCGCACGATGAAGCTGGTCGAGGAGCTCAAGCAGGACAAGGAGATGCAGGGGCTGCGGGTCAACCCGCTGCTGCTGATCGCCAAGGCCCTGCTGGTCGCGATCAAGCGGAACCCGGAGATCAACGCGTCCTGGGACGAGGCCAACCAGGAGATCGTGGTCAAGCACTACGTCAACCTGGGCATCGCGGCGGCCACCCCGCGCGGGCTGATCGTGCCGAACATCAAGGACGCGCACGACAGAACGCTCCCGCAGCTGGCCGAGGCGCTCGGCGAGCTGGTCTCGACGGCCCGCGAGGGCAAGACCTCCCCGGCGGCGATGCAGGGCGGCACGGTGACGATCACCAACGTCGGCGTCTTCGGCGTCGACACCGGCACGCCGATCCTCAACCCCGGTGAGTCGGCGATCCTCGCCGTCGGCGCGATCAAGCTCCAGCCGTGGGTGCACAAGGGCAAGGTCAAGCCGCGTCAGGTCACCACGCTGGCACTGAGCTTCGACCACCGCCTGGTCGACGGCGAGCTGGGCTCGAAGGTGCTGGCGGACGTGGCGGCGGTCCTGGAGCAGCCGAAGCGGCTGATCACCTGGGCGTGAGGGCTCCGGGTGGACAGCCCCGGATGCCGGAGGGGGCGGCCGTGCACTCGACGTGCGACCGCCTCCCACACCTTCCGCGGCACCACCCGCACTTCGCCGGCGACGGCGGCCGGTACCCCACTCGAGCCACCGGTCATCGGCGTCCGTTCGGTGCCGGATCCGGGCGGAACCAGTGGCCGCCGGTACTCCAGCCCAGCAGACGGCGGCCCACGCCGGCGTCGGCCGGTGCGCCGGCCATGACCTGGCGGAGCCCGGTGAGAGCGGGAGCGAGCCGGCCGGCCACGTGCCAGGGGTGGCGGGCGGTGTCCTCGGTCAGGCGGTCGAGGACGCCCCACTGCTCCTGCGGCGCGCACAGCGACAGGTAGAAGACCATCTGGCGCCAGGCGTAGGCGACATCCTTGATGGTGCCGAGCGGTCGCGGGTTGTGGTGCACCCGCCCGGTCAGCCGGCACACGGTGCCGAAGCAGCGCAGGGCCGCCTCGTCCCAGCCGGTGCCGGGCTCGATACCGACCCGGTGGACGAGGGTGGCCAGGTTGTGGGTGGTGAGGATCTGCGCCTGCTCGATCACCGTGCCGTTCCCCGCGACCCAGGAGCCGGAGGAGGTCCGCGTGCCCGGCGCCAACTCGGCGGCGCGCCGCGTGCACAGCGTGGCGAACCCGGGCGACGTACGCGCACCACCGGACCGGAGCACGGCGTCCCCCGCCTCGATGACCGCGAGGTTGCGCACCGCCTGGTAGTCGATGACGTAGTAACGCTCGTAGAGGGAACCGCCGCCGAGGAGTTCGGCCGCCACCCGCGCGGCCGTCAGGAACTTCGGGGTGAACGTGCCCATGAAGATGTCCGCCGCGAGTTCCTCGACGAAGGGCGCCCCCAGCTCGGCCTGCCGGGCCAGGACGGACAGCTCGCGGATCAGCGGGTTGGGCAGGATCGTGCCGGGGAAAGCCCGCACCGCGAGCCCGCCCAGCTCACGCAGCGCGGCGCCCGCCACCTCCCCGGCCCCCGCGTCCGCACGGTGGGCGGCGACGGCTCGCACCCACGGCAGTTCCTCCACCCGCACCTGCCGCTGGAGGTTGAACAGCAGCAGGGAGCGGCGGTTGCGGAACGCGCGGTAGTTCGCGGCGGCCAGCGCGCGCAGGGCCGGTTCGCGGTGCGCCGCGGCGGTGGTGGCGGCGACGAGCTGCGGGACCAGCTCGGCCAGGACCTCCGCCGAGGGGACGACCCCGCGCTCCACGAGCGTGCCGACGGGTGCGCTGAGCGCCGCCTCGACGGGCCGGCGTACGGCGGGCGGTATGACCGCGCCCGCGGGCACCCCCGTCGCGCCGGCCTCCTCGGCGCTCACCGGCGCGACGACCGGCGCGACGTCACTCACCCCGCCGTCCCGCGGCAGGCCGGACAGCCGCCCCAGCACGACGTGGGCCAGTGCGTGGTGCGAGGGCAGCGCGGCCTGGACGGCCTGCTCCCGGCGCAGTGCGGTGTGCTCCGCGGAGCCGGGCCGGCCACGCCGCCGGACCATGGAGGCGACGGCGTGCCGCAGCAGCCCGAGCCGCCGGGGTTCCAGTTCGCCACCGGCGACGGTCTCCTCCAGCGCCCCGCGCAGGATGCCCAGGTTCTCCTTGGGCTTGCGGTGCTTGGTGCACCGGGTGTGGCGGCGGGCCAGCTCGCGGTAGCGGCGCAGCAGCTCGGCCGAGCGGGCGTGCCAGTCGCCTTCGGCGGGCTCGGGGACCCGGACATACCCCTCCTCGTCGGTCACCTCCAGCCAGTGCAGCAGCAGTTCGTCACCGAAGGGCTGCCAGACGGCCAGGGACTCACGCTGGGTCTCGACGGCCGTGCTGGGGCGCCGGCCCGCGAGCGCCGCGGAGGCTTCGGCGACGGTGGACCGGTGTACGGCATCGGGCCGGGGCGCGGGCCGCTCGGCCGGCCGCGGGCTGAACCGCAGCCGGTCCGCGAACGGCGCCAGCTCCTCGACCAGGTCCAGCGCGGCGTCCGGCTCCTCGGCCCGGACCAGCCAGGCCACGGTGAGCAGGGCGGCCTCCTCAGGAACGGTCACCTCGTAACGACCGCTGTCGAGCAGTGCGCAGAGGTGGGCGAGCCCGTCCTCGGACAGGAAGTGACCGAACAGCGCCCGCCGGTCCTCGGGCACACCGGCCCGGCGCGCGGCGGCGACCTCGAAGTCGAGCAGGGGACCGCCGGCGCTCGGCTCGCCGGTGGCGAAGCCGCCCCGCACGACCTCCGGCGTGACCCACGCGGGCAGTCCGGCGACGGGCGTGCGGGAACCGATCGTCAGCAGGCCGTTCGCCATCCCGTTCAGGACCGCGCGCCACCTGCGGCCGCGTTCCTCGCCGCGTCGGCGGGTCTCCGGGTCCGGGTGTGCGACGGCCGTACGGAACGCCGCGGCCAGCTGACCGGCCGCGTATCCGGGGTTCGCCTGGGCGAGGTGCTGCTGCTCAGCGTCGTCGTTCATAGCCGACGTGGCGGGTTCCGCCCCCGCGCCCTCCGGGTTGGAAGCCCGGTGCTCTGCTGCTGAGCTACACGTCGATGGGCCGAAGGTAGGCGGCGGTGAGGCGTGCGTTCGGACAAACGGGTTTTCGGGTCGGTCGGCCGACAGGGCAGCGCAGCGCGTCTTCGTCGACTCCGCCGTCCCGGCCGCCCTGTTCGAGCCTGATCCCAACTGCCGTAGATTGACCGCATGGTGACGGGGGAGAAGACCACAACGGCCCGGCACGCGAAGCCCAGAGCCGAAGCGGGTGTCGGACGGGCCTCCGTCCTCATGGCCGGCGGCACCGTCGTCTCGCGGGCCAGTGGGCTGGTCCGGCAGGTGCTGCAGGGGGCCGCGCTCGGTACGGGGCTGCTCGCGACCACGTACAACACGGCCAATACCGTGCCGACCAGCCTGTACACCCTGCTGATCGGCGGCGCGCTGAACGCCGTACTGGTGCCGCAGCTGGTGCGGGCCCGGGCCACCCACGCCGACGGCGGGCGGGCGTACGAGCAGCGGCTCGTGACCCTCGTCGTCGCCGTACTGGCCGTCGGGACCGTGCTCGCCGTGTGGGCGGCACCGGAGATCGTGAGCCTGTACATCCGGGACACGCCCAAGGAGCACGACGCGTTCCGGCTGACCGTCGTCTTCGCCCGGTTCCTGCTGCCGCAGATCTTCTTCTACGGGCTGTTCGCCATCCTCGGCCAGGTACTCAACGCCCGGGAGACGTTCGGCGCGATGATGTGGACGCCGGTGCTCAACAACGTCGTTCTCGTGGCGATGTTCGGTGTCTATCTCGGGATGATGACCGTCCCGCACTCCGTCGCCGACATCACCGGCACCGAGGTCCGCTGGCTCGGTGCCGGTACGACCCTCGGGATCGCCGTGCAGGCCCTCGCGCTCATCCCTTTCGCGCGCGCCGCCGGCTTCCGGTTCCGGCCGCGGTTCGACTGGCGCGGATCGGGGCTCGGCTCCGGGATCCACGCGGCGAAGTGGACGCTGCTGTTCGTGCTGACCAACCTGGTCGCCCTCACCGTCGTCACCAACTACGCCAACGCCGCCGACACGGAGCTTCCGAAGGCGGGCGTCGGCTACACCGCCTACAGCTACGCGCAGACCATCTGGATGCTGCCCCAGTCCATCGTCACCGTCTCGCTGGTGACGGCACTGCTGCCGCGCATGAGCAGGGCGGCGGCCGAGGGGAGGACCGGCGATCTGCGCGCCGATCTGTCCCGGGCCCTGCGGGTCAGCGGGGTCGTCGTCGTCCCGGCCGCCTTCCTCTTCACCGCGCTCGGACCGGACATCGCCGTCCTCCTCTTCGCCCACGGCGCGGCCGACCCCACCACCGCCCAGCCGCTCGGCCACATGCTCCAGGCCTTCGGCCTCGGACTGATCCCCTTCTCGGCGCAGTACCTGCTGCTGCGCGGCTTCTACGCCTTCGAGGACACCCGTACGCCGTTCTTCATGGCCGTGTGGATCGGTATCGTCAACATCGCGCTGGCCAGCGCCTGTCATGTCCTGCTGCCCGCGCGGTGGGCGGTCACCGGCATGGCGGGGGCCTACACCCTCTCCTACCTGGCCGGCCTCGCCCTCACCGCCCGCCTGCTGGCCCGCCGCACCGGCGGCCGCCTCGACGACGGCACCCTGCGCGGCACCTACGTCAGGCTGCTGTGCGCCGGGGCCGGAGGCGCCGTGGCGGGCTGGGCGGCGGCGCGGGGCTGTGCCGGGGTCCTGGGAGGCGGTACGGCGGGGGCGGTCCTGACGACCACCGCCGGCACGCTCGCGCTCGCCTTCGTCTATCTGGTGCTGGCCAAGGCACTCAAGGTCGGCGAGCTGCGGCGGGTACGGATTCCGGGGCTCGGCTGACGCCTGCTCGCGCTCCCGTACGGCGTCTTGTCGTCCGGCCGCTCCGCGGCGGACCCTGACGCCGTATCAGGGGGAGGTCGGGGTCGAGTGGGGGAGGTCACGGATGGTGAGGGAGTGGCCACGGCGGCACGCTGGTGTCATGACGAAATCCGCCGCCCTTCGCCCCGGTGTCTCCGCGTCCGTCCGTCCTGTCTCCGCCGCCCGTCACGCCTCCGTCCGCGCTGCCCTCGCCCGTCGTGCCGCCGTCCTCGGGGGCGCCGCCGCAGTCCTCGCCGGTGCGGCGGCGGTGTGCGCGCCGGGAGTCGCGTACGCGTCGTCGGGCGGCCCCGCACCATCCGCGACCACTCCGTCCGCGACCGACTTCAGCGACTGCCCGCCCCTTCCCGACGGTGTCGACCCGGCCCGGTGGAGATGCGAAGTGCACACCGCCGCCCCGCGGTTGACGATCGGAAAGGTCGGGGTGGACCTCGCCCCGATCACCATGACGCACGCCGAGGGTCCGATGCCGGACGGCGGCAACGGCCAGGTGTGGGGCGCGATGCACAGTTCCGCCACGGCCATACCGGGAGGCCTGACCGGCACCTCCGCAGGTGATCGCGCGGCCGTCCTGGGGCTGGCGATACAGCCCGAGTACGGGGGGCGGTCCGACTTCTACACCGGGCAGTTCAGCCTCCGCTTCCGGCTCGTCGGCCCGTTGGTGCCGCACGGCTGCACCATCGGCGCGACGGCACCCGTCGACTTCCGGCTGAAGCGCTCCGGCCCGTCGAAGTGGGTCTCCCAGGATCCCCCGGTGATCGAGTTCTCGGCGTACGACGACACCTTCACCGCCCCGGCCGCCGAACACTGCGGGCCCCTCACCGGCCCCCTCAACCGACGGCTCGGTCTGCCGGCGACCGAAGGGAACCTGCTGTCGTACGACGCTTCGTACACGTTCAAGACCTACGACCAGCTCCCTGCCTGGCGCAACGGCAAGGAGCGCAAGGGAGGGAACCTTTCGCGCTGACGCCGACTCCTGACCCGGCGACGCGGGCCCGACGGGGGACCGCACCGGCCCGAGAGGGGTCAGGCATGGCACCGCACACCGATCGTCCACTGCCCGAGGACGCGCGCGCCGAGCACCGAATGCTGGGCGTCCGGGGTACCCGGCTGCATCTGGCCGAGTACCCCGGCACCGGGACTCCGCTGCTGATGCTGCACGGGTTCCCGCAGCACTGGTACGCGTGGCACAAGGTCGCCGGACAGCTGGCCGGCGGTCACCGGCTGCTCTGCCCCGACCTGCGCGGCTTCGGCTGGTCGGAGGTCACGCGGCGGGGCTACGACATGGAGGCCCTGGCGGACGACGCCCTCGCGCTGCTCGACGCGCTCGGGCTGGAGCGGGTCGGACTGGTGGGGCACGACTGGGGCGCTCATCTCGGGTTCCGGCTCTGTCTGCGCGCGCCGGAGCGGTTCACCGGGTACCTCGCGCTCAATATGACCCACCCTTGGCCCCGGCACCGCGCCGTCGTGCCCAACCTGTGGCGGCTGTGGTTCACCGCGTTCGTCGAGTACCCGGTACTGGGGCGGGCCGTGCTGCGGCACTGGCCCGGCTTCACCCGGTTCCTGCTGCGGCACCAGGTCGCGGGCCGGCCGGCCGTGTGGACGGAGGCGGAGCTCGCCGAGTACGCCGCCGCCACTTCGGCGAGCGCCACCGCCGTCCAGTCCCTGTTCTGGCAGTACGTCCTGCACGACATCCCCGCGTTGGTCCGGGGCACCTGGCGGCACCGGCGGCTGACCGTGCCGACGCTGCTGCTCGGCGGGGAGCGGGACACCGTCGTCGTACCGTCGATGCTGGCGGGCGCCGAGCCGTACGCCGACGAGCTGCGCGTGCGGCTGGTGCCGGAGTCCGGGCACTATCTGCCGCAGGAGCGGCCGGAGGCGGTGGCGGACGCGGTCCGGGAACTGTTCACCGAGGACGCCTAGCGCAGCGACGCCCGCTCGGCGACCCGGCCGACGAACGCCCGTCCGCGCCGTTCGCCGAGCAGGCGGCCGTAGAGCCACTGGGCGGGGAGCAGCGCGGTGGGGCGGGTGGCCCCGAGGACGGCGAAGCGGGTGCCGTCGGCCTCCGGGGTCGCCGCCATGCCGCCGACGATCAGCCGGGACTGCATCAGGCACCAGCCCGGGGAGAGCCGCACCTGGAAGGACTCGGTCACACCCGAACGGCCCACCGCCAGCGCCGGTTTGCGGCCCGCGTCCCCGGGTGGCACACGGAACTCGCGCAGGAACGACACCAGATGGGGCAGCTCCGCCTGCAGATCCGAGGCAACCGCCCACACCCGGTCGTACGGCAGCGGCAGATGCTCCTCGGCGTACAGACCGGCGCGCAGCCCCGCGGCCAGCACCCGCAGCCGCAGCACCGGGTCGGGGGAACTCATCGTGACCACGCCTTCCGGAAGGAGGAACGAGCCCGGCTCAGCCGGGACTTGACGGTGCCCCGGGGTACGCCCAGCAGGCCGGCGACGGTGGCCTCGTCCAGGCCCTCCAGCTCGCGCAGCACCAGGACCGCGCGGTGCCGGACCGGCAGCCGGGCCAGTGCGTCCCGCACGTCGGCCGGCAGCTCCCCGTCGGCGCCGGCGCGCAGGTCGCCGAGCCGGGCCAGGTCGGCGGGGTCGGCCGGTTCCTCGGCGGAGCTGCGGCGGGCGACCCGTACCGCCTCGCGCACGGTGGCCGTGCGCACCCAGCCGTAGAAGGCCCGTGGATCACGGAGGGTGGGAAGGCCCTTGAAGACGGCCAGCAGCGACTCCTGTACGGCGTCGGCCGCATCGTGCGGGGCGATCGGGCGGCAGAGCCGGGTCACGTACGGCGTGACCAGCGTCAGCAGTTCGTCCATGGCCAGGGCGTCCCCGTCCTGCGCGGCCCGGACGCGTGCGGCGGCCGTGTCCCACGGCGCCGCCCGGCCGTCGTGCTCCCCCTGGACGTCCATGGCCGGCTCAGCCCCGCCGTCGCAGCGCGTTCAGCAGGGCCGCGCCCCGTTCGGCGTCGTCCAGGCTGACCGCGAAGTCGGTACGGCGACCCCGCGGCCGTATGACCAGACAGTCGCCGGCGCGGAGCATGACCGTGGTGCCGAGGCCGCTGAGACGGTAGCCCCAGCCGCCGACCTGGGACGGCAGCCGGCGCTCGGCGCGGGCGGACTCGATGGCGGTCGGGGACCAGTGGCGGGCCGGCCAGCCGAGCGGGCCGAACGAGACCTCCAGGCCCGCCTCCGACACTTTCGCCTGGACCGAGGAGAAGAAGGCGCCGGCGAGGGAGGCGACGCCGCAGCCCGCGCACACCGGCCACAGCGCGGCGGGACGCGCCAGGCCGACGGCCAGGGCCACCAGGGCGCCTGCGGCGGCGAGGCCGGTCAGCGCGGCCAGCAGTTGCAGCCAGGGATTGGCCGCGCGGGAGAACCACACCAGCCGCTCGCCCTCGGGCAGCCTCAGCTCGGGGCCGGCGGGGGCGGGCGTGGAGGTGGACCGGGTGCTCGACCGCCAGGCCACCACGCCGGCGACCACCGCCGACGCCAGGATCAGCACGATGCCCAGGGCCGGCTCGCGGGCCGCGTGCCAGTCGGCACGGTCGAGGTTCGCTCGGACGACGGAGGCCTGTGCGCCGACGAACACCACCGCGGTGGGCGCCAGCGCGATGGCCCGCCAAGGCCGTACGGCCGGCCAGGAACGGCGCCATCGCACGCTCACCGAAAGGGCGATCAGCAGCCAGACACCGGCCGGGAACAGGGAGGCGGCCCACAGCGGCATCGAGCCGTCGGGGACACTGCCCCCGCTCCAGTGGGTCGCGAGCCGGTCGGGCAGCCGGCTCCGCGCGGCCCAGGGCAGGCCGGCGAGCAGGGCGGCGACGGCGGTCGTGCCGGCTGCCAGTCCCCAGTGCGCGGCGCGGCTCCGGCCGGGTTTCCGTTCGTCCCCGTCCGTCATGTCCGTCATGGTGTCGTCCCCCGGATCAGCTCGATGAGGTCGGTGAGGCTGTAGCCGAGCCGGGAAGCCTCCGCGATCAGCTCACGCACCTTGATCTGCAGTCCGGACCGCTGGGCCGCCCCCTCGGCGACGGTGATCCCGCGGCCCCGGCGGAACTCCAGCAGGCCCTCGTCCCGCAGTTCGCGCAGGCCGCGCAGGACGGTGTTGACGTTGATGTCCAGGGCCGCGGAGAGATCGCGGGCCGAGGGCAGCCGGTCGCCGGCGCGGCACTCGCCCTCGGCGACGGCCCGCCGGATCGCCGCCGCGACCTGCTCGTGCAGGGGGCGGGTGTCGGCCTTGTCCAGACGTAGCAGCATGGTGCCAATGAGACTAGCACCATCAGCTTCATTACGGGTCCGGGTACGGCAACGGGCCCGCCGCTTGTCGCGACGGGCCCGTGTGTGCCTGGTGCTACGTCACTTGGCGAAGCCGTAGTTGAGCAGCTTCTTCGCGTCCGCCTCACGGTTCGGGATGGAGGTGGAGGCGAGGACGGTGCCGATGACGGTCTTGCCGTTGCGGGTGGCGGCGAAGACCAGGCAGTAGCCGGCCTCCGGGCCGGAGCCCGTCTTCACGCCGATGGTGCCGCTGTAGCTGCTGAGCAGACCGTTGGTGTTGGTCCACGTCTGCATGGTGCGGGTGCTGCCGGTCTTGGTGATCGTCTTCGCGGTGTACGCCTTCGTCTTGACGATCGAGCGGAACGTGGAGTTCTTCATCGCGCTGCTGGCGATTTTCGTCAGGTCGCGCGGCGTCGAGTAGTTGTTGCCGTTGCCGATGCCGTCGAAGGAGTCGAAGTGCGTGTTCGTGAGCTTGAGGCTCTTGGCGGCGGCGTTCATCTTGCCGATGAAGTTGCTCACGCGCGCGGCGCGGGTGGAGCCCGAGCCGTAGGTGTCGGCGAGCGCGTAGGCGGCGTCGCAGCCGGACGGCAGCATCAGGCCGTACAGCAGCTGACGGACGGTTACCTTGTCGCCGACGATCAGGTGCGCCTGGGAGGCGTTGTTCTGGACGACGTAGTCGCTGTACGCCTTCTGGATCGTCACCTTCTTGTCGAGGTTGAGGTTCGACTGAGCGAGCACGACCTTGGCGGTCATGATCTTGGTGGTGGAGCCCGTGGAGCGCTTGGTGTCCGCTGCCTTGGTGTACAGCGTCGAGCCGCTCGCGTCGTTCATCACGTAGCCGCCCTTGGCGATGATCGAGGGCGCGGTGACGGCCTGAGCGGGCGCCGCGGTGAGGGCACCGGTCGTGAGCAGCGCGCCGGAGGTGACGGCGACGGCGGCGGCTCTGCGGATGCGCGTGCTGCGGACGCTGCGGGTGCCCTTAATGCCGGTAATCAAAGTGATGTACCCCGATAGTCGTGAATGCCCCTGAAGTGCGGCCGAGTTGAATGGCAAGAGCAGGGGGCCGCACGTGTGAGACACGTAAGTAGCACAGAAGGTTGTGCGGCTGCTGCGAGCGATCTGCGTCACGTCCGGATGCTGGACGGCGCTGCCGCTTGGGTACGTGTTGTATCTATCCTGTGGGCATGGAGACGGCCCTACAGCAACCAGCCCGCCGGCACGACAAGCCGCCGCCCGCCGCGGACCGCGTGTACGCCCACGTCAAGCAGGGGGTGCTGGACCGTCGCTACGAGGGCGGCACGCTGCTCACCGAGGGCGAGCTGGCCGAGGCGGTGGGGGTCTCTCGCACGCCCGTGCGGGAGGCTCTGCTGCGGCTGGAGGTCGAGGGCCTGATCCGGCTCTATCCGAAGAAGGGCGCGCTGGTCCTGCCGGTGTCCGCGCAGGAGATCGCCGACGTGGTGGAGACCCGTCAGCTGGTCGAGGAGCACGCCGCCCGCAAGGCCGTACCCGCCCCGCCCGGTCTGCTCCAGCGGCTGGCCGAGCTGCTGGAACTGCAGAAGACCCAGGCCGCCGCCGGTGACCTGGCCGCGGCCGCGGTGACCGACCGCTGCTTCCACGCCGAGATCGTGCGCAGCGGTGGCAACGAGATCCTGTCCCGGCTCTACGACCAGCTGCGCGACCGGCAGCTGCGGATGGGCGTCGCCGTCATGCACTCGCACCCCGACCGGATCGCCAAGACGCTCGCCGAGCACGAGGAGATTCTGGGCGCGCTGCGCGCCGGGGACGCGGAGGCGGCCGTCGAGGTCGTGCACCGGCACGTGAGCTGGTTCGAGCACCTCGCCCGAGGTGAGGTCCGATGAGCGGCTCGGGGAGCAATGTCACTCTTCCGGGTGATCCACCGGGTGGCCGGCGCGCCGTACGGGTGTGGTCCATAGGCGTCGCCGTCTACTTCGTCGCCGTCATCTTCCGTACGTCGCTCGGTGTCGCGGGGCTGGACGCCGCGGACCGCTTCCACGTCAACGCCTCCGCGCTGTCGACGTTCTCCATCCTCCAGCTGCTGGTCTACGCCGGCATGCAGATACCCGTCGGCCTGCTGGTCGACCGGCTCGGCACCAAGAAGGTGCTGAGCATCGGCGCCGTGCTGTTCACCGCCGGGCAGCTCGGCTTCGCCTTCTCCCCCTCCTACGGCACCGCCGTCGCCTCCCGCGCCCTGCTGGGCTGCGGGGACGCGATGACGTTCATCAGTGTGCTGCGGCTCGGCACCCGCTGGTTCCCGGCCCGGCGCGGGCCGCTGGTCGCCCAGCTCGCGGGGCTGGTCGGCATGGCGGGCAACCTGGTCTCCACCCTGGTGATCGCGCGGCTGCTGCACGGCATCGGCTGGACCCCGGCGTTCGCCGGCAGCGCGCTCGCCGGTGCCGTCGTCCTCGTGCTGACCCTGCTGTTCCTGAAGGACCACCCCGAGGGGTACGAGCCCGAGCCCGTCGCGCACCAGGGCTCGGCGTACGTCCGCAGGCAGATCGCGGCGGCCTGGCGGGAGCCCGGCACACGCCTCGGGATGTGGGTGCACTTCACCACGCAGTTCCCGGCCATGGTGTTCCTGCTGCTGTGGGGCCTGCCGTTCCTGGTCCAGGCGCAGGGGCTCAGCCGGGCCACGGCCGGTGAACTGCTCACTCTGGTCGTGCTGTCCAACATGGTGATCGGGCTGGTCTACGGTCAGATCGTCGCCCGGCACCATGCGGCGCGACTTCCGTTGGCGCTCGGCACGGTGGGGGCGACGGCGCTGACGTGGGCGGCGACGGTGCTGTATCCGGGTGTGCGTGCGCCGATGTGGCTGCTGGTGGTGTTGTGCGCGGTGCTGGGGGCGTGTGGGCCGGCTTCGATGATCGGCTTCGACTTCGCCCGGCCGGCCAACCCGCCCGAGCGACAGGGGACGGCCTCCGGTATCACCAACATGGGTGGTTTCGTCGCCTCGATGACGACGTTGTTCGCGGTCGGGGTGCTGCTGGACGCCACCGGAGACGACTACAGCGTGGCGTTGTCGTCGGTGTTCGTGCTGCAGGCGCTCGGGGTGTCGCAGATCCTGCGGCTTCGCGGGCGGGCGGCTCGGCGTGAGCGTGAGCGGCTGGTGGCGAGCCGGGTGGAGACGGTGCACGTGCCGGCGGCCTAGCGGCGCTCACCCACCCGTGCACCTCCGTCTTCCCCATGCCGGCAGGTGAGGTCGCGAGGGGCCGCCGCCACGGCTTCGGCCCCGGCCGGGGCCGCCGTGAAGGTGCGCCGAGCCCCGCCCGGCCCCACCCCGATCGCCACCTGAGCGTTCGGCCGGCTACGGCGTCACCGTGAAGTTGCGCAGGATCGATGCCGTCAGGTCCGGGTCGCCCTCCGTCTTCACTCGGTCCGCCACCGCCTCGGGGCTGACGCGGCCGCAGGCGAGGCGGACGTAGGTCTCCCAGTCGAGGGTGAGGGTGGCGGCGGGACCGAGGGCCGGGGTGGTTTCCAGGGTGCCTCGGCCCTGGATGTCGACGCGGATCGTGCGCAGGAACTCCACCGGGCCGTGCACGTCGAACACGATCGCCGAACTGCGCGGCGCCCCCGCGTCCTTCGCGACGATCCTGGGGAGCGCTTCCAGAAGGACGTCCCGCACGACGTGCGCGCCGGGCGAGTCCAGGTTGCCGGGACGGCCGAGGGTCGTGCGCAGGTCCTGCTCGTGCACCCACACGTCGAACGCGCGGTCACGATAGGCCTGTTCCACCGTGATCTCCGTGCCCAGCGGTCCGCGCACCGTGGTGCCGGGGTCGCGGGACTCGGTGCGCAGCTGGCGGTTGCGGCGGATGACCGTGTACTCCAGCTCGGCCGTCATCTCCGGCGCCGTGTGGTGGCGGCGGACGTCGACCTGCATCTCCATGTACCGCTGGTGCTCGGTGGTGACGTGGAAGAGGTCCCGGGGCAGTGAGTGGATGGGGCGCGGGTCGCCGAGCATCTCGCAGTCCATGCCGATGACGTGCGACACGATGTCCCGGACCGACCAGCCGGGGCAGGGGGTCCGCCGGTTCCACTCGCCTTCCGCCAGCGGCTGGACCATCTCGGATATCGCTTCGATGGAGTGCGTCCAGGCGTCGGCGTAGGGCTGGAGGGTGGGATGCAGACTCACGGAACGGGACCCCTCGGCGGTCGGTACACGGGCAGGTTGTGGCGGCGTTGCCAGCGGGCGGCGGCTGCACTTCGGCGGGCGTCTGGGAGTCCCCCTGGTTCTCGGCTTCGCTCGAACCACGGGGACCCCCAAGTTACGCTGCCTCCAGGCACCCCGGCAGTGCTTTCGTGTGACGATCGTAGGCCTGTGTGGACGACTCGAATGCCAGGACGGTGGTAGTGTGCGCGCCTCGCTGATCCAGATCGCCGTGAACGAGGATGAATCGGTCGACTCCCGGCGGCAGCGGGTGGCCGGGCTGGTCCGGGAGCAGGCCGGGGCCGATCTCGTGGTCCTGCCCGAACTGTGGACCACCGGTGCCTTCGCCTACGAGGAGTTCGGCCGCGAGGCCGAGCCGCTCGAAGGGCCGACGTACGAGGCCATGGCCAAGGCCGCGAGCGACGCGGGCGTGTGGCTGCACGCGGGGTCGATTCCCGAGCGCGCGGCATCCGGCAGCGGATCCGCCGCGGGTGACGGGCCCCTCTACAACACCTCTCTCGTCTTCTCCCCCTCCGGTGAGCCGGTCGCCGCCTACCGCAAGATCCATCGCTTCGGCTTCGACAAGGGCGAGGCCGTGCTGATGGGCGCGGGGCGGGACCTGGTGACGGTCCGGCTGCCCGGGACCACGCTCGGCGTGGCCACCTGCTACGACCTCCGTTTCCCCGAACTCTTCCGTGGACTGGTCGCCGCCGGCGCCGAGACCCTGGTGATCCCGGCGGGCTGGCCCGAGCGGCGGCGCGCGCACTGGACGCTGCTGGCTCAGGCGCGGGCGGTGGAGAACCAGGCGTTCGTGCTCGCGTGTGGAACGGCCGGGACCCATGCGGGAGTTCCACAGGCGGGTCACTCGATCGTGGTGGATCCGTGGGGCGAGGTGCTCGCCGAGGCGGGCCCGGACGAGGAGATCCTCACCGTCGAGTTCGATCCGGCGAAGGTGGCGGCCACCCGCGAGCAGTTCCCGGCGCTGAAGGACCGTGTGCTCGGCCTGGAGCCGCCCCGGCCGTAGAGCGCCTGCTCCGGCGCCTCAGCGGTCCTCCCGCTCCTTCTGCGCCAGGTGGATCACGCACACCGCCACCGCGATGAGCAGTGCCGGGTCCGCGTCCTCGCGCACGATGTCGACGCCGTAGGTGTCTCGCAGCGACAGCAGGCGGCGGGAGATCACGGCGAGGAGTTCGCCGTCGTACTCGATGGCGAACTCGTGGTCGAGGATCTTGCCGCTGACGTCCAGTTCGGTGCCGTCGACCAGGGACACCCGGTAGTGGTTGCGCAGCAGGGACAGCCGTTTGCGCCGGATGGTGGCCAGGCCCTCGCCGTCCCGCTCGATCACCATGGTGTCGCGCAGCGCGAACATCTTCTGGTGGATGTCGATCAGCACGCGCCCGTGGGCGTCCTTCAGCTGGAAGGTGTCCCGCAGCCGCATGGCCTTGCCGTCGACGAGGAAGACCTTGCGGCCGTGCTCGTCCTCGATCCAGTAGTCGTCGCCGATGCCGAGCAGCCGGTCGTGTACGAGGAGTCTCATGCGGGTACCGTTCCCCGCCGCGCGTTGATCGTCACGGTCCCGCCGGTCCGAAGCGCCTGCGGTACGCCGACGGGCTGAGCCCCGTCTCCCGGCGCAGCCGGGCCCGCAGATTGGCCGCCGTGCCCAGGCCGCAGCGGTCCGCGACGACGTCCAGGCGCTCCTCGCCCCGCTCGATCAGCCGGCGGGCCAGCGCGACCCGCTCCCGGGTGAGCCAGGCCAGCGGGGTCGTGCCCAGCTGGGCGCGGAAGCGGCGGTGCAGCGTGGCGGGGCTGACGGCCGCGCGGGCGGCGAGGTCCGCCACGGTCACCGGCTCGCCCAGCCGTTCCTGCGCCCAGGCCAGCAGCGGGCCGAGCGACGCGTCGGGCACGTCGGGCACCGGGCGTTCCACGAACTGCCGCTGCCCGCCGTCGCGGTGGGCGGCGAAGACGAGGCGCCGGGAGACGGCGTTGGCGAGTTCGGCTCCGTGGTCGCGGCGCCAGAGGTGCAGCCCCAGGTCGAGCGCGGCCGCGCTGCCGGACGCGGTGAGGATGTCGCCCTCGTCGACGAACAGCACGTCCGGTTCCAGCCGCACCTTGGGATGCAGGTCCCGGAAGGCGTCCACCCACATCCAGTGGGTGGTGGCCCGGCGCCCGTCGAGCAGCCCGGCCTCGGCCAGGGCGAAGCTGCCCGTGCAGAAGCTGACGATGCGCGCCCCGCGCGCGTGGCTGCGCCGGATGGCGTCCAGGACGTCGGCGCCGCGCGGTACGACGTTGTCGGGGCGCCCCGGTACGACGAGGGTGTCGGCCTCGTCCACGGCGTCCAGGCCCGGTACGCCGGTGAGGGTGAAGAAGCCGTGGTTCATCCGGGTCCGCGGGGCGGGCGAGCAGAGCGTCACCGCGTACAGCGGTCCCGGGAAGCCGAGTTCGGGTCTGGGCAGCCCGAACAGTTCCGTCGCGACGCCGACCTCGAAGGGGTTGGTGCCCGCGTCCACGATCACGACGACCCGGTGCGGGGGCTGAGAGGATCCTTGCGCCATATGCGATTCCTAGCACTCGTACGGCGCGACCGTAAGCCCGCACGATGAACGCATGGAACCCAAGGAACCCAAGGAACCCGTCTCCCTGGACAAGGCGCTCGCCTCCTTCAGCGAGTGCTGGAGCCCCCGCATCGTCGCCGCCGTCAACGACTACGACGTCCGCATCGCCAAGTTCGAGGGCGAGCACGTCTGGCACGCGCACGAGGACACCGACGAGTTCTTCCTGGTCCTCGACGGCGAGGTGCACCTGGGCCTGCGCGAGCCGGCCGGCGAGCGCACGGTCGTCCTGACCAGGGGGTCGGTCTTCACCGTCCCGCGGGGCACCGAGCACAAGCCGTCCGCGCCCCGGCGTGCGGAGGTCCTCCTCTTCGAGCCCACCGGCACCCTCTCGGTCGGCGACCGGCACGAGGAGGTCCCAGGCCACGTGGACGTCACCACCGGCCACGCACTGACCTGACCGGACTCCGGAAATCCACCGGGCCGCCGGCGAATGCCCCGCCTGCGACGAATGCCCCGCCTGCCGTGTCCACCAGCAGGACCGGGGCGTACCGGCCCGCCTCACCTGGGGTGGGGCGGACCGCCTGCCGCTCGTCCCGGCGGGGACGGACGAGCAGTGGGCAGGCGTCGCCTCAGACGCCGTAGCCGTCGACGTAACCGTCGCCGTGGTGGTGATGGTGGTGCGGTTCCTCCTCCACCACCGGCGTCGGTGGCATGACCACCCGCCGGCGCCGCGCGATCCCGCTGAACGTGGCCACGCCGATCAGGCCCACGGCCATCAGGATCAGGCCGACGACCGTGAGATTGACCCCGTGCATGTGCCAGTCGGTCGCGAACGTGAGGATGGCCCCCACGGCGATGAGGATGATGCATCCTCCGAGCCCCATGAGAAGTCGCCTCCCCTTTCGGTTCCGGAATCTCCGGTGCCGACCGGGTACCCGGCGAGGACCCGGCTAGCCCTCGGCTAGCCCTCCAGAAACGCCGTCAGGGCGTTCGCCAGCAGGAACGGGTCGTCGGCGCCGCACAGTTCGCGCACGCTGTGCATCGAGAGGATGGCCACGCCGATGTCCACGGTCCGGATGCCGTGCCGGGCCGCGGTGATGGGGCCGATGGTGGTGCCGCAGGGCATGGAGTTGTTGGAGACGAACGACTGGAAGGGGACGTTCGCCTTCTCGCAGGCGGCGGCGAAGATCGACCGGCCCGAACCGTCCGTGGCGTAGCGGTTGTTGACGTTGACCTTGAGGATCGGGCCGCCGTTGACCCGCGGGTGGTGCGTCGGGTCGTGCCGCTCCGCGTAGTTGGGGTGGACGGCGTGACCCGTGTCGGAGGACAGGCACACCGTGCCCGCGAAGGCCCGGGCCCGGTCCTCGTACGAGCCGCCGCGGGCGAAGACCGAGCGCTCCAGCACGGATCCGAGCAGCGGGCCGTCGGCGCCGGTGTCCGACTGGGAGCCGTTCTCCTCGTGGTCGAAGGCGGCCAGCACGGGGATACGGGTAAGCGCGGCGCCGGAGGTGGCGACGGCGGCCAGTGCGGCCGTGCCCGCGTGCACCGACAGCAGGTTGTCCATCCGGGGCCCGGCGACCAGTTCGCGGTCCCGGCCGAGGTAGGACGGGGCCTCCACCGGGTGCGTCATCAGGTCCCAGCCGGTGACCGAGCCGGCCGCCAGTCCCGCCTCCTGCTCCAGGAAGGCGATCAGGTCGCCGTCCCGCACGTCGTCCCCGAGGCCCCAGATCGGCTGCAGATGACGCTGCTTGTCGAGCTTGAGCCCCTCGCTGCTGACCGAACGGTCCAGGTGGATGGCGAGCTGGGGCACGCGCAGCAGTGGCCGGTCCACATTGACCAGGACCGTGGAGCCGTCCCGCAGGCTCAGCCGCCCGGCCAGGCCCAGGTCGCGGTCCAGCCAGGAGTTCATCAGCGGTCCGCCGTAGATCTCGACGGCGACCTGGCGGAAGCCGTGCGCCCCGCTGTCCGGGCGCGGCTTGATCCTCAGGTTCGGGGAGTCGGTGTGCGCGCCGACGATGTGGAACGGGGTGTGCGCCTCGGCGCCCTCGGGGACGTACCAGGCGATGATCGCGCCGCCGCGCAGCACGTACTTGCCGCCGCTCGAGCCGTCCCAGGCGTCCGTCTCGGCGACCTGGCGGAAGCCCGCCTTCTCCAGCCGCTCTGCGGCTACCGCCACCGCGTGGTACGGCGACGGACCGGCCGCCAGGAAGGACATCAGGTCGTCGGTGTGGCCGCGGTCGAAGCGGGATGCTGCGCTCATGGATTCACCTTAACGACGTGTGCGGGCCCGCTCCCGGAAAGGGAGCGGGCCCGCACAGGATCTACCGGAAGATTGCCTAGAACGCGGACTCGTCCAGCTCCATCAGGTCCAGTTCGACGCCGGAGGCGATCTTGCGGGCGAGGGTGACGCCCGGCAGGACGTTCGCCGCGAAGAACTTCGCCGCGGCGATCTTGCCGGTGTAGAACGCCTTGTCCTTCGCGGACGCCGTGCCGAGCTTCTCGGCGGCGATCGCGGCGCCCTTCAGCAGCAGGTAGCCGACGACGACGTCACCGGAGGCCAGCAGCAGGCGGGTGGTGTTCAGGCCCACCTTGTAGATGTTCTTGGTGTCCTGCTCGGTGGCGGCGAGGTCGGTCAGCATCAGGCCGACGATCGCCTCCAGCTCCACGGCCGCCTTGGCCAGGTGCTCGCGGGCGCCGGCCAGCTCCTCGCCGCCGGTGCCGAGTGCCAGGAACTTCTTGATGTCCTCGGCGAGGGAGTTCAGCGCGGCGCCCTGGTTGCGGACGATCTTCCGGAAGAAGAAGTCCTGGCCCTGGATCGCGGTGGTGCCCTCGTACAGGGTGTCGATCTTGGAGTCCCGGATGTACTGCTCGATCGGGTACTCCTGCAGGAAGCCGGAGCCGCCGAAGGTCTGCAGCGACTGGGCGAGCTGCTCGTAGCCCTTCTCGGAGCCGTAGCCCTTGACGATCGGCAGCAGCAGGTCGTTCAGCGCGTGCTCGGCGGAGGCGTCCTCCTCGTTGGCCTCCTTGAGCTGGATCGCGTCCTGGACCGAGGCGGTGTAGAGGACGAGCGCGCGCATGCCCTCCGCGTACGCCTTCTGCGTCATCAGCGAGCGGCGCACGTCCGGGTGGTGGGTGATGGTGACCTTGGGCGCGGTCTTGTCCATGAAGTCCGCCAGGTCCTGCCCCTGGACGCGCTCCTTGGCGTACTCCAGCGCGTTCAGGTAGCCCGTGGACAGCGTGGAGATCGCCTTCGTGCCGACCATCATGCGGGCGAACTCGATGATGCGGAACATCTGGCGGATGCCGTCGTGCTTGTCGCCGATGAGCCAGCCCTTGGCGGGGTGCTGGTCGCCGAAGGTCATCTCGCAGGTGTTGGAGGCCTTCAGACCCATCTTGTGCTCGACGTTGGTGGCGTACACGCCGTTGCGCTCGCCCAGCTCGCCGGTCTCGAAGTCGAAGTTGAACTTCGGGACGAGGAAGAGGGACAGGCCCTTGGTGCCGGGGCCGGCGCCCTCGGGACGCGCGAGCACGTAGTGGAGGATGTTCTCCGACATGTCGTGCTCACCGGAGGTGATGAAGCGCTTCACGCCCTCGATGTGCCAGGAGCCGTCCTCCTGCTGGACCGCCTTGGTGCGGCCGGCGCCCACGTCGGAGCCCGCGTCGGGCTCGGTGAGCACCATCGTGGAGCCCCACTGCTTCTCCACGGCGATCTTGGCGATGTGCTTCTGGACCTCGGTGCCCTCCTCGAAGAGGATGCCGGCGAACGCCGGGCCCGAGGAGTACATCCACACGGCCGGGTTGGCGCCCAGGATCAGCTCGGCGTAGGCCCAGATCAGGGAGCGCGGCGAGGTGGTGCCGCCGATCTCCTCCGGCAGGCCGAGCCGCCAGTACTCGGAGTCCATGAAGGCCTGGTAGCTCTTCTTGAAGGACGCCGGTATCGGCGCGGTGTTGGTCTCGGGGTCGAAGACCGGCGGGTTGCGGTCGGCGTCGGCGAAGGACTCGGCCAGCTCGTTCTCGGAGAGGCGGGTCAGCTCCTCCAGGACGCTCTTGGCGGTCTCGACGTCCATCTCCTCGAACGGGCCGGTGCCGTACACCTTGTCGCGCCCCAGTACTTCGAAGAGGTTGAACTCGATGTCGCGGAGATTCGACTTGTAGTGCCCCATGGCGACGGCTCCGTAGAGGGATCGGCGAGGCACTGACTCCTCGCACCTAGTTCACGTACCAACAAGTAGCTCAGATGATGCTACCCGTCGGTAATAAGAAGCAACCCCTGTCCGTGCAAGTGTGAGATGGGTCTATTCCTCCTCGCTGGTGAACAGGGTCGCCCACCGGTCCGGGTGTCGGCGAAAGGCAGGTGACCGCCCGGTATCCCCACGGGGCGGGCGTCGTGGCTGTCGCCGGCGCGACAGGGGGTGAGCCGGCGGTCACGTCCAGCCGCCGCCCGCGCTCCGGGCGCCCGCGCCCGTGTCCTCCCCGGGTTTCCAGCTCCGCCGCGTCCATCACCTCCAGTGTGGCCGGGCCCGGGTATTCTCCCGGGCGCTCCGGTGCGGCGCGCGGGCTCGGTACTCTTGCGCCATGTACGGCTACGACCAGAACGTGGGCGCTCAGCAGCAGTACGCTCCGCCGCAGCAGCCGGGCGGTGTCGGCGGGTACGGCCAGCAGCCGCCGCTCTATCCGGAGCCGTCCCCGCCCTCCCTCGCCGACGCGGTGCGCGCCTTCACCACCGGGCAGATGTCCGCGGAGGACTTCCAGCAGATCTTCGCCACGTCCAAGGTGTACTGCCCGCGCGGCGACACCCCCGGCTTCCTCGCCCTGCACAACACCCAGCAGCCGGTGATCCCCATGTTCACCTCGCTCAAGGAGCTGCGCCGGTACGCGGGCAAGGAGTCCAAGTACTTCGTGATCACCGGCGCCGAGGTGATCGACCTGCTCCCCACCGGCTACGGCTTCGTCCTGGACATGGAGGGTGAGCACCGGATGGTGTTCGACGCGAAGGCGGTCGAGCAGATGGTCGACTTCGCGATGCGGCGGATGTACGGCTAGCCGCCGTTGTCGCGCACGGGGTGGGCCGGCGCGGGCGCTGTCGCGCTGACGTCGGGTGCGCTGGGGGTGGCCGGGGGGATGGTGGCCGCCGTGATGTGGCTCTGCGCCGTCGCCGTGGGCGTTGTCGGGTGGTGGTCCGCCCGGGCGGGCTGTGCGCTGGTGGGGGCGGTCGTGGTGCTGCGCCGGCGGGGGGTCGTGGCGGAAGGGCGGCTGGAGTCGTCCTACGTGGAGACCGTCGAGGACGCTCTGCTGACGCGGTATGTCCACTCCTGCACCGACCTGAGCGGGGCGCGGCGTTCGTGCACGGGCACCGACACGGGCGGTGCCGCGTGGGCGCCGGTCCTGTACGACCCCGCGGACCCCGACGAAAGCAGCCAGGTCGGCACCGGCACCGCCGGGATGTTCGTCTTCGGTGCCGTCCTGCTGCTGGTGTTCGGGATTCCGGTGCTGGGCGGCTGTGCGCCGGCGGCCGGAATCGCCGTCTCCATCGCCTTCAAGTGACGTCGCCACTTCAGGGCCCGGAGGGAATTCCCTCCGGGCTCGTTCCGTTAGGGGTGGCAGAAAGTTCAACGCTCAACTAAAGTGGACGCAGAAGGAGGTACCGACCATGCCTGCAGTGACCGTCGAGAACCCGTTGACGCTGCCCCGTGTGACCGCTCCCGCCGACGCCGTGGCACGTCCCGTGCTGGCCGTCACGACCGCTCCGAGCGGGTTCGAGGGCGAGGGCTTCCCGGTCCGCCGGGCGTTCGCGGGGATCAACTACCGCCATCTCGACCCGTTCATCATGATGGACCAGATGGGCGAGGTGGAGTACGCCCCGGGCGAGCCCAAGGGCACCCCCTGGCACCCGCACCGCGGCTTCGAAACCGTCACCTACATCATCGACGGCGTCTTCGACCACCAGGACTCGCAGGGCGGTGGCGGCACCATCACCAACGGTGACACCCAGTGGATGACCGCGGGTTCCGGACTGCTGCACATCGAGGCCCCGCCGGAGTCCCTCGTCGTGTCCGGCGGCCTCTTCCACGGCCTGCAGCTGTGGGTGAACCTCCCGGCCAAGGACAAGATGATGGCCCCGCGCTACCAGGACATCCGCGGTGGCAACGTCCAGCTGCTGACGACCCCGGACGGCGGTGCGCTGCTGCGCGTCATCGCGGGCGAGCTGGACGGTCACAGGGGGCCCGGCATCACCCACACCCCGATCACCATGATCCACGCGACCGTCGCACCCGGCGCCGAGGTCACCCTGCCCTGGCGGGAGGACTTCAACGGTCTGGCCTACGTGCTCGCGGGCCGGGGCAGCGTCGGTGCGGACCGCCGGCCGGTCCACGTCGGGCAGACCGCGGTGTTCGGCGCCGGGTCCTCGCTGACCGTCCGCGCGGACGAGAAGCAGGACTCCCACACGCCGGACCTGGAGGTCGTGCTCCTGGGCGGACAGCCGATCCGTGAGCCCATGGCCCACTACGGCCCGTTCGTCATGAACACCAAGGAAGAGCTGATGCAGGCCTTCGAGGACTTCCAGAAGGGCCGGCTGGGAACGATCCCCGCGGTGCACGGGATGAGCGCCGAGGGTCCGCAGGGCTGACGGTTCCCCGTCCCGGTGCGGGCGGGCGATTCGGCCGGCCGGGGCCCGTCGGGGTTCGGTCCGGCCGGCCCGGCAGGCCGTCGGGAAGTCGGTGCGGTCGGCTGGAAGGGGCCGTCAGGACAGGAGTGCCGGCGTCCGGATCGAGGCGTCCTCCTGGGCGAGGCGGCGTAGTGCGGCCATCGCGGCGTCGCCCAGTACCGTGCCCAGGACCACGGTCTCGACCTTGCCGTCCACGGTCGGCACGCGGGCCACGGCGGCCAGTTCGGCGTCGGCGAGCCGGCCGGCCGCGGACGCGTACGTGTCGAGCAGCGTCAGCAGGTCCTCCCGGTCCAGGTCCCGGTACGTCCCGACGAGCTGGACCAGCGCCGTCCAGCCGGGACTGTCCGGCCCGGCCGTCCAGCCGTGCCGGCGCACCAGTTCGGCCACGTCCGCCTCGGCCCGCGCGCGGTCCTTCGGGGTGCCCCGGTCGGCGGCGCTCCGGCCGGCGGCGGACTGGACGACGCCCAGCATGGCGTGGGCGGTGCGGTCCGGATCGTCCATCCGGGCGAGCACCTGCCCGACCGTGGCCACGGACATGCCGCCGACCTCGAGCATCGCCCGGATCAGCTTGAGCCTGCGGACGTGGTTGTCGTCGTACCGGACCTGGTTGGGGCTGGTGCGTTCACCGGGCCGCAGCAGGCCCTCGCGCGTGTAGAACTTGATCGTCGCGACCGGGACTCCCGTGCGCCCCGCCAGCTCTCCGATACGCATGGGGCGAGGATACGAGCCTTGCGGCCCACCGGCGCCGCACACCTCACCCGCCCGGCCCCGCGCGGCGGGACACCCGTCGGCTCCCATGATCCGCTGGACGCGTGCAGCTGTTGCCCGACCCCGTCCGACGTCTCGCCGCCTGGTGCGTCGTGCTGCTGCTCGTCGCCGGGGTGGGATGGGTCGGGGTGCGGCTGTGCGGGGAGTTCCGTACGGCCGTCACGCCGGTGCTGCTCGCGCTGCTCGGCACCGCGCTGCTCGGACCGCTGTACCGGCGGCTCGTTCGGACCGGGGTGCAGGCTTCGCTCGCGGCCGGGCTCACCTGTGTCGCCGTGCTGGCCGTCTTCGGCGGTGCCGTGTACATCGTCGTCGCCGCGCTCATCGACACCGGCGACCAGATCATCGCCTCGCTGCGGAACGCCGCCAAGGGGCTCGCACGGCACTTCGGGGCGGCCGGCACCGGTCTCGACGACCTCGCCGCGAACTCGCGCACCCTACTGAGCAGGTTCGGCGGCACGGCCGCGTCCAATGTCATCAGCGGGGTCAGTGTCGTCGGGGAGAGCATCGCGATGGCGGTGCTCGCCCTGCTGCTCGTCTTCTTCTTCCTGCGCGACTCGCACCGGGCTATGGAGTCCCTGCGGTCCCTCGCGCCCGGTGGCTCCGCGGACACCCTGGAGGCCATCGTCCGGCGCGCCTTCGAGGCGGTGGAGGGGTTCATGCGCGGGACGACCTTCATCGCGCTCATCGACGCCGTGTGCATCACCGTGGGCCTGCTGATCCTCCAGGTACCGGGGGCGATCGGCCTCGGCGCGCTCGTGTTCGTCGGTGCCTACATCCCCTACCTCGGCGCCTTCATCTCCGGTGCGGTGGCCGTCCTGGTCGCGCTCGCCGACCGCGGCTTCGTCATCGCGCTGTGGGTGCTCGGTGTCGTGCTCGCCGTGCAGGTGCTGGAGGGGCACGTGCTCCAGCCGGTCATCCAGAGCCGCACCGTGCAGATGCACCCGGCCATGGTGATGCTCGCCATCACCGCCGGGGCGTCCGTCGCGGGGATCCTCGGCATGCTGCTCGCGGTCCCGCTGACCGCGGCCGCCTTCGGCGTCGTACAGGAACTGCGCACGCGGTACGAAGTCTCCTCCAGCCCACCGTCCCCCGACGCGACGTCCTCCGGCGAACCGCCCTCGGACGCCTCGCCTTCGGGGACGTAGAGCGACTGCGCACGCGTTAGGCGGCGCCCTCCGCCGCATCGTCATCCGGCACACCGTCGGCCAGCGCGCCGGGCTCCGGCACACCGTCGTCCAGCGCGCCGGTCTCCGACGCGACGTGCTCCAGCGCGCCGTCCCCCGGCACACCGTCCTCCAACGCCTCGGCCCCCGGTTCCCCGGCCGATGTTCCGCCCGACTCGTAGAGTTCGAACCAGATGCTCTTGCCCTCGCCCCGTGGGTCCACGCCCCAGGCGTCCGCGAGCAGTTCGATCAGCATCAGGCCGCGCCCGGAGGAGGCCAGTTCGCCCGGGCGCCGCCTGTGCGGCAGGTCGTCGCCCGCGTCGGTGACGTCCACCCGCAGCCGCCGCACCCCCGCCTCGCCGGTCACCTCGGCGAGCAGCAGCGCGTCGGCGTCGGTGTGGACGAGAACGTTGGTGACCATCTCGGAGACCAGCAGCGCAGCCGAGTCGACCTGCTCACAGGAGACCCAGTCGTGCAGCAGCTCGCGCAGGTGACGGCGGGCCTCGGCGATCCGGTCCGGCTCGTCCTGCGCCACCGACAGCAGCGTGCGCCGGACCGTGGGCCGGCCTCTGCCCTCCGGGGGCCGGGACAGCAGCACCAGCGCGATGTCGTCCTCGCGGCGGTCGGCCAGGGGGCCGGTGGTGTGGTGCGAGGACGGCCCGTGCACGCCCTGCACCAGCGCGTCCGCCAGCGACTCCAGTTCGACCCCGTCGTCCCCGCGGTGGGCCTCCAGGATCGCGCGCAGCCGGCGCCAGCCGCTCTCCAGGTCGTGGCCGCCGGTCTCGATCAGCCCGTCGGTGCACAGCATCAGCGTCTCGCCGGGTTCGAGCGTGAACCGGGTCGTCGGATAGTCCGGGTCCGGGTCCACGCCCAGCGGCAGCCCGCCCGCCGTCGGCCGCATCATCACCGTGCCGTCGGCCATCCGGATCGCCGGGTCCGGGTGCCCGGCGCGGGCGATCTCCAGCACCCCGGTCACCGGGTCGGCCTCCGCGTACACGCAGGTCGCGAAGCGGAGGTCGGTCATCCCGTCGTCGTGCGTGATGCCGTGCAGAAACCGCGAGACGCGGGAGAGCACGGCGTCCGGGCGGTGGCCCTCGGCGGCGTAGGCGCGTAGGGCGATGCGCAGCTGGCCCATGAGGCCCGCGGCCCGGACGTCATGACCCTGGACGTCCCCCACGGCCAGGGCGATGCGGCCGGAGGGCAGCGGGATCATGTCGTACCAGTCGCCGCCGACCTGGAGCCCGCCGCCGGTCGGGATGTACCGGGCGGCCACCTGCATCCCGGGGATCTCCGGGCCGAGCGAGGGCAGCATGGAGCGCTGCAGGCCGTCCGTCAGCTCCCGCTCCGACTCGGCGACCTCCGCCCGGGACAGGGCCTGGGCGAGCATCCGGGCCACGGTCGTCAGCACGGCGCGCTCGTCGGGTGTGAACGCCACCGGATAGGCGAAGGCGGCCAGCCAGGCGCCCATCGTGCGTCCGGCGACCGTCAGTGGCAGGAAGGCCCATGAGCGGCGGCCGAAGCGCCCGGCGAGCTGCCAGGCCGTCGGGTAGCGGGCCTTGTACTCCTCGGGGGAGGACAGATACACCGCGCGGCCGGTGCGGACGACCTGGGCCGCCGGATAGTCGGTGGTCAGCGGCATGTTCGAGAAGGGGCCCATGTCGTCGGGCTGGTGCCCGTGCTGGCCGGTGATCGTCAGCCGGTCGCCCTCCACCCCGAACACCACGAGCCCGTCCGGTGAGAATCCCGGCATCGACAGGCCGCCGGCCACCCGCAGGACCTCCGCCGTGGACCGCGCCTCCGCCAGCGCCCGGCCCGCGTCCAGCAGGAACGCCTCCCGGGAGCGCCGCCAGTCCCCGGTGACCGCGTTGCGGGCGGCCCGCGTGCCCGGGGTCGGCTCGGTGACCTCCTGGAGGGTGCCGATCAGCTCGTACGCCCGCCGTTCGGGATCGAAAGACGGCTTGGATCGGCTGCGGACGACACGCAGGACGTTTCCCTGCTCGTCCATGATCCGGATGCGCACCTCGGCCAGCGTGCCCTCGTCGACCGCGAGCGGGACCACCCCGGTGATCTCGTTCCAGTCCTCCGGGTGCAGCCGGGCCCGGGTCTGGACCTCCGTGAGGGTGGTCGGCTGCGCGGGCAGCCCGAGCAGCCGCGCCGCCTCCGCGTCCACAGTGACCAGCCCGGCAGCCGTGTCCCAGTGCCACAGCCCGGTCGCGAGGGCGGCGAGGACGTCCCCGACGGACGGGAGGGGGTCGGCTGTATGCATTGCCCCACTTTATGAAGATCTGATTGAAAGGTGCCACTGTAAGTAGCTCTGAGGGGACATGCGGCGGGTTGGAGGTTTCACCGAAGGCCGGGGCACGATGACGGGCGGGTCCCCGGTAATGGTGGGGAGCCGATCTTGGGGTGCCCGGTACCCTTGATGGGTCCGGGCCCCGTGCCCGTTCTCGCCGGGGAGAGCACCCCGCAGACCGCATACACGAAGGACGATGAACGACGATGCATCGGTACAGGTCCCACACCTGCGGCCAGCTCCGCGCCTCTGACGTCGGTACCGACGTCCGGCTGAGTGGCTGGCTGCACAATCGGCGCGACCTGGGCGGCATCCTCTTCATCGATCTGCGCGATCACTACGGCATCACGCAGCTGGTCGCCCGCCCCGGCACGCCCGCGTACGAGGCCCTGGACAAGATCTCCAAGGAGTCCACGGTCCGCGTCGACGGCCGCGTTGTTTCACGTGGAACCGAGAACATCAACCCCGACCTGCCCACCGGCGAGATCGAGGTCGAGGTCGGCGAGGTCGAACTGCTCGGTGCGGCCGCCCCGCTGCCGTTCACGATCAACGCCGAGGACGGGGTCAACGAGGAGCGGCGCCTGGAGTACCGCTTCCTGGACCTGCGCCGCGAGCGCATGCACCGCAACATCATGCTGCGCACGCAGGTGATCTCGGCGATCCGGCACAAGATGGCCGCGATGGGCTTCAACGAGATGGCGACGCCGATCCTGTCCGCCACCTCCCCCGAGGGCGCCCGTGACTACGTGGTCCCCTCGCGCGTGCACCCCGGCAAGTTCTACGCCCTGCCGCAGGCCCCGCAGCAGTTCAAGCAGCTGCTGATGATCTCCGGCTTCGACCGCTACTTCCAGATCGCGCCCTGCTTCCGCGACGAGGACGCCCGCGCCGACCGCTCGCCGGGCGAGTTCTACCAGCTCGACGTCGAGATGAGCTTCGTCGAGCAGGAGGACGTCTTCCAGCCGATCGAGAAGCTCATGACCGAGCTGTTCGAGGAGTTCGGCGGTGGCCGGCACGTCACCTCCCCCTTCCCGCGGATCCCGTTCCGCGAGGCGATGCTGAAGTACGGCTCCGACAAGCCGGACCTGCGCGCCAAGCTGGAACTGGTCGACATCACCGACGTCTTCGAGGCCTCGGAGTTCAAGGCGTTCGCCGGCAAGCACGTGCGTGCGCTGCCGGTGCCGGCGGTCCAGGACCAGCCGCGCAAGTTCTTCGACCAGCTCGGTGACTTCGCCGTCTCGCAGGGCGCCAAGGGACTCGCCTGGGTCCGCGTCGCCGAGGACGGATCGCTGTCCGGCCCGATCGCCAAGTTCCTCACCGAGGACAACGTGGCCGAGCTGACCAAGCGGCTCCAGCTGGCCGCAGGGCACGCCGTGTTCTTCGGCGCCGGCGAGTTCGACGAGGTCTCGAAGATCATGGGCGCGGTGCGGGTGGAGGCCGCTCGCCGCGCCGGCCACTTCGAGGACGGCGTCTTCCGCTTCTGCTGGATCGTCGACTTCCCGATGTACGAGAAGGACGAGGAGACCGGCGCGATCGACTTCTCGCACAACCCCTTCTCGATGCCCCAGGGCGGCCTGGAGGCCCTTCAGACCCAGGACCCGCTGGACATCCTGGGCTGGCAGTACGACATCGTCTGCAACGGCGTTGAGCTGTCCTCCGGTGCCATCCGGAACCACGAGCCGGAGATCATGCTCAAGGCCTTCGAGATCGCGGGCTACGACCGCGAGACCGTCGAGGAGAAGTTCGCCGGCATGCTCCGCGCGTTCCGCTTCGGTGCCCCGCCGCACGGCGGCATCGCGCCCGGCGTGGACCGCATCGTCATGCTCCTCGCGGACGAGCCCAACATCCGCGAGACGATCGCCTTCCCGCTCAACGGCAACGCCCAGGACCTGATGATGGGCGCCCCGACCGAGCTGGACGAGTCCCGCCTGCGCGAGCTGCACCTGAACATCAGGAAGCCGCAGCCGAAGTAGTACGGCAGAAGTTTCAAGGGAGAGGCCCGGAACCCCGGCGTGGGGTTCCGGGCCTCTCCCTCGTCAGTCCCCGTCCTCCGCGTCGGGCGATGCGCCGTCCTCCAGCAGCCGTTCGGCGATGTCGTCGGACCACTGCTGGGCCCAGGCGCGCAGGGCGGTGATCTCGGCCTCCTGCAGGCCGTACCGGAGGAAGTCCACGTCGGAGTAGAAGTCCGTGCCCGTCAGCCGGGACTGCAGGGTCGGCAGGTCGAACGGGTCGTGGGCGTGCCGGCGGCCCAGTTCCTCCAGATCGGGCAGGGAGAACCGGGTCGCGGCGGCCCGCGCGTCGATCAGGTCGACGGCCGCGCCCCGGTCGTACAGCGCGCGGATCTTCGTGCCGACGGCGTCCTCCAGGGAGAGCGCCGGGCCGTACGCGGTGAGGTCCGGCGGCTGCCAGAAGGCCTCCTTGTGCAGCGCGAGGGCGCAGGGCTCACCGGTCGGCGGGTCGGTGACCGTCAGCTGGGCGGTGAGCACACTGGCGGGCCCGGGACGCACCTGCCGGCCGCGGGCCTCCAGGGCCGCGCCGACGGCGGCGGCGATCCGGTCCATGGGCTCGGAACTCTCCGTGGCGAAGTCGAGGTTCGCGTGCGGCCGCGTCACCAGACCGTGCGCCTGCAGGGCGTATCCGCCGGCGAGCACCAGCCCGTACGGACCGCCCGCGGTGACGACGTCGGCGAGGAGCCGGTGGTGGGGTTCGGGGAGGTTCAAGATTTTTCCGGGTTCCTGTCACACGGGCGCGGGCCGGGGGTTCAAAGAGGTGTCCGCAGTTCTTCGACCGCTCGATGCTCGATGCTCGATGGGAGCCTCTCATGCGTACCGCCCAGATCGTCGTCACCCTGCTCGCCGCGCTGATGACCGGTTTCTCCGGTGCCGTCCTGCTGCTGCGGGCCCAGTGGATCGTCCAGGCGCTCACCGACTACTCGGTGCCGCAGTCGTGGTGGACGCTGCTCGGCGTGGCCAAGGCCGCCGGCGCCGTGGGGCTGGTGGCCGGGCTGTTCGTGCCGGTGATCGGGGTGCTGGCCGGGACCGGACTGGTGGTCTACTTCGTCGGGGCCGCCGTCACCGTGGCCCGCGCCCGCTGGTACTCCCACATCCCGTTCCCGCTCGTCTACGCGGCCCCCGTCGTCGGCGCGCTGGTCCTCGGGTACGCCGCCTGAGCCGGAAGTTCTCACCGCGAGGCGGCAACCGAGCACGTCCGTCCGGTCGATCAGGTCCCACAGGAGCGAAGACGTTCTCGGCGGCCGAGGATGACCTCGGTGGTGTGCGGGTCCTCGTGGTGCGAGCAGCCGACGGCTATGAGACACCTCCGGCCCGGATCCATCACCTGTTCCGGTTCCGGGCCGTGGTGGTTCGGACGGGACGTCCGCCGTTTCGGTGGTTACGCCGGCTCGCCGCCGAAGCGGGCCTTGTAGTTCTCCAGGTCCTCGTCCGTGAGCTTGGCGAAGAGGACCGGCGGGACGGTGAAGGGGGTGCCGGCCGGGACCGAGGTGAGGGACCGGGCCTCGTCCGCGGTGATCCAGGTGGCGGTGTCGCCCGGCAGGTCGAAGGCGCCGCGCATCGCGGCCGAGCTGGCCGGGATCAGCGGCTCGGAGACCACCGCGTACAGGTGGATCAGGTTCATCGCCGTGCGCAGGGTGAGGGCCGCGGCGTCCTTGTCGGTCTTGATCTGCAGCCAGGGGGCCTTCTCCTCCAGGTAGGAGTTGCCGGCCGACCACAGGGCGCGCAGGGCCGCGGCGGCCTTGCGGAACTGGAGCGCCTCCATCTGCTGCTCGTACTCGGCGAGCAGACGGGCGATCTCCTCGCCGAGGCGGGCCTCCGCCTCGCCGGGCTCGCCGCCCGCGGGCACGTCGTCGCCGAAGCGCTTCTTCGAGAAGGACAGCACGCGGTTGACGAAGTTGCCGAGCGTGTCGGCGAGGTCCTTGTTGACCGTGGCGGTGAAGTGCTCCCAGGTGAAGGAGGAGTCGTCGGACTCGGGTGCGTTGGCGATGAGGAAGTAGCGCCAGTAGTCCGCCGGGAGGATCTCCAGGGCCTGGTCGGTGAAGACGCCCCGCTTCTGCGAGGTGGAGAACTTGCCGCCGTAGTACGTCAGCCAGTTGAAGGCCTTGACGTAGTCGACCTTCTTCCAGGGCTCACGCACGCCCAGCTCGGTGGCCGGGAACATCACCGTGTGGAAGGGGACGTTGTCCTTCGCCATGAACTCGGTGTAGCGGACCGTGTCGTCGGCCTGGTACCACCACGACTTCCAGTCGCGGTTCTCCGGGTCCTGGTCGGCCCACTCCTTCGTCGCGCCGATGTACTCGATCGGGGCGTCGAACCAGACGTAGAAGACCTTGCCCTCGGCGGCCAGCTCCGGCCAGGTGTCGGCCGGGACCGGGACGCCCCAGTCCAGGTCACGGGTGATCGCACGGTCGTGCAGGCCCTCGGTCAGCCACTTGTGGGCGATGGAGGAGGCCAGCTGCGGCCAGTCCCTGTCGTGCCGGGCCACCCACTCGCGGACCTCGTTCTCCAGCTTGGACTGGAGGAGGAAGAGGTGCTTGGTCTCCCGCACCTCGAGGTCCGTGCTGCCGGAGATCGCGGAGCGGGGGTTGATGAGGTCGGTGGGGTCGAGCACCCGGGTGCAGTTCTCGCACTGGTCGCCGCGGGCCTTGTCGTAGCCGCAGTGCGGGCAGGTGCCCTCCACGTAGCGGTCGGGCAGGAAGCGGCCGTCGGCCGGGGAGTACACCTGGCGGATCGACCGCTCCTCGATGAAGCCGTTCTCGTTCAGCTTGCGGGCGAAGTGCTGGGTGATGTCGCGGTTCTCGGGGCTGGAGCTGCGGCCGAAGTAGTCGAACGCGAGGGCGAAGCCGTCGTAGACCGCCTTCTGCGCGTCGTGCGCCTGGGCGCAGAACTGGTCGACCGGCAGGCCCTGCTCCTTGGCGGCCAGCTCGGCCGGGGTGCCGTGCTCGTCGGTGGCGCAGATGTACAGGACGTCGTGGCCGCGCTGGCGGAGGTACCGGGAGTACACGTCCGCCGGGAGCATGGACCCCACCATGTTGCCCAGGTGCTTGATCCCGTTGATGTACGGAAGGGCGCTGGTGATGAGGTGTCGAGCCATCGTGGCTGCTCCCAGGTCGCTGCGTTTTCTGCGGTTTCGAACCTTGAAATCGTAGCCGACAGGGGTGGGCCGCCCGCTTCCCGTCTGCTGGGTGGGACTGGGTGGGAAGGGGCGGCCCGGTGGTGACGGAGAGTGTCACCGGTGGTGCCCGGCCGTTACGGGCGCCAGGCGGCGAGTACGCCCTGGTACAGCTCCGTGTCCGTCAGCTCGCGGGGGGTGGGGCCCGCGTGGAAGAAGGACGTGTTGCCGGTCTTCAGCTTGCGGAGGTAGTCGAAGGCCTTGTTGTCGTGCTCGCCGAAGGCGACGAAGGAGAAGAAGACGGACGGGTGGTTCTTCGCGGCGTCGGTGAGGGACTGGGTGGCGGGGGTCTTGGCGTCGGGGGCACCGTCGGTCTGGAAGACGACGAGGGCGGGCGTGTCGGGGGTGGTGTCCTTCTCGTACTGCTCGTAGTGGGCGAGTACGGCCTCCACGGCGGCGTGGTAGCTGGTACGGCCCATGCGGCCGAGGCCGGCGTGGACGTCGTCGATCCTGGTCTCGTGGTCCGGGGTGAGGGTGAGGTCGGTGGTGCCGTCGACCTCCGTGGAGAAGAAGACGACGTGGACCGTGGCCTCGGGATCCAGGTGCGCGGCGAGGGCGAGGGTCTGGTCGGCGAGGGCCTGGGCCGAGCCGTCCTTGTAGTACGGGCGCATGCTCGCGGAGCGGTCGAGGACGAGGTAGAGCTTCGCTCGGGTGCCGGTGAGGCCGGTCTTCTTGAGGGTGGCTGTGGCGGCCTTGTAGGCGGTGGCGAGGGAGGGGGTGCGGGACTTGAGCCTGGCGAGGGGGGTGGCGGGGGTCTTGTCACCCGTTTCGGCCTGCAGCGCGTTTGCCTGCGGCGCGTTCGCCTGCGGCGCTTCGGCGTGTGTGTCGTCCGCCTCGGCTTCGCCTTCGGCGTCCGTGTTCCCACCCGCACCACCCGTGCGGCTTTCGTTGTCGGCTGCGGGTGGCCCCTGTGGGGCGTCCTCGCCGTCGGCGGCCTGCGGCTCGGTCGTCTCTTCGGTCGCCGCCGACACCGTCTCCACGCCCGCCTGATCCTCAGCTTCCGGCGTGACGGCGTCTTCGGCCGTCTCGGTGACCTCCGCCTCGCCGATTTCCTCGGCCTCGACCGTCGCCTGGGCGGCGCCCTGGTGCTCGGGCTTCTCCTCGGTCTCCGGTTCGGGGAGATCCGCGGGCTCGGTCGTGGCCTGGGCGGAGGCTTCGGGCTCGGGCTTCTCCTCGGGGAGATCCGCGGGCTCGGCCGTTGCCTCGGCGGCGCCCTCGTGCTCGGGCTTCTCTTCCGTCTTCGGCTCGGCGCTTTCCGTGGGCTCGGTCGTCGCCTGGGCGGTGCCCTGGTGCTCCGGCGTGGTGGGTGCTTCGGGCTTCTCGGCGCTGTCCTCGGCCGTCTCCGTGACCTGCGGTTCGGGGAGTTCCTCGGGCTCGGCCGTCGCCTGGGTGGAGGCTTCGGGCTGGGTTTCCTGCTGGGCCACCGGCTCGGCGGGGTTCTCCGCGGGCTCGGTCGTTGGCTGGGCGGGGGCCTCGTGCTCCGGGTTTGGTTCCTCCGACGGGTGGGGGACCTTGACGTTGTCGAAGGCCGCTGAGACCAGTTCGTGTTCGTCCGGGGAGGAGTTGCGGGGCTCCGGGACGGTGGGGGCGGAAGGTGTCGGGTCGGTCGGAATGGGTGCAGGCAGGCGGTTCGCACCCTCTGCCTCGGCGGCGCGTGCCCTGCGGGAGCGGCCGAATGCGTTCCGCAGGAGAGTGAGAATGCCCATATGCGCAACCCTTCGCGTGAGTTGATGCCCGTAGATCCCTGGCCAGGACGGACACGTAAGGTTAGCGAAGCGGTCAGTGGGGGGAAGCGATCGACCGGGCCGCGGCGACCTCCTGGCGGAGGGACTCCAGCACACTCCCGGCGGGACCGGTCAGATCCGAGCGGACCGGAACCAGCGTTTCGGCGTCCCGGACGCCCTCCGACAGCTCCCGGAGCTGGAGGGCGATCTGGGTGATCTCGGCGGTGGACGGGCGCGGCGCCCCGTGCCCCACGCGGACGCGGGCCGCCGTCGTGGCGTCCACGATGCGTTCCACGGCCACCACCAGCGGCCACCAGGCGGCCGCGCGCCGGCCGGTCGGCGGCGGCTCGGTCAGGGCCCGCTGGAACTCCGTACGGATCACCGAGAGGTCGCGGTAGAGGCGGCGGCGCATGCGGGCCCGGGCCGCCGGGTCGGCGGTCGTGTCGGTGACGAAGGCCGCCTCCAGGTAGGTCGCCGTGTCCGCGACCGCGTCCGCCAGGCGGTCGCCGACCCTGGTGCGCCAGCTCTCCGGCCAGAGCAGGTAGCCGGTGGTCAGCGCGATCGCGCAGCCCAGCAGGGAGTCCGTCAGACGGGGCAACAGCAACGCCGTGCCCTGGTGGTTCAGGATGTCCGAGAGGAGCAGGATCACCGGGGTGATCGCCGCCGTCTGGTGGCCGTAGCCCCGGGTGCTCAGGACCGGGATCAAGGGGGCCAGCAGCAGCATCGCGGGGACGTCCCACCAGCCCAGCGGGACCTCCGCCAGCACCACCGCCGCGACCGCCAGGCCCGCCACCGTGCCGAGGGCGCGCAGCAGGGCGCGGGAGAAGACCGAGCCGAAGTCCGGCTTCAGCACGAAGGTGATCGTCAGGGCCACCCAGTAGGAGCGCGGGACCGGGATCAGGGAGACCAGCGCCTGGGCGATGCCGATGCAGACCGCGAGGCGCAGGCCGTAGCGCCAGGAGGTGGCCGAGAGGGCCACGTTGCGGGCCGCTCGTGCCGTGCGGATGCCCAGTGCCGCGGGGCGGCCCAGGCCGTCGTCGACGCCCTGGGGCGGGTCGGCGTCGGGGGCCGTGACGACCTCGGCCGTGTGGCGCAGGGCGTGGTCCACGGCGCGGGCCGTCTCCGTCGTAGGGAGCGGGAGGTCCAGGGCTGCCGGGCTCGTGCGGCCCGCGTCGCCGGTCTCCACCGCCTGAGCCAGGTGCCGGACCGCCTCGGGGACCGCGGGCGGCAGCGGGTGGCCTGCCAGGTGGGCCGCGGGTGCCGCCTCGACCACGGGGGTGATGGCGTTCAACTGGGCCAGCAGGCGGGTGAGCTCGCGGCTGCGGCCGTGCTGGCGGGCGCGCCGGGCCAGGATCACGTCGTAGGACTGGTTGAGGGACTGGGTGACCGCGCGGCGGGCGTCCTCGTACTCCTCGGTGCGGTCCGTGCCGGAGACGGTGAGGAGCGTGGCGACGGTGCGGTAGGTGGCCGCCACCGCGGCGCGTTCGGGGACGCCCGAGCGCAACGGCCAGGCCAGCAGGGCGAGGAGGAGGACCAGCAGGCCGCCGCCCGTCATCAGGGCCGGGGCCAGCCACCAGGGGGGCGGGAGCGGGAGGCCCGCGCCCACCACGCAGTTCAGCAGCAGGAGCAGGCCGGAGACCGAGGCCACCGCGCCGATCGTGGAGATCATGCCGGAGATCAGGGCGACGCCGGTCACCGCGGCGACCGCGTACCAGCCGTGGCCGTACACCAGCGCGCCCAGCGTCACGCCGACCGCGCCGAAGAGCTGTGGGACGGCGATGTTGAGGATGCGCAGGCGGTAGGCGTCGGCGGTGTCGCCGATGACTCCGGACAGGGCGCCCATGGAGGCGAGGGCGCCGTACGCCGGGTAGCCGGCGGCGAGGCCGATCGCCAGCGGGAGGGCCATGGAGACGGCGGCGCGGGCCACGGCGGCCTTGTTGACGGGGGCGTGCTGGGGGCGGAGGTTCCGGACCAGCCAGTCGGGAGGGGTGAGGCCGATGGGGAACTCTCGCGACATGCGGCCATTATCGCCGGTTCGCTCCGGTCGACCCGGAGCCGTCTGCCGGGCCCGCCCGGGTCATCCGCGCTGGTGGAGGGTGAGGTCCACGACGAGGGCACGGTGGTCGGTGCCGGCCACGCGCAGGAAGTGGGCGCCGGTCGCGGTGAAGTCCGGGGAGACCAGGACATGGTCGATCTGGGCGCCGATGACGGAGGCGGTGCGCGCGGGCCAGCTGGCGGCGCGGTCGTGTCCGGCGAGCCGGGCGGCGTCGGTCAGGCCGGTGTCGAGGATGCGGCGGAAGGCCGCGTGGTCCTGGGTGGCGTTGAAGTCGCCGGCGAGGACGGTGGGGGTGTGGGGGTCGGCGGCGGCGAAGGCGCGGAGCCTGCCCAGTTCGCGCTGCCACAGGCCGACCTGGTCGGGCAGCGGCGGCATGGGGTGGGCGAGTTGGAGGCGTACGGTGTGGCCGCGCACGTCGGCGACGGCGCCGGGCATGCCCATCGTGCCGCGGACGCCCGCGGTGGGCCGCAGCGGGAAGCGGCTGAGGATGAGGGAGCCGTGCGAACCGGCCGCGCGGACCGCCTGCCGGTACGGGTAGTCGGTCGCGAAGTCGGTTTCCAGCGTGGCCTGGCAGGTGTACTCGCACTCCTCGACGAAGACGACGTCCGGCCGGCGGTCACGGATCCGTGGGACCAGGGCGGGGGTGCCGCGCCCGAACTCCACGTTGGAGGTGAGCACACGGAAGGCGGCGAGCGCCGGGCCGCCGGGATCGGTGGCCTTGCCGTACGGGTCCTGGTACCAGGCGAGCAGGCCGAGTACGGCGATGCCGCACACCAGCCCCGGCCACCAGCGGGCGAGCAGTGCGCACAGCAGGGCGAAGCCGGTCGGCACGAGCAGCCAGGGCAGGAAGGCGAGCAACTGGGGTACGGGGGTGATGCCGTCGGTGTCGGCGGCCCGGCAGCCGACCACCACGGCGACCGAGGCGAGCAGCAGCCCGGCGCACCAGGTGCTGGGCCGGTGTGCGGGGCGTCGGTTCACGGGCCGAGCGTACGGTCGGCCGTCCGCCGCGCGCCAGGAGAATCCCTTGGTGCTCGGATCAACCCGCCTGTGTCATCTACAGGTTGTGGACACCGGAGGGGTCGGGACCGTCGGTGCGGGTGCGAGGGGTGGCTGCGGGGGGCGGGCGGGCCCGCCCGGGCGCGGTCGGCGGGTCAGCCGGGCGGTGACGGCGACCGTGAGGCCCAGGCCGAGCAGCAGCCAGGCGACCGTGCGCAGGGTGCCGGTGAGGGCGTCGTAGACCGCGCCGACGGCCGGGTGGGACATGTCGGCGGGCAGGTCGGCGAGGGTGAGTTCGCGGCCGACGGCGAGGGCCAGGGCGAGCAGTCCGCCGCCCAGGGCCGTGCCCAGTGCGGTCGCGGTGACGGCGCGACGGCGGTGCACGGCGAGGGCGATGCCGGTGGCGGCGAGGGCGACGGCCGCCACCGGCAGCCAGAATCCGGCGACTTGGAGCACGTGGAACCCCTTCCGTAGGGGGACCAGTTCGCCCGCCGGCAGCACGGGCACCGTGGTGTGCTCCACCGGGATGCGGGCGGCGAGCGGCACGTGGTCCCGGGCCAGCTGACGTTTGACCTGGTCGGTGACGGGGGCGAGGTCGACGGTGACCGGGCGCCCGGTCGCGTTGTCGTCCTCGTCGCGCAGGGCGCGCAGCACCGTGTCGTGGGTGACCCGGTTGCCGGTGTTCCAGGCCAGCCGGAAGGCCTCGGTCTGGGTGAAGGAGCGCACCGCTTCGCGGACGAACGGGCGGACGGAGCCGCGTACCCGGCGGACGTCCAGATGCCTGCCCACCGCGCGCACGATGTCGTCACCGACGGTGTTCGCGACGAACTCGCGCACGTCCGGGTCGGCGGCCAGGGGCGCCATCGTGGTGACGTACCGGCCCGTGTCGGCGAGCCCGTACGCCGCCCAGGCCGCCAGCGCGCCGAACGGCACGAGCAGGCAGGACAGGGCGATGAGTACGGCCGACAGGGCGCTCCTGAGGCGTGGGGGCACGTTTCCAGACAAAGGGCCGGGGCGCGCGGGCGCGAGCGGGGCGCGTGCATTCGGGCGAAGCGCCGTATCCGTTGGCGGAACCGGGAAGTCGGGTCTCAGGTGGAGGGTTCACCCGAACGGGTGTTTCCTGGTGTTGGGGAAGGAGTTGGTGCACAGCCGGGTGAGGGATGCGGGGAACACGGGGGAGCGTGGGTCCCGGCCGCCCGGGACCCACGTACACCGTGCCGGCCGCCCGCTCAGCGGATCCGGCGCCCGAACGCGTCCTCGCGCGTGTAATAGCGGTAGAAGAACGTGGCGAAGGTGCACCCCGCGACGAGCAGTGACATCAGCACGGCCCGCCCCACCGAGTGCGGCGTCTGGATGTAGAGGAAACCGAACGCGCAGCCGACGAACGCGGTCCACAGCAGTGCGTGCAGCTCCCGCGGCATCCGCGGGGCCAGTGTCAGCAGCGCGATGCTCACCACCGCGAACACCAGGGCGCTGAGCCAGCCGAGCAGCAGGTTCCAGCCGGTGATGGGGCCGCCCTGGCGGGCGTCGGCCGCGACCCAGTAGCCGTAGATCAGGCCCAGCACCACCGGAACGGCGATGTGGGCGACACGGTGGGTGCGCGCGTCGAAGACGTCGGGTGGGCGGGCGCGCACCTGGGAAGTCCGGCCCTCGACCTGTGGCCTGCCGCCGGGGCGGGGCATGCCGCCGGGCGCGGGTGCCGCTTGAGCCATGAGAGCACTCCTCTCTCTCCTCGCCCCCGCCTTCCAGAGCACACCTGGGGGGGCGGCCTGGCAAGTCGGCCAGGAGAGTGACGAGTGCCCGGATGCGGCCGGTTCTCTCCCGTGTTTCTCTGAGGAACATGGAGGCCTGCGCGCCGTGACGGAGATGGAGTACGGGCGGCGGCGCCGGCTGCTGCGCGTGCGCGGCCACAGTGTCGCCTGGGTGCCGCCCCTGCTGCTGCTCGCCGGCATCCTGGTGCTGGACTTCAACACCACCGAACGGTTCCGGATCATCACCTGGATCGTGCTGGTCCCCGGCACGGCCGCCGCGATCTGCGGGGTGTGGACGACGGCCGCCTTCGCCGGGCTGGCGGTGCTCACGTACGTCACCGCCGACAGCGCCTGGCCCGACCAGTACCAGGCCGGACTCGGCGACTTCGTGCTGGTCGCGATCGGCGGCCTGATGGCCACGATCGCCTGCGCCGTGCGCCTGCGCAAGGAGCGGGAGACCCTGCACATCCAGGACATCGCCGAGACGACCCGCCGTACCGTGCTGCGCCCGCTGCCGCCGCGCTGGGGCGGGCTGGAGCACGCCGGGGTGTATCTGGCGGCCGATGTCGAGGCCCGGGTCGGGGGTGACTTCTACGACATCCAGCCCGGCCCGCACGGCACCCGCCTCCTCGTCGGCGATGTGCAGGGCAAGGGCCTGGGCGCGGTGGAGACCGCCGCCGCGCTGCTCGGCACGTTCCGTGAGGCCGGCTACCACGAGAAGGAGCTGGGGACCGTCGCCGAACGCCTGGAGGTCCGGATGCAGCGGCACCGCGCGCACACCACCGCCCTCGGCCGCGACGACGGCGACCGGTTCGCCACGGCCGTGCTGATCGGCTTCCCCGAGGACACCCCGGACACCGTCGAGATCGTCAACTTCGGCCACGAGGCCCCGCTAGCCGTGGGGCCGCGCGGGGTCCGCGAACTGCCCAGCGGCGACGGGCTGCCGCTGGGGCTCGTCGACCTCGCGGGCGGGGTGCCGCCCGGGCACCGGGTGCCGTTGGCCGCCGACGAGACGCTGCTGCTGGTCACCGACGGGGTGAGCGAGGCCCGTGACCGGAAGGGCGCCTTCTATCCACTGGCCCGGGAGATCGCCGCCGCGGTCGCCGCCGAGCCGCCGGCCGCCGAACCCCGGCGGCTGGTCCGCCGGGTCCGCGACGGCGTGCTGCGGCACAGCGGCGGCCGACTGGATGACGACACCACGGTGTTCGCCGTGCGGCGGATACGGGAGGCGGTGGGCGAAGACGGCGAAGAGGGACGTTTGCGGTCCTGAGGCGCGCGTTTGCAGCCGCAGCGGTTACGGTGCTGGCTGGAGAGCGGACCAGGGTCGAACAGGGGGAGGGACGATGCCCGGAACCGTGCTGCTGCTCGCGGCCTCGCCGCTGGGCCGGGGGCGTCTGGTGGACGCGGCCGGTGTGCTGCCGGTGCTGGCCGCCGTCGCGCCCGCCGTGCTGTCCGGCACCGATACCGCGAACGTGGTCGAACTCGCCGACCCTCTCGAACCGCAGGCCGTGCTGACCCGGCTGCGCGCCGCCGCGGCCGCGCCAGGCCCGCTGACCATGTACATCGCCGGGCAGCTGCAGCTGGACCGCCGGCAGCGGCTGCCGCATCTCGCGCTGGCGCGCACCACCGCGGCGACCGTTCGCTACACCGCGCTGCCGTGGCACTGGATTCGGGAGGAGCTGCGGTTGCGGTCCGCCGCGGACACCGCGCTCGTGGTGGATCTGCACGCGGACGCGGAGGCCTGGCAGTACGTGGCCGGACGCGGGCTGGACTGCGGCCGGAACGCGGCCGTCTACGGCCGTGTCGCGCCGGCGCCCGGCCGGCGGGGCCCCGCCGAGCCGCTGTACATGAAGGCCGTGGCCACGCTGCTGCGCAGCGGGCACCGCCCGCCGCTCGCCACGTTGCACGAACAGGCCCTGGCCCGGATCGCCGAGTCGAGTGCGGGCCGCGACCTGCTCCTCCCGGCCGGCGCCGCCCCCAACGCCCCATTCCCCCACCAGGCTCAGCAGCATCCCCACCCCACCACCCCGCCCGCCCCCCACTGGCTACCGCCCCGCACCGGGCACGTCCCATCCGCCCCCCGCCCACAACCGGCCCCGCGAGCCGTGGGCGGCGGGTCACAGGACCCGCATGCCGCCATCAGTGCCGCTGTTCAGGGTGGGCGGCACGGGGAGGCCGACGTTCTGGCGGCTCGGCTTGAGCAGGTTGCCGTGCGTGCGCACGGGGCGGCGTCCGACGAGGCGTTGCACTGGGCCGAAGTCCGGGCGGACCTGGCGATGTTCGCCGGGGACGCGGTGCGCAGTTGCCGGGCGTGGCTCGCGGTTGCCGGGGTGCGGCTGGCCGCCGGGCAGGCCGTGGACGCGCCCGCCGTGGAGGCGGCCGTGGACCGGGCGCACCACCAGTGGGGCAGGATCGCGGACGCCGAGCGGGCCCGTGAACTCGGGCCCGCGCTCGCGGAGTTGCGGCTCCGGGTGCCGGGCCGCCGGCAGGGCGCGCTGGAGAACGTCCAGCGGCAGCTGGGCCGGCTCCAGGCCACTCCGTAGCGGTGGCGGTCAGGTCACGTCGCCGACAGCAGCGCCAGGGCCCCCGAGACGAGGGTGCGCACACCCGGGGCGATCGTCGACAGATCGGGTGCGAAGTGCGGGCTGTGGTTGCTCGACACGGCCGCGAACTTCTCCGGGACGCTGTCGCCGGGGGCCCGGTCCCACACCTGGGCCGGGGTGGTCGTCACGAACCAGTACGAGTACGGGATGGAGTTCCCCAGCGCCAGTTGGGGGAAGTCCTCGCTGCCCATCGCCGGGCCCGGGTCGAACACCGTGCCCGCGCCGAAGACCTCCTCGTGCACGGCGGCCACGGTGGCGTCGGTGGCCGCGTCGTTCACGGTCGCCGGGAACGTGTTGCCGACGGTCACCTCCGGCTCGCGCGGGCAGCCGGCGGCCAGGCACTCGCCGTGCGCGATGCGCCGGATCGCGGCCAGCATCCGCTGCCGTACCTCCTCGGACTGGCTGCGCAGGTTCAGCGAGATGCGGGCCTCGGACGGGATGATGTTGTGCCGGGTACCGGCCTCGATCCGGCCCACCGTCAGGACGGCCGACTCCCCGGCGGCGAGCTCGCGGGAGACGACGGTCTGCAGCCGGGTGACCAGATAGGCGGCGGTCACCACGGGATCCACCGTCGCCTCCGGACGCGAACCGTGTCCGCCCCGGCCGTGCACCACGATGTCCACGTCCGTCGCCGCCGACATGATCAGGCCCGGCGCGTGCGGGTACAGGCCCGCCGGGCCCGGAGCGGCGTGCTGGCCGAGCAGCACGTCGGGCCGGCCGAACCGCTCGTACAGCCCGTCCGCCACCATCCGCGCCGCGCCCTGCCCGCTCTCCTCGGCCGGCTGGCCCACCACCAGCAGGGTGCCCCGCCAGGCGTCCCGTCCGGCGGCCAGCGCCGCGGCGGCGCCGGTCAGCCAGGTGACGTGCAGATCGTGCCCGCAGGCGTGCATCACTCCGTCGGTCCGCGAGGCGTACGACAGCCCGGTCTCCTCCTTGACCGGCAGCGCGTCCATGTCGGCGCGCAGCAACACGGTCGGCCCGTCCCCGTTGGCCAGCCGCCCCACGACCCCGGTCCCGCCGACACCCTCGGCGGTCTCGAACCCGGCACCCTTCAGCCGCCCGGCCAGCGTCCCGGCGGTGCGGTGTTCGCGCAGGGACAGCTCGGGGTGGCGGTGCAGGTCGCGGTACAGGTCCTCCAGGTCCGTCACCGGGAGGTCGGAGGTCAGGTCCAGTGCGGTGCGGGCGGCGGCAGAGGTCATGGCCGCAGGGTAGGCCTCCCGGCGGTTTCGCCGACAGGCCCACCTGTGTGCGGTCGCTTGGCTACGCTCGGTACATGGTGAACATCCGCGAACTGGATCCCGCGGCCTCGCCGTTGGACTACTTCGGCTATGAGCTGCGCCGGAAGCGTGAGGCGGCGGGGCTGACGCAGAAGGAGCTGGGTGCGATCGTCTTCTGCACGGGCTCGCTGGTCGGTCAGATCGAGACCGGGGCGAAGGTGCCGACCAGGGAATTCGCCGAGCGAGCGGACGCGGCGCTGCTGACCGACGGGTTCTTCTCGCGGCTGGTGGGGCTGGTCCTGCGGAGCCAGTTGCCGAGCTGGTTCCAGCCGTATGCGGAGATGGAGGCGACGGCTGCGTACATCTCAACGTATCAGTGCCAGCTGGTGTACGGGCTTGTGCAGACGGAGGCGTACGCGCGGGCCGTTCTCAGTGTCGAGCACACGGACCGGCTCGACGAGGTGGTGGCGGCCCGGATGGAGCGTCAGCGCATGCTGTGCCGGGAGCAGCCGCCCGTGGTGTGGGTGGTCCTGGACGAGGCCGTGCTGTACCGGGAGATCGGCGGCCGGGAGGTCATGCGGGGGCAGCTCGCGCACCTCTTGGGGATCTTCGGGAAGCCGTGGATGGAGCTCCAGGTGCTGCCGTTCTCGGTGGGCCAGCACGCGGGGATGATGGGCTCGTTCACTGTCCTGCGCTTCGAGGACCACCCGGACCTGAACTACAGCGAGAGCTACGACTCGGGGCACATGACGGCGAATCCTCAGGTAATCAGGGAACGTTCGGTCGGTTACGCTCGCCTCCAAGCCGAGGCTCTCTCCCCGAGGGAGTCGGCGACCCTGATCACCCGTGTGATGGAGGAACGCTATGGGGAGCACCCCGGACCTGACCCCGGCTCAGTGGCGTAAGTCCTCGTACAGCGGCAGCAGCGGTGGCGAATGCGTGGAATGCGCCACACTCGGCGCTGCGGCATGGCGTAAGTCCTCGCACAGCGGCAGCAGCGGCGGCGACTGCGTAGAGGTCGCCGACCTCCCCGCCCTCGTGGCCGTCCGTGACTCCAAGAACCCCGGCGCGGCCCACTTTTCAGTGTCCCCCCAGTCCTGGGCCTCCTTCCTGCGGGCCCTGAGGTGACGCGCACGTAGGCCTCGGGGCGGACGCCCCCTGCTCCGCCGCCCGGGCCGGGCCGGCGTTCGCCGCGAGGACGAGGGTCGTCGCGGCGATCACGGCCGCGGCGACCGCCCTGCGTGTCGTGGTGTTTCCGTTCGGTGCGGATGTACGTCCGGGCACGGTGACCTCGCAACACAACAGCGACCTATTAAGCAGACTTAATCCGCCGTTTAACCTAGAGGTCGCGCGGGCCCAACGGCAAGAGGGGCCAGGGGAGTTGGGGGGAAGAGGAATATGCGGGAGCGGGACGATCCGGCGGTCGTCGGGCGGCGCGTACAACAGCTGCGCACCCAACGTGGCCTGACCCAGCGGCAGTTGGCGGAACCCGCCTACACACCCGCCTACATCTCCACCCTGGAGTCGGGACGGGTGCGGGCCTCCGACGAGGCGCTGCGGCACATCGCGGACCGGCTCGGCGTGGCCTTCGAGGAGCTGGCCGTCGGCCGGCCCGCCCGTCTCGCCACCGACCTCAGGCTGCGGCTGACCGAGGCGCAGCGGGTCCTCGCCGACGGCAGGGCCGAGGAGGCCGCCGTCCAGTTCGCCGCGCTGTGCGCGGAGGCGGAGGCCCACGGGCTGGCGGGCGAGCAGGCCACCGCACTGCTGGGCCTGGGCGAATGCGGTCTGGAGACCGGCGAGTTGGCGCGAGCGCGGGAGTTCTTCGAATGTGCCGAGGAGCGCCTCGCGGACCAGTCCCTGCCGGTGCGCGTACCGGCCGTCCGCGGCCGCGCCGTCTCGCACTACCTGGCCGGTGAACTCCGCTACGCCGTCTACCTCCTGGAGTCCACCCTCGACGAACTCAACCGCGGCGGACTGCACGACCCCGACGCCCTGCTCCTGCTCTACGCCAGCGTCATCGGCCCGTACATGGACATGGGCGCGCACGCCCGCGCCGCCCAGGCCGCCGAGTTCGCCCTCGCGCTCGCGCCGCAGGCCGCCGACCCCGCGCTGATCGCCCGGATGCACCGCTCGGTGGCCCGCACCCTGATCGCGGAGGGCCGGGTCGCCGAGGCCGACGCCTCCCTCGCCAAGGCGGCCGAGCTGTACCGGCAGCTGCGGCTGCGCACCGAGCTGGCCAACTGCCACTGGATGCGCGGGTACGTCTGCGCCCAGAACGGGGAACTGGAGCGTGCCGAGGCGGAGTTGCGTCAGGCGCACACCATGCTGGCGCAGAGCCGGGCCGCCCTCTACCGCAGCCAGGCCGCCGTCGAACTGGCCGACGTGCTGCACCGCCGCGGCAGTTCGCAGGAGGCCGCCGAGCTGCTGCGCGGCGTCCTCGGCGACTTCTCCTCCGAGCGCGGCGCGGTCCACGCCGCCGCGGCGCACCGCCTGCTCGGCATCATCGCCGAGGACGGCCGGGACACCGAGGCCGCCGAGGAGCACTACGTCCGCGCGCTCAGCCTGCTGGAGCGCGCGGGTGCCGCCGGTGACCTGGCCGACCTGTGCCGCCTCCTGGGCGACCTGCTGCGCCGTACGGGCCGGATCGAGGCGGCCCTGGACGCGTACCGCACCGGCCTGGGCCACCGCACCACCCCGGGCACCACCACCTTGGGCCCGGCCCCGGCCCAGCCGCCCCTCTGAGCCGGGCTACACCTGCGCCCGCCCCTGCTTGCGGATGTCCGCCAGGCGCAGGGCACCGATCTGGACGGCGGCCTGGGTGGCGTCGTTCGGTACGTCGAACATGCCGCCGTTGGTGAGGGCGAAGGCGTCCTGGCCGACCCGGACGGCGGCCACGTCCAGCGTGAGCCGGGCGTGCTGCCCCTCGGTGTTCGTGGCGGCGATGCTGACCCGGAGGCCCTGACGCGCGTTTCCGACGTCCGGCAGCGGGGCGTCGGTGACCTGCACGTCCTCCGTGATGCCGGTCTGCGTGGTGGCCGTGAACCGGGCGCACCGCGCCGGCATCGTCTTCAGCCAGGCGAGTGCCTTGTCGACGTCGGCGGGGCGGCGGGCGGCTATCTGGTAGCGCAGCTGGGCGTTGGCGTCGGGGTCGTCCAGGTCGACGGCGACGCGGGCGGGGCCGCCGAGGAGCTCGTCGGTGTAGAGGGCCTCCAGCAGCGGCTGGCAGTCGCCGGCCGTGGTGGTCGCCTTCAGCAGCTCGTCCCGCCAGGTGGCCGCCCCGTTGGTCGCCGTCCAGGGGGCGCCCAGGTCGGTCTGGGTGAGGAGCGCGGCCTGCGCCTGGCCGTCGGTGAGGGCGGAACCGTTCGGCCGCGCCGACCCCTTCGCGGTGGGGGACGGCTTGTCGACGGTCGGGAGGGGCTGGGTCGCGGTCTCCGGCTGGTGCAGGGCGAGGGCCGCGCCGCCGCCGACGACGATGAGACCGGCGGCGATGAGGGCGAGCCGGCCGCGGGGGCGTATCGCGTCGGGCAAAGAGATCATCGCGGTGCCTCCTGGTCTGCGGGGCCGGTCGTCTGCCCGCCGGGGTGGTGCCTGGTCGCGTGGTGGCCGGTCGTGCGGTGCCTGTTCTCACGGCATCACCGCCCCGGCCGCCCCACCAGCGCTCCGGGCCGTCCGGGTGAGCGGGGCGCCGATCCGGGTGAACCCCCGCCGGAAAATGCGTCGACCTGCGGCTTCGCGGACTGCTACGGTCCCCGCATGCAGCGCGCCCAGCAGTGCCCGAAGAGCACGACGACGCCGGAGACCGTCCCGGCGCGCTGACACCTGACCAGCATCGAAGCCCCGGGGCGAACGCCCCGGGGCTCGGTCGTGCCGTGGGTGTTCGCCTCCCGCAGCGAGGAGACCCGCGCATGAACGACGCGTTCCCCGACCACCGCAGGCTCGGCCGCGAACTCGGGCTGTTCGACACCGACCCGCTGATGGGCGCCGGGCTGCCGTACTGGCTGCCCGACGGCGCCGTCGTACGGCACACCCTGGAGGAGTACATCCGCGAGGCCGAACGCCGGGCCGGATACCGGCACGTGTACTCGCCCGTGCTCGGCAAACGGGAGCTGTACGAGATCTCCGGGCACTGGGACCACTACAGCGACGACATGTACCCGCCGATGAGGCTGGGTCCGCACGAGTCCGAGGAGGTCGTACTGCGGCCCAGCCTCTGCCCCCACCACGCCCTGATCTACCGCTCCCGCTCCCACAGCTACCGCGAACTACCGTTGCGCCTGGCGGAGTTGGGTGGCATGCACCGCGCCGAACGCTCCGGCGTCCTCGGTGGGCTGACCCGCGTCCGTGCCATCCAGCTCAACGACGCGCACATCTTCTGCACCCTCGACCAGGCAGTGGACGAGGCCCGTGCCGCGCTGGAGCTGATCGCCCGCGCCTACGCCGACCTCGGCATCGAGGCCGTACGCCACCGCCTGTCGCTGCCCGGCGAGGGCGGCAAGTACGTCGCCGATCCGGAGCTGTGGCGCCGGGCCACCGAACTGCTGCGGGAGGTGCTGGACGCGTCCGGCGTGGCGTACGAGGAGGCGGAGGGCGAGGCCGCCTTCTACGGCCCGAAGATCGACGTGCAGATCGCCGACCCGGCCGGCCGCGAGTCCACCCTGTCCACCGTGCAGATCGACTTCCACCAGCCGGCCCGCTTCGACCTGCACTACGTCGGCGCCGACGGCGCCCGGCACCGCCCGGTGATGGTGCACCGGAGCATCATCGGCAGCGTCGAGCGGGCCGTCGCCCACCTGATCGAGGCCCACTCCGGGGCCTTCCCGGCCTGGCTGGCGCCCGTCCAACTGGTAGTGCTGCCGGTCGCCGAGGAGCAGGAGGAGCAGGCGGCGGCCCTTGTGCGCGAGGCCGTGGAGCTGGGCCTGCGGGCCGAACTCGCCGGCCCCGGGCAGGGCACCCTCGGCGCCCGGATCCGCGCCGCGCGCCTGGTGCCGTACCAGGCGGTGATCGGCGCCCGCGAGGCCGAGGCGGGCCTGGCCGCCGTACGGCTGCGGGACGGCCGCCGGCCGGGCGGGCTGCCGGTGCCGGAGCTGCTGTCCCGGATCGCCGCACGCGTGGCCGCACGCGGCAGTGCCCTGTGGGAGTGACCGCGGTGATCTAAGGTCGGCTTGACGGAAGGAGTCCGCCGTGACCGGTCAGCCCATCCCCGTGATCATCGACTGCGACACCGGTGTCGACGACGCCCTCGCCCTGCTGCTCGCCGTGCGCCACCCGGGCCTGGACCTGCGGGCGGTGACCTGCGTGGCCGGGAACACGGACGTCGACGGCGTGGTCCGCAACACCCTGACCGTGCTGGAGCAGGCGGGCGCCCCGGACATCCCGGTGGCCCGCGGCGCCGAGCGCCCGCTGATCGAACCGGCGCGCTCGGCGCGGCACGTGCACGGCTCCGACGGCATGGGCGACCTCGGCCTGCCCGCGCCGACCCGGACCCCGGCGGACGTCGACGCCGTGACGCTGCTGCGCCGCGAGATCCTGGCCTCCCCGCGACCGGTCACCCTCATCCCCACGGCGCCCCTGACCAACATCGCCCTGCTCCTGCGCACCCATCCGGAGGTGACCCGCAACATCGAGCGGATCGTCTTCATGGGCGGCGCGGTGTCCGTCGGGAACGCCACGCCGGTCGCCGAGTTCAACGTCTGGCACGACCCGGAGGCGGCCGCGATCCTGCTCACGGCCGGGGTGCCGGTCACGATGTACGGGCTGGACGTCTTCATGCAGGTCGTCGTGGACGCCCAGGACGTGCACCGGCTGCGGCGGAGCGGCGACCCCGGCACCCGGCTGGCCGGCGAACTCCTCGCGCACCGGCCGACGACCCAGGGCGAGGAGCCGGAGGCGGAGGAGGCGGGCGGCCTCGGCGACGCGGGCGCGGTGTGCGCGGTCGCCGACCCGCAGGGCATCACCACCCGGCTGCTGCCGGTCGAGGTCGCCCTCGCTCCCGGCCCGACCCGCGGCCAGACGATCGTCGACCGCCGGCCCCGCCCCGGCGAGTCCGAGATTCACGAGGGCAAGCGCGAACAGGCGTTGGTGGACGTGGCGTTGGAGGTCGACGTGGACCGCTATGTGAAGCTGTACCTGGAGGCGGTGGAGCGGCCGTAGACCGGCCCCGTCGGAGGCCGAAGGGTTCCTTTTCGGGCAATGTGGACAGATTCCCTGTACCGTCGTCCTGCCCGAAGGGAGCCCGTATGGCAGACCTCTCTCCCCGGAACCCCAACTGGTGGCGCCAGGCCGTCATCTACCAGATCTACCCCCGCAGCTTCGCCGACGCGGACGGCGACGGTCTCGGTGACCTGAAGGGCGTCACCCAGCGCCTCGACCACCTCGCCGCCCTCGGCGTCGACGCCCTGTGGCTGAGCCCCTTCTACCCGTCGGAACTGGCCGACGGCGGCTACGACGTCGCCGACCACCGGGACGTCGACCCCCGCCTCGGCACCCTGGACGACTTCGACGCCCTGGTCGCCGAGGCACACCGGCTCGGCCTGAAGGTCGTCGTCGACATCGTCCCGAACCACACCTCCCGCCAGCACCCCTGGTTCCAGGAGGCCCTGCGCGCCGCCCCCGGGTCCCCGGCCCGCGACCGGTTCGTCTTCCGCCCCGGCCGGGGCCCGCACGGCGAACTCCCGCCCACCGACTGGCAGTCCGTCTTCGGCGGCAGCGCCTGGAAACGCACCGCGGACGGCGCGTGGTACCTGCATCTCTTCGCCCCCGAACAGCCCGACCTCAACTGGGACAACGACGACGTCCGCGCCGACTTCCGCACCACCCTGCGCTTCTGGTCCGACCGGGGTGTCGACGGCTTCCGGGTCGACGTCGCCCACGGGCTGGCCAAGGACCTCACCGAGCCCCTGCGGGACACCGGGAACCTCGGCGCCACCGGTGAGACGGCCCTTCCGCTCGTCCCGCCGGGCAGCCACCCGTACTGGGACCGCGACGAGGTCCACGAGATCTACCGCGACTGGCGCAAGATCCTCGACGCCTACAGCCCGCCCCGGTCCGCCGTCGCCGAGGCCTGGGTCCCGGGCGCCCGCCGCACCCTGTACGCCCGCGCCGACGAACTCGGCCAGGCCTTCAACTTCGAGTACCTGGAGTCCCGTTGGGACGCCACCGAGCTGCGCCAGGTCATCACCGACGAGCTGGCCACCGCGCGGGCGGCGGGCGCCTCCGCGACCTGGGTCCTGTCCAACCACGACGTCGTCCGCCACGCCTCCCGCCTGATGCTTCCGCCCGGCACCGACCCGGAGGCCTGGCTGCTGTCCGGCGGTACGGCGCCCGCGGTCGACCCCGCGGCCGGGCTGCGCCGGGCCCGCGCGGCGACCCTGCTGATGCTGGCGCTGCCCGGATCGTCGTACCTGTACCAGGGCGAGGAACTCGGCCTGCCCGAGGTCGCCGACCTGCCCACCGAGGTGCTCCAGGACCCGGTCTGGGAGCAGACCGGCCATGTCCGCAAGGGCCGCGACGGCTGCCGGGTGCCGCTGCCGTGGACGACGAGCGGACCCTCGTACGGCTTCGGGCCGGGCGCCGCCTGGCTGCCGCAGCCCTCGTCCTTCGCGTCGTACGCCGTCGAGGCGCAGGCGGGGACCGACGGCTCGACCCTGGAGCTGTACCGCACGGCCCTGCGGCTGCGCCGCAAGCTGCTGGACGGTGAGACGCTGACCTGGGCCGGCGACAGTCCCGTCGGCGTGCTCGACTTCACCCGCTGCGAGGGCTGGCGCTGCGTGACCAACCTCTCCGGCCGGCCCGTACCGCTCGCGCCGGGCGAGGTGCTGCTGGCCAGCACACCCCTGCCCGGCACCCGCAGCCTGCCCCCGGACACGACGGTCTGGCTCGGCTGAGGACCTGCTCAGCCGCCCGTCGGACCCGGGCTCGGCTGCACCGAGGCGTTGCCGCCGAGGAGTCCGCTGAGGTCGACCGGCGTCGAGGTCGGGTTCGGCGGCGGCGTGAGCACCACCTCCGGCTGCCCCGCGGGCGGGGGCGGCGGCGTCAGGTCGGAGTTGGGCAGCTTGGGCGGGGTGGTCTGCTGGAAGATGGTCTGGTCGAAGTCGACCAGGCCCGTCTTCTCCATCACCGTCATGTGGTCCAGCACGGTGTCGTTGGCCTGGTCGGCGAGGGCGCGCACCAGCGAGTTCTTGGTGGTGGACCGGATCTTCGAGATCGTGTTGAAGATCGCGCCGTGCGTCATCCGCAGGATGTTGGCGAAGTCGCTGTCGAACTTCTTCCCGCTGTCCGCCTTCAGCTGGCTGACGAAGCCCTGCTGCTGGGGGCTCGGCAGGTTGGGCAGCGTGATGTTGAGCATCGGTGCGATCTTGCGGCAGGTGGTGTCCAGCGCCGCGTGCCCGTCGACCAGGTGCTTGCTGGCCGTGAGGACCGCCGGTGTGGTGCCCTTCTGCAGCCCGATCTGCCCCACCGGGTACTCCCACAGACCGGCCGCCCGCACCTTCACCACGAAGTCGCGGTCCTGCTCGGTGAGCGGTCCCCACTGGGTGTTGGAGATGACGCGGTCCTGGGCGGTGGTGACCTTGCTGAGACCGAGCATGCCCGGGTAGGCGAGCGCCACGAGGGTCATGGCCATCGCCCCTCCCACGAAGAGGGATCCCGTCGCGTTCCGCGAAAAGCGCACCGTGCCTCCTGCCCGGTCGTGAAGCCGCCGCGTGGCGGTTCGGACACACAGCAGTACGGATGCGGACGCGGTTCGTCTCTGCGCCGCGGGTAAAGAAGAGTTGACCTTTCTCCGGGAGAGTTGACCATTCCTCGGGAGAAGGCAGACGAAACGCTGGCCTAGATTCGCCGCATGCCCCCACAGCCACCACCCCGCATGCCCGCCGCCCTTCCCGTCCTGCCCTACCGCAAGCCCACCAGGGGTCGCGACTACTGGGTGATCGACGACGCCCTGCCCGACGTCGACGCCGTACGGGAGCGCTGCCTGGCCAAGGACGACTGGGTCGAGGGCTACCCGTACACCTCCGAGACCTGGCCCGGCCTGCGCGCCATGCCCGGCCTGGAACCCGGCGAACTCGCCCGTGTGGAGAGCCTGGTGAAGAAGGCCACCGGGGCGGGGAAGCTGTGGGTGCAGCAGACGCCCGGCGGCGGCACCCTCAACCACAACTGCGTCCAGGTGGTCGGTGAGGGCGAGAGCGAGCCCCGCCCGCACACCGACTCCCGCGCCCTGTGCCGGTACGCGGCCGTGCTCTACCTCAACCCGAACGTCCCCAAGGACTGCGGCACCGCCTTCTACCGCCAGTCGCTGCCCGGCGGCCGGCTCGGCGGCAACATCGTCCAGGCGCCGCACAACAACCTCGTCGAGGCCCTCGGCACCCGGTTCGTCCCGGGCGACCACTTCGAGGAGGACGTCCGGGTCCCGCACCGGTACAACCGCCTGCTCCTCTACAACGCCAACCTCGTGCACAGCGCGACGGGCTACCACGGCACGACGCTGGAGCAGAAGCGGATGACCGCGGTCTTCTTCTGGATGGCCTGACCGAGTCGGACTGCGGGGCGGCGCGGGCCCGGGCGGTGTCCGGTGACGTCATGTCACAGCCCGCCGGGCCATCTCGTCCCAGGGGTGTACCCACCTCTCACGGATGGCTCGACCGCCTCCGCAGAAAGATCGGAAGGGCATGATGACCAAGGTCTGGTTCGTCACCGGTTCGTCCCGCGGCCTGGGCCGCAGCTTCGTCGAGGCCGCGTTGTCCCGCGGTGACAAGGTGGCCGCGACCGCCCGCCACCCCGAACGGCTGGCCGACCTGCTCGCCGCGCACGGCGACGCGGTGCTCCCGCTCGCCCTCGACGTGACCGACAGGGCCGCCGTCCACGAGGCCGTGCGCCGGGCCGCGGAGCACTTCGGCCGTCTCGACGTCATCGTGAACAACGCCGGCTACGGACTGCTCGGGGCCGTCGAGGAACTGACCGAGCACGACCTGCGCGATCAACTGGAGACCAACCTGCTCGGAGCGGTGTGGGTGGTCCAGGCCGCGCTGCCCCACCTGCGTCTGCGGGGCGGAGGGCGCGTCATCCAGATCTCCTCGGCCGGCGGCGTCACCGCCATGCCGCTCGGCGGCGGTTACCACGCCTCCAAGTGGGCCCTGGAGGGCCTGAGTGAATCCCTCGCCCAGGAAGTCGCCGGCTTCGGCGTCAAGGTGACCCTGGTCGAGCCCGGCAGCTACGCCACCGACGCGATGACCAGCGCCGTCCTGGCCGAGCCCGACCCGCTCTACGCCGAACTGCGCGAATCCTTCGCCGCGCTCACGAAGACCCTCGATCACGGCGACCCGGCCGCAGCGGCCCGCGCCCTCCTGGAGATCGCCGACACCGACGACCCGCCGCTGCGTGTCTTCTTCGGCACCCAGAACCTCGCCCTGGCTCAACAGGCCTACGCCGACCGCCTCAAGACCTGGACGGACTGGCAGCCCCTCGCCGTACGGGCCCAGGGCCGGACACCCTCGGCACCGGGCGTCTGACCGGCACCGCCCGGCTGTCTCCCAGCGCCGGCCCCAGGGCCTGTCGGCACCGGCTCGCCCGACGCGGCCCGGGCCGAGACCGGCTCGCTCGACGTCGGCCCGGCGGAGGCCGGTTCGTTCGACGTCGGCTCCGTCGGTGCGGCGCGCACAACCGGCGCTCGGTGCCGCGGCCGGACGGCTCTCGGGGCCGGGTGGCCGAACCGCTGCCGTCGGGGGCTCACAGCACCCGCAGCAGCGTCCCCACGGCCACGCAGCCCGCGCACACCGTCAGGGCCGTGGCCACGCAGCGGCGGCGGAGGGCGCTGTAGCGGTGTTCGTACTCGGCGCGCAGGGATCTGCAGCGGGCCGCGACGCGTTCCAGGTCGGCCCGGGCCCGGTGCAGGGCGTCGGTGATGTACCGCCGCTCGATCTCCTCGCGCTGGGCGGTCGTCAGCCAGTCCATCGGCGCGACGAACTCCCGAGCGCGCTGCTCCGCCTCGGCGATCCGGGCCTGCCAGAGCAGGTATCCCTCGACCTCGTTGCCGAGCACGCCGTCGGGCCCCTGCCGCGGCGGACCGCTCACCCCTGTCCCCCGTCGGGCCTCGCCGGGACCTGGTGCTCGTGTTCCGCCATCGCGATGTCCGGGTGGTGCAGGTCGAAGGCGGGGGACTCGCTGCGGATCCGGGGGAGGGTGACGAAGTTGTGCCGCGGGGGCGGGCAGGAGGTCGCCCACTCCAGCGAACGGCCGAAGCCCCAGGGGTCGTCGAGGCCCACCGGCTTGCCGTACTTGGCGGTCTTCCACGTGTTGTAGAGGAACGGCAGCATCGACAGCCCGAGCAGGAAGGAGCTGATGGTGGAGATCGTGTTCAGGGTGGTGAAGCCGTCGGCCGCCAGGTAGTCGGCGTACCGCCGCGGCATGCCCTCCGCGCCCAGCCAGTGCTGGATCAGGAAGGTGCCGTGGAAGCCGATGAACAGCATCCAGAAGGTCATCTTGCCGAGGCGCTCGTCGAGCATCTTGCCGGTCCACTTCGGCCACCAGAAGTGGAAGCCGGAGAACATGGCGAAGACGACCGTGCCGAAGACGACGTAGTGGAAGTGGGCCACCACGAAGTACGAGTCGGAGACGTGGAAGTCCATCGGCGGCGAGGCCAGGATGACACCGGTCAGGCCACCGAAGAGGAACGTCACGAGGAAGCCGACGGCCCAGAGCATCGGTGTCTCGAAGGACAGCGAGCCCTTCCACATCGTGCCGATCCAGTTGAAGAACTTCACACCGGTCGGTACGGCGATCAGGAACGTCATGAAGGAGAAGAAGGGCAGCAGCACACCGCCGGTGACGTACATGTGGTGGGCCCACACGGTCACGGACAGACCGGCGATGGAGATGGTCGCGGCGATCAGGCCCATGTAGCCGAACATCGGCTTGCGGGAGAACACCGGGATCACTTCGGAGATGATGCCGAAGAACGGCAGGGCGATGATGTACACCTCTGGATGGCCGAAGAACCAGAAGAGGTGCTGCCACAGCAGCGCGCCGCCGTTGGCCGAGTCGTAGATGTGCGCGCCGAACTGGCGGTCCACCTCGATGGCGAACAGGGCGGCGGCCAGCACCGGGAAGGCCAGCAGGACCAGGACACCGGTCAGCAGCACGTTCCACACGAAGATCGGCATGCGGAACATCGTCATGCCGGGGGCGCGCATGCAGATGATCGTGGTGATGAAGTTGACCGAGCCGAGGATGGTGCCGAAGCCGGAGAAGGCCAGACCCATGATCCACAGATCCGAGCCGACACCGGGTGAGAACACCTCGTTGTGGAGCGGGGCGTAGGCGAACCAGCCGAAGTCGGCCGCGCCGTCCGGGGTGAGGAAGCCGCCCACCGCGATGAGCGAGCCGAACAGGTACAGCCAGTAGGCGAACATGTTCAGCCGCGGGAACGCCACGTCGGGCGCGCCGATCTGCAGCGGCATGATCCAGTTGGTGAAGCCGGCGAACAGCGGCGTCGCGAACATCAGCAGCATCACGGTGCCGTGCATCGTGAACAGCTGGTTGAACTGCTCCTTGGACATGATCTGCAGGCCGGGGCGGGCCAGCTCGGCGCGCATGAGCAGGGCCATCACGCCGCCGGCCAGGAAGAACGCGAAGGACGTGCCCAGATAGAGGGTGCCGATCGTCTTGTGGTCGGTGGTCGTCAGCCACTTCACCACGACGTTGCCGGGCTGCTGGCGCCTGACCGGCACCTCGCTCTCGTACGCCTCCTCGGCCGCGGCACCATGGGGTTCGTTGAGGATGCTCACAAGTCGTCTGTCTCCTGCTGCTCGCGGTCCGCGCACGCCATGACGTCGGCTACTCGTCATACTCGCCGTGGGGCGGCGTACGCGAGGCCCTGAGCGGCCGACGTGCGGCCGATCGCGTGACGGATGCACCCGGATGGCCGAGCGGGTGCCGTGCCGGGGCCTTCCTGGTGGTCCGCGGCCCCGGTACGTCAGGATGGCGGCGTGACCGAACAGATAGATCAGTCCGCTGCTCACGCACGCGCGTACAGGCCCGTTCAGGTGGCCGGGCAGCTGACCGTCGGGGGATTGTCGTGTGCCGGGCTCGCCTGGATCGCGCGCGGGGTCTGGGACGTGCGGCTCGCCGTCGCGGGGGAGCCGAGCGCCGGGCCGCCCGAGCAGGGGGACGGGGTGCACCGGCCGCTCAACGCGCTGGAGAACTCGTACCACTTGGTGACCGCGGTGGGGGCCTGGGTCGCCTTCGTCTGTGCGCTGCTCTTCCTGTCCTGGATGTGGCGGCTGCGGGACAACGCGCGGGCGTTGTCCGGCCGGACGCCGAAGTACCTGGGGTTCTGGGTGTATCTCGGCTGGGTCCTGCCCGTGTTCAACCTGTGGATCCCGCGGGGGATCGTCGTCGACGCGTTCCGCGGCAGCGCGCCCGGGCGGCGGCTTCCCCGCTCCGTCAACGTGTGGTGGACGCTGTGGCTGATCGGGACGTTCGCGGGGGTGGGGATCGTGTACCGCGACTCCACGGACCAGGTCATCGAGCGTGCCTACACCGAGGTGTGGCCGCTGCTCATGGCCGACACGGCCGTGGTGGGGGCCGCCGTGGCCGGCGCCTTCGCCGTGCGGGCCGTCACCGCCGTCCAGGTGGAGCGGATGCGTGCCGTGCGCGCGGCGACCGCGGAGATGACCGGGGTCGCGTAGCCGTCCGCCGCCCGGCGGGCGCGGCGCCGTGGGTGGAGTCCGGCGGGTGTGCGGTGGCGGTGGGCGCGGTACGGATGCCTGGCATGAGCAGTATCGCCATTGTGGGTGCCGGACCGGGGCTCGGGGCCGCGGTCGCGCGGCGGTTCGGGCGGGAGGGGTTCGACGTCGCCCTCTTCGCCCGGGACCGGGAGCGGCTCGACGCGCTGGTGCGCGACCTCGGTGAGGCCGGGGTCGTGGCCCGCGGGTTCGTCGCCGACGTGCGCAGGCCGGAGGAGCTGGCCCGGGCGCTGCAGCGGGCGGCGGACGAGGTGGGCACCGTGGAGGTGCTGCAGTACAGCCCGGTGCCGCACCGGGACTTCATGCGGTCCGTGCTGGACACCGGGCACCGGGAACTCGTCGGCCCGATCGAGTTCTCCGTGTACGGGCCGGTCGCCGCCGTACAGCAGGTGCTGCCGGGGATGCGGCGGCTGGGGCGCGGGACGATCCTGTTCGTCAACGGCGGGACCGCCGCCGTACCGCACACCGAGCGGGCGGGTACGTCCATCGCGTTCGCCGCGGAGACCGCGTACGGGCATCTGCTGCACGAGCGGCTCGCGCGGGAGGGCATCCACGTCGCGCAGCTGGTGATCCCCGGGGCGATCACCACGGGGCACGCGCGCAAGGATCCGGCCGTGCTCGCGGAGACGCTGTGGGGCCTGCACCGGGACCGGCGCGGGTTCCGGCACTTCGCCGACGATCTGGACAGCTGACTGGGCACCGTCAACCTGCGGGGTGGTGGTTTGTACGCCAAGATGGTGATGTTGGCCGTATTGCTCTCTTCGAGGGGGCCTCCGTGGCTGTCGAAATCCCCGCGATCATCAAGCCGTCCCGGCTGAGGAGCCGGGGAGGCCTGCTGGGCGAGTGCCTCGCCGAGTTCCTCGGGACCTTCGTCCTGATCTGCTTCGGCTGCGGTGTGGTCGCGATGGCGGTCGCCGCGCTGCCCGGTTCGGGCCGGGCCGCGACGCCCACCACGATCTTCCTCGCGGCCGGGGACTGGCTGCTGATCTCCTGGGGCTGGGCGTTCGGCGTGGCGTTCGGCGTCTACGTCGGCGGCGGCGTGAGCGGGGCCCACCTGAACCCGGCGGTGACGCTGGCCATGGCGGTGCGCCGGGGCTTCTCCTGGGCCAAGGTCCTGCCGTACTGGTTCTCGCAGGTCGTCGGCGCGCTCACCGGCGCGGCGCTCGTCTACCTCGTGTACCACGACGCGATCAGCGCCTACGACCACGCGGCGCCGGGCCCGAAGGTGAACGGGCACACGAACGCCACCTTCTCCATCTTCGCGACGTTCCCGGCGGCCTACTTCCACGGCGGCGTCTGGGGGCCGCTGATCGACCAGGTCGTGGGTACGGCCTTCCTGCTCATGCTGATCTCCGCCGTCCTCGACGTGCGCAACCAGGCGGTGAAGGCCAACCTCGCCCCGCTGATCGTGGGGTTCGTCGTCGCCGCGATCGGCATGTCCTACGGCGCCAACGCGGGCTACGCCATCAACCCGGCCCGTGACTTCGGGCCGCGCCTGCTCACCTATGCGGTCGGCTGGAACAGTCTGGCGTTCCCGGGCAGCGTGCCGGGCGGGTACAGCGGCTACTGGTGGATCCCGATCGTCGGGCCACTGATCGGCGGTGTGGTCGGGATCGTGGTGTACGACCTCTTCATCGGCGATGTGCTGCTGCTGCGGGCGGAGTTGGCCGAGCTGCCGGAGCCGGGGCGGGCGACTCCGGTGCGGACGGCCGACGGGGAGTGAGCCGGCGGTGCGTCAGGAGCCGGAACCCTCCGGCTCGCTGGCCTCCGCGGCCCGGCGGGCCGTCGCCGCGATCTCCTCCAGCGCCGCCAGATGACGGTCGAGCGCCCTGCGGCCGGTGAGCGTGAGCGCGGCCCAGGTGCGCGGCCGCTTGCCGAGGTGCCCCTTGCGGATGCTGACGTAGCCCGTCTTCTCCAGCGCGGAGAGGGTCTTGCTCAGCGTGGAGTCGGAGACCTGGCAGTAGTCGCGCAGGACGGCGAACTCCGCCTCGCCGCACGCCGAGAGGTAGGCGGCGAGGGCCAGCCGCGTCGGGTGGTGGAGTTCGCGGTCGAGAGCGGGGGGCGCGCCGCCCATGGGGCCGGTCATGCGGTACCGGTCCGCCAGGTCGCGCGCAGCACGTGGTCCGTGCCGCAGGCCAGGCCGAAGGCGATGAACCAGCCGGTCACGCCGTACGGGATCGCGGCCAGCAGGCCGACTGCCACGGGGGCGAAGGGCACCACCCAGGCCCGCCAGGCGGCTTGGCCGGCGCCGCGGTCGCGGCTGAACCAGCGGGTCACCCCGCCCTGGTGCGAGCCGACCCAGATCAGCGCCAGGAAGACGATCAGGCTCACCACGGCGGCTGCCACGAGCCAGTGCCCCCACCGTGGCTCGCGGTCGGCCAGGCCCAGGGCGGTGAAGCCGGCCGCGCAGGTCAGGCCCTGTCCGACGGCATAACGGCGGGGTATGCCACGCCCGCTCGCCGTGCGCGCCGCGGTCCGGGCCGCGTGGGCGGCGGCGAGCGCGTCCCGCGCCTGCCGGGCGTCCATCGGATCCCCCGTGCTGCTCATGTGTGTTCCTCCGGTGTGGCAGGGAGGGGGCGGCTGGTCGGGCCGCCCCGGATGCATACCGAAAGCATGGACAGTACTTTCCAAGAATGCAAGTACTTTCCGATGGTGTCGATGCCTCAGGCGCCGATGACGTCCGTGAAGCCGTGCCCGGTGATCTCCTCGCCCGCGAGCGTGCCCGTCACATCGCACACGCCGGTGTGGACGCCCGGCGTGCTGAACAGCCCGCGACGCGTGATCGCGAGGGAGGCGTCGAGACCGGGGACGGTCAGCAGCCAGTGTCCGTCCCGCTCGGTCCGCCGGGCGTCCGTGATCAGGTGGGAGCCGTCGGCCCTGAGCGCGGTGAGCCAGGAGGTGCCGTCCCCCGCGGCGTCCCAGACGCTCAGATACCGGCCGGCGCCGAGGTCGAGCCCGAGCCAGGTGAACCGCGGCGCCTCGGTGGCCCCGGCGACCCACTGGCGGTCGAACCAGGTGCGTCCGCCGACCCGGTACGCCGTCCCCCCGACGGTGACGGTTCCCGACGTGACCAGGCCGGGCAGCGCGTACTGCCCCGTCCGTCCGCCGAAGAAGGGGAACACGCCGGCGCCGCCGCTGTAGAGCACGGGATCCTCGCGGCGCAGGGCCAGCCGGACCGACGCGCCGTCCGTCGTGCCGGACACCTCCAGCCCGTCCAGGTCCCCGCGCACGGTCAGGGCCGAGGTCCGCACGTCGAGCGAGTCCGCCGCCACCGTCACCGCGTCCAGGGCCTCGACGGTGTGCTTGTCCTCGGTGTGCCCGTCCGGCTCCCGGCGCAGTGCGACCGTGCTGAGGCAGGCGCCGTCCATCACCATCGTGTGGATCTTCACCCAGAAGACCTTCTCCTGGTCGTGCACCCTGGCGCCGAACCACCAGGACTCCGCCTCACCGGTACGGACCGGGGCGAGTCCGTCGGCGGCGTCGATCAGGGTGGGGCGGGCCGTGGTCATCGAATCTCCTGTCACCGGGCGGCCGTTGACGGCCGGATCACCGATCAAGGTTAGAACCGCCCGGCCACGGAAGACGGCCCGGCCGACCGGCCCCGCCGTGACTCACAGGGGGCGGTTCGGCCAGTCCAGCAGGCGGGCGCCGATCACGGCGGTCTGGAGCATGTAGCGGTGGGCCGGGTCGGCCGGATCGGCGCCGGTGAGCTGGTGGATGCGCTCCAGACGGTAGGTGAGCGCGCGGACGCTGAGGGAGAGCCGGCGGGCGGCCTCGGCGGCCACACACCCCGAGTCGAAGTAGGCGCCGAGCGTCTCCAGCAGCGGTACGGCTCCGCCCCGGGCGGCGGCGAGCGGGCCCAGGGTGTGCGAGACGAGGTCGACCAGCGCCTGCCGGTCCCGGGCCAGCACCGGGTAGACGAGCAGGTCGGCGGCGCGCAGCACCGGCCCGGCCAGTTCGAGACGGGCCGCCATCTCCAGTGCGGCGAGGGCCTCCTCGTAGGACTGCACGACCCCGCCCGCGCCGTGCTGGGGGCGGCCGATGGCGACCCGGCCGCCGCCCGCCGCCGCGTACGCGTGCTGGGCGAAGTGCAGGAGGACCTCGTCCTCGTCGCCCGGCGCGACGCACAGCAGCCGGCCGCCCTTGGTGGTGAGCAGGATGCTGCGGGAGTCGAAGCGGGCGAGGACGGCGGCCTCGACCCGGCGGGCGACCGGGCCGCCCTCGACACAGGGGGACGGGCCCTCGGCGACGGCCACCGCCTGCGCCCGGGACAGGCGCAGACCGAAGCGCTCGGCGCGCTCGGCGAGCCGGCCGAGGTCGCTGCGGCCGTAGAGCAGGTCGTCGATGAACTCGCGGCGCGCGGCCTCGTCGCGGCGCACGGCGAGCCGCTGGGCACGTTCGTAGCCCTCGGCGAACGCGTCGATCGCCTGCTCCAGAGCGGCCAGCGTGGCCAGGCCGCCCTCCGTCGAGCCGTGCGTGTCCGGCCAGGCGGCGCGGGTGGCGGCCAGGTGGGCGACGACCAGCGCCCGCAGTCCGTGCCCGGCGTCGGCGGCCTGCTCGCCCAGGGTCCGCCGCAGCTTCAGCTCCTCCCGGGTCAGCCGCCGTCCGGTGACGGCGACGTCGGCCAGCGTCCGGGCGAAGCCGTCCAGGTAGTGCCCGGACAGGTCGTGTCTGTCGTGCTGGTCCCCCATGCCGGTCCCGTCCCCCGTGATCTTGACGCGCCGGTGACGCCTTCTTGGCGCATGTCCGGCACACAGACCCTAGTGAACACTGCCGGAAACCGGCAATGCGCCGGTGCGTGCCGCCGTCGCACCATCCTCTGCGGGGAGCACTACGGAGGGTCGCGGTGCCGGGCACCGGCGGATGACCGGGAGAAACGGCCGGCACGGGGGTCCGGGCGGCCGCCCGGCACCGCGGCCCCGGGGGGCTCCGTACCTCGTCGTCTGACGCAAGGACGTATGCCATGGAAGTCCTCGGCGTGCTCGTCGCCGCCTGTCTCGTCGTCGTGCTGCTCGCGCTGCTCGCGTTCTCGCGGCTGTACCGCAAGGTGGACCAGAGCCAGGCCCTGATCGTGTCGAAGACGCGGCGGGTCGACGTGTCCTTCACCGGACAGGTCGTACTGCCGATCGTGCACAAGGCCGAGGTCATGGACATCTCGGTGAAGACCATCGAGATCAGCCGCTCCGGCCGGGACGGGCTGATCTGCCGGGACAACATCCGCGCCGACATCCGGATCCTGTTCTTCGTCAAGGTCAACAAGACCGTCGAGGACGTCATCAAGGTCGCCCAGACCGTGGGCACCGAGCGCGCCAGCCACCAGGACACGCTGCAGGAGCTGTTCCACGCGAAGTTCTCCGAGGCGCTGAAGACCGTCGGCAAGCAGATGGACTTCACCGACCTGTACACCAAGCGCGAGGAACTCCGGTACCACATCATCGAGTTGATCGGCATCGACCTCAACGGCTACCACCTCGAGGACGCGGCGATCGACTACCTGGAGCAGACCCCGCTGTCCCAGATGGACCCGGCCAACGTCCTCGACGCCGAGGGCATCCGCAAGATCACCGAGCTGACGGCGGTCGAGCACGTCCGCACCAACGAGGCCCGCCGCAACGAGCAGAAGGAGATCACCCGCCAGGACGTCGACGCCCGCGAGGCCATCCTGGAGCTGGAGCGCCGGCAGGCGGACGCCGAGATCAAGCAGAAGCGGGAGATCGAGACCTCCCGGGCCCGCGAGGAGGCCGAGACCGCCCGCGTGGTGGAGGAGGAGCGGCTGCGCGCCCAGGGCGCCTTCCTGCGCACCGAGGAACAGCTCGGCGTGCAGCGCGAGAACCAGGCGCGGGAGATCGCCGTCGCCGCGAAGAACCGCGAGCGGGTCATCGCTGTCGAGAACGAGCGCATCGAGAAGGACCGCCTGCTGGAGGTCATCGCCCGGGAACGGGAGACCCAGCTGACGAAGATCGCCGCCGAGAAGGAGGTCGAGGCGGAGAAGCGGGAGATCGCCGAGGTCGTCCGGGAGCGGGTCGCGGTGGACCGTACGGTCGCCGAGCAGGAGGAGTCCATCAAGAAGCTGCGCGTGGTCGAGGAGGCCGAGCGCGAGCGGCAGGCCCTCGTCATCGCCGCCGAGGCGGAGGCGCAGGAGAAGCTGGTCAAGGACATCAAGGCCGCCGAGGCCGCCGAGCAGGCCGCCACGCACCGCGCCGCCGAGGAACTCACCCTGGCCGAGGCCCGGTTGAAGACGGCCGACCTCGACGCCCGGGCCAAGCTGCGGCTCGCCGAGGGCGTCCAGGCCGAGTCCGCCGCCGAGGGGCTCGCCGCCGTGCAGGTCCGCGACAAGGAGGCCGAGGTCACCGTCAAGGCGGGGCGCGCGGAGGCGGAGGCCACCGAGGCCCGGCTGCGGGCGGAGGCCGAGGGCACCCAGGCCAAGGCGCTCGCGGAGGCCGAAGGCGCACGCGCCAGGGGTCTCGCGGAGGCCGAGGGCGCGCGGGCGGCGGCGCAGGCCACCGAGGCGCGGCTGAAGGCCGAGGCGGAGGGCGCCCGGGCGAAGGCCCTGGCGGAGGCGACCGGTATCGGCGAGAAGCTGAAGGCCGAGGCCGCCGGTCTGACCGAGAAGGCCGCCGCGATGGCCGCGCTGGACGAGGCCTCGCGCGGGCACGAGGAGTACCGGCTGCGGCTGCAGGCGGAGAAGGAGATCCGGCTGGCCGGTCTGGAGACTCAGCGGCAGGTGGCGGAGGCCCAGGCGACGGTCCTCGCGACCGGCCTGGAGCACGCCGACATCGACATCGTCGGCGGGGAGTCCGTCTTCCTCGACCGGCTGGTGTCCTCCGTCTCCCTCGGCAAGGGCGTGGACGGCTTCGTCGACAACTCCCACACCGCGCAGGCCCTGGCCGGGCCCTGGCTGGACGGCTCGGGCAGCTTCCCGCAGGACCTGAGCCGCGTCCTCGGCTCGCTCGGCTCGGCGGACCTGCGGAACCTGACGGTCTCGGCGCTGCTGATGAAGCAGATCAAGGGCGGTGGCCCGAATGCGGGTCAGCTCCAGAAACTCCTGGACCGGGCGAGCGAACTGGGCCTGTCGGACACGCCGCTGACCGCGCTGAACGGGAGCGGCGCCAGGAGCTGAGGCCGGACGGGGGCGCGGTGCCTCGCAGCCGACGGCACCGCGCACCGGCACATGACCACGAAGGGAAGAACGCTCCATGGCCACCGTCGACGCCGGTACCTACGAGGTACTCCGCGACCGGCTCGCGGCCCAGGCGGCCGAGCTGGCACGGCGGGCCGGGTCGTTGAACGCCCGCCGCGCCGAGGAGTTCGGCTCGGCCCGGATGGACCTCGCGGGCACCGCCCGCCTCCGCACCGAGCACGCGTGCGTGCCGAGCGACATCGTGGCCGTGGGGGACGCGCTCCTCTTCGGCGCGACCGGGGTCACGGGCGGAGTCTCGGACGTCCTCACGCTCTACGGCCGCGACGGCGGGCGGCTGGCCGAGGGCGCCGTGCCGGGTCTGCTGGACGACCCTGGTTTCGTCAAGGAGTTCGGCGCGCTGCACCGCTACTACCGCGAGGCGAGCCTGCTGAGGCTGCGCCGGGCCGAGGGCCGGCTGCTGGCGGTGTTCCGCACCGGCGAGAAGGCCGACGACGTGCGCGTACTGCGCTGGAGCCTCGCCGACGACGGCCGGGTGGCGTTCCTGGACGCCCGCGGCGACCGCGACGACGTCTTCCCGCCCGGCCAGGACGTCACCTGGACCGGGACCACCCGCGAGGACCACGTCCTCGGCCGTGACCCGTACGTGGCCGTGCCCGGCGGACTCGGCGTGACGACCGTCGGCGGCTCCCTCACGGTGCGCACCCCCGACGGTGAGCCGCTGTACGCCGAGCCCGTGCAGGAGCCGCTGCAGTCGCTCGCGGACGCGGCGGTCGGGCACGCCCGGGTCGGCGCCCTGGTGCTGCTGCGGGTGCGGCCGTACAAGGAGGACGCCGACCGGTACCTGGTGTTCGACACGCTGAGCCGGACGGTGGTCCGGCTGGACGGCATCGGGCAGGCGTGCCGGCGGCTGCCCGAGGAGCAGGGCATCGTCTTCCCGGGCGGGTACTGCCTGGCCGGGGGTGCCCACAAGACGTACGAGGTCGACACCGACGGGCTGGAGTTCGAGCGGGAGGTGCGCGCACCGAACGGCGAGGACGTGCTGTACGCCTTCCGGTCCCGCGCCCAGGGGCGCACGCTGCTGCTGTCGTACAACACCCTGCGCAAGGAGGTCGCCACCCCACTGCCGTGCCGGGGCTGGGCGCTGTTCGAGGACGGCGCGCTCGCCGTGCTGCGCGCCGACGGCGACGAGCCCGCACACACCCATCCGGTCCAGTGGTGGACCTCGCCGTACGTCTCCGAGACCCACGCGGCCGCCCTGCGCACCGGCACCGGCGTGTTCGCCCGGGTCGGCAACGCGGACCTCGTGCGCGGACTCGCCGACTGTCTGTCCGTGGCCCGGCTGGTGACCGACGGCATCGGGACGAGCGAGGGGTACCGGGCGCTGGTGGCCGCCTGTGTGCGCGCCGCCGACACCCACCACTGGCTCACGGAGCCGGAACTCGGCGGCCTGGTCGGCCCGTTGGGGGACGTGCGGGACACCGCCGAGCAGGTGCTGGGTGAGTTCGAGACCGTGCGGGAGCTGACCCGGCAGGCCGCCGACGCCCTCGACGAGGCCGACGGGCGGATCGCCGCCGTGGTGCGCCGGCTGCGCGGCGAGGCCCCGCGGGAGGCCGCCGCCTGGGTGCGGGGGCTCACCGACCTCCGGCAGGCCCACGGGCACCTGCTCACGCTGCGGGAGCTGCGCTACGTCGACGCGGCCCGGCTGCAGGAGCTGGCCGACGGCGCCGAGGCCGACCTGGTCGCGTTCGGGCGGCGGGCGGTGACGTTCCTGGCCCGCGCGGACGCCTTCGCCGGTCAGCGGGAGGAGGTCGAGCGGCTGGTCGCGGACGCGGCGGCCGTGGAGACCGTGGCCGGCGGGGCGCCCGTGGCCGCCCGCCTAGACGAGCTCGCCGACGGGCTGCGCACGGTCACCGAGGTCGTGACCGGCCTCGACATCGCCGACGCCACGGTCCGTACGGCGGTGCTGGAGCGGATCGCCGACGTGCTGGGCGGCGTCAACCGGGCCCGGGCGACCCTGGACGCCCGCCGCCGCAGCCTCCAGGACCGCGAGGGGCGGGCCGAGTTCGCCGCCGAGACGGCCCTGCTGGCCCAGGCCGTCACCGCCGCGCTCGCCGCGTCCGGCACCCCGGAGCAGTGCGACGACCAGCTCGCGGCAGTCCTCGCCCGGCTGGAGGACCTGGACGGGCGGTTCGCCGAGTTCGACGACTTCCTCACCGAACTCGCCGACCGCCGCACCGAGATCCACGAGGCGTTCGCCGCCCGCAAGCAGTCCCTCGCCGACACCCGCGCCCGCCGCGCCGAGCAACTCGCCGTCTCCGCCGGGCGGATGCTGGAGACGGTCGCCCGGCGCGCGGCCACCCTCCCCGACACCGACGCGGTCACCACCTACTTCGCCTCCGACCCGCTGGTCGCCAAGGTCCGCCGCACCGCCGGCGAACTGCGCGCCCTCGGCGACGACGTGCGCGCCGAGGAGCTCGACGGCCGGCTGAAGTCCGCCCGCCAGGAGGCCGTCCGCGCCCTGCGGGACCGCGCCGACCTGTACGCCGAGGACGGCCGCACCCTGCTGCTCGGCGGCCACCGCTTCGCCGTCAACACCCAGCCGCTCGACCTCACCCTCGTCCCGCACGGCGACACCCTCGCCTTCGCGGTGACGGGCACGGACTACCGCGCCCCCGTCACCGACCCCGGCTTCGCCGGCACCCGCGCCCACTGGGACCGACGGCTGCCCTCCGAGTCGCCGGAGGTCTACCGCGCCGAGCACCTCGCCGCCCGCCTGCTCGCCGAGCACGGCCCGGCCGTCCTCGCCGCCGCCGACGACCTGCCGGACCTGGTCCGCAGGGCGGCGCAGGAGTCGTACGACGAGGGCTATGAACGCGGCGTCCACGACCATGACGCGACGGTCGTGCTGCGCGCCCTGCTGCCCCTGTACGAGGGCGCCGGCACCCTGCGCCACGAACCGGCCGCGCGCGCCGCCGCCCAGTTGTTCTGGGCGCACGGCACCACCGAGGAGGCCCGTACCGCCTGGGCCCGGCGGGCTCTGTCGCTGGCCCGGGCCCGGGACGCCTTCGGCGGCGTGCCGGCCGTGGGGGAGCTGCAGCGGGAGCTGGCCGGGGCGATCGAGACCTGGGACGCCTCGGCGGCGGGCGGACCGGCCGCCGCCTATCTCTTCGAGGAGCTGACCGGCGGCCCGGAGGGCTTCGTCCTCGGGCTGACGGCGCGCACCCTGCTGGAGAAGTTCCGGCACGCGGGCGGGAGTTACCGGGACGACCTGGAGGGGCTGACGGACCTCGGCGCGCGCCGGCAGGTCGTGCACGCCTGGCTCGGCGCCTACGCCGCCGCCACCGGCACCGAGGCCGGCCCCGGTGAGCTGGCCGAGGCGGTCGCCGCCGAACTGTGCCCCGGCCTCGTCCGCTACGACGGCGACGCCCCGCTCACCGCGACCGCGGAGGGCCTGCTGGGCGCGCACCCGCGGGTGAGCGCCGGACAACTGCCGCTCCGGCTGGACGAGTTCCTGGCCCGCACGGCCCGTTTCGGCGCCGAGGACGTCCCGGCCTTCCGCGCCTACCAGCGCCGCCGTACGGCCCTGGTGGCGGCCGAACGGGACCGCCTCCGCCTGGACGACCACCGCCCCCGGGTGATGTCGGCGTTCGTCCGCAACCGCCTGGTCGACGAGGTCTACCTCCCCCTGGTCGGCGACAGCCTGGCCCGGCAGCTCGGCACCACCGGTGAGTCGAAGCGCACCGACACCGGCGGGCTGCTGCTGCTGATCTCCCCGCCCGGCTACGGCAAGACGACCCTCATGGAGTACGTCGCCGACCGGCTCGGCCTGATGCTGGTCAAGGTCAGCGGCCCGGCGCTCGGCCACACCGTCACCTCGCTGGACCCGGCCGACGCCCCGAACGCCACGGCCCGCCGCGAGATCGAGAAGATCAACTTCGCGCTGGCGGCCGGCAACAACACGCTCCTCCATCTGGACGACATCCAGCACACCTCGCCCGAACTGCTGCAGAAGTTCATCCCGCTGTGCGACGCCACCCGGCGCGTGGACGGCGTGTGGGACGGCGCACCGCGCACCTACGACCTGCGCGGCAAGCGCTTCGCGGTCTGTATGGCCGGCAACCCCTACACCGAGTCCGGCGAGCGCTTCCGCATCCCCGACATGCTCGCCAACCGGGCCGACGTGTGGAACCTCGGTGACGTCCTCACCGGCAAGGAGGACGTCTTCGCGCTCAGCTTCGTCGAGAACGCGCTCACCGCCAACCCGGTGCTCGCCCCGCTCGCCGCCCGCGACCGCGCCGACCTGGACCTCCTGGTCCGGCTGGCCGCCGCCGACCCCACGGCCCGCGCCGACCGCCTCACGCAGCCGATGACGGCGGCCGAACTCGAGGGTGTGCTGGCCGTGTTGCGTCATGTCGCCGCGGTGCGGGAGACGGTGCTCAAGGTCAACGCCGCCTACATCGCCTCCGCCGCGCAGTCGGATGCGGCCCGCACGGAACCCCCCTTCCGGCTCCAGGGCTCGTACCGCGACATGAACAAGATCGCGCAACGGCTGCGGCCGGTCATGAACGACGCCGAACGCGAGGCCGTCGTGGCCGACCACTACACGGCCGAGGCCCAGACCCTCACCACGGGCGCCGAGGCCAACCTGCTGAAGCTGGCGGAGCTGCGCGGCACGCTCGACGCCGTCCGGGCCGCCCGCTGGGCCGAGGTGAAGGCCGCCCACGTCCGGGCACGCACCCTCGGCGGCCGCGACGACGACCCCCTCACCCGCGCGGTGGCCGCCCTGGGCCTGCTCGCGGACCGGGTGGCGGCGGTGGAGTCCGCCATCACCCGCGCCCGGGCGGACTCAGGGGGCGAGGAGCGGTGACGCTCCGCTTCCGCGCGCCGTCGCCGGCGCGGCGGGACGGGTGACGCCGTCGGTCAGCAGCCCGTGGCCGGGAACACCGGGACGAACTGCACCCGGGCGTGGTCGTCGGCGTCCAGGACACGGTTGTAGTCGGTACGGTCGACGCGGTACCAGACGTCGTCCTTCTTCCGGTTGCCGTTCACGTCGTCGAGGCGGACGCACCAGCGTTCCGGGCGGATCTCCTTGCGGTAGGTCTCCGTGCCGTGCCGCACCCTGTGGCAGTCCTGGTAGCGCTCGGTGGTGTACCAGGTGCGGGTGCGGCGGTGGCTGCCGGACCCGGAGCGGGAGCTGTGCCCGACCCGGTGGGTGCGCGTCGTGCAGTTCCTGACCATGTGCGGCCGGGTGGCCGGCGTGGTCTTCCTGGTGACGTGGCGGAGCGTGTCCTTGAGGCCGTGGACGGTGTCGTCGCCGTCATGGCCGCCACCGCACGCGGCGAGCAGGGCCAGCAGGACCGCCGTCACGCCGGCCACCCGCACTCGTTTGTCGAACATGTGTCGCTCCCCCTGTCGTTCGGCGCGTAGCGTAGCCGACCGCCGAACGACAGGGGGAGCTTGCGTCCGTGCCCGTTGAGGGCGCCCGGTCAGCCGAGGCAGACCAGGACCAGGCAGAGCTGGCCGGGGGAGGTCGATGCCGGGGACGTGGTGGGCGTCGAGGCGCTGCCGCCGGTGCCGGCGGGGGGCGCCGGCTGTGCCGTCGTACCGGAGCCGCCGGAGCCGCCGGTGCTCGTGCCCGAGCCGCCGGTGCTCGTGCCGGAGGACGTGTGGGTGTCGGTCCGCGGCCGCGGGGCGGCCGGTGTGGCCGACGCTGTCGGGTGCGGGGCCACCGTCGCGGTGGCTGTGTGGCTCACGGTCCGGGCCGTGCGCGGCGTGATCGCGAGGGTCTGCTGGTGGGTGCCGTCGGCGGCAGGGGTCCGTGCCGCCTGTGTGGCGGGGGCGTGCCGGTGCGTGGTGGCGGGCGGGGTCGGCGTGTTCGCCGGCCGGCTGGGCGCGGCCGACGGCTCGTCGCTCAGGCCCATGCTCCGGTTGTCCGGTGCGCTGGCCGCCTGGGCACGGTCGCCGGAGCCGCCGCGGTCCATGGAGGCGAGCGTCAGGCCGCCGCCGACCAGCGCGACGGCGGTCGCCACCACGGCCCGGCGCTGGCTCTTCTTCCAGCGGGCCCGCTGCCGCCGCCGGGCCGCGCGTCCGCGCGGGGCCGGGGGAGCGTCCTCGACGTCGGCGGACGGCATGTCCTCCGCGTCGGCGGGCGGTGCGGCGGCGGGTTCCTCGGCGCGGAACCAGCTGTCGGCGGCCGGCGGTACGGCGGTGACGGCGGGGGCGTGGGAGCGGGGCGGGGCTATGTCCGGGGCGTAGGCACCGCACCCGGGACACACCAGGGCGCCGTTGAGGTGCCGGCGGCACGAGGAGCAGTAGTCCATTTGTCTTCCTGGGTCCAGGGGGAGCGGCGAGCAGTCACGCTAACGAGCCTTTCGAAAGGCTGTGTGCAGTCCGTGTGGCACTCCTGCGCAGATTCGCGGGGTTCTCTTCCCCGGCCGGGTGAAACCGGGCGCGCGTCCGGTCCGGCGGGCCGGCCCGGGGCCGGTCCGTCGGCATAGTGGCGGGCGGCTTCACACCGGACGGCAAAGGAGACGCATGCTCGGCACAGAGTTCCGCACGGGGTCGCCCATCTGGCTCGACCTCGGCAGCCCCGACCTCCCGGCGGCCGTCGCCTTCTACGGCGCCGTCTTCGGCTGGGAGTTCGTGTCCGCCGGCCCGGAGGCGGGCGGCTACGGCTACTTCCAGAAGAACGGCGGCACGGTCGCCGCCCTCGGCCCGCTGACCGAACCGGGGGCGAGATCCGCGTGGATGACGTACTTCCGCACCGGTGACGCCCAGGCCACCGCCCGGGCCGTGACCGAGGCCGGCGGCAAGCTGCGCGCCGAGCCGGTGACCCTGGGCGAGGCCGCCTTCGTCCAGTTCACCGACCCGCAGGGCGCGCAGTTCGCGGTGCTCCAGTCCGGGCAGGGACTGCAGCGGGCGTCCGAGGACGGCACGCTGGTGTGGGTGGAGCTGCACGTCGGCGATCCGGCGGCGGCCATCGCCTTCTACCGGGAGCTGTTCGGCTGGCGCGCCCAGGAGATGCAGGCACCCGGCATGACGTACCAGGTGCTCAGCATCGCCGAGGGCGACCAGCAGGAGGGCTCCTTCGGCGGTGTGGCCCCGCTGCGGGACGGCAGGGAGGAGGCGCGCTGGGTGCCGTACTTCGCCGTGACGGACGCGGACGCGGTCGTCACCGCGGTGGGTCACAGCGGTGGCTCGGTGCTGATGCCGGCGGCGAACGTCCCCGGGGTCGGCCGCATCGCGTGGCTGGCCGACCCGGCCGGGGCGGTGTTCGCGGTCCTCAGGCCGGACCCGCGCCAGGCCTGACGGGACGCGAGCAGCGGGGCGACCACGCGACGCAGTGCTGCTCCAGTAGCCGTGACCCGGTGCAGTAGCTTGCGAATCCGCCCGGAATCGCCCGCGTCACGCGGAGCCGACCTGGTGCGGGCCCTGGTGCTCGCGATGGTACCGGCGGCGTGGTGGGCGGGAGCGCTGACGGTGGGCCGGCTCTACGCGGTCGCCCTGGTCCACGGGGCCGGAGCCTGTGCGCGGCGGCGGTCGGCCTCGCGGCCCTCCCGCTGGGCGGGGTCGTCTGCGTCGTGGCCGAGTCCAGCGTGCAGCAGGGGCCGTGGGCTCGGTGTTCGGCGCACCGGCCACGCTGTGGGTGGGCGTGGCCGGCATGACGCTGAGGTTCCTGCCGAACTACCTGTCTCCGCTGCGCGCCCTGCGGAGTGTGCGTGCGGCACCGCTCAGGAGCGGGTGGCGGTCCCGCAGGTCCTGGCGCTCCCGCCCCGCCCACCCGCCTCGACCGGCGTGCTCCGGTCGTAGGGGTCGATGGTCCGGCCGTCGTCCGGGCTCGCACTCCCGGTGCCGAACTCGGGGGTGAGATAGCCGGTGTAGGTGCCGCAGCCGCCGTTGGTGGTGTCCGACTTGTAGGAGCGGAGGGAGAAGGTCCCGCGCTCGGTGATCACCTTCGCCGGGTCGTCCCAGCTCATGACGATCTCGCGGCGCACGATCGTGCGCACGACCTCGTCTCCGTCCGCCCCGGCGCGTGCGACCGGGTAGACGAACGTGACGTCGGCGGTCACCTCGACCGCGCCGCGCTCGCCCTCCCGGTACGTGATCCGTCCCCGGGACTTGACCACGTCCCCGACGAGCCGGACCTTCGCCTGGTCGAACCGGCTGAACAGCAGCAGGGGATCGTCGCCGCGGCTGGGGGAGCGGAACGCCGCCGCCAGATAGCGCTGTACGTCCTGCTGGTGGGGGTTGATCAGCGCGATCGCCCGCTTCGGCCGCTCCCCCCGGAGCACACCGTGGTCCAGGTTCGACGCGACGAGGAAGTCCCGGCTCCGGTCGAGCGCCTGCGCCACCTGCTCCTTGCCCATCCAGCCGGTCGCCCGTGCCGCGGGCATCCCGATCCCGGCCGCCCCGTCGTCCCAGCGCGCCGCGGGCGATCCCCTGAACGGCTGCTCCCGGGTGGGCCGTTGGTCCGCGGCCGTCGTCGGCGGTGGCTGGTCCGGGCGCTCGGACTCCGCGGCGAGCGGCGCACCCGCGCCGCCCCCGCCCCCGAACCATCCGGTGACCCGCCCCGGATTCAGCGCCACGACCAGCAGACCGGCCGCGACCAGCAGACCGGCCACGTACCGGGCCTTGCCGCCACCGCGCCGGGGCGGTTCATGAGCGCGCCAGGCGTCCGGCCGGGCCGGCTCCTCCCGCAGCCGCCGCGCCACCATCCGGGCCCGGGCCGACGGTTCCTGGGGCGCGCCCCGAGTCCCGGCCTCGGCCTCCCGGAGGAACCGCTCCCACTCCTCGTCCGATATGGACGACTCCCCGTCCTTGCCCACGCCGTGTCCCCGCCCTTCTCGCTCATCCCGACCGGCCCCTCCCCGGAGCCGATGGCCGTGCGGCACGCATCATCACACAGCCGGATCCGGGGCCGTGATCCCCCGTACCGGGTCGGCGTCGGCATCGCCGGCCCGGAACAATTCCGGTGCGGGACGCGCTGATTCCCGTAGCCGGCCGGGTGTACGGCCCCCGGGTCGCCGGAGGAGGAGCGTGGGAGCGATGACGACGGCAGGAGAGGTGGCACAGGTCCCGCTGGTGACCAGGTGCGGGCGCCGGATCGAGGTGCACTGCCTGTGGTTCGGGCGTCCGGACCGGCCCGTCGGCCGGATCACCCTGGACGTCGGCGAGGACCAGGGCGGTGAGCCGGGAGTGTGGGCGGCCCTCACCCCGGCCGAGGCACGCGACCTGGCCGGGCTGCTGCTTCGGCAGGCGGGAGCGGCGGAAGAGGGCGCCGGCGCCCGGTGACGCGGGCGCCCGGGTGGGGGCGTGGCCCGTGGAGCGTCAGCGGCCGCGCAGCGCGGCGATCGTCGTGTCGAGGTCGGCCGGGCCGGGCCGGTTGTGGGGCAGCTTGTCCAGTACGACGGCCATGCCGCAGGTGTCGGTGAGGGCGGAGAGGACGGGGGTGTGGGGGCTGGTCGTGTGTGAAGTGATCCTTGTTGGTCGCCGCCGTCCCGAACCGGGACGTACAGTACCCCCAGGGGTATTTTTTCAGGGAGCTGGTGAGGAGTGACGGTGGACCTGGAGCTTGAGGGCGCGGCCCTGAAGTCGGTGCTGAACCGGCTCCGGCGTGCGCAGGGTCAGATCTCCGGCGTGATCCGGATGATCGAGGAGGGGCGGGACTGCGAGGACGTCGTCACCCAGCTGGCCGCCGCCTCGCGCGCCCTCGACCGGGCGGGTTTCGCGATCATCGCCACCGGTCTGCAGCAGTGCGTGGCGGACATCGAGTCGGGCCGCAAGAACGGTGAGGACACGGAGGCGATGCGCGCGCGGCTGGAGAGGCTGTTCCTGTCGCTGGCGTAGGCCGGCAGCCGCCCACGGTCCGCGGATCGCCGTCCCGTACGTCCGGCAGCACACGCGCACCGTCGCGGCGGAGCCGCGCACCCCGCGGGCTAGGATCCGGCCATGGCTCTGACCCTGAGCGACGTGCACCGGTTCGAGGCGTCCAGACCCCGTCTGGAGGCCATCGCCTACCGTCTCCTCGGGTCCGCGAGCGAGGCCGAGGACGCCGTGCAGGAGACCTTCCTGCGCTGGCAGGCCGCCGACGTGGACCGCGTCGAGGTCCCCGAGGCCTGGCTGACGAAGGTGCTCACCAACCTGTGCCTCAACCAGCTCACCTCGGCCCGCGCACGCCGCGAGACCTATGTGGGCCAGTGGCTGCCCGAGCCGCTGCTCGCCGGGGACCCGATGCTCGGCCCCGCCGACACCGCGGAACAGCGCGAGTCGGTCTCGTACGCGGTGCTGGTCCTGCTGGAGCGCCTGGCCCCGAACGAGCGCGCGGTGTACGTGCTGCGGGAGGCCTTCGCCTACCCGCACCGGGAGATCGCCGAGATCCTCGACATCACCGAGTCCGCCAGCCAGCAGATCTTCCACCGCGCCAAGAAGCACGTCGCGGACGGCAGGGCCCGCACCGAGATCGACCGGGACGCCGCCCGGCGGATCGTGGACGAGTTCCTCGCGGCCGCCACCAGCGGCAGGACCGAGCCGCTCGTGCGGCTGCTCACCCAGGACGCCGTCGCGATCGGTGACGGCGGAGGCAAGGTCCCGGCCCGCGCCAAGGCCTTCGAGGGCGCCCTCGCGGTCGCGAAGTTCATGCGGGGCCTGTTCAGGCCCGGCCCGGCCCAGCGCGCCCTGGCCGGCGGCTCGCCCGAGATCTACGCCACGACCGCCAACGGCGAGCCCGCCCTCGTGGCGGTCGTCGACGGCCGGGTCTTCGGCGTCATGTGCCTGGAGATCACCCCCGAGGGCATCGCCGCGTTCCGCAACCAGGTCAACCCCGACAAGCTGGAACGCGCGACCCGGCAGTGGGCGGCCGTCGACCACGGCGAACCCCTGCTCACCCTCTTCCCGCAATGATGTGAGGTGCTTCACATCCCACTCCTGTCAGGAAACGGCGGGCCGCCCGGTTCAAGGGGCGAATCCGCTGAAGACAGCAGCAGACAGGAGCCAGGAGATGCAGCACCGCATCGTCGTCCTCGGGGCCGGATACTCCGGAGCCATCGCCGCCGGGCGCCTCGCCAGGCGGCTGCACCCCGAGGACGTCGCCATCACCCTCGTCAACGCCGAGCCCGACTTCGTCGAGCGGGTCCGGATGCACCAGCTCGCGGCCGGCCAGGACCTCAGGCCCCGGCCGCTCGGCGAGATGTTCGCGGGCACCGGCGTCGAACTGAAGCCGGCGCGGGTCACCGCCGTCGACGTCGACCGCAGGACCGTCACGGTCAGCGGCCCGAACGGCGCCGAGGAACTGTCGTACGACACCCTCGTCCACGCCCTCGGCAGCGGCTGGAACGACCAGGGCGTCCCCGGCACCGCCGAGCACGCCCACGAGCTCGCCGGCCGTCCCGGAGCACTCCGGTTGCGCGAGCGCCTGGCCGGCCTGGCCGCCGGACAGCCCGTGCTCGTGGTCGGCGGCGGCCTCACCGGGCTGGAGGCCGCGACCGAGATCGCCGAGGCCCGCCCGGACCTCGACGTCGCCCTCGCCGCCCGCGCCGGCCTCGGCGACTGGCTCTCGCCCAAGGGCCGCCGGCACCTGCGGAAGGTCTTCGACCGGCTCGGCATCACCGTGCGCGAGCACGCCGACGTCACCGCCGTCGAGGCCGACCGCGTCGTCCTCGCCGACGGCACGGCCCTCCCGGCCGCGGTCACCGTGTGGACCACCGGCTTCGCCGTCCATCCGATCGCGCGGGCCACCACCCTGGAGGTCACGGACACGGGCCGGATCGTGGTCGACCGGACCATGCGCTCGGTCTCGCACCCGGACGTGTACGCCGTCGGCGACGCGGCCATGGCGATGGGCCCCGGCGACAAGCCGCTGCGGATGTCGTGCGCCTCGGGCGTCCCGACCGCCTGGCAGGCCGCCGACGCCATCGTGGCCCGGCTGACCGGCGCGAAGGTCCCGAAGACCCCGGTGCGCTACTTCAACCAGTGCATCTCGCTGGGCCGCGGGGAAGGCCTGATCCAGTACGTCACCGCCGACGACCGCGCCGTCCGTGCGGCCCTGACGGGTCGGCTCGCCGCCCACTACAAGGAACTGGTCTGCAAGGGAGCGGCCTGGGCCGTCGCCAACCCGACCCTCCTACCGGCCCGCCGCCGCCGCGTCGCCCGGCAACCGGCCAACACCCCCGCACCGGCCGAGGCCACGACCTGATCCCACCCCGTCCGACGAACACCGGCCCCGACCGGACGCGGTCCGTCCTGGTCCTCCGGAGTGGCTGTCGCTGGTGGCTCAGTGCGTGTCCGGTCCGCCGTGGTGGCCGACCCCGGCGATGTGGACGCCGTGTCGATGGGCCCGGTGCGGGCTCGGTGTGCGGCAGAGGGCGATGAGCGCGGCGTCGTCGTCCAGGCGGCCGCCCACGTGGTCGAGCAGGTCCCGGCGGATGTGGTGCAGCAGCTTCTCGGGGCTGCTGCCGGCCCAGCGGACGGCGCGTCCCGCCAGCGGGTAGAAGGTGCCCTCGGCGTCGCGGGCCTCGACGACGCCGTCGGTGTAGAGCAGCAGGGTGTCGCCGGGCTCGAAGGAGAGCACGTCGACGGTGTAGTCACCGGGCGCCGGGCCGTGGATCCCGAGCGGGGGCGCCGGGTGCACGGGGACGGTGACGGCGCTGCCCTGGCTGAGCAGCAGGGGCGGCGGATGGCCGCAGCTCAGGATCCGGGTGACGTGGCCGTCGTCGGGGATCTCGGCCAGCATCACGGTGGCGAACCGCTCGCCGGTCTCCTCCTCGGGCACGAGGTCGGGCAGGTTGCGGGCCACGCTCTGCTCCAGGGCGGTGGCCAGCGCGGGCAGCGTGGTGTGGTGGTGGGCGGCTTCCCGGAAGGCGCCGATGAGGAGGGCGGCCTCGCCGATGGCGGACAGGCCCTTCCCGCGGACGTCGCCGATCATGACCCGTACGCCGTTGTCGGTGGGGGTCGCGGCGTACAGATCACCGCCGATCTGGGCCTCTGCCTCGGCGGCCAGGTACAGGCAGGCGATCCTCATGGAGCCGATCTGTTCCGGCAGCGGCCACAGCAGAACGTGCTGCGCGGCCTCGGCGACCATGCGCACCTGGGCCAGCTGGCGCCGCCGCCGCTCACGGATCACGCAGTAGAACACCGTCAGGGCCGACAGCACGGCGAGGGCGAGGAGCTGCACCAGCACGTTGCGTGAGAACAGCACACCGAAGTGCCAGCCGATGTACGCCTGCGCCCCGACGGTCAGGAGACCGATCAGCCCGGTGGACCAGGCGCCGGCGAACGAGACGGTGATCGCGGGGGCGATGACCAGCAGCGGACCGAGGTGGATGTCGGCCGGGACCAACTGGTCCACCATCGTGATCACCACGATGAGCACGATGGGGATCAGCAGCAGCGCATGGCTCGACTGCCAGGGCCGCCGCACACCGGCAAGGCGTGGCCGGACGTTCACATCTACCACTGTGCACCACCACTGGCGGGGCGGCGATCGGCTCACGCCCAGGTCCGCGCCCGGGCCGCCGGCGTCGGCGGCCCGGGCGCGGCGGTCACCTCCTGACCGTCACCTGCAGTGGGGCCAGGTCCGGGTGGGCAGCGGGCTCGGTGCTGCCGGCGGACTGGGGCTGGGCGGTCACGCCCTGCGGGGCCGCTCCCTTGTAGTACGGGGTGTAGGTGTAGTGGCTGCCCACGCCGATGGCCGCGCCGATCGTCGGGATGACGGACGCGTCGACCGAGCCGGTGCCGCCGAAGACGGCCACGTGGTGCAGGCTTGCGGACATCCACATCAGGTACCGCTTGGTGTCGTACGGCAGCGAGGTGACGTCGGTCCACAGCAGCGGACCGTACGTGGTCATCGCCGCCGACGCGGAGACCCCGCCGCGCCAGCTGCCCACGGAGGCCACCGCGGCGTCCGACGGCAGCGACCACCAGAACTGGGCGAGGCTCCTGGCGTTGGACTGCGGCGTGCCGCCGGCGACCCGGTAGTACGTGTACTTGCTGGGCCAGTTCGGCATCCTGCCCGCGTTGTACGCCCTGGTCAGGGCCGACTCGGCGTCGGTGCCCACCGTGATGATCCTCGTGGTGCCCGGGCTGTACTTGTTGAGGTAGCCGTAGACCGACGCGGTCATGGTCGAACCGTCGGTCAGCAGCACGACCGCGGTCCCCGAACCGCCCAGGGAACCGGCGGCGGAACTCGCCGCGAGGGCGTTGTGGTAGTCGGTGCCGGTCGCGAGGAAGACGTACTTCGGTGTGCTGGTGACGGCCTTGGCCACGGCCACCGAGGTGGAGTAGCGCGAGACGTCCGACAGCCGCTTGGCCGTGTATCCGAGCGAGGTCACCTTGGACGCCACCGCGCTGCCGAGGACCTTGGTGCCGCCGACCAGGTAGACCGTCCGGCCCTTCGGCAGGATGCGCTTCAGCTCGGTCTGCACCGAGGTGTCCAGGCCCGTGCCGGAGGTCATCAGCACCGGCCCGCGCTTCTTGCCGGCCAGCGAGGTCGCGGTCGTGGCGTACGCCGAGTCCGACTTGCTGATGAGGACGGCCGCGCCCGCGTTCGCCAGGCCGGGCGTGCTCGTGCCGACCGTGTTCCAGGTCCACTTCGACGACGCGATGTTGGTGTCGTAGGTGTCCGAGCCGTAGACCCGGGAGATCGCGTTGTCGCGGATGGGCTGCCAGGCCACGTCGGTGCCGTCGCCCTGGGGCACCTTGGCCACCGTGCCCGTGCCGAGGTCGAGGATCCGCAGCTGGGGGCCGCTCGGGTCGTCCGGGCTGCCGGAGTTGTAGATGTCGTACGCGATCCGGTCGCCCTTCGGCGACCACGCGGGCCGGTTGTGGCCGTAGTCGCCCGTCGTGACCTGGGCCAGTCCGGTGCCGTCGGTCTTGACGGTGAAGATCTGCTTGTGCCCGTCGACGGACCTGGTGAAGGCCACCGAGCCGCCGTCCGGGGACATGCTCGGCTCGTTCGCGTCGTCGGCGAGCTTCTTGAACGCCCCGGTACGGCCGTTGTAGACCCACACGGCGGGCGTGCCGGTCGTGGTGCAGCTGGTGCCCGTGCGGACGAACGCGAGCATGCCGTTGACCGCGCCGCTGGGCTTGGAGTCGCAGCCGTCGACGTCGGTGCCGAACAGCGCCTCGGGTGCGCGGGTGCCGTCCGCCGCGGTGATCCGCAGCCGGCCGCCGGCCGCGAAGACGACGTCACCGCCGCCGTACCAGAACGTCGGGTCCTTCGGATGCCAGCCGCTGCCCGCCGGCATGGCGATGTCGACCCCGGTGTCCTCCGAGTCGGCCCATGCCGTGCGGATGTGGTCGTCGTAGGGGTTCACGAAGGCGACCTGGCTGCCGTCGGCGGACCAGGCGCCCTGGTTGCCGGTCGGGTAGAACTGGGCCGCGAAGGACCCGTCGGGGTTGACGAAGGCCATCTGGCCGCCGACGTCGGTGTACAGCAGCTTCCCGTCGACGGCGGGCCAGCCGTCGGAGGCGGCCACCGCCGGCCCCGGAAGAGCGGCGAGGAGCCCCGCCGCGAGCGCGGCGACGCCGGTGAGCGCCGCGAGTCTTCGGCGCAGGTGTGTGTTCAAAAGTGCCCCCACAAGTGAATGGATGGCCACCGGGCCTCTCCCCCGAGGCGAACGGACGGCATCGTGTTCGTTGTCCGTACGGCAGCGGCGAAACAGTAATGGCAGGCCACGGCGCATGTGAAGACAGGGGTCACATGGGGGGGTGGCGGCTACCGCGCCAGGCACATCAAGCGGACCCGGGCGCCCGCGAAGCACCTCTGATCCGGCGCTACTTGTGCTTCCCGCCGCTCCCACCGCCCGTCCCGCCGCTCCCGGACGCCTTGTCCGTGCCGCCGGGGTCGCTGCCGGACGTGCCGTTGCCCGCCCCGCCGGACGCGCCCTTGCCGGAGTTGCCGGAGGCGCCGCTCCTGCCCGTCGCGCCCTCGCCGGCGCCCGCCGCACCCGAGCCGGACTTGCCCGGGCCGCCCGGCGGGGCCGTCGCCCGCGCCAGTTGCCCGGCGCAGTACGCGGCGACCTTCGTCCGGCCGCCGGCCGCCGTGACGAGCCGCTGCCAGGCTGTCGAGTCGAGCGCCTTGCCGTGGCCGTCCACCTGCTCATAGGCGCGGCAGTGGGCTTCGGTGTCCTGGGCGGTGGGCGGCCTGTCCGCCGGCCGGTGGCCGCCGGAGGACGTCGACGAGCCCGCTCCGCCCGGCCGGTCCGGGGCCGCCGCCGACGGGCGCGCGGCCCGGCCGTCGCGGGCCCCGTCCGAGGACGAGCCCGCGGAGCCGATGGCCGCGACGGCGACACCACCCAGGGTGAGGCTGGCGAACACCACGCCGAACGTCATCCTCAGGGGCCGTCGGGCCCGCCGCTCCGCGCGCGGCCGCCAGTCGTCCCGCCGCCGGGTCCGCGCGTGCGCGCCCGCGGCGCGCGCGGCCCGGAACGCCGCCACGGCCCGCTGCTCGGCCCGGGGATCGAGATCGCCGGCGCGCAGGACGGCGGCCAGCGCCGTCTCCAGCGCGGCGGCCTCGACCGCACCCGGCGCGCCGGACACGGCGCCGGGCTGCGCATGCCGACGGCCCGGTACTCCGTCGCCGCTCAGCCGTTCACCCATGTCCGCTTCCGTTCCTGTCCGTTCCCGTCCGGCCGTTTCGATGCGTCCGGTGCACCGCGCCCGGTGCCGTCCGTCGGCCGCTGCCGCCGGAGTCGTTCATGTCGACTCCCCCAGCGTTCGGGCAGCCCCATCCGTCACACCCTCCTCCGCCTCGCCGCCGACGCCGAGTTGCACGGCGAGGCGTTTCAGACCCCGGTGGGCCGCCGTACGCACCGCTCCGGGGCGCTTGCCGAGGACGCGTGCGGCGGCGGGACCGTCGAGGCCGACCACGACCCGCAGGAGCACGGCCTCGGCCTGGTCCCGGGGCAGCCGGCGCACCAGTTCCAGGGCGCGCGCCGTGGACAGGGACTCCAGCGCCTGCTCATGGGTGTTGTGCGGAGCGGGCAGGTCCAGTACGTCCTGCTCGGTCCCGCCCGCCCGGGGCCGCACGCGCCGGCGGCGCAGATGGTCCAGCGCGCGGTGCCGGGCGATGGTCGCGGTCCAGCCGCGGAACCCGGCGCCGTCGCCCTTGAACCGGCCGAGGTCGCGGGCCACCTCCAGCCAGGCGTCGGCGGCCACGTCCTCGGCGTCGTCGCCGACGATGCCGCGCAGAAAGCCGAGCAGGCCCGGCTGGACGATCCGGTAGGCGACCGCGAAGGCGGACTCGTCTCCCTCCTGGGCCCGTGCGACCGCCGCGCCCAGTTCACCGTCGTACGCCTGTGCGCGCCGGGGTTGCCGTGCCTGGCCCAAGTCTGTCCTCGTTCGCGCCGGTTCGTTGTGGGCTCGTGCCCTCCGCCGCGCTCCGGTCGCATCGACGGCCCCACTCGGACCAGCGTGCGCGCGCACAGAAATGTCACAACGGGGCCGAAGCCCTTCACAACTCCGCCGGTGACCGGCGGCCGCGGCCGGGTGACGTTTCCCGCCGGCCGTGCGCTGGGTGAGTGCCGGGCCGCGGTACCGCCGGGCCGGTCCGGCCGCTCGCCGGCAGCGGTGCCGCAGCTCGCCCCGGACCCGTCTCCGTGCCGTTCTCGACTCCCCCCTGGGCGGCGCGGAGAGGGCGGGCCGGCCGGGACCCCGACCACTGCACCGGGTCCCGGCCGGCCGCGTGACGCTTCGGTGCTCCCGTGCGCTGCCTCTGGCATGAGCGCGTACCTCCGTCTGCGAGCGGTGCCGCCGCCGGCACTGCGCAACAGCTCGACCTGGCTGGAACGGCTCTTCGAGGGCGACTCGGAGACCGTCCGACGCTACCGGGACCAGGAGCGCATCTACACCGGCGCCCGCCCGCGTCCCCTCGCCGAGGACCGGCCCCACACCCAGGTGGTGCTCGGCGGCCTGCCGGTGTTCCACGCCGACCGGCACAAGCCCCCGCTGCTGGTGCTGACGGCGGCCCAGGCCCGCCGGGTGGCCGGGTTCCTGGCCACGGCCGACTTCGCCGCGCTGTGGGACTTCGCCCGGGACGGCGTGCTGCCGCACTACGGCGGCGTCACCGCGGAGCCCGAGACGTGGCGCGCGTTCGCGGCCGCGCACCAGGAGCTGAGGGCGTTCTACGCCCACACGGCCGAGCGCGGGGACGCGGTGGTGAAGTGTCTGCCCGAACCTGAGGTGTGACGAACGGAGCCTGCACAGAGGGAACTTGGAGCAGCCGGCAGCGCTTCGCCCCGCCGGGGTCCCGGCGGGGCGAAGCGGTCTGTCGGTTCTCTTCCGTTACTTGGTGAAGGCCGCGACTCCGTTACTTGGTGAAGGCGGCGACGCCGTTCGGGGTGCCGAGACCCGTCGGCCCGTCGTAGCCCTTGCCCGCCTTGCAGAGGTAGTTGGCGCAGGAGCCGTTCGAGCCGTCGGTGACGTCGTTCAGCTTGTCCGGGTGGGCGTAGGGGTAGGAGGCCGGGACGTCACCGGAGCCGGGGGTGCCGGCGAGGGCGTAGACGCCGGCGACGAACGGCGCGGAGGCGCTGGTGCCGCCGTACACGTTCCAGCCGCTCGCCTGGTAGGTGTCGTACACGGCGAGACCGGTGGCCGGGTCGGCGACGGCCGCGACGTCGGCGACGGCGCGCTTGGCGCAGTCGGTGTCCTTCTGCCAGGACGGCTTGGCGTCGTACTGCGAGCAGCCCGAGCCGGCACCGTCGCCGCCGGCGGACGTGCCCCAGACGGACTCGGACCAGCCGCGGGTGCTGCTGTCCTTCTTGAGCGAGGTGCCGCCGACGGCGGTCACGTACTGCGAGGCGGCCGGGTACTCGGTGCCGTAGCCGCTGTCACCGGAGCTGACGGTGATGGCGACGCCGGGGTGCTTGAAGTACTTGTCGTCCGCCTGGGTGTCGGCGGTCTCCTCGCCGCCGCCGTAGCTGTTGGAGACGTACTTGGCGCCCTGCTTGACGGCCTGGTTCACGGCCGCGCCGAGGTCGTCCATGTTCGCGGACTTGGCCTCGACGAGCAGGATGTGGCACTGCGGGCAGGCCGCGCTGACCATGTCCACGTCGAGCGAGATCTCCCCGGCCCAACCGGCGTCCGGCGTCGGGTAGCTGGTGCCGCCGTCCTGGTCGATCTTCTTGAAGCAGCCGTTGCCCGTGCTGCACTCCGGCAGGCCGTACTGGGACCGGTAGGCCGCCAGGTCCTTCTCCGCGTTCGGGTCGTCGTTGGCGTCGACGATCGCGACCGTGGCGCCCTTGCCGCCGTCCTTGGGCAGGTTGTAGGCGGCCTGCAGATCGGCCGGTCCGAACCCCTTGGGGGTGTCGTGGCGGCCCAGGGACTTCTGCGTCTTCAGGTCGGTGCGGACCACCGCCTGGCAGGCCATGTAGCCGGGCTTGCTCGGCTGCGAACACAGCGGGCGGGTGTGCACGTCGGCGGCCGTGGCCGCGGTGGTGGCCGTCGTGTGCGACGCGCTGGTGGTCGTGGCGAAGGCCGCCGTCTGCGTGCCGACGGCCAGGCCGCCGGTGATCAGAGCCGCTGCGGACAGGAGCGCGGGCGCCCAGCGGCGTATCGGGGTCCTTCTGCGATGGGACTGCAATGAACTGCCCTCCGTGGGGGGATGGGCGGCTCCACGTCGACGGCCGGAAGCCGGCCTGTCACGCCATGAGCATGACAACCGCTTTCCGTTGGGGGTGGTCGGGTGGGGCCGACTGTCGGGCATCGTTCCGATGCTGCCACCCCGGTCAGTGGTGGCTACCCATGAGGCTATGGAGAATTTGCCGGAGAGAACAGAGGCAGTTGGTAAAAACCTTGGTGTCAACTCCTCTTCCCGGCCGGGTACGTTGTGCGGTCATGGAGCTTGAAGTCGGAACGATCAACGATCTGATGTCGCTGGGCCTGGCCCGGTACGAGGCTCGGGTCTATCTGGCCCTCGTCAGGCGTGGCTCCTACACGGCCGCCGAAGTGGCCCGGGAGGCGGACGTGCCGCGCCAGCGGGTGTACGACGTCCTGGACGCCCTCGTACGGCGGCAGTTGGCCACCGCTCACCCCGGGCGCGTGGCCACGTACTCCGCCGTCACCCCCGAACTGGCCCTCGCCCGGCTGATGGCCGTGCAGCGGGAGTCCGTCGACCGGCTGGAACGGGTCTCGCAGGGCCTGGCCGGTTTGCTGCAGCCGCTGTGGTCCCAGGGGCGGGACCACACCGACCCGCTGGACTACATCGAGATCCTGCGCGACCCGAAGGCGATCTCCGAACGCTTCGCCGACATCCAGCGGCAGGCGCGGCACGAACTGCTCACCTTCTGCAAACCGCCGTTCGTCGCCCCCGCCGAGAACACGGAGGGCCTGGCGGTGGTCCACCGGCTCCACCGGGCGGGCGGTACGGTCCGGGCGATCTACCTCGACGAGGCCCTGCAGGACCCCGGGACGGTGGAGCACGTGCGGCGCTTCGCCGCGGCGGGGGAGGAGGCCCGTTTCGCTCCCGAGCTGCCGCTGAAGCTCGTCATAGCCGACGCTTCCCTCGTCCTGTGCGACATGCCCGACCCGGTGGCCGGCGCCGGCTCCACCACCACCCTCTTCATCGAGCACCCGGCCCTCGCGGGTTGCCTGCGGCTGGCCTTCCACAGCGTGTGGAAAGACTCTGCACCCGGCCCGGAGCCGGGCCTGTAGCGGTGCTCAACTGCCGTGCGATGACGGATGGTTGGCCTTCTGTGCCGGTTGACGCTGTGGACAACGCCCTGGCCGGTGCCGTCGCGCGTGCGGTGACCGGGAGCGGGGGTTCCCGGCCGGTTCACGACGCCCGGCGTGGCCGCGCGTGTCAGCCGGCGTGGCGGGAACCCGGTGGTCATGGACGCTGAGCGAGGAATCCGGGGGTCGTACTGGATCGAGACCGCGCCGGGCGGCGACCCGGCTCCCCCGCCGGCCGGGGACGTCTCCGTCGACGTGGCGGTGGTCGGCGGCGGCATGGCGGGCCTCAGCACCGCCTGGGAGCTGGCCCGGCGCGGCCGCGAGGTGGCCGTGCTGGAGGCCGGCCGGATCGCCGCCGGGGTCACCGGCCACACGACGGCCAAGCTGACCGTGCTGCACACGCTCGTGTACGACCACCTCCGCCGCACCCGCGGCCGTGAGGGGGCGCGGCTGTACGCCCGGTCGCAGTCGGCCGCGCTGCACCGGGCCGCCGAGATCGTCGCCGACCTCGGCATCGACTGCGAGTGGGAGGAGGCGGCGGCCTGCACGTACGCCGAGAGCCCGGAGCGTGTCGCACAGCTGCGGGCGGAGGCCGAGGCGGCACGCGAGGCGGGGCTGCCGGCCGAGTTCGTCACCGGCACCGAGCTGCCCTACCCGGTGGCCGGTGCGGTCCGGGTGACCGGCCAGGTGCAGTTCCACCCCCGCAAGTACCTGCTCGCCCTGGCCGACGACCTGCGCCGGCGCGGCGGCGCCGTGTACGAGGGGACGCGCGTCACCGGCCTCACCGAGGGCGAACCCTGCGTCCTGACGACCGACACGGGTGTGGCGGTGCGTGCCCGCGAGGTCGTCGTCGCCACGCACTACCCCGTCTTCGACCGGGCACTGCTCTTCACCCGGCTCTCCCCGCGCCGCGAACTCGTCGTCGCGGGCACCCTCGACGCGGACCGGGCACCCCGCGACATGTACATCACGCCCGAACAGAACACCCGCTCCGTCCGCAGCGCCCCGTACGGCGACGGCACCCGTCTGCTGATCGTCACCGGGGAGCACTTCGGCCCCGGCACCGCCGACGTCGAGGAACGCTTCGACCGGCTGGCCGCCTGGGCCGACAGCCGCTTCCCGGGTCTGACGTTCACCCACCGGTGGGCCACCCAGGACAACGACTCCACCGACTCGGTGCCCCTCGTCGGGCTGCTGCACCCCGGCAGCCGGCACACCTACGTGGCCACCGGGTTCGGCGGCTGGGGCCTGAGCGGCGGCATCATGGCCGGCAGGCTGATCAGCGACCTCGTCGAGGGCCGCCCGGTCGAGTGGGCGGGCCTGTACGACCCGCGCCGGCTGGTCTCCGTGGTCCGCGAGGGCGTGTCGTTCCTGAAGCACCAGGCCCACGTGGCCAAGCACTTCGTCGGCGACCGGCTGCCGTCCGCCACGGCGCCCTCACCCGACGGCCTCGCACCCGGCGACGGTGCCGTCCTACGGGTGGGCGGACACCAGTGCGCCGTCCACCGGGACGACAGCGGCCGTCTCCAGGCCGTCTCGGCCCGCTGCACCCACCTCGGCTGTCTCGTCGCCTTCAACCGGGCGGAACAGGCCTGGGAGTGCCCGTGTCACGGCTCCCGGTTCGCCCCGGACGGCCGCATCCTCCAGGGTCCGGCCGTGCGGCCGCTGGAGCGGCGCGAGATCCCGCCGTCCTGACCCGGACGGTCCGCGGTCGCGCGGCCTCAGCCCCGCCGGACCACGGCCGGCGGCTGGCCGTCCACGACGGCGGCCGGTTCCAGGGCCCGGGTGACCAGGGCGTGGGCGGTCTCGGTGAGGCGGAGACGGTGGTGGCTCGCGTAGCCGCTGAGCAGCCGGGCGGCTTCGGGAAGGGTGGTTCCCGCCTGTTGGGCGATCATGCCCTTGGCGATCTCGAGCGTGGCCTTGGCGGAGATGACGCTCTGCACGCGGGTGATGACGTCGTCGCTGCGCGCCGGCTCGGTCGACCAGTGCATCAGGGCCAGCGTCGCGGAGTCCGCGAGGGCCTGCGCCAGCAGGACGTCGTCCTCCGGGAGCCCTCCCGCGTGGCTGCGCAGCAGGGTGAGGGTGCCCAGCGGGCGGTCGTGCAGCCGCATGGGGACCGCGTTCAGGGAGCCGTAGCCGGCCTCGAGCATGGCGGTGACGAGTTTCGGCCAGCGCTCGTACTCGGCCGTGCTGTCGGGCACGGCCACCGCCTGAGCGGTGCGGTAGCAGTCCATGCAGGGGCCCTGGCCGGTCTGCACCTGCAGCAGTTCGATGAAGGCGGCGTGGTCGTCGGTGGTCGCCATCGTCTTCAGGCTGCCACGGGCGTCGCCGATCATCACGGCCGCCGCGTCGGCGTCCAGCAGCTCCCGGCAGGAGTGCACCAGACGGTGGAAGAGGTGCAGCGGATCGAACTCCGCGGCATAGGTGTCCGACAGGGCGACGAACGCCTGCGCCAGTTGCCGCTCGCGGTTCATGTTCGTCTCCCCGGCGTTGTTCTCTCGTGAAACGGGCCGCTCAGTCATCGCGGAGGTCCAAGGAGCGGTCGATGACGGCGCGGGCGACCTCGACGGACGTGCTCGCCTGGGCGAAGGCCCGCGCACGCAGCCGCAGCAGGGCCTCCTCGGCGCTCACCCCGAGCTGGACCATGATCATGCCGGTGGCCTGGTGCACCTCCTCCCGGTCCGCTTCCGCTCCCGCCAGCCACGTTACGACTCCTTCGGGGTCTGGAGAAGCGTGGTCGAGGGCGATCACGGCCAGCGTGAGCGCGTCGGCGACCAGCATGGCGGTGCGGATCTGGGCGGCGTCCAGGGAGCCGGGCCGCTCCCGGTACAGGTCGAGCGTGCCCAGCGCGGCCCCGGCACCCGCCAGCGGCAGGGAGAAGGACGCCCGCGCCCCGGCCTGGGCCGCCTGCACGGCGAACAGCGGCCAGCGGCGGGTGTCCGGTACCCGGGTCAGGTCGGCCGCGAACACGGGCGCACGCAACCGGGCCGCCTCCATGCAGGGCCCCTCGCCGAGGGTGTACTGGATCTCCGCGAGCCGTGCCGCGACGCCGTCGCTGGCGAACAGCAGGACACCGGTCTCCGAGCGGTCGCCGAGGACCGACACGGACAGCCCCGAGGCCGCCGGGAGCAGCGTGACACAGGCCCGGCACAGTGACTCGGGCACCTTCGACGGCGCCAGATCCCGTACCGCGGCGATGAGTTCATGGGCGATGCGGGCGCGTTCGAGGTCCGTCTCCTGATCGGCGTTCCCGTCACCCAGGAGGTCGTCGCCCGCCATGACCATCACCTCCCACGCTAAAGGCTCCGTCCGATCTTGGCACAGGGCGGCAGCCGTCCGCGCCCACCGCGGTGGCTCGCCCTCGGTCCTCGGCCCGCACGGCGTTGTCACACCTCGCCGTCACCGGGTTTCCGCGCGGTACCGGGGGAAACCGGACGCGGGCAGGGGACCCCGCCCGTGCGGACCGAGCAGGGCCAGCGCAGCGGCGGCCGCCTCCTCCACGCCGATGCGCATCAGCTGCGGATCCGGCCGGTCGCCGTGCGGATCGCCGGGCGGCCCCGGTTTCCACAGGGCGACGTGCCGCGGGACGGGAGGAGGGCCCCACAGCCGTGGTGAGACGGGGCCGTACAGGGTGACGGACGGCGTGGCGTGGGCGACCGCGAGATGGGCGAGGCCGGTGTCCCCGCTGACCAGGAGCCGGGCACCGGCGACGAGCGCCGACAGCTCGGCGAACGGCAGTCCGCCCCGCAGCTCGTCCCCGGCCGGCAGGCCGGCGCGGCGGGCGACCTCACGGACCAGCGCGTCCTCCTTCGGGCCGCCGGTGACGACCACCCGGTGGCCCGCCGCCCGCAGCCGCCGGGCGAGGCCGGCGAAGCGTTCGGCGGGCCAGCGCCGCGCCGCGGACTCCGCCCCGGGATGGACGACCACGGCCCCCGGCGCCGGGGAGGCGGTGGCCGGCACGGGCAGCCGTACGTCGTCCGGGTCCGCGGCGATGCCGTGGGCCGCGAGGAAGCCGCACCACCGGTCCCGCTCGTGTTCGTCCGGCCGCCACACGGGCGGCCGGACGAGCGAGGGGTCGGCGCAGGCGTACGCCAGCAGGCGGCGGGGGGCGAGGGCGGCCAGCGCGTCACGGCTCTCCGGGCCGTTGCCGTGCAGGTCGATCGCCACGTCGGGGGGCCCGTCCGGCCATCCGGCCAGCGTCGGCACCCCCCGCCCGGGTGCCTCGGCCGGAAGGACCGCGTCCACCGACCCGGTGGCCAGCGCGGCCTCGGTGAGCGCGGCCGGCAGCGCCAGGACGACGCGGTGACCGGGGAACGCGCGCCGGACGCCCCGCAGGGCGGGCACCCCGGCCAGGAGGTCGCCCAGTCCCAGCGCACGCAGCACGAGGACCCGTGGCGGGGGCGCACCGCTCACCGGCGTTCCCTCTCCGGCAGGCGCCGCGCCGGCTCCCGGCCGGAGGCCGCCCGCCGTGCGATGCCGGTGGTGGACCGGCCGTCCAGGTAGGGGAACAGCACCACCTGGCCGCCCCAGCTCTCCACCAGCGACGCCTCCGGCAGCCGGCCGAGGGCGTAGTCGCCGCCCTTCGCCCAGATGTGCGGGCGCAGCTCGCCGAGCAGCCGTTCCGGTGTGTCCTCGTCGAACACCGTGCCCCCGCACCCCGGTCCTCCTGCCCGCCGAGCCGGGCGACAGGACGACCCGGGAAACCCTCGACACGGCAGCCTGACCGGCCGCCGGGGCGGTCTGGCCGGTGTGCCGCCCTGGAGGCCCCCCAACCGCCCGTCGGTGCGTGGGCTGACCCGCACGGCCACCGGATCCGGGGGTGGCACCGGAGCCCGCCGGGCGCGCAGGATGGTCTCGTGGGCGAGCGGGAGCGGCAGCGCGTCACGGAGCTGCGCGAAGAAATCGATCAGCTGAAGCAGGCTGTGACCTCGCACGCCGTGGTGGACCAGGCGATCGGCATGGTCATCGCGTTCGGGCGGCTCACGCCGGAGCAGGCCTGGCAGGTCCTGAGGGAGGTGTCCCAGCACACCAACATCAGGCTGCGCAACGTCGCGGAACTGATTCTCCTCTGGGGCCGCGGGGGAGAGCTGCCCACGGACATCCGGGCCGAGCTGGAGACGGCCCTCGACCGCCACGGTCCGGCCCAGGTTCCGGAGTCACTCCCGGAGTGACCGTCGCCGTGTCAGGAGCAGCGCAGCAGGACCATGAATCCGTAGTCCATGTGGAGCTGCTGGTGGCAGTGGAACAGGGACAGTCCCGGCTGGTCGGCCGTGAAGTCGAAGGCGAGGGCCTGGTAGCCGCCGAGCATGACGACGTCCTTGCGCAGGCCGTGGGTGGGGCCGCCGGAGACGTGGGTGACCTCGAAGGTGTGGCGGTGCAGGTGGACGGGGTGGATGTCGTCGCTGGCGTTGCGCAGCCGCATCCGGTACCGCTTGCCGCGCTCGACGTCCAGCACCGGCGTGTCGGTGTCCATGGAGAAGGGGACGCCGTTGAGGGGCCAGATGTTGAACCCCGCGGCCGCGGCGTTGCGCTTCTCCACCAGCAGGTCGATCGTGCGGTCGGGCCGCCGGCCGGTGGCGCCGGAGCCGGCGAAGGCGCGATAGTCCCAGGTGAACGCGGGCGGTGCGGTCCACCGCGGGGAACCGGTGCGGCCGGCGTACTCCACCACGGTGCCCAGGCCGGCGTTCCGGTCGTCGTCCGAGAGGTCCCCGAGGACCCACACACCCGGGTGGTTCATCTCCACGAGGGCCGAGACGCGTTCGGCGGTGCCGATCCACAGCACCGGGACGCTCGCCCGGCGCGGTACCGGATTGCCGTCGAGCGCGACGACTTCGAAGGTGTGGCCGGGCAGGGCGAGGCTGCGGATCTCGGTGGCGCTGGCGTTGAGGACGTGGAACAGCACACGCTGCCCGGTCCTGACCCTGACCGGCCGACCGTGGCCTAGTTTGCGGCCGTTGACGCTGAAGACGCGGTAGCCGACCTCGTAGCCGCGCGGCATGCCCCGGGCCAGTGAGTCGGCCATGGCCTTCTCGCCCTTGCGCTTCAGCTCCGGCACCGGGGAGCCGGCCAGGAAGGACAGGGGCACGTCCCCGCCGTGGCTGAGGGAGGGTTCGAACTCCTTCAGCGTCAGGAACACTTCCTGGTCGTAGGCGCCGGGGTCGGCCTTCGGCTCGATGTAGACCGGGCCCGCCTGACCGGAGTACGTGCTCCTGGTCAGGTCACCGTGTGCCGCCACATGGGTGTGGTAGAAGCGGAAACCGGCCGGTCCGGGGGTGAACGACAGGCGCCGCGTCCCGTGCGCGGGGATGTCCGGGGTGCCCTCCTCGGCGGCCCCGTCCACGTCGGCGGGCACCCGCTGGCCGTGCCAGTGCAGCAGTTCGGGTGTGCCGGTGTCGTTGTGCACGTCGACCACGACCGGGCGGCCTTCGGTGAACCGCAGCAGCGGCCCGGGGAACCGGCCGTTGTACGTCGTGGTCGTCACGGTCGTGCCCGGCGCGAGCTCGACGCGTCCGGTCGCGATCCGCAGCGTGTGGTCGGCCCTTCTCGGGGGAACGGCCGCGCTCACCGCCGCCGGTGAGTCGCAGCCGGTCGCCACACCCGAGCCGGCTCCGGCCAGCAGCGCGGCACCCCCGAGCCGGAGAGCCTCGCGACGAGAGACGGACACCGCTGTGCTCCCTTCCGTTCCGGCCGCGCGCGTTCACGCGCCGGGAGGCCGGAAGGTGACCTGCCGACGGGCCGCCTGGTCGATCTCGTCGAGGGTGAGGAGGGGAGTGGCCCGGGTGCGGAGCGCGCCGCCGGCCTTCACTCTGAGGCTGACGGCCGCCATGGAGACCGGGTCGGGGAAGTCGACGATGCACACCAGGTCGTCCTCCCCGAAGGCGAAGTACATGGCCTCGACCGTCCCGCCGAGGTCGGTGACGGCCTGGTCGACGGCAGCGCGGCGACCACTCCCGCCCTCCTTGAGCAGACCCTTCGTGCCCTCGGGCGTGTAGCTGGCCTGGATGAGGAACTTCGGCATAGGTGGCGCTCCCTGCCCGTGACGTGTCCGGTACGCACCATGGCCTTCCCGCTGCCCTGCCGCCCCCCACTCACCGCACGGCCGGATTCACTCGTAGTGCTCCCCCGGTTCGAGTACGTCGGGGAAGATGAAGCATGCGTCCCGACGACTGGCACCTCACCGAAGACGTCGACGACTTCCTCGCCCGGGCCGGGGGCTTCCTGCGTTCGCGTCCCGTCCTGCACACCATGCAGCTGACGGTGTTCGAGAAGCTGCGAACGCGCGGAGCGGACGCGTACGGCGCCCCCGCCACCGTCGCCGGCCGGCTGGAACGGGCGGGCGAGGTCGGCGCCACCTTCTACCGCCTCCCGTCCGGCGGCCTGGGCGTCACCTCTCTGACTCCCGAGCAGGCCGACAGCCTCGCCGCCCACCTGGTCGCGCTCGGCCACCCCGTTCGCTCCGTCAGCGCAGACCAACGTTCCGCCGCTGCTTTCGCCGAGGCCTGGCAGCGGCACACGGGCGCGACGCCGAAGCTCCGCGTCCGGCTCCACCTGTACCGCCTCGGCGTGCTCACCCCGCCGGAGCCGGTCCCGGCGGGCCGGGGCCGGCCCGTGGGCGAGCCGGACCACGAGCACCTCATGGGCTGGTGCCGGGAGTTCGCCGCGGACGTCGGCGAGGTCGTCTCCATCGACGCCTCGACCTGGGCCGGCACACGGTTCGCCGAGAAGCGCTACATGTACTGGGAGACCCCGGACGGCACGCCCGTCTCCATGGCGGGCATGAACCCGTTGGTCGGCGGCCAGGTCCGGGTGGACCCCGTCTACACCCCGGCCCGCCTGCGCGGCCGTGGCTACGCGGGCGCGGTGACGGTCGAGGCGAGCAGGGCCGCGCTGGCCGCGGGCGCCGAGGAGGTCGTGCTGTTCACGAACGCGGCCAACCCCACCAGCAACGCCCTCTACCAGCGCGTCGGGTACGTCCGGGTCACCGACTGGGCCGCGTACGACTTCTCCCGCGACGGGTAGCCGGCGCAGCGGTCATCACCCGTACGGCGGGCCCGGCGTGCGACTGGTCACCGCGCCCGGAAGCTTAGTATCTATAAGCGGACAAATGGGACACCCCTTTGCCTTGTCCGGCACGGGCGGGTTCAGCTCACCACTGAAGGAGACGGGATGTCGCACCGCGCCGGGAGGACCTCTTGGAGGCGATTCGCGGTGGTCCTGGTGCCCAGCGTCGCGGCCTGCGCGGCGGTCGGCATCGCCATGGCGCAGGGAGCGCTCGCCGCCTCGTTCCTCATCTCCGGCCAGAAGTTCCAGGTCACCGCCGACACCCTGACCGCCCGTGGGTTCAGCCTCTACGGCACGATCGACGTCACCAGGAAGAAGCAGCCCGTACCCGTCGTGGTCAGCGGGTTCCGGCACGCGACCATCCACGGGCTGTGTCAGTCCGTCGTCGTCGACGTCCCGGTGCTGGGCACACAGACGCTGCGGCTCACCGGCGGTTCCGGCCGGCCGGCGGAGGCGTCGGACCTGTTCATCGACGCGACGGCCGACATGGCCGCCGACGCGAATTTCAACGGCCTCGACATCGGTGTCGCCCAGGGCGCCATCACCAAGGGCCCGGTCAATCCCGGGGACAGGAACTCGCGGTTCTTCGATCCGGACGGTGTCGGCCAGCAGGCCGACTCGACCACCCTGAAGGACGTGCGGGTGACCGCGGTCGCGCTCTCCGCCGGCACGTTCAGCATTCCGGGCCTGGCCGTGCGGCTCGAGCAGGGCAACCACGCATGCCCGTGATCCGGCCGGCCCCTGTTCGGTGCAGGTTCAGGACGTGGCGTGGCGAACGCCCCTTCTGGGCGGGGCTGTTCACGTTCACCGCCGGCCTGCCCATCCTCTACTGGCCCTACGCGAACCTGGACCTGGGCGGGATTCCGCTCGCTCTTTCGACCACGTCCGGTGCCGGTTCCCTGGTGATCGGCGTTCTGCTCCTGACCCTGGGCGTCACGCTCTGCTGCCGCCCCCACCTTCGCCTGTTCGCCGGGATCTCCACCCTTCTGCTCGCCCTCGTCTCCTTCCCCGTCGCGAACTTCGGCGGCCTCTTCCTCGGCGTGCTCTCCGGCCTGGTGGGCGGATCCCTGGCCTGCGCCTGGATGCCGCCCCCGGCTGACGAGCCCGCGGCACCACCGGGCGACGCCACGGTCCCGGCGATTCCGGCGCGTCCGAGGCGTGAGGTGTGACAGCTCCGGCCCGCCAGGACAGGGGGGACACGACGCGTGCCGGGGACGGACGACGACGGCGGAGCGTACGGCGACGATCCGTACGGCGGCGATTCGTACGGCGGCGCCGGGTACGCGCATGCCCGCGGTCACGCCGGATACGGCCAAGTCGGGTACGGCGGCGACCGGTACGGCGGTACGGCGGCGACCGGTACGGCGGCGGCACGGCCACGCCGGCCTGGGGCCCGGAGCGGGCGGCGCAGTGGACGCGGCCACCACACCCCCGGCCCCGGCGGACGGCGAGGCGAGGTAGGTTCGACGCCCCAACTACCGCCCGGGAGGGCCCCGTGACCGTCGAACGCATTGGCCCGCCCCTCTTCGGCACGGAGCGCGAGACGCTGCGGGCGTTCCTGGACTTCCACCGGGCCACCCTGGCGATGAAGTGCGAGGGCCTGACGGAGGAGCAGCTCAAGGAGCGGTCGAGGCCGCCGTCGACCCTCTCCCTGCTCTCCCTGGTCCGCCACCTGGCGGAGGTCGAACGCGCCTGGTTCCGCCGGGTGTTCGACGACAATTCCGCCCCGATGCTGTGGTCGGAGAAGGAGTTCGACTTCCAGGCCGCCTACGACACCGCCGGCGCGAGCGCCGAGGAGGCCTTCGCGGTGTGGCAGGCCGAGGTCGAGCACTCGCGCCGCATCGAGCGCGAGGCCGAGTCCCTGGACCTGGCCGGGCACCAGCCGCGCTGGGGCGAGGACGTGTCCCTGCGGATGGTGATGCTCCACATGATCCTGGAGTACGGCCGCCACAACGGCCACGCGGACTTCCTCCGCGAGGGCGTGGACGGCACGGTCGGCGCCTGATCCGAGCACCCGCGACGGCCACGGACGGCGCCCGCCCCGTTTCCGTGGACCGGGCCACACTTCCGCGGCAGCGGGGAACACGGGAGGAAAGGCGCGCGGGACATCCTCGTACGCACGCCGACGTGGCGCGGAGGGCGGAAGTCCGATCTTCAGGGAGGCGAGGCCGTCATGAGGCCGGAGGGCACGGAACCAGGGCACGAGCAGTCCCGGACGCCCTCCTCCACCCGGCTCCGCACGGCTCTGGAGGCCATCGGGGCGGGCGCCTACGTCGTGGACGAGCAGGGCCGCATCGTGGCGGTCAACACCCGCGCCGAACACCTGCTGGACCGCTCCGCCGGCGACCTCGTGGGGCATGACGCCCATGACCTGCTGCACCGCGGGCCCCAGGGGCAGCAGCTGTCCGCGACGCAGTGCAGCATGCGGCAGGCGTTCCACGCCGGACGCCCGGCACAGGGCGGCCCCGAGTACTTCGAGCGGGGCGGCGGGTCCCTCCTGCCCGTCTCCTGGACGATGACGCCCTACGACATCGGCGACCGACGCGCCGGCACACTCGTCGTCTTCCACGCCCCCGACCGGGCACCCGGCACCGGGCCCGGCCCCGAACAGGCCGCCGAACCGCTGACCGAATTCGAGCGACTCGCCCTGCTCGCGGAGACCACCACCCAGCTGACGTCCACCTTCGACGTCGACGAGGCGGTGCGCCGGCTGACGGCCCTGGTGCTGCCGCGCCTGGCGGACTGGGTGGTCGTCGACCTGATCACCGAGCGCGACGAGGTGTGGCGCACCGCCGTCGTCCAGGCCGACGGCGACACCCTGGTGCACCACGAGGACCTCGAAGGGCCGATGCCGCCGATTCCGGAGGAGTCCCCGATGCCCCTGTCGAGGGCCCTGCGTGGCGTCGCCTCCGCACTGGCCGGCCCCGAGACGTACCGGGGCGTCCCGGACTCCGGCATCGCGGCCGAGCAGCACCGCCTGTTCGAGACCACCGGCATCCACTCCGCGGCCATCGCCCCCCTGCGCAGCACCCGCGACGTCCTGGGAGCCCTCACCCTCGGCCGCGCGCGGAAGCCGGGCGACTTCACCGTCGCCGACCTGCCCCTGCTCGAGGACATCGCCCGCCGGGCCGGCCTGGCCCTGGACAACGCCCGCCTCTACCAGCGCCAGCGCAAGGTCGCCGAGACCATGCAGAACCACCTGCTGCCCCAGATGCCGCAGGTGCCCGGGCTGCAGATGACCGTCCGCTACCTGCCGGCCCCGGACGCCTCCCAGGTCGGCGGCGACTGGTACGACGCCTTCACCCTCCCCGACGGTGCCACGGCACTCGCCGTCGGAGACGTCGTCGGCCACGACCTGGAGGCCGCCGCCGGCATGGCCCAGCTGCGCAACATGCTGCGCGCCTACGCCTGGTCCCAGCAGGACCCCCCCAGCCGGATCGTCGATCGCCTCGACGAGGCGGTCACGCCCATCACCGACGTCACCATGGCCACCCTCGTCCTCGCCCGGCTGACCCGGACCGACGCCGGTCACCGGCAGCTGTCCTGGACGAACGCCGGCCACCCGCCGCCCCTCCTCGTCACCCGGGACGGCCTGGCCCACTACCTCACCGACGGCCACGGCCTCCTGCTCGGCACCGGAGTCCACAGCCCCCGCACCGACGCCACCGTCCTCCTGCCACCGGGCTGCACCCTCCTGCTGTACACCGACGGTCTCGTCGAAGCACCCGGCCGCACTCTCGACGACGGCCTGAACTGGCTGCGCCAGCACGCCGCGGCTCTCGCCCACCGCCCCCTGCCGTCCTTCACCGACCAACTGCTGCACCGCGTCCACCCGCCCGGCCTCGACGACGTCGCCCTCCTCGCCCTGCGCACACCCGCACGAGGGGACACCGGTTCGCCGTAGTACCCCGGTACCACCCGCACCCCCTGGTTCGGTCCCCGGTACCACCGGATCCGGGAGATCGCGGACTTAGCGTGGCGGAGGAGGCGCCAGGCGTGCCCGGCGCCGGAGTCCGAGAGAGAGAACGCGAATGATCGAGGCACAGCAGCTCACCAAGAGGTACGGGGAGAAGACCGCCGTCGACGGTCTGGACTTCACCGTGAAACCGGGCACGGTGACCGGATTCCTCGGCCCCAACGGAGCGGGCAAGTCGACGACGATGCGCATGATCGTCGGTCTCGACGCGCCGACGAGCGGCTCCGTCGCGGTGAACGGACAGCGCTACGCCCGTCACCAGGCACCGCTGCAGGAGGTAGGGGCGCTGCTGGAGGCGAAGTCGATCCACCCGGGCCGCTCGGCCCACAACCACCTGCGCGCGCTCGCGCTGACCCACGGCATTCCGCGCCGCCGGGTCGACGAGGTCGTCGAACTGGCCGGCCTCGCCAGCGTCGCGAAGAAGCGGGCCGGCGCCTTCTCCCTCGGCATGGGGCAGCGGCTCGGCATCGCGGCGGCCCTGCTCGGCGACCCGCAGACCGTGATGCTGGACGAGCCCGTCAACGGACTGGACCCCGAGGGCGTCCTGTGGATCCGGAATCTGCTCACCTCCCTCGCGGCCGAGGGCCGCACGGTGTTCGTCTCCTCGCACCTGATGAGCGAGGTGTCGCTGGTGGCGGACCACCTGATCATCGTCGGCCGGGGACGGCTGCTGGCCGACACGACCGTGCAGGACCTGGTGCGCGAGTCGGGCGGCGACACCGTGAAGGTCGCGACGGACGCCCCCGCCCGGTTGCGGGACGTGCTGGCCGGGCCGGGTGTGGACATCACCGGCCGTATCGGTTCCGAGGAACTGCAGGTCACCGGGATGTCCGCCCGGGAGATCGGACTGAAGGCGGCTGAGCACGGGATCCCGCTGTTCGAGCTGACCACGAAGGCGGTGTCGCTGGAGGAGGCATTCATGGAACTGACCAGGGACGCCGTGGAGTACCACGGCACCACGACCGCCACCGAGACCCCCGGGAGCGCCGCATGAGCACCCTCACGGCCACCCCCGGGACCCCCGAGACCGCCCCGGCCGCTCCCGCCCGGCCCGCCTACCGGGTGACCGGCCGGCGCGTGCTGGCCTCGGAGTGGGCCAAGCTCTGGTCCCTGCGGTCCACCTGGATCACCCTCGGCCTGGGCCTGCTGTTCCTCGTCGCCTTCGGCGTCATCGCCGCGAGCCACTACAAGTCCAATCTGGACTCCGGCCGGCACATGGACCGCGACTTCGCCACCGCGACGGCCGTGAGCCTGTCCCTCTTCGGCACGAACTTCGCCCAGCTCGCCCTCGGTGTGCTCGGCGTGCTGGTCACGGCCGGCGAGTACTCCACCGGCATGATCCGCTCGACCCTCGCGGCCGTACCGCGCCGGCTGCCCGTGCTGTGGTCCAAGGCGGCGGTGTACGGGGCGGTCGCCCTGGTGGTCGCGACCGTCGGCGCGTTCGTCGCCTTCCTCGTCGGCAGCCGGATCGTCTCCGGCACGCCCGCCGCCATGGGCCTCGGCCACGCCGGCGTCGTACGCAGCCTGCTGGGCGCCGGGCTCTACCTCGGCCTGGTCGGCGTGATCGGCGCCGCCCTCGGGGCGCTCCTGCGGTCCGTCGCCGGCGGCATCTCGGTGCTGGTCGCCGCCCTCATGCTGGTGCCCGGACTGGTCTCCCTGCTGCCCACCTCGTGGCAGGGGAACATCGACCCGTACCTGCCGAGCAACGCGGGCGAGTCGATCTTCGCGCTGACCCACGACTCCACCTCCCTGTCGCCCTCCGCCGGGCTCCTGGTCTTCCTCGGGTGGACGGCACTGGCACTCGCCGGGGCGGCGTACCGGCTGCTGCGCAGCGACGTCTGAGCAGCGGCGACGTCCGGGCAGCGGTATCCGCACCATGGGCGCGCATCATGGTCTGGTGACCTCCGTGACCACCGACGACCTCAGCGGGATGGGGCCGCTGGTCGCCCGGCTCGGCCGGGCCGGCCAGCGGCTCCGGCACGCCGACCGGGCCCGTCCGTGGGTGCTGGACACCGCGGTGGTGGTGCTGGTCTTCCTGCTGTTCTGCCTGCCGGACCTGCTGCACGCGGTCGGGGTGACCGGCGGGGACGGCGACGGCGACGGCCCGCGCCGCTTCCGACTGGCGTTCACCCGGCTGCCCGTGCTCGGCATGCTGGCCCTGCAGGCCGGGCTGGTGGTGCCGCTGCTGTGGCGGCGGCGGGCGCCCGCGGTGGCCTTCGGCGCCGTCACGGCCGTGTTCGTCCTGCAGTGGGCGCTCGGTGCCGCGCTCCGTGCGGACGTCGCCCTCTTCGTCGCCCTGTACAGCCTGGCCCTGCACGGGCCGTTGCGGCAGCTGCCGTGGGCCTGCGCCGTCATGGCGGGTGCCCTGGGCCTGGTCGCGGCGCGGGTCTCGGCGGTGGTGTCGGTCTGGGACGCGCTGTTCTTCCTGCTCAGTACGGCGACCGCGGCCCTCGCGCTCGGGCTGATGATCCGCATCCGGCGGGCTCAGCTGGCCGGGCTCAGGGACCGCGCGGCCCGGCTGGAGATCGAGCGGGACCAGCGGGGCAGGCTCGCCGTCGCGGCCGAGCGGACGCGGGTGGCCCGCGAGATGCACGACATCGTCGGCCACAACCTGTCCGTCATCATCACCCTCGCCGACGCGGGCGCCTACGCCACCGCCGCCGCCCCCGAGCGGGGGAAGGAAGCCCTGCACCTCATCGGCGACACCGGCCGCCAGGCGCTGAGCGAACTGCGCCGGGTGCTCGGTGTGCTCCGCGAGGCGGACGGCCCGCGGAGCGCGCCCGAACTGAGCCCGCAGCCCGGTCTCACCGACATCGACGCGCTGTGCGAAGGGGTGCGGTCCGCCGGCCTGGAGGTCGTCTACCGTACGGCCGGTGACGTCGACGCCCTCGACAGCGGGGTGCAGCTGACCGTCTACCGCATCGTGCAGGAGGCCCTGACGAACACCCTCAAGCACGCCGGCGCGGGCGCGCGTGCGAACCTGGCGGTCGTCGTCGAGGACACACGGCTGACCATCACCGTCCAGGACACCGGCCCGGCCGTACCGGCGGGCCGTCCCGGCACGGCGAACGAGGAAGGACACGGCCTGGTGGGCATGCGCGAACGAGCGGCTCTCTACGGCGGACACGTCACCGCGGGTCCCGCGGGCCCGGGATGGACGGTGCGCGCCACCCTCGACCTCGCTCCCCAGGGCGGTGCCGGATGACCACCGTGCTCGTCGTGGACGACCAGCCGCTCCAGCGGTACGGCTTTCGCATGCTCCTGGACTCCGTGCCCGAGACGGAGGTCGTGGGGGAGGCGGCACACGGCGCCGAAGCCGTGCGCAAGGCAGCCGAACTCCGCCCGGACGTCGTCCTCATGGACGTACGCATGCCGGGCATGGACGGCATCGAGGCCACGCGCCGTATCGTCGCCGCCGGCGACCGCTCCCGCGTCCTCGTCCTGACCACCTTCGACCTGGACGAGTACGTCCACGCCGCCCTGCGCGCCGGAGCCAGCGGCTTCCTCCTCAAGGACGCCCGCCCCGAGGAACTCCTCGCCGGCATCCGCGCCGTGGCCGTCGGCGACGCGGTGATCGCGCCCGCGCTCACCCGCCGCCTGCTGCACGAGTTCGCCCGTCTCGTGCCGTCCGGCGGGGACGGCTCCGCCGAGGACCCGAGGCTGGCCGCCCTCACCGACCGCGAACGCGAGATCCTCGTCGCCATCGGCAAGGGCTGGACCAACGGCGAGATCGCCGTGCGTTTCGTCCTGTCGGAGTCCACGGTGAAGACGCATGTCGGCCGAGTCCTGGCCAAGATCGGCGCCCGCGACCGCATCCAGGCGGTGATCTTCGCCTACGACCACGGCCTGGCCCGCCCTCACCCTGCCTGAGCGACGGGTTCGGCCGGGCCGGCGGCGCGGTCGGTACCGATCACCGTGGCACCGCCGGCAACCTTGCCGTCGCCGCCGAAGGCCGGGTGCCCGAACACACCTGACGCGGTCCGCTCGCCGGGCGCGATACGCGCCCGCTCGGCGACCACTCTTCCGGCCGACGGGCCGGCCGCCCATCCGGCCGTGACGCGCGAGGGCGTCACGGAGGCGGGCACGTGCTGCGGGCGCGTCCGCCGGTCCGCTCGCCGGAGGCGGTCAGCCGGTGGGCAGGCTGACCGTGAACTTCGCCCCGGGCGCGTGTCCGGGGTCGTAGGAGACCTCACCGCCGACGGCGCGGGCCAGGCGTCGCGCCAGCGGCAGCCCCAGGCCGGCACCGTCGTGTCCGTCGCCGGAGTCGGCGCGGCGGCCGGGCTGGAAGAGTTCGGCCACGAACGTCTCCGGTACGCCGGGGCCGTCGTCGATCACGTCGATCCGCACGACTCCGGGGGTGCGCCGCGCGGACACGGTCACGTGGAGGCGGGCGTAGCGTGCGGCGTTGGTGAGCAGGGGGCTGAGGATGCGTTCGAGGAGCGCGGGGGCGACTCCTGCTTCCAGGACCGGGGCTTCCGCCTCCAACGAGGTCTTGACCCGGTCCGGGGTGCCGAGGTGCTGGAGCAGGTGGTCCAGGACGGGTACGACATCGGTCGTTCCGGGAGCCGTCGCGGGCCGCAGCGCGTTCTCGCGGGCGTCGTTCAGGAGTGTGTCGCAGATGGTGCGCATGGACTGGGCGGCCTCGGAGATCACTTCCTGCGCGGCTCGGGTCTCGGCGTCCGTGCGGGGGCGGCTCCGCCACCAGTCGAGTTCCATGACGATCCGGGTGAGCGGTGTGCGCAGTTCGTGCGACAGCTCTCCCGTCAGCTGCTGTTCATGGCGCAGCACGGTACGGATGCGGTCCAGTAGCTGGTCCAGCGAGGCTCCGAGGCGGGCGAGTTCCGCGGGGTGGTCCTCGGCGCCGAAGCGTTCGGCGGAGCCTATGGCGCTCCATTGGGTCGCCTGGTCGGTCATCGTCCGCACCGGGCGCAGTGCCCGGCCGACGGACAGGCGGGTGAGCACGTAGGTGCAGCCGAGCATCACGGCGTCGAGGATCAGCGATCCCACCAGCAGGGTGTCGGCCGAGCTGCGGTACGGCGCGAGGTCCAGGGCCGTGACGACGGTGGCGGCGGTGCGCCGGCCGGGGACGGGACGGGAGCACAGCCTGACGGGTGGGCGACCGTGGGTCTGGACGGTCGTGCAGACGGGCCCGGGCTGCCCGGCCAGCCGGTCGGCGGCCCGGGTCAGCGGGTTGCCGACCGTGGTGGACGGCGGTTTCTCCAGGAGGCGGTCTCCGGCGTAGATCCACACGTTGGAGTCGAGCAGGCTGTCGTTGGCGGTCTCCAGGACGCGTACCCGCGAGCCCCGCGTGTCGACGGTCGTGGCCACCGCTGCCGCCCGGTTGCGCAGGTCGTCGTCCGCCTGGTGCTGCAGGTGCCGGTCCATGACGGCGTTGAAGGCCACGGTCAGGATCGCCATCAGCAGGGCGGCGGTGGTCAGCGCGACGAGCGAGAGCCGGCCGCGCAGGGTGCGCGGGGCCATGCGGCGGAGGCGACGGAAGGCACGGTTCATGACAGGCGGTGTCCGATCCCTCGCGCCGCGCCGACGGTGAGGCCGCTGCCCGCCTCGCCCCTCTCGCGGCGCGGCCGTCCCGGGTACTGGTCGGGGGTGTCGTCGTCGCCGCGGCTCATGCGGTCAGCAGCAGGGCGCCCAGGCGCCTGGCGGACAGCCATCGTGCCAGGGCTTCCGCATACCTCCGCGCCGCGGACATCGCCGCGACCGCCACCAGTGCGCCGACGACGAGACCGGCAAGCACGTCGTGCGGATAGTGTGCGCCGACCCACACCCGGGAGGCCGCCATCGCCAGTGCGGCCACCAGGGCGACCCCGCCCAGGCGGCGCGAGACGAAGACCAGGGCCACGGCAGCGGCGGCGGCGATGGCCGCGTGGTTGCTCGGGAAGGACCAGTCGCCGGGCGCCGGACACGCCTCCAGCGTTCTCATGTGCAGGCTCTGGCACGGCCGGTCCTCCCGCACCACCAGCTTCAGCACGGCGTCCACGCCGTACGCCCCGACGACGACCACCGGCACGACCAGCGCGACGACCGCGGCGGCGACGGCACCGGTGTGTCTGGCCCGCCACCAGCCGACGGCGGCCAGCACGGCGAACACCGCGAGCCCGTACGTCGACCAGGCCGAGACCGTGTCGTCCAGCCAGCCGGGCGAGTGCTGGGCGAGGCGCACCACGTCCGCGTAGGCGGATCCGTCGATGGACGACCCGTCGAAGGCGAGGATCACTTGCCGGCTCCTTTCACGTCGGCGCCCCGGCGGGCGGTTGGACGGCCAGAGGGGGCGGACCGGTCATGGAGGTCTTCCCTGCGTGCGAGGCGATGCGGGTGAACAGCCGGGGACGAGCGACTACACAAGAGTAGACGGTCTACGGAACTGTAGACGAACGGCGTCCGGTGTTCGTTCCCGAGTGAGGCCCGCCGGTGTCCCCGGAAGTGAGCGTCAATTACAACTTGACGCCACGGGGGATCGTCAATTTAAAATTGACGCATGAGCCCACTCGACATCAGCCTCGCCGACCTGATCGCCCGGCTCGACGAGGAATTCTCCGACGCCAATGAACTGGCCCGCGTCAGCGAGGCGCGGCTTCGCGCCCAGACGCTGTCCGACCTCGGTGACCAGCTCATCGACCACTACGTCACCAAGGCCAAGCGGACCGGCGCGTCATGGACCGAGATCGGCGACGCCCTCGGGGTGTCCAAACAGGCCGCCCAGCAACGCCACACGCCCGCCGCGTTCGAGCGGTTCACCAATCTGAACCGGCACGGCATCGTGCTGGCGCAGGAGGCCGCCCGAACGCACAAGCACGACTTCATCGGCACCGAACACATGCTGCTCGGCCTGCTCGGCGAACCACGGGGCCTCGCGTATGAGGTGCTGGTGGAGAAAACCGGGTCGGAGCAACGCGTCCGCGACGCGATCGAGGAAGCGATGCCGCCGGCCGGGGAGAAGGCGCTGCGGGGTCACATCCCCTTCCGGCCGGAGAGCAAGGAGGCCATCGAGCAGGCACACCGCGCGTCGGCCGACCTCGGCCACGACTGGGTCGGCACGGAACACACGCTGCTGGGCCTGATCCGCGCCGAGGACAGCCCGGCCGCACAGATCCTGCGCGTCCTCGGCTTCACGTCGGACGAACTGCACGAGACCGTCAGGACCGAGACCGCCGAACGGACGCGCCGTGCGTGACAAACGGTAGTAAAACGATCAGTCACGGCGGACACCGGACCGAAGCTGGCAAGATCCGACCATGCTCATGGATCCCTTGCCGGCCAGAGCCCGCGCGCTGTGGGAGGGCCTGGCGGCAGCGTCCGTTTCGTTCGCGGAGAGGGGAGGCGTCAGTGTTGTCGCCTCCCCCGGGTCGAGCCTGTGCCCTGCCGGCTGGGTCGGTGTCGTGTCCCTCGGTGGTGCGGCGGTCGTGACCACCCCCACCGAGCGCTCGGCAGCCCTGGTCCGGGACGGCCTGGCGACGCTGTCGCCGGAGGCGGTGACCGACGCCGATGCGGTGCGTGGGGTCCTGCCTGTTGTCCAGGTACTCGGCCCCGCGGCGTTGTCCTACGTCTCCCCGGACGCGTTCCGCTCGGCCGTGCCGGGTGCCCTGTCTGTGCGGCAACTTCCTGGTGACCACGCCGACCTGCGACGTCTGGAGGAGTCCGCCGGTGAGGAGGGGGCCGAGGAGGCCGCTCTGGGGGACATCACCTCGCCGGCCTTCGCGGTCCGCGCGGGCGGTGCGGTGGTCGCCGCCGCCGGGTACCAGACCTGGCCGGGACGGGCCGCCCATCTCAGCGTGTTGACCGATCCCGCCTGGCGGGGCCGCGGCCTCGCCCAGCTGACGGCGTCGGCGGCCGTGGCGCATGCACTCGCTGCCGGACTGCTGCCGCAGTGGCGCGCCCGGGCACTCGCGTCCCGACGGGTCGCGGCGGCCCTGGGCTTCCGGGAATTGGGTGCCCAGCTCAGCATCAAGCTCGCCTGACGGGACGAGCGAGGCCGAGAGTATCCGTCAGGGGGATCATCCCGCGGCCGTGGCGAACCGGTGCCGACACCGGCGCCCGGGCGCCGGCCAGTCCGTCCGCGTCCGGCACCACTCACTGCACCTGTCTCCGTCAGGTGTTGCGCCCTGTCCGGACCACTGCCGGGGCGGACCGGGACCGAGTTCAGCACGAAGGAGCCGACGGCCGGTGCGACGAGCGCCGTCACGCCGCGCAGTCCGCCGCCGACCACCACGACGGCGAGCGCGGAGAGGCCGGCCGGCGGGCCCGTCGGGAAGCGGCGGCCGACGTCGGTGGAGTGCAGCCCCGTCCCGCGCGGGCCGATCCGGCAGCCTCCCGGCCGGCGTGTGGATTCTTCGTAGAGACCGGCGAGCCGGGTGGGTGCTGTACCGCCGTTCGTAGGAATGATCTGCCCGGACGTGGCGGCCTGACACGGCACCTGCGGGAACGGGCGGACGCCGCCCGGCGGGTGGCTCCTGCCGGGCGGCGCGCTTCCCGGGGCGGCGTGGACGAGGAGCAGGCACCAGATGAGTGGGTCCGAGGGCGCAGGGGGCGGTCCGGCGCAGTGGACGGTCGGCCGCACGGTGGACGGCCGCTACCACGTGCGGGGGGTCGCCGGGCAGGGCACGATGGGCCAGGTGCTGCGGGTCTGGCACGAGCAGTGGCGGATCGACCTGGCGGTGAAATGTCCGAACGCCGACTGGTTCGAAACCGACGCTCAGAAGGCCCTGTTCGTCGCGGAGGCCGAGGCCTGGGTCTCGCTGGGGTCGCACCCGAATGTCTGCGGCTGCCACTACGTGCGCTCGTTCGACGGTGTCCCGCGCGTGTTCGCGGAGTACGTGAGCGGCGGCAGCCTGCACGACTGGATCGCCGACCGGCGCCTGTACGCGGACGGCCGGGATGCGGCCGTCGCACGCGTCCTCGACGTGGCCGTCCAGATCGCCTGGGGGCTCAGCCATGCCCACAGCAGGGACCTGGTCCATCAGGACGTGAAACCCGAGAACATCCTGCTCGACGACCACGGCGACGGCGAGGTCACCGCCAAGGTCACCGACTTCGGCCTGGCCCGGGCCCGTCGAGTCGCCGCCCCGGGCACCGCCACCGGGCACACATCGCCCGAAACGGCCAACTCGGTGTCGTTCGGCGGAATGACGAAGGCGTACGCCTCGCCGGAGCAGCTGGCGCGCCGTCAACTCGACCGGCGCACCGACGTGTTCAGCTTCGCGGCGTCGGTGCTGGAAATGTTCGCCGGCGGGGAGCGCTGGGGGCTCGGACCCGAAGCGGGCTCGTTCCTCACCCGGTTCAGAGCCGGCGCGGTCGCGGACGCCGCCCTCCCGGCGATTCCGCCCCGCCTGGCGGACCTGCTGGAACGCTGCTTACGGATCGACGCCTCGGCCCGGCCCGGGTCGATGACCGGCGTCGCTGCCGAGATCGCCGACATCTACCGGTCGGAGACCGGCCGGACCTATCCACGTCTGGAGCCGCAGGAAGCGGACCTGCGGGGCGACGGACTCAACAACCGGGGGCTGTCGTTCCTCGACCTCGACCGGCCGGACGACGCCAGGGCCGCGTTCGAAAGGGCGTTGTCCGCCGATCCGCAGCACGCGGAGGCCACGTACAACGGCGGACTGATGCGCTGGCGCCGTGGCGAGATCACCGACGAGGACGTCATCACCGATCTCGAGGCCGTCCGCCGCGACACGAAGGGCTCCTGGCCGGCTCGGCTCGTGCTGGGCCTCGCCCATCTGGAGCGCGGTGACCTCGGGGCCGCCCGCCCGCTCCTCGAGCGCGCCGACCGCGAGTTGTCCGGCCGACCCGATGTCCGTACGGCGCTGGAATCCCTCGATTCGGGTGCCGTCGCCGATGCCCGGTGCCTGGCCACGCGGGAGATCCGCTGGGCGTGGACCCGCCCCGGGTGGGCCGACCCGATCCTCGAGGTCGACGTCTCCGCCGACGGGCGGCGCGCGGTGACCGGAGGTGTCGACGACGAGGTCCGCGTGTGGGACGTGCTCACCGGGCGGTGCCTGCACACCCTGGGGGGCCATTCCAGAGGAATCCATTCCGTCCGGATCACCCCCGACGGTCGGTACGCGGCGTCCACAGGCGGCGACCACACGGCGCGGTTCTGGGACCTGGCCGACGGCACGTGTCTGCGTGCCGTCCGGACGGCGGGCAACCTGGAGTGGGCCGCGCTGAGCGCCCGCACGGGCATCGCGGTCGGACTGGAGTACACGAGGCACGACGGGAGGCCGGGTGCCGCTCTCGTCGTCTGGGACCTGCGCAGCAGACAGGAGCGATGGCGGCTCGACCGGGAGGTCGAGCAGTTCGTCAAGGCCGAACTGAGTCCTGACGGCCGCTGGGTGCTCGTCGCCGGATACAAGGACTGCGTCGCCCGCGTGTGGGATCTGGAGACCGGGCGGCCCCGACATGTCTTCGGCGCCGGCGGTGTCAACCAGTCGGCGCTCTCCTTCGACCTCGATGCGGGAGTCGCGGCCATCGGGAACTGGGACTCGACGGTCGACATCTGGAATCTGCGGACGGGCCTGCTGACCCGGACGTTGACCGGCCACACCCGCCTCGTCGGGTCGCTGGCCCTGGCCTCGGACGGCGAACGGCTCCTGTCCGGAGCGTCGGACGGCACCGTGCGGTTGTGGGACGTGAGCACCGGCAGGTGCCTGCGGACGTTCCGTGGCCACGACGACGTACGCCATGTGCAATGGGGAGCGAACGACCAGTACGCCCTGTCCGCCGGACAGGACAACGCGGTCCGCCTGTGGCGGATGCCCCGCGCCCACACCGCGCCGCCCCAGCTGAGCCGTCCCCGCGAGCACCGGGAGCTGAGCGAGCGGGACGAGATGGTCCAGGCACTGCTCGACGAGGCGGCGCGACTGGAGGCGGCCGGGGACCGCGCCACCGCGCTCACGCGGCTCCGAGAGGCACGGGAGGTCCCCGGCCATGAGCGGGCGCCGAACGTCATGGCGGCCTGGCGCTCAGTGAGCCGGTCCGCCGACCGAACCGGCCTGCGTGCCGTCTGGGCCGTACGGAGCCTGGCCGGACACGAATCCTCGGTCATGTCGGTCGACGTGACCGCCGACGGAAGGATCGCGGTCTCGGGCGGGAACGACGGGACGCTGCGTCTGTGGGACGTGGAGACCGGCCGCTGCACACGGACCATCGCCAACCCGAAGCGGGCCGGCGCCCATCGCGCGATCGACGTGGTGCAACTGAGCGAGGACGGAACGCGCGTCATGGCGTCCGGCCGGGACGGTTCGGCGCACGCCTGGTCCGTCGACACGGGACGACTGCTGTACTCCCTGGACGGGGAGCGTCTGATCGCGGTCGACACCGCTCAGCCCTTGATGCGCATGATCGGACCGATGAGCCGGGGGCCGAGGTCGACCCGGTTCAGCGCCGACGGGCGGCGAGCACTGATCGGCGGGGCCGACCGGTCGTTTCGGCTCTGGGACCTGGAACGCGGAGTCTGCCTGCGGACCATGGCCGGGCACAGCGGCCCCGTCCAGTCCGCGTGGATCGGCGGTGACGGACAACGTGCCGCCACCGCGGGGGCAGACGCGACCGTGCGCCTGTGGGACCTTTCCGACGGTCACTGCTCGCGCGTCCTCCGAGGCCACACCCACTGGACGACGGCCACGGCACTGAGCGGCGACGGCCGTCTCGCGGTGTCCGCCGGGGGCTACGAGGACCGGACCGTCCGGGTGTGGGACGTCGCCACCGGCGACTGCATCGCCGTACTCGACGAACACCTCGGCAACGCGAGGGGGATCCGCTTCACCCCGGACGGCCGCTATGTGGTCTCCGGCGCCGAGGACACGACACTGCGGATCTGGGACATCTCATCGCGTCGATGCGTACGTTCGGTCGAGGCACACCCCGGTGGCGTCGATTCCGTGGCGCTGACGGGCGACGGGCACTTCGTCGTGTCCGGGGGAAACGACGGAGTCGTCCGGCTGTGGGCGCTCGACTGGGAGCTGGACGTGGGGTGAGGCGCGATCCTCACCGGTTCCGGAGGCGTTCGTGAAACCGCCTCTCGAACCCGGCCTCGTAACGGGAGGGTGCCTCCGCCGACGAAGACCGTTCCAGCACGCCGTCATCGGCCACGTAGAAGATCGCCCGCCAGATCATCGTCTCTCCCCGGGGCACGGGAACATGGACCATCCAGCCGACGCCGAGTCGCGTCGCCGTGAGGTCACGGACCGAATAGGCCGGATCCTCCAGGTCGTTGACGAGCATGTACTCGCGCACGATGGCGATCGCCAGGTCTTCGGGGATCGGCGGGAGACCCATGCGTCTCACCACGTCGGCCATCACCAGTTGCTGGAACGCGCCGTCGACGTCGGCATCCCCATCACCGAACAGGTGGACCACCAGGTCGCGGGTGACCGTTCCCGCCTCGCCCGCGGCCACCAGCCGCGCCGCCGCCCCCCGTACGTCCGGCTCCCCGCCCCGCCCGGTCAGACGCGCGACGGTGTCGATCACCGTGGCCGCGGTCCGGACGCCCGGCAGGGCCACGGCGATGTCCGCCGGATCCTGCGACTCGCCACGGCACCAGCACCGGCCCTCGTACCAGTAGCAGAAGGACATCAGGCCATTCGAGCCGCGTGCGTCGAGGACGTCGTCCGTCACCCAGTCCGGAGCCCCGGCGAACAGGTCGGGGAACGGCGCGTCCCCCCGGTAGGCGGCGGTCAGTTCGGGCGCGTCCCGCACGCCCCCCGAGAGCACCGCGCGGTCGCCGGGGAGCAGCCGGAGTGTCGAACCTCCCCGGGAGGAGTTCTCGAACCAGGCGTGTGCGGGCCGCACTCGGGGACCTCGGCGGGATCCGGCCGCGACGAACGCGGCCGACAGCGTCGCCCACCGCGCCCACACCACCGGGAGTTCAGGTATCGCGTCGCCCAGCGCCACCCCACGTACTCCGGCCTCCGCGTCGGCCCGCGCCCGTGCCGCGGCCACTCGCGGGCTGCGCGACTGCCGGTCCTCGTGACCCACGTACGCCGCGAGCCAGGTGGGCAGCTTCTCGTGCGGAAACCCGAAGCGGGCCAGGTCGGCACGGTACGCGTCCGGCGGAAGCCGGTACTCGTCCGGGAACGGCGCTTCGCCGTGGTCGTAGTCGACTTCGGGGACACCCCCGGCCGTCAGCCCCATCTCCAGGCGCCACCACGGTCCGGTGGGCATCAGCGCGGACAGTTCCCGGTGCGCGCGTACGAGTTCCATCACCAGGGCACTGGCCCCGACGTCCAGTGACCGGGCGCCGACGTCGTAGACCAGGCGTGCTCTCTCGGTCGGTCCGGTCAGCGCGAACACGGCGTCGAGCCGCAGCCAGCCCTCCGGTGCGCCGGCGGCGAGTTCGCGGGCGACGCGATCCTCGAGCGCATGCATCCGCGCCCCGGTCTCCGGATCGGGCGCCGGATCCATCAGCCGGGCCAGGTCGACGTCGGACGCGTGCGCGTGACCCACCCCTTGGAACACCTCGCGCAGCGCGACCGCGAACGTGTCGTCCGGTCCCTCGTCCCGCGGGCCTTCATCGGGTGTCACGCCGGCCAGACCCTTCGCAGCCGGTCGATCATGGTGGGCGGACTGATTTCCTGCTCGAGCCGGAACAGGTAGCTGACGGGTGACTCGTCGAGAGCCGCCCTGCGCTGCCGGCGCCACTGGACGGGTGCGCTGACCACGCAGGCGGCGACCGCGGCGGGCAGGGTGAACGCCGCGGGCATCCCGGCCGTCTCGGCTGCCAGCGCGGCCAGCGGTGGCAGCGCCACCGACTTGACGTTGGCCAGGGCGCAGACCGACTCGAGGCCCACACTGCGCAGCCGCTCTCGCAACTCGGCCAGCCGCGCGGACACGGTCCGCTGGACCTCGCTGTGCAGGTACTCCTGGAAGACGGCCAGGTCGCGTACGTGCTCCAGTGCGGCGAAGCCTTGCACCTGCTCGGTCACATACGTCCGGAAGGCGTCCAGTTCGGCACCGAACTTCGACCGGATCTCGATGATCTTCTCGACCGGAACGGCGTCCAGGTTCGCCGGCACCACGGTCGCGAATGCCAGGAACACGAATGCGTCCACCAGGTCCGGACCGGGCCGGGGCCGGTCGTCGTGAGCCGCGGGCGGTTCGACCAGCAGGTGCACCAGTCGGTCGAGGGTCCAGCCGGACAACGCGGTGTGGGGCAGCTCCTGGTCGGTGATCGGCTGCAGGCGGTTGTCGAGGGCGACGCGTTCGGTCAACGCGCAGGTGTACACGGACGCGAGTTCCGGATGCATCCCCACCCAGGTCCCGCCTCTGCCCGGCCCGGTGATCGCGAGTCCGGCCTCCACGGCGGCGGCCACGATCTCGGGGCCGATCTCGCTGGCGTGCACGAAGCCGAACCGGGGATTGAGCCACATCACCGCACCGCGCGCCGCCGGGTCGTCGGTCCTCCCCGTCGAACGCCGGTCTCCGGCGTACCCGAATCCGGCCTCGGCGGCGGGAACGCCCCAGGTGTCGATCCGGTCGAGCCCGAAGCGGTCACGCAGCGTCCCGGCGTGCTCGTTGATCAACGTCAGGAACGGCTGTCCCACCTCGGCCCATGCCCACTCCGGCGGCTGGATGTCCACCAGCCACCCCTCCTCGTGCAACCGTGTGGACACCGCGGAGTCCAGGAGGGGGTAGTCCGGCGGGCGAAGCCTGCCCATCTTGGGCCAGTACAGCGCGGCGTACTTCAGCCAGGTGTCGTCCCGCACGTGAATGTACGGGTAGTACAACGCAATCGGGTTCACCAAGCCCCCCAACACCGGCGCCCCATCGGCCCGTTGGTCCTGTCCGGAGTTTACCCAGGGGCTCCGGCGTCGGCAGTGACCCGAGGGAGGACTCGGAGAAATGTGCGCACCCAGGTCCGCGTCCGCGCCGGCGAAGCCGAAGGCGACGTGCAGCCCCTCCCAGGCGTCCTCGGGCAGGGACGAGGGTCCGACCCGGGGACGAGGTCGGCTCGGCTGGTCCTCAGCAACACGACGTGGGGGAGGTCCACCGCATCGCATACATCAATCCGGTACATGGACTACCCTTGGTACATGTCCATGAAGCGCACGAACGTCTACGCGGACCCCGAGGACCTGGCGATCATCAAGGAGGCCGCCAAGCGCCGGGGTATCAGCGAGGCCGAGATCATCCGCCAGGGCATCCATCTTGCGGCCATGGCGAACCGGGTCTGGGACGAGCCGCTGTTCTCACGCACCTTCGAGGGGCCGGGGCGCACGCTGCCCAAGTCGGAGGTCCGCGACACGGTCGCCGATGCCGTCCGGCGTGAGACCGGCTCGGGCTCCGGATCCGCTGCGTGATCATCGTCATCGCCGATACGTCCGGCCTCCTGGCAGCGCTGGACTCGGCCCACCCGGAACACCGGGCGGCGAACGAGGCCATCATGGCGGCGGGCCTGCTGGTCATGTCCCCGCTCCTGCTGGCCGAACTGGATCATGTGGCGACGCGTGAGCTCGGCAGGGAGGCTGCCCTCAGCGCGGTCGACGACCTGCGGCGCTGGATGAGCCGGGGTCGTGTCGTCCTGCCGGAGATCACGGCGGACCACCTGGGCGCAGCCCAGTCCGTCCGTGTCCGTTACCGCGCGCTGGACCTCGACCTCGCCGACGCGGTGAACGTGGCGCTTGCCGCCGACTTCGACACGGACGCGATTCTCACCCTGGACCGACGAGACTTCCGGGCCGTACGCCCGCTGGGCCGCCACAAGGCGTTCCGTGTACTTCCCGACGACCTCCCGCTCTGACGCAGGACCCAAAGCGGTCAAGTGCGGGTCGGCGCCACGCCGCGACGTGACGGGGCGCAGGCTCCCCCACCCTGTCGATGAGCGTCTGGGCACGGCGCCTGGCGAGCTCGCCGGGCAACCTCCTTCAGGCCAACCGGCCGGCGGAGTGTGCGTGGGGTGGTCGCCGCGCTTCGCTGCAGACGTTCACCGGCCGGTCCGGACGGTCCCGGAGCCGGGGCAGCACCCACGCGCACAGCTCCCGGAACCGCCCGGACCAGATCAGTCGGCCAGCCGGTTGACGGCAGCGGCGGTGATGCCCTCCATGTAGCCGGGGTCGTCGCTGGGCTGACCGGTGAGTTCGACGATGCCGAACCTGTGGCCGCTGCGGATCACGGCGACGCCGCCGGCCACCATGCCGTCGCCGGTGAAGGCCGGGTACCAACGGCCCTCACCGGCCTTGACGGTGATCGCGTGCCCCTTGCCGTAGTACCAGTGACCACGCGGCTCGTCCTGGCAGCCGCGCACCAGCTTGTCGAGCTGCTTCTCGTACGAGGCCGCCGATGCGTCGGTGGAACCGTCCGCGACGGATTCGGTCAGCGAGGTGCCTTTGGTGTCGAAGGTCCAGGTCACGTCGGCGTAGGCGGCGGCCTTCCCCTTGGTCAGCTCGCGCATCGTCTCCTCGCCCGAGCATGCCGAGAGAGCCTGCTTCCCGGTCAGGTCGACCGTCGCGCCGACCGGGGCCAGGCCCTGCTGGAAGAAGTCGTCACTCTGCATCAGGGCGGCGGAGCCGAGGCCGGGTCCGGCAAGGGCGGTGGCCGGCCGGCTCGCAGAACTCGTGTCCGCGCCGGCGGCGGGAAGCGCGCCGATGCCGACCGCCATCAGGGCGGCACCGACGGAGGCGGCCACGCCTGCGATACGACCGCGACGCGCGAACTTCCCGCGGGCTGCCTGGTTGTCGAACATCTCATCTCCTGTCTGGTCGCGACGCGGTTGGCGTCGTCGTACACCTGGGAGATGCCGCGGGTACGGGAGATGTTGGATGGCGATCCGCCACGATCGACGTGATCCATGTCACGTCCACTGGTGGGGCGGGGGTGACCTCAGAGCCGAGTCACGGCCGTACGGACGATCCGCGTCATCGCAGCCGTGTCCAGGCAGGCATCGATCTCCAGGACCCCGTAGTGCGAGCCGTTGCGGAGTATGGCGACGCCTCCACACGGCTCCTTTCCTCGCGGTGCCGTCCCGGTGGTGTTCAGGTCGCCGCCGTACACACCCATCCAGCTCGCGTTGATGTCCACAGCGACGTCAACCGTGTGCGTGGGCCCGTAGATCCAGTGAGTGGCGGGCTCGCTCTGGCACGGCACTTCCTCCAACAGCAGGCGTTCCGCGTAGTTCTGAGCCAGTGCGCGGCTTCCGGCGTCGTCGGCGACTTCGCGTGCGACCTGATCGCCGATGTCCGCCGCCTCGGTGTTGTCGCCGTGGCCCGTGTCCTTGCTCGTCACCAACCCGCGGAAGTGCGCGCCGTACGATCCCAGCGTCTCGCCGAGGGTCTTCTCACCGGCGCAGGTCGCGTTGGCGTAGTTGCCGTCTCCGACGCGGTCCCGCACGTAGATGCGCTTGGCGAGACCAACCTCGCTGAAGTCGGCCGCTGTCAACAAGTGCCGGTTCGTCATGGGTCCGCTCGCGGGCCTCGGCGTCGGAGAGCCGTTGCCCGGCGAGGACGCCGCAGCGCCCGGGGTCACCGTCGGGGTGGCCGGAGCAGAGGGCGCGGGCAGGACGAACCGGCCGGTCAACAGGCCGAGTCCGATGGCTACCGCCAGGATGACGACGATCGTCCGAGGACGCATGGCAGCACCTCCCGGCCCTCGGTCGAGCTGATGCCGGGCGAGAGCGGGAAGGCGGGGCGTCTCAGAGCCCACCGCCGAGACGCTCCCGCATGAAGCGGCGAGCCTGATGGATGCGGTCCTTGACCGTGCCCAGAGGAGCGTCGGTGATCTCGGCGACCTGGAGATAGGTCAGGTCTCCGAGATCGCGGAGCACGAAGGACTCCACCAGGGCCGGGTGCCGCTCCTCCAGTGCGGCAAGCGACTCCATCAGGTCCAGGCGGGTCCCCGCGATGACGCTCGTCATCCGAGGGTCGACACCGTCGGGAACGACCGCATGACTGTCCTCCGCGCGCCGGCGCATCGAGCGGTACGTGGCCCTGGCGGCGTTCGACGCGATCACGGTCACCCAACCGAGGAACGAGCCCCGCCCGCTGTACTCGTGCAGATGCGTGCTGATGGACAACAGGGCGTCCTGCGCGGCCTCTTCGGCGTCGGCGTGGTGCGGGAGGAACCGGGAGCAGCGGCGCATGACGGTAGGCCGCACTCTGACGAGGAGGCGGTCCAGGGACGCCCGGTCACCTGCCTGGGCGGACGCCACGAGGTGCGTCAGCTCATCCTCTTCGAACACCCTGCTGTCCCCCCGCTATCGTCCGGCCTGGACCCCACCGGGTCACACGGAAGTCCCCCACCACAGCCGGCCACATCCGCCACATCGCCCCGGGAAAAATGTTGCCACATGCAGAAGCTAGGTCGTTATCTCCTCGAGGACAGGCTGGGAGCCGGTTCGTTCGCCACCGTCTGGAAGGCATACGACCCCGAGCTCGACACCGACGTCGCGGTCAAGGTGCTGGCCGACAACTGGGCGTCGAACGCCGACGTACGACAGCGCTTCCTGGCGGAGGCGAGGCTGCTGCGCAGGATCTCCAGCCCACGTGTCGTGCGCGTTCACGACGTCGGCGTCCAGGACGAGCGGCCGTACTTCGTCATGGACTACGTCCGGGGCGGCACGCTGGCCGAGCAGACAGGGCACTGCGGGCCTGCGGAGGCGCTCCGGCTCGCGGCCGAGGCCGGGTACGCGGTTCAGGTGCTCCATGACGCGGGCGTCGTCCACCGGGACGTCAAGCCGTCGAACCTCCTGCTCGACGCCAGCCGCACGCCTGCCGCCGTACTTGTCGCGGACCTCGGCAGCGCGAAGCAACTGGCCGACGCGTCGGGGCTGACAGTGACCACCGGCACTCCCGCGTACATGGCGCCCGAACAGGCCTTCCAGACCGGCGGGTTCGACGGCCGGGCCGATGTGTACGCCCTCGGTGTCGTCGCGTTCGAGTTGCTGACCGGACGCAAGCCGTTCGGGTCGGGCGGTCGCACGGTCCCTGTGACGCGACAGGCGTCGACGTCGTCGTTGCCGACCCTTCCCAGCGAGCTGGGGGTTCCGGACGGCATCCAGGCACTGCTTCGTGCCGCGCTGTCCGTAGAACCCGACGAACGCCCGCAGAGCGCCCGGGCGTTCGCGGACGCTCTGCTGTCACAGGAGGAAGAGGAGCGGGCGTCGGTCAGGTCCTCGGGGCCGACGCGCCTGACGGTCTGGCTCGCGGCGGTCGTCGTGTTCGTGATGACAGCGGCACTGACCTGGCTGTCCCGCTGAACTCGCGGGTACCGCGTCCCATACGGAAGGCGCCGCCTGTTCGCGAGCGCCGCAGCAGGTCCCGGCACGACGCTCGCCGCGGCTCATGGTCCGCCTCGGCGCCTTCGGCCCGCTGGGGAGAGATCGCTGTCCGCGGTGCACTGCCGGGCGAGCGGACGCACTGCACCGGCCGCGCCCGCGGCGCGACGTACCGGTGACGAGCCCGCCCGCCGACCTGTACTCGCGCGCGACACGGGAGAGCCGGTCGCTCATGGTCGAGCCGTGGGAGCCGGGCGCTTCGGCCAGCGCCCCTACCTGACCGAGCGGGCCGCACCGCACGAGATCGCCGGCACCCTCGGAGTGGGCAACAGTCCGCGCTGGGCTCCCCTGACCACCGGAGGTACCTGGCAGGGCGCGCGGGCCGCGGCCCTCGTCAAGAGTGCGACGGTCGCCAAGCTGTCCACCGGTGCCGGCCGCTTCTGGCCGTAGGGCGAAGCGAGCCCCGGCTCACTGGGTCGGGCCCCCGGCGGGGCGGCGCGACTCGGCCCGCCGAGACTGAACAACAAAACCCCAGGTCGCTGACCTGGGGTTTCATCATGGAGCGGGTGACGAGAATCGAACTCGCGCTCTCAGCTTGGGAAGCGAGGGCGCTTGCACCGGCTCCATGCCTTTGACCAGCACGGATACTCGGATCTCGGAGTGGTCGTGTGCGTTGGATTGCACCGCTGTTGACCGCGGTTTTCCGTTCTTACGGGCACGCGGAGGGCACGCAATCCCAGAAGGGGGGAGACCGGCGCCACTGAGGGGACAACCGGGCGCGGTCCGCCCCGGTGCGGGGGCGGCTGTCGAGGGGACGTGCGGCTGCACAGCACCCACGAACCTGTCCGCAGTATGCCATTTTTTATGGCATACTGCGGATGTGGCTGACGACGACGTTGACTTCCTGCCCGGCGACGGCCCTACCAGCGGCATCTCCGTCACACTGACGGCCGGAACTCTGCAGGCGATCCGTGAGCGGGTCGGTAAGCGGGGCGTATCGGCGTACCTGGAGAAGGCGGCCCAGCGGCAGATCGAGCGGGACAACCTGGACGAGTTGATCGCGGACTTCGACAGGGTGCACGGGCCGGCCGACCCCGAGGCCGTGGCGGCCAAGCGTGCCCGGCTGACCGGCGGCGCCTCACATGCGGGGGCGGCCGCGTGAGCGGTGCCCTGGTCCTGGACAGTGAGGGCCTGGCAAAGGCCGTACAGCGTGATCGGGAAATCCACGAGTGGCTGACGGCGGCTCGCGACGCGGACCTGCCCGTGATCACCTCGGCAGCGGTGCTGGTCGAGGTGATCCACCCAAAGGTCAACGACGCCGCACTGAAGTGGACCCTGTCCCGACTGAGTGTCGAGCCGGTGACCCAGGCCGTCGCGCAATCCGCTGCCGCTTTGCTGCGTGCAGCGGGGCTGCACGGCCACAAGTACGCCATCGACGCCATGCTGTGCGCGACCGCCCTTCAGCATCCCGGCCGGGTGACGATCCTGACTTGTGATGTGGAAGACATCGCCCTGCTCACTGCCGAGCACCCACGCGTGAGTTCGGAGAAGGTCTGAGCCGAGGCGCTCTGCAGAGACGGTGCTCGCTGTGCGGAGATCGTCCTGAAATTGATCGTGCTGGTTGTTCCCGCCTGTCCTCATGCCCCGCTTCAAGGGCGAGCGCTTGGAAAAGGTCCTCGTGACGCGCCCCACGCCACCGGTGAGAGCAAGCGAGATCGTATGGACGTCGACTGCGGCACATTCGCCGCCGGGGCATCGAGACAAGAGCCTAGCCCGCGCCGTGAAACTGCTCGGTTGACATCAACGGCCAGGACGCCTGGGGTAGATCACCCAGTATCTCGCCGATGGCTGCGCCCTCATCGACAGGTACGAAACCAGCACAGCCTTGCAAAGGGCCCTGATGGAGTCGGCCATGGACGCCCGCCGCCTCGGGCACGACATGGTGGCGGACAGGGACATCGGGGACGCTCTCTTGAGCTTGAGCCCAGTTTCGCGCGGCACTCGGGCCCCCTGACACCCGTCTACGTCCATGGCAGGAAGGCACGGTGTACCAATGCCCCACCGGCCGGGCTGTGGGATGCCCTGACGGACCATGCTGCGCGGGAGTCCCTGACTGCCCTGGCGGAATCGGCCAGGAACCGGGGACATCTGAGGATCGCTGTGCGGCCGCTCGTGGCCGCGACCGATGCGCGGGGCCACTCAGCGGGTTGGTCACGTCCGGGCGGCCGGAGCCTGGTCAATTTCGACGGCCTCCTCGGATGCCGTGGGCTCGGGTATGCGCCAGACGATGCGGACCTGCTCGCCGAGGGAGAGTGCGGGGCCGCCGATGTAGACGCGGTGTATGAGGTAGAGGACGGCCAGCTGGAAGGCCCCCGGCTCCATATCGTCCACCGTCGACACTGTCGCCCGGCTCAGCCTGTTGACCTGACGGACGACACGGGGCTCGGTTTCGAGAGGCCCGAGCTCGGCGACGACCTCCGGTCCGAGTTCGCCGTCCTCGCGCATGGCGAGGATCGAGCGTCGCATCAGATCGGGCTCGGCGTCGATCCGGTCGAGGATACGGGCGAGGAGGTAGTCGTGGAGCAGGTCGGCCTCGATCCGGCCGTGCTCCACGGGCTCCTCGTCCGTGCAGTCAGGGCACCCCGCGCACTCGACGGGGCCGATGGTGTCGTCCCCCGGCCCCTCGTCGGCCTCTCGGGTGGACATGAAGCACGAGGTCGCCCACATGATCTCCGACGGGCTAAGCTCCAGGTCCTCGGCGGTCCACAGATCGGGGTCCGGGGATTCACCGCCTCTTAGGTCCTCGGGTACCTCGATCCGGCCGCGCATCAGGGACTCCAGGGTGACGAGAACCGGTTCCCAGTCCTGGGCGCTGAGCAGCAGCGTCGCCACACGGTCCCCCGGGCGCTTCCAGAAGATGAGGTCCTCGTCGTAGCCGTTGACGAAGTGCAGAACGTGGTCCGCCGCGTCGAATTCGACGCCGGACATCTCGCCGAGGTGGGTGAGGACGGCCTGCCGATCTCGATAACGCCCGACGTAGCGGCGGGCCTGGGCGACGAAGGACGCCATGGTGGTGTCGTCCAGCACCGCGTTGGGGCTGACCCCGATGAAGCGCGACGGACTCAGCGGACCGGACCGACGGAGCTGTTGGGTTCCGTTCGCCCAGTGCAGTTGTCTGGTGTCAGGGTCGTACACCACGCAGTAGACGGGGATGTTCCCGTTCGCCCAGGTGTCGCCGTGCTGGTCGACACGCACCGCGTAGCCGTTGCCTCGGCGCCGGCTGCTCCCACCCTTGACCTGAACCTTGATCGTGTCGCTCGTGAGATGCCCGTTGTGGGTGAAGGTGACGTAGAGGTCCTCGCCGAAATCGTTCTGCCCGGAAATTTCCTGAACGATGTGGTCGTGCTCTTCGAAAAGGGAGCGCAGCGCGTTCACGGCGGCCTGCCCCACTCGCCGCCCTTTCGAGATCTTCGGCATGTCGTCCTCCCCCGGAGCTCCCTCGCCGGACCCCGGCAGATCCGGGACAGCACCGTCCTTCGACATCCTGCCGCACGCCTCTGACATCCGGCCTGGGGGCCACATGCCCAGCCTGGGAAGCCTCTCGCCGGGACACTGCCTTCCGGTGAACCATCTGGCACGCAATGATCACCAGGGACAGCAAAAAGGCCCGGATCGATGATCTGGGCCTCATGGAGCGGGTGACGAGAATCGAACTCGCGCTCTCAGCTTGGGAAGCTGATGTTCTACCATTAAACTACACCCGCGTAGAACGGACATGATCCTCACGGGTCCTGTCCGGACGCTTGCTCACTGTACATCATCGCAGACCCCCGGTGCCCGTAGCCCTGGGGTCTGCGTCTGTTTCAGGGGTGGGATCCGGCTGCGGGCGGGCCGAGTTGGGGCGTACCGTGGAGGCCTGGCGGAGGGGTCGGGGGAGCTCGGAGTGCCGCCTGGAGAGTCGTCTCTATGATCCCGTAATGTGGCTTTTGTCGTCAGGGCGGTGAGCCCGACGAGGCTCTTGGGGAAGGGACTTAAGGGACTTGATGGAACGCACCGTCGTCCGCTGCGCGGACGGGCACGTCTTCAGCACCGCTTCGTTCCCGATGCAGCAGGCCGAGCGGCTCGGCCCCGGCCGGCTCATGAGGTGTCCCGGGTGTGCCCGGCTCCGCAGTGTGGTGCCGGTCACCCTGGAGAAGCGTTAGCAAGACGTACCGGGAACACCACCGGTAACAGGGATACGCAGTGGTTACGCAGGCGCGCGGAGCCGTCACGATTGTCACGGCTCCGCGCGCCTTGCGTATCCTCGCTACGTGCTTCTCTCAGACAAGGACATCCGGGCCGAGATCGACGCCGGGCGGGTACGGATCGATCCCTACGACGAATCCATGGTGCAGCCGTCGAGCATCGATGTCCGGCTGGACCGTTACTTCCGGGTGTTCGAGAACCACCGGTACCCGCACATCGACCCCTCGGTCGAGCAGCCCGACCTGACCCGGCTGGTCGAGCCGGAAGGGGACGAGCCGTTCATCCTGCACCCCGGGGAGTTCGTGCTCGCCTCCACGTACGAGGTCATCAGCCTGCCCGATGATCTTGCCTCACGGCTGGAGGGGAAGAGCTCGCTCGGGCGGCTCGGGCTCGTCACGCACTCCACCGCCGGGTTCATCGACCCCGGCTTCAGCGGGCACGTCACCCTCGAGCTGTCCAACCTCGCCACCCTGCCGATCAAGCTCTGGCCGGGCATGAAGATCGGGCAGCTGTGCATGTTCAGGCTGAGCTCGCCCGCCGAGTTCCCGTACGGCAGCGAGCGCTACGGCTCCCGCTACCAGGGGCAGCGCGGGCCGACCGCCTCGCGGTCCTACGTCAATTTCCATCGGACCCAGGTGTGAGGGCCACAGCGACATGAGTGAAGTGCGCGAGAACCTGACGTACGAGCGGTTCGGGGCCGCCGTCCGCGAGCTGGCGCAGACCATCGCCGACGACGGGTACGAGCCGGACATCGTGCTCAGCATCGCCCGGGGCGGCGTCTTCGTCGCGGGCGGGCTCGCGTACGCCCTCGACTGCAAGAACATCCACCTCGTGAACGTCGAGTTCTACACGGGCGTGGGGACCACCCTCGAGATGCCGGTCATGCTCGCGCCCGTCCCCAACGTGATCGACTTCTCCGACAAGAAGGTACTGATCACCGACGACGTCGCCGACACCGGCAAGACGCTGAAGCTCGTCCGCGACTTCTGCCTGGACACCGTCGCCGAGGTGCGCTCCGCGGTGATCTATGAGAAGTCCCAGTCCCTGGTGAAGTGCGAGTACGTCTGGAAGCGGACGGACGACTGGATCAACTTCCCGTGGAGTGTGGAGCCGCCCGTGGTGAAGCGGGTGGGGCAGGTGCTCGACGCCTAGAGCCGCCGCACGTACGAAGGGCCCCCGGCCGTGGCGCCGGGGGCCCTTTCGCATGCCGTCGCGGGAATCAGAACGTGCCCAGCTTCACTATCGACAGCAGCGCGATCAGCTGGATCGCCGACGCCCCCAGCGCCTTCGGCCAGGGCAGGTCGTGGGAGCGGGAGACCATCAGGGTCAGCAGGGCGCCCGCGCCGATCCAGGTGGCCCAGCCGAGCAGCTGCACGAAGCCGGCGTCGCCGCCGAAGAACATGGCGAAGACCAGGCGGGGCGCGTCCGTGAGGGCCGTGATCAGCATGGACAGGCCGACCGTCGGCTGCCAGGCGCCGTCACCGCCGAGCTGGCGGGCCAGGGTGTGGGTGACCACGCCCAGGACGAACAGGCCGAGCACCATCACGACCGCCGTGATCAGCACGATCGGCACCGCGTTGGAGAGCGTGGCGCCTATCGCGTCCTTGCGGGCGCCGTCGAAGCCGAACACGGCGAGCAGGCCGTAGAGGAAGGTCACGATCAGGGCGGGGGCCCACATCGTGTAGTCCCGCATGCGCAGGAAGGTCTGGTTCGGGGAGAAGACGATTCCCTTCAGCAGCTCCTTCCAGTGCAGGGGCGGGCCGAGCGGGGCCGCGGGCGCGGCGGCGGAGCCGGCCTGGTAGGTCGCGCCTTGGGTGTAGCCGGCCGCCTCGTCGATCGAGAACGCCTGGGTGTGGCCCGGGTTGTTGGCCGCGTAGGGATCGTGGCCGGCGCCGCCGGCCGGGTAGCCGCCGTCGCCGAAGTACTCCGGTCCGTCCTCGCCCGGGCCGGGACGGCCGTACGACTGTCCCGGCCGGGCGTACGGCTGTCCCTGCCCGGGGTACGACGGCTGCTGTCCCTGGCGCGGGTGGGGCCGCTGCGGCGCCTGCGGGTAGCCGTACGAGGGCCCCGCGGGCTGCCCGTACGACGGCCCCGGCTGCCCCTGCTGCGGTCCGGGCCGGCCGTACGACGGTCCCTGCGACGCCTGCTGTCCTTGGGGGGTGCGGTTGTCCCGCCCCCCGCGTCCGATCCTGAATCCAGCCACGTCATCGAACGTACCTGGTCCCGGAGAGTGACGTGCCGGGCCCGGGCGTCCGGGCCCGGCTTTGCGGCCGACCTGTGACATCCCCTAAGGGACCGTCAGCGCCTGGGCCAGGGGCACTTCAGGGATGTCCCCCCGTTTCCCGAAGGCCCGGCCCGTCCGCCCCGCCCCCGGCCCGTCGTCCGGCTCAGCCCTCCAGGACGTCGCCGAAGTACGCGTCTCCCGCCGGACCGCCCACCGTCGCGCCGCCGAAGGACCGGGCGCCGGTGGCCGTGACGCCGGACGTGGTGGACTTCAGCAGCCATACGGCGCCGTCGCCGGTGTTCTCGCCGTAGGCGCCCGCGACGAGCTCCGCGCGGCCGTCGCCGTTGGTGTCCGTGAGCCGGACGGACGAGCCGAAGTAGTCCTCGGCCTCAGCGGTGCCGGGGACGCCCGCCGTGTTCTGGGAGAAGGACTTGGCGCCGGAGCCGGTCAGGCCGGAGGCCGAGCCGCGCAGGACGGTGACCGTGCCCGCGTGCCGCACCGAGCCGATGGCCTCGCTGTCGGCGCCGACGGCGATGTCCGGGTATCCGTCGCCGTTGGTGTCGCCGGCCGAGAGGCTCCAGCCGAAGCCGTCGCCCTTCTCACCGGTGCCGGGCACGCCGGCCGTGTCCTGGGTGATGCGGACGGGGGTGCGGGTGCTCAGGCCGCCGGCCGCGCCGTAGGTCACCGTGACCGCGCCGCCCAGGCCGCCGTTCGGCTCCGTCGTGGACTTCTCCATGAAGTTGCCGGTGACGATGTCGCCGTACCCGTCCTTGTCCACGTCCGCGATGACCCCGGCGTAGCCGCCCGCGAGCTTCTTGCCCGGCTTGGGGCCCGTGGCCGAGCCGGTGTACAGGACGCTTCGGGTGCGGTAGTCCCCGGAGGTGGTCTCCTCCTGGCCCATGACCAGCAGGTCCGTCCTGCCGTCGCCGTTGACCTCGCCGGCGATCAGCTTGTCGGGGTAGATCGTGGTCTGGCCGACGGTGTCGATGCCGATGAGCGAGGCCGCCTTGCCGGCGCGGGAGATCGGGCCGCGGAAGATGTTCAGGGAGGGCGTGGAGTTGTTGCCGGCCGCCAGGTCGGTGTGGCCGTCACCGTCGAAGTCGCCCGCCGCCAGCGCCCAGCCCAGCTCGTTGCGGTACTCGGGCAGCGGCGAGGAGATGTCGGTGCCGGACCTGATGCCGTCCGGGCCGCCCCACAGCACGGTCAGCGTGCCGTAGGAGTCCGTGGTGCCGATCCGCTCGCTGTGCACGCCCACGACCAGGTCGGTGTAGCCGTCACCGTCCAGATCGCCACTGGTCACGCGGTCGCCGAAGTAGTCGCCGGACTCGGGCGTGCCGGGGACGCCGTCCGTGGCCTGGCTGATGATCTGGCGCTTGGCGGTGTCCAGGCCGCTCGCCGAGCCGTAGACGACGGCCACGTAACCGGCGCCGGACCTGCCGGAGACCTTCGCGATCGGGGCGGAGACGGCGAGGTCGCGGTAGCCGTCGCCGTTGAAGTCACCGGACAGGCCCGAGGGCGCGGCGGAGGCCGCGGTGGCGGGGAGGGCGGTGAGCAGGCCCGTGGTCAGGGCCGTGGCGAGGAGGAGGGTGCGCTTGCGCAAGGAGGCTCCTAGGGGTACGGAGAGGGCGGTACGGGGGGCCGGCGGCCGAACCGGCGCCGCTGCGGGCCGGGGCGCACTCGCCCGGCCCGCGAGCCGGCGGGACCGCGGCTCCCCGGGGCACCGCGGGGGAACCGCGCGATCAGCCCCGCGGGCCGGCAGTCGGCCACCGGCCCGCGGGACAACGGGGTTTCGTACTTGGGCCGGCCAAGTGGCGCGTCAGTCGGCGAAGTTCGCGCCGAAGTACGGCGTCCCCGTCGTCGAGACGCCCGAGGTGCTCGGCGAGATGGTGCGCGAGCCGCTCGTGCTGATCTTCGTGCCGTCGGAGGGCAGGTAGGTCACCGCTCCGTTGGCGGCGTTCTCCTCGGAGCCGACGAGCAGGTCGGCCCTGCCGTCGCCGGTGACGTCGTCGAGCTTCACGTCCTGGCCGAAGTAGTCGTTCTTCTCGTCGTTGCCGGGCACGCCCGGGGTGGACTGGGCGAAGCCCTGGGCGCGGGTCTGGGTGTTCAGGCCCGTGGGGGTGCCGTAGAGGACGGCGACGGAGCCGGTGTTCGTCGCGCTGCCGATGTTCTCGCCCGCCACGCCGATCGCCAGGTCGAGGTAGCCGTCGCCGTCGATGTCGCCGAGGTCGAGCTCGTACCCGAAGAAGTCGTTGCCCTCGGCCGTGCCGGGGACGTTGCCGGTGTCCTGGGTGATGCCGGTGGCGGCGGTGGTGAGGGGGCCGCCGTCGGAGCCGTACGTCACCCAGACCTTGCCGCCCTTGCCGGAGTCGGGCACGGAGGTGCCGTCCTCGGTGGTGGTGTTCCAGTAGGCGCCGCTGACCACGTCGCCGTAGCCGTCGCCGTCGATGTCGCCGATCGCGGTGATCACGCCCGGCTTGAGGGTCTCGGACTGGGACATGTCCAGACCGCTGGAGGTGCCGGGGATGTAGTAGTTGCGGTTCCAACCGTAGTCGGTGTCGGTCTCGAAGCCGTCGACGACCAGGTCGGTCTCCTTGCCGCCGTTGATGTTGCCGGCGGTCAGGTTGAGCGGGCCGCTCGCGTCGGTGCCCATGATCGGGGGCTTGATCGTGTACTTGCCGCCCGGGACGCCGGAGGCGTCGATGCCGCCCTTGAGGACGTAGATCGTGGCGGCGGAGCTGCCGACGGCGAGGTCGGCCCTGCCGTCGCCGTCGAAGTCGCCGGCGGCGAGGTTCTTGCCCCAGTAGTCGTGGCTGGAGGGGGCCGGGTCGGCGACGGTGACGCCCTTGCCGGTGATGCCCTGGGCCGAGCCCCACAGGATCGCGAGGCCGCCGCCGTCCTTGTCGCTGCCGACGTCCTCGCCGGGGGAACCGACCGCGATGTCGTCGTAGCCGTCGCCGTTGAAGTCGGCGTACGCGGTCTCCGCGCCGAAGTGGTCGCCGGACTCGGCGGTGCCGGGCGAGCCGGCGGTGTTCTGGCTGATCGTGGAGCGCTTGTCGGAGTGGACGCCGCTGCTCGTGCCGTAGAGGACGACCAGCTGGCCGGCGCCGCTCCTGCCGTTCACGTAGGCGCCGTCGGCCGAGAAGGCCACGTCGCCGATTCCGTCGCCGTTGAAGTCGGCGTGCGGGACGGTGGTGGAGTCCGCGGCCGTGGCGGTCACGGCCGAGAACGTGAGCAGACCGCCCGTCAGCGCGGCAGCGGTGGCCGTCGCGAGGGCGAGTCGCAGGGGTCTGTGCATGCGGGTTTCTCCTGCTGCATGCGGGGGATGCCTGGCGGGCATCCACAGTCGATGGGGTGCGGACCGCCCCCGTTCGCCGTGGGTTGGCCCACGGTTCACCGGGCGGTCGGCGATCAGGAGACCCGCCGGCACACGTAAGGGTTGTACGTGAGAACGGTAAATTCCTGTGACTGCCGTGAGCGAGACCGGCCCACCTCCACGCCCGTACGTCACCCTCGCCGCTCCCGACACCCCGGGGCGGCGCGGGTGCGCGGAGGCGGTGGGCCAGGATGGTGCCATGAGCGTAGTGAAGATCAACGTGCTGACCGTGCCCGCCGAGCAGCGGGAGGTGCTGGAGAAGCGATTCGCCTCCCGGGCCCACGCGGTGGAGAGCTCCGACGGCTTCGAGTGGTTCGAGCTCCTGCGGCCCATCGAGGGCACCGACACCTACCTCGTCTACACGCGCTGGCGTGACGAGGAGTCCTTCCAGGCGTGGCTGGAGGGGCCGATGAAGGCCGCGCACCAGGGCGGCGGCGAGGGTGCCGAGCGCCCGAAGCCTGCGGCCTCCGGTTCCACCCTGTGGTCCTTCGAGGTGGTGCAGCAGGCGGGGCCGAAGGGCGCCTAAGGGCCTGTCGTCTGGGTCACGCCGCGGACGCGGGGCCCGGCACGCACGTCTGCGGCGGCGTCGTCGGTCGCCGACTCCCCCACGCTCGGCTTCGCTCGCGCGGGCGGACCCCCATCGCGTCGACTCCCTCCTCCGCCTTGCAGCCGCACGCGCCAGACCCCGCTCACCGGCGCCGGTCGGCCCCGGCCCTGTCCTGCGACCTGATCCGAACGACAGGCCCTGGCCGAGCGGCGTCGCACGGGCGGGGTGGCGCGGCGGAAGGGCTCGGCCGGCGCGGTGTTCGCGACCACGGCGACCGCCATGGCCGTGGCGGCGGGGCTGCGCGACGCCGTGCAGGGCCGCCGTCCCGCCGCCCGGCACCCCCGCCGCCCGGCACCACCGCCTTGACCGCGAGCGGGAGCGGCGGCCGGGGGCGCGGCCGCGTCCCCGGGGCCGCGAACCGTGCCCCCGGCACGATCGCCGACAGCGGGGTGGCCACGCCGAACAGGACGTGCACGGCCGCCGTCCCCGGCGGCGAGGCCCCACCGGCTCGGGCAGGCGAGCGCATGACGGCGCGGCGGCCGGCGAGCCGGTCTTTCACCGAACTGCCGTCGCCCCGCTGACCATCCTCGAAAGGCATCGGCACCATGGACGAGCGAGAGCAGCACACCGAGGGTTCGCTGCAGGAGGCGGCGGAGGTCTTCCAGCGGCTGCGGCCGCGGCTGTTCGGGGTCGCCTACCGCATCCTGGGCAGCGTGGCCGAGGCCGAGGACGTGGTGCAGGAGGCGTGGGTGCGCTGGCAGGGCACCGACCGGGAGGCGGTGCGGGATCCCGGGGCGTTCCTCGCGACGGTCGCCACCCGGCTGGCCGTCAACGTGGCCCAGTCGGCGCGGGTCCGCCGTGAGGCGTACGTGGGGCCCTGGCTGCCGGAGCCGGTGGACACCAGCGTGGATCCCGAGGTCGGCGCGGAGCGCGGCGAGGCACTGGAGCTGGCGGTGCTGGTGGTCCTGCAGAAGCTGAACCCGGTGGAGCGGGCGGTCTATGTGCTGCGTGAGGCGTTCGCGTACTCGTACGGCGAGATCGCGGGCATGCTGCAGCTGAGCCAGGCCAACGCCCGGCAGATCATCAGCCGGGCCCGCAGGCGCCTGTCCGCCGAGCGCCGCGAGCCCGTCGAGGCGGCCGAGCACCGGCGGCTGGTCGAGGCCTTCGTCGCCGCCGCGCGGCACGGTGACGTGGCCGCGCTGGAGAGCGTCCTGTCGGCCGACGCGGTCGCCTACGCGGACGGCAACGGCATGCGTGGTGTGGCCCGCCTGGCGGTGGTGGGGGCCGGGCGCGTGGCCAGGGTCAGCGCCTTCGCCCGGAGGTTCTTCCCCGGCGCCGAGTACGGCGTCGTCGAGGCCAACGGCCGGCCCGGCATACGGCTCGTCCAGGACGGGGTCACGGTCGCCCTGGTGGGCGTCACGGCCGGGCCGGACGGCATCGACGGCCTGTACTGGGTGCTGGCGCCGGAGAAGCTGCGGGCCTACGAGCGTTCGGCGCGCAGGCCCGCGGACCCGGGGTCCGGCCGGGTCAGTTCCGGGTGAGCCAGTCCTCGTAGCGCAGGGTGGCGAGGTGCGCGGTGTCGTCGCCGATGAGTGCCTCGTCGGGCATGCCCGCGAACGGTCCGGCGGTCTCGTCGATGACGACGGTACGGCCGTCCGGCTTCGCCGCCAGGGTGATCTCGGCGAGCCGGTGGAGCCGCTGGACCTCGGGTCCCGCGATGTTGTGGACGCCGTTCGACGGTTCGCCCTGCGCCGCCCGGGCGACGGCGGCGGCGACGTCGGCGGAGGCCATCGGGCGCAGCCGCAGGGAGGGCAGGTGCACCTCCGTGCCCTCGGTGCACATGTCCATCACCGGGGCGATGAACTCGAAGAACTGGGTGGCGCGCACGATGCTGTAGGGGACGCCGCTGCCGCGCGCGGCCTCTTCCTGGGCGACCTTGGCCCGGTAGTAGCCGTAGTCCGGCACCTGGTCGACGCCGACGATGGACAGGGTGACGTGGTGACGCACGCCCGCCTCCTTCTCGGCCGCGAACAGGTTCCGTGCCGAGCGGGTGAAGAAGTCCAGTGCCGGTTCGGTGTCGAAGGACGGGGAGTTCGACACGTCCACGACGACGTCGGCGCCCTTGAGGGCGTCCGCCAGGCCCTCACCGGTGAGGGCGTTCACTCCTTTGGAGGGGGCGGCGGGCACGGCGTCGTGACCTCCGTCGCGCAAGCGCGCCACCACCTGTGTGCCGATGAGCCCCGTACCACCGACAACCACGATCCTCATCACTGTCTCCGTTCACTGAACCGGTCTTTTCGGCGGGTGCCGGCGCCGTCGGCCGGACCCGGTGCGTGAGCACGCACACCAGCAGGACAGGGCAGCGGCCGGATCTGTGACAGCCGGGCCGGGGAGGGACTGAACGGGGCCGCGGGAACGACGGCGCCCCCTGCCTGTGCGAAGCAGGGGGCGCCGTATGTCTGGTGGAGCCGTGGTTACTTGACCGGCTCGGGCTCCGGCTCGTTCTCGGTCTCCGCCTCGCCCGCCGGGTCGACCGGCGTCCTGACGGAGTCGAGGAGGAGCTGGGCGACGTCCACGACCTGGATGGACTCCTTGGCCGTGCCGTCGTTCTTCTTGCCGTTCACGGAGTCCGTGAGCATGACGAGGCAGAACGGGCAGGCGGTGGAGACGATGTCGGGGTTGAGGGAGAGGGCCTCGTCGACGCGCTCGTTGTTGATGCGCTTGCCGATCCGCTCCTCCATCCACATCCGGGCGCCGCCGGCGCCGCAGCAGAAGCCGCGCTCCTTGTGGCGGTGCATCTCCTCGTTCCTGAGGCCCGGGACCTTGCCGATGATCTCGCGCGGGGGCGTGTAGATCTTGTTGTGGCGGCCCAGGTAGCAGGGGTCGTGGTAGGTGATGATGCCCTCGACCGGGGTGACGGGGACCAGCTTGCCCTCGTCGACCAGGTGCTGGAGCAGCTGGGTGTGGTGGATGACCTCGTAGTCGCCGCCGAGCTGCGGGTACTCGTTGCCGAGCGTGTTGAGGCAGTGCGGGCAGGTGGCGACGATCTTCTTCGCGGACTTCGGCTTCTTGGTGCTCTCGTCCTCGTCGTCCTCGCCGAAGGCCATGTTCAGCGCGGCCACGTTCTCCATGCCGAGCTCCTGGAACAGGGGCTCGTTGCCGAGGCGGCGGGCGGAGTCACCGGTGCACTTCTCGTCGCCGCCCATGATCGCGAACTTGACGCCCGCGATGTGCAGCAGCTCGGCGAAGGCCTTGGTGGTCTTCTTGGCGCGGTCCTCGAGGGCGCCGGCGCAGCCGACCCAGTACAGGTACTCGACCTCGGAGAGGTCCTCGATGTCCTTGCCGACGACCGGGACCTCGAAGTCGACCTCCTTGGTCCACTCCAGGCGCTGCTTCTTGGCCAGGCCCCAGGGGTTGCCCTTCTTCTCCAGGTTCTTGAGCATCGTGCCCGCCTCGGACGGGAACGCGCTCTCGATCATGACCTGGTAGCGGCGCATGTCGACGATGTGGTCGACGTGCTCGATGTCGACGGGGCACTGCTCGACGCAGGCGCCGCAGGTGGTGCAGGACCACAGGACGTCCGGGTCGATGACGCCGTTCTCCTCGGCGGTGCCGATCAGGGGGCGCTCGGCCTCGGCGAGCGCGGCGGCGGGGACGTCCTTCAGGGCCTCCTCGGAGGCCTTCTCCTCGCCCTCCATGGTCTTGCCGCCGCCGGCCAGCAGGTACGGCGCCTTGGCGTGGGCGTGGTCCCGCAGCGACATGATCAGCAGCTTGGGGGAGAGCGGCTTGCCGGTGTTCCAGGCGGGGCACTGCGACTGGCAGCGGCCGCACTCGGTGCAGGTGGAGAAGTCCAGCAGGCCCTTCCAGGAGAACTGCTCGACCTGGGAGACACCGAAGACGTCGTCCTCGCCGGGGTCGGCGAAGTCGATCGGCTTGCCGCCGGAGGTCATCGGGAGCAGGGCGCCGAGGGAGGTCTCACCGGTGGCGTTGCGCTTGAAGAAGATGTTCGGGAAGGCGAGGAAGCGGTGCCAGGCCACACCCATGTCGGTCTTCAGGCCGACCACGATCATCCAGATGAAGGAGGTCGCGATCTTCAGGCCGGCGAAGAAGTAGGTGAGGTTCTGGAGCGTGGAGACGTCCATGCCCTTCAGCCACGACACGACCGGGTACGAGATGAAGAACGAGGCCTCGTAGCCGTCGACGTGGTGCTGGGCGCCTTCGAGGGCGTGCAGGGTGAAGATGCAGACGCCGACGATCAGGATGACGGCCTCGACGAAGTACGCCTGGCCGAAGTTGGAGCCCGCGAAGCGGGACTTGCGGCCCGGCTTGCGCGGGTGGCTCAGCTGGCGGATGGCGATCAGGACGAGGATGCCGACGACCGTCATCGTGCCGATGAACTCGACGTAGATGTTGTACGGCGCCCACTCGCCGATGACCGGCAGGATCCAGTCCGCCTTGAACAGCTGCCCGATCGCGTTGACGATCGTCAGCAGCAGGGTGAAGAAGCCCACCGCCACGAACCAGTGCGCCACACCGACGACGCCCCAGCGGTTCATCCGGGTGTGGCCGAGGAACTCCCTGACCACGGTGAGGGTGCGCTGTGCGGGGTCGTTGGTCCGTGTTCCGGCCGGTACCGACTGGCCCAGCCGCATGAAGTTGAAGATCTGGAGGAGGGCGCGGCCGAACAGTGCCACGCCGACCACGATCAGGACCAGCGACACGATGATCGCGGCGAGTTGCATTGGGGCTCCTGAGGCGGCCTCGAATTAACCGAGCCAATCAATCGGGCTACATTACTAAGCGGTAACTTATCCAGTTCGTCTGAGACTACCCCCATCTTCCTGCGGGATGCAGCAGGGCTCGGGGTGATGCGCATCATCCCACGGGTCATCGGATCGTGTTATTCGTACCGAATTGCTACTTTCGCCCCTACCTTAGGGTCGTGCTCTACGGGATCGCCGCCGCCACCGCCGCCCTTCTCCTCGCCGCTGTTCTCGCGGCGCTGCTCCGGGTGCCCGCGCTGCGGGCGGGCATCGTCGACCGGCGCCGGCAGCGGCGGCTGCCGCTGCTCGGCGGGCTCGCGGTGGTGGTGGTCACCTGTCTCGTCGCCTGGGTGGGGCAGTGGACCGCGATCGCGCCGCTCGGGGAGGGGGTCGCCGACCTGCTGGTCGCCGCCGCCTCGGTCGCCGCGCTGGGCCTGGTCGCCGACGTCTGGCGGCTCCGCCCGCGCGTGCTCGTCGCCGGTACGGCCGTGGCGGCGGTCTGTGTGGTGCCGTACGACGAGACGGGCGTGCCCGGTGGGCTGCTTGCCGTGGGCTGGATCGTCGTCGCCTCGCTCGCCTTCAAGGGGCTCGACCACGCGGACGGGCTGGCCGGCACGGTCGGGGTCGTCACCGCCTTCGGCGCGGGGGCCTGCGCCGCCGCCGAGGTGATGGACGGGCTCGCCGTCCTGCTGAGCGTGTTCGCCGCCGCCCTCACCGGGTTCCTGATGCACAACTGGCATCCCGCGCGGATCGGCCTCGGTGCCTGCGGCTCGCTGTTCACCGGGTTCCTGCTGTCGTCCTCCCTGGTCTTCACGCGCGCGGGGTACGGCCTCACGCCGAGCGCGGCGGTGATGTTCTGCCTCGGTGCGGTGGCCCTCGCCGACGCCGCGCTGGTGGTCCTCGCCCGCCTGCTGGCCCGGCGCCCGCTGCTGCGGCGCGGCCCCGACCATCTCGCGCACCGGCTGCGGCGGCTCGGGCTCACCACGCCGGGCTCCGTCGTTCTCCTGAGTGCCGGGTCCTTCTCCACGGCGCTCGTGGGGGTGCTCGTGCACACCGGGTGGACCGGCGAGGGAGCCGTGCTGTGGGTGGCCGGAGGGGTGCTGCTGCTGGTGCTCGTCGCCCTTCGCATCCCTGTCCAGCAGCCCCGGCGGCTGCCGTCGCAGCAGGTCACGGGCACATTGCGTGTAAGGAACGGATAAGACTTGAGCCCGCCTGACTCAGGTCTGTTGACCCAGCGGGGGGAGTCGTGCACACTTGAGTCCGTTCCACTCAAGTCAGCTGGAGGAATCAACCATGGCACGTGCGGTCGGCATCGACCTGGGCACGACTAACTCCGTCGTCAGCGTTCTGGAGGGCGGCGAGCCCACCGTCATCACCAACGCCGAGGGTGCCAGGACCACGCCGTCCGTCGTCGCCTTCGCGAAGAACGGTGAGGTGCTCGTCGGCGAGGTCGCCAAGCGCCAGGCGGTCACGAACGTGGACCGGACCATCCGCTCGGTGAAGCGTCACATGGGCACCGACTGGAAGATCCAGCTCGACGGCAAGGACTTCAACCCGCAGCAGATCTCCGCCTTCATCCTGCAGAAGCTGAAGCGGGACGCCGAGGCGTACCTGGGCGAGAAGGTGACCGACGCGGTCATCACCGTCCCGGCCTACTTCAACGACTCCGAGCGTCAGGCGACCAAGGAGGCCGGTGAGATCGCCGGTCTGAACGTCCTGCGCATCGTCAACGAGCCGACCGCCGCCGCGCTGGCCTACGGCCTCGACAAGGACGACCAGACGATCCTCGTCTTCGACCTCGGTGGCGGCACCTTCGACGTCTCGCTGCTGGAGATCGGCGACGGCGTCGTCGAGGTGAAGGCCACCAACGGTGACAACCACCTCGGTGGTGACGACTGGGACCAGCGCGTCGTCGACTACCTGGTCAAGCAGTTCGCGTCCGGCCACGGCGTGGACCTCGGCAAGGACAAGATGGCCCTCCAGCGCCTCCGTGAGGCCGCCGAGAAGGCCAAGATCGAGCTGTCCTCGTCCACCGAGACCTCGATCAACCTGCCGTACATCACGGCGTCCGCCGAGGGCCCGCTGCACCTGGACGAGAAGCTCACCCGGGCCCAGTTCCAGCAGCTGACGGCCGACCTGCTGGAGCGCTGCAAGACGCCGTTCCACAACGTCATCAAGGACGCCGGCATCTCCATCAACGAGATCGACCACGTCGTCCTCGTCGGTGGCTCCACCCGTATGCCCGCCGTCGCCGAGCTCGTCAAGGAGCTGACCGGCGGCAAGGAGGCCAACAAGGGCGTCAACCCGGACGAGGTCGTCGCCATCGGCGCCTCGCTCCAGGCCGGTGTCCTCAAGGGTGAGGTCAAGGACGTCCTGCTCCTCGACGTGACCCCGCTGTCCCTCGGCATCGAGACCAAGGGCGGCATCATGACCAAGCTGATCGAGCGCAACACCACGATCCCGACCAAGCGGTCCGAGATCTTCACCACGGCCGAGGACAACCAGCCGTCCGTGCAGATCCAGGTCTACCAGGGCGAGCGCGAGATCGCGGCGTACAACAAGAAGCTCGGCATGTTCGAGCTGACCGGTCTGCCGCCGGCGCCGCGTGGCGTCCCGCAGATCGAGGTCTCCTTCGACATCGACGCCAACGGCATCATGCACGTGACCGCCAAGGACCTGGGCACGGGCAAGGAGCAGAAGATGACCGTCACCGGCGGCTCCTCGCTGCCGAAGGACGAGGTCGACCGGATGCGCCAGGAGGCCGAGCAGTACGCGGAGGAGGACCACCGCCGCCGCGAGGCCGCCGAGTCCCGCAACCAGGGCGAGCAGCTCGTCTACCAGACCGAGAAGTTCCTCAAGGACAACGAGGACAAGGTCCCGGGCGAGATCAAGACCGAGGTCGAGGAGGCCGTCGCCGAGCTGAAGGAGAAGCTCAAGGGCGAGGACACCGCCGAGATCCGCACCGCCACCGAGAAGGTCGCGGCCGTCTCCCAGAAGCTCGGCCAGGCCATGTACGCCGACGCCCAGGCCGCGCAGGCCGGTGGCCCGGAGGGTGCCGCCGCCGGTGGCGCCAAGGCCGCCGACGACGACGTCGTCGACGCCGAGATCGTGGACGACGAGCGCAAGGACGGTGCCGCGTGACGGAGGAGACCCCGGGCTTTGAAGAGAAGCCCGACGTCCCCTCCGGCGCCACCCCCGACGACGCCGAGTCGAAGGCCGCCCCCGAGAAGGGGGCGGCCCCGGCCGGGGACGGAAACGAAAGCGCGGGTCTGGTGGCCCAGCTGGACCAGGTGCGTACGGCGCTCAACGAGCGCACGGTGGACCTCCAGCGCCTCCAGGCCGAGTACCAGAACTACCGCCGCCGGGTCGAGCGCGACCGGATCGCGGTCAAGGAGATCGCCATCGCGAACCTCCTGACCGAGCTCCTGCCCGTGCTCGACGACATCGGCCGCGCGCGGGAACACGGCGAACTGGTCGGCGGCTTCAAGTCGGTGGCCGAGTCGCTGGAGACCGTGGCGGCCAAGATGGGCCTGCAGCAGTTCGGCAAGGAGGGCGAGCCCTTCGACCCGACCATCCACGAGGCCCTGATGCACTCCTACGCGCCGGACGTCACCGAGACGACCTGCGTGGCGATCCTGCAGCCCGGCTACCGCATCGGCGAGCGCACCATCCGCCCCGCGCGGGTGGCCGTCGCCGAGCCGCAGCCCGGCGCGCAGACCGTCAAGGCCGAGGGCGCCGAGGAGACCACCGAGGCGACGCAGGCCGACGACAAGGAGAACGGTGGCCCGGACGAGGGCTGACGTCATCACCGAAGACAGGACTGAAGACAGGAAGGAGGGGCGTCGGGGATGAGCACCAAGGACTTCATCGAGAAGGACTACTACAAGGTCCTCGGCGTCCCCAAGGACGCCACCGAGGCCGAGATCAAGAAGGCGTACCGGAAGCTCGCCCGCGAGTTCCACCCGGACGCCAACAAGGGCAACGCCAGGGCCGAGGAGCGCTTCAAGGAGATCTCCGAGGCGAACGACGTGCTCGGCGACCCCAAGAAGCGCAAGGAGTACGACGAGGCACGCGCCCTGTTCGGCAACGGCGGCTTCCGCCCCGGTCCGGGCGCCGGCGGCTCCTTCAACTTCGACCTGGGCGACCTCTTCGGAGGCGGCGGCACCGCCACCCAGGGCGGAGGCTTCGGCGGTGGGCTCGGTGACGTCTTCGGGGGCCTGTTCAACCGCGGCGGCACCGCGGGCACGCGTACCCAGCCCAGGCGCGGCCAGGACATCGAGTCCGAGGTCACGCTGAGCTTCACGGAGGCCATCGAGGGCGCCACGGTGCCGCTTCGGATGTCCTCCCAGGCGCCCTGCAAGGCCTGCTCCGGCACCGGCGACAAGAACGGCACACCGCGCGTGTGCCCGACCTGCGTCGGCACCGGGCAGGTCGCCCGGGGCTCCGGCGGCGGCTTCTCGCTCACCGACCCCTGCCCCGACTGCAAGGGCCGCGGCCTGATCGCCGAGCACCCCTGCATGGAGTGCAAGGGCAGCGGCCGCGCCAAGTCCTCGCGCACCATGCAGGTCCGCATCCCGGCCGGGGTGACCGACGGGCAGCGCATCCGGCTGCGCGGCAAGGGCGCGCCCGGCGAGCGGGGCGGACCGGCGGGCGACCTGTACGTGGTCGTGCACGTCGGCGCGCACCCGGTGTTCGGGCGCAAGGACGACAACCTCACCGTCACCGTGCCCGTGACGTATCCCGAGGCGGCCCTCGGCGGTGAGGTCCGGGTGCCCACCCTCGGCGGCCCGCCCGTCACCCTGAAACTGCCGCCCGGCACGCCCAACGGCCGTACCATGCGCGCCCGGGGCAAGGGCGCGGTCCGCAAGGACGGCACCCGCGGCGACCTGTTGGTCACCGTCGAGGTGCGTGTTCCCAAGGACCTGTCGGGGAAGGCTCGTGACGCACTCGAGGCGTATCGCGAGGCGACCGCGGGCGAGGACCCGCGGGCGGAGCTGTTCGAGGCGGCGAAGGGAGACTGAGAGAGATGGACGGCCGTCGACGTAACCCGTATGAACTGACCGAGGAGACCCCGGTCTACGTCATCTCGGTGGCGGCCCAGCTCTCCGGACTCCACCCGCAGACGCTGCGCCAGTACGACCGGCTGGGCCTGGTCTCCCCGGACCGCACCGCGGGCCGGGGCCGACGCTACTCGGCCCGCGACATCGAACTGCTCCGTCAGGTGCAGCAGTTGTCGCAGGACGAGGGCATCAACCTGGCCGGAATCAAGCGCATCATCGAACTGGAGAACCAGGTCGCCGCCCTGCAGTCCCGCGTCGCGGAGCTGGAGGCGGCCCTGGACGGCGCGGCGGCGGCGATGCGGCAGCGCGAGGCCGCCGTCCACGCCTCCTACCGCCGCGACCTGGTGCCGTACCAGGAGGTCCAGCAGACCAGCGCGCTGGTGGTGTGGCGGCCGAAGCGGCAGCAGGACTGAGCAGCCGACGCGGTGCGGAAGGGGCCCGGATTCCGGGCCCCTTTTTTTGCCGTCTCATGAACTCCCCTTGGATGGAGGGTCCGTAAAGGGCGTTTGAAGATGATTCCGCTCGTCCTTCACAGGGTCAGCTGAGCGTGGTGTTGCGGACTCGTTAAGTAGTTCCGCTTGACGCCGGGTGTGGCACCCGCGTTGTCTTTTCAGACACCTGGGTCGTATAGCAGCCCTACGTCCGGAACACCTGAAGTGAGCCCTCGAATGCGTCGTATCGCCATATCCGTGGCAGCATCCACGATGACCCTCTCGCTCGCCGGCTGCGGCGTCCTGGACGCGACGGGGGACGGTGCGAACGCGAGCCCCAGCAAGGGCAACGACATCACCGTGGGCCTGCTGCTGCCGGAGAAGGCGAACACCCGGTACGACAAGTTCGACTACCCCATCATCAAGACCCAGGTCGCCGCGCTCACCAAGAAGCAGGGCAAGGTCGAGTACGAGAACGCGGACGCGGACGCCTCCAAGCAGACCTCGCAGATGCAGCAGATGATCGACGAGAAGGTCGACGTCATCCTGGTCGACGCGGTCGACTCGCACGCCATCGCCGCCGAGGTGCAGAAGGCCAAGGACGCGGGCATCCCGGTCATCGCCTACGACCGTCTCGCCGAGGGCCCGATCGACGCCTACGTCTCCTTCGACAACGAGCTGGTCGGCGAGGTCCAGGGCCGCACCCTGCTGGAGGCCCTCGGGTCGAACGCCGACAGCTCCTCCAAGATCGTCATGGTGAACGGCTCGCCCACCGACCCGAACGCCAAGCAGTTCAAGGAGGGCGCGCTCTCCGAGCTCACCGGCAAGGTGACGATCGGGGCGACGTACGACACCACGGACTGGAAGCCGGAGCTCGCCGAGACCGAGATGACCAAGGCCCTCAACGCGATCGGCAAGAACAACATCGCCGGCGTCTACGCGGCCAACGACGGCATGGCGGGCGGCGTCATCAAGGCCCTGAAGGCCGCCGGCGTCACCAGCCTGCCCCCGGTCACCGGCCAGGACGCGGAGCTCGACGCCGTCCAGCGGATCGTGGCCGGCGAGCAGTACATGAGCGTCTACAAGGCCTATCCGGACGAGGCCCAGGCCGCCGCCCAGATGGCCGTCGCCAAGGTCCAGGGCCGGGACATCCAGTTCGACGCGCTCACCCAGGACAAGGTCGACAGCCCCACCACCAAGAGCATCCCGTCCAAGCTGATCCAGCCGACCGCCCTGACCAAGAGCAACATCAAGTCCACGGTCGTCGCGGACGGCATCTACACCGTGGGCGACATCTGCACGGCCAAGTACAAGGCGGCCTGCGCGACGCTCGGCCTGAAGTAGACCGTTCCGCCGCGCCCCTGAGGACGGCACCCCAGGGGCGCGGGCAACCGCGCGCGCCTCGCTTCGCGTCACCCCCGTGAACGCGATGCGACGCCCCCGACGCGGCGGGGAAGTGGAACCAACGATGCCGTGACGCACTCCGCCCCACCACCATCAGCTTGTTGCAATGCGAGGGGCGGAGCCTGGCGGATACCCGGACATAACAGCGCTTTGCGGCGGCCCCGTTGGAGGGAGCCGTGTTGCGGACCCGGTCGACGCCGCGCATAGTTGCGCTGCGGAAGTGGCAGCACACCGGGGGTGAAATGGGCGATGGCCGGGCGCGGGGCGGAGGAGCATCCACACGGCGCCGACCGACTGTGCGCGGCCGGGGATCGCGTGTATTCCCGGGCCGTACGCCGGGGTCGGGTGCCGCGCACTGATGCCGAGCCGGTGCCCTGTCTGCTGGAGCTGGCCCTGCTGCACCCGGACCCCGACGACATGGACTGGCTGGTGCCGACCTCCCCGCAGGAGGTCATGAGCAGGCTGCTGCGCGGGGTCTACGACGAGGTCAGCGAGAGCCAGCGCCGGGTGGGCTCGGCGGTGGCGGCCTTCGAGTGGTACGCCGGACTGGGCCGTCAGCTCGGCTCACTGGCCGCGCCGGCCGAGGGCAGCGCGATCCGGGTGCTGGACGGGCTCTCCCGGATCCAGGCCGCGATGGACGAGGCGACCGAGGCGTGCACGACCGAGGTGCTCACCGTGCAGCCGGGCGGCATCCGCCGGGAGGCCGAGCTGACCGAGGGGCTGCACCGGGCACTGGCCCTGCGCGGCCGGGGCGTGCGCATGCGCGACCTGTACACCCATGTGGCCCGGCACGGCCAGGGGCTGCTCAACTACCTGGAGCTGATGGGCGACACCGTCGAGGCTCGCACCCTGGACGAGGTCATCGACCGGCTCATCCTGTTCGACCGCACGGTGGCCTTCATCCCGGCCAACACCGACCGCACGATGGCCCTGGAGCTGCGCCACCCCGCCCTGGTCGAATACCTGGTGACGGTCTTCGAGCGGCTCTGGCGCCTCGCCATCCCCCTGACCGCCCCGCTCCCCGACACCGGCATCGAGGGCATCTCGCACCGCGAGCAGTCCATCGCCGCGCTGCTCGCCGAGGGCCACCAGGACGCGGTGATCGCGGAACGGCTCGGCATCAGCGTGCGCACCTGCCGCGCCCACATCGCCCGTCTGTCGGAGACCCTCGGCGCGGCCAGCCGCACCCAGCTGGGCGTGCGCATAGCCCAGGTCGGCCTGGACGGCCACCGGGGCCACGGGCTGCCGGCCGCCGCGCTCACGGCTCCTGATCAAGAATCCCCGAGCGTGCGATGAGATAGCCCAGCTGTGCCCGGCTGTCACTGCCGAGGGTGGCGGAGAGCTTGGCGATGTGCAGGCGTGCGGTGCGGACGTTCATGCCGAGGCGGTCGGCGATGACGGCGTCGGTGAGCCCTTCGACGAGGAGGGCCGCGATGGCCCGCTGGCGGGGCGTGACGCCGTTCACCGAGGGCGGCCGCACCGCCTTCGGGAACATCGGCGTGGCCAGCCGCCAGAGCCGGTCGAAGGTCGTGACGAAGTACTTGATCAGGGCCGGGTGGCGGACCTCCAGGGCGAGGGTGCCGTCGTCGTCGGCCGGCAGGAAGGCGATCTTGCGGTCGATGACGATGAGCCGGTCCGGCACCTCGTCCAGGCTGCGGGCCTCGGTGTCGCCGCGCCGGAAGTGCTCCAGCGGCCCGTACACGAGCGGCACATGGCGCAGGGTGTGCTGGTAGAGGACGCGGATGCGGCCGCCGCGGTCCAGCAGGGCCTGGTCGCGCGAGAAGGCGGCTTCACGGGCCGCCTCGCCGCGCGCGCCGGTCAGCCCGGAGTGCGGCTGGATGGTGAGGGACTCCTCGGTGGCGTCGACCATCGCGTCGGTGATGGCCCGGTTGATCTGCTCGGTGCCGCTGAGCAGCCGCAGCATCGTGCCGCCGGTGCCGGGCGGCTGTCGTACGTCGACCCGCATGAACGGCTCGAACCGCTCCACCAGCCGGTCCTCGCGCCGCCGTTCCTCGGCGACGCGGACTGCGGAGGCGCGCAGCAGCCGGTGCAGTGCCGCGGCGGGCGGGACCGGTTCGAGCAGGCCGAGGTCGTCGAGGGCGGGGTGGAGCAGGCCGAAGCCGGTCAGACAGGGCGCGTCGGCGGCGTCGGCCACGGGTATGCGACCCTCCCGCAGGGCACGCTCGTACACCTCCTGCCCGGCCGCGCACAACTCCTCGACACCGTGCTCCCGGTGCTTCACGGACTCACCTCCCCCTGCTGCCGCGCCGTCACCGTGCCGCTCTTCGGTGCCCGTCGGTCACTGCTCACCGCCCAGCGAGGTGTCCTTGTCCAGCAGCCCGGACTGCGCGATGAGGAAGCCGAGTTGGGCGCGGCTGCCGCTGCCGAGGGCCGAGGCCAGTTTGGCGATGTGGGCCCGGCAGGTGCGCACGTTCATGCCGAGGCGGCGGGCTATGGCCTCGTCCACGTGCCCCTCGACCAGGAGCTTGGCTATCGAGCGCTGGACGCCGGTGATGCCGTCGACGGGAGGGGCGTAGGCCGGTTCCTCCAGGAGGGGCACCGCGCGCCGCCACAGTTGCTCGAAGACCTTCACGAGGTAGTCGACCAGGCCGGGGTGCCGCAGTTCCAGCGCGACCTGACGGTCGTCACGCGCGGGTATGAACGCGACCGAGCGATCGAAGATCATCAGCCGCTCGATGAGTTCCTCCAGCGTACGGATCTCGACCTTCCCCTTGGCCATGATCTCCGCGTAGGCGAGCGTTCCCTGGCTGTGCCGTACCGTGTGCTGGTACAGCGTGCGCATGGAGATGCCGCGGTCGATGATGTGCTGGCCCCGCTTCAGGGCCGTGCTCAGCACGTGCTCGCTGCGTCCGCCGCCGGGCTGCACGGTGAGCACCTCGGTCTGGCACTCGGCGGTGGCCCGCTCGATGGCCGCGTTGATGCGGTCGATGCCCTCGTGCACCGTGACGGCGTGGGTCTCCCTCGGGCCCTGGGCGCTGATGGCCAGGAATGGCTCGAAGGAGTCGGTGAGTTCGATCGCGAGATGTCTGCGCTCCTGGATCTCGCGTTCGATGGGATGCAGGCGCTGGGCGAGGGCGGCCGCGGGCAGTACCGGCCGCAGCCAGTTCGGATCGTCGGGATCCGGGTGCAGCAGCGCGAATTCCAGCAGGCAGGGGGCGGGAACCACCTCCGAGCGCGAAACCCGGCCCAGCCGGAGCGCGTCCGCATAGAGACGCTTGCCTTCGTCGCAGAGGTCCGTCATCCCGTGAGGATGTGTCCCGCTTTTCTCGTTATGTGGCAAATCTCCACCCCCCAGGGTCCTGAACGTGCAGGAACATGATGCACCGGTTCTGTGGCTTTGACGTGGCTTGATGAGCCATCGTCATGAAGGCGGGGGAGAGACACTGGGGAAGTGAGGACGAAGCCCATCATGTGCAAGAGAATGCTTCGCTCAGTACTTGCCGTTGCCTTCTCCGCAGGACTGGTCTTCGGCATGGTGAGTACGCTGGATCTCGGCTGGGACAGCGCCAAGTCGGTGAACCAGGCCCGGTCCGCGCAGGATCTCGGCTGGGACATCGTGCGGACGGGTGTGCCGGCATGAGTACGCCGCCCGACGACCGTTCCTTTCGACGCGAAATGGCCACGGCCTACCGCTCCGGCTGGCACTTCATCGACCTGGTCACCGCCATCCCCCACAGCGGTGACTCGCTGATGGTGACCGTGTTCGGTGAGCCGGTCGTCGTGACGCGGGACGACGACGAGGACGTGCGGGCGTACCGGTGCCTGCGCAAGCCCCGTGGCGCGCCCCAGCCGGTCCGGTGCGCCATCCGGTACGGAATGATCTTTGTCAACCTCGACCAGCGGGATCATCGGCTCGCGGAGCCGACGGACCGTGACCTGAGGACCATCTCTGCCACCCCCCGCAGTGCCTGACGCGATTCCCCCGTCGTAAAAGATCGCTCAGGTGCTTCCCCCCGCAGCGGCGTCACCGTGACCTGAACACGGTGACGCCGCTGCAGTTTGTACGCAGATGTGCGGGTACGGGGGGACTTCCATCCTGGCTGAAAGTTTTCGGCCACCTCAGACGTTCCCCAGGGTCCGCTCCACCTCGATCTCGATCACCACGCGCGCCGGGTTCGGCCCCGGCCTCCGCTCGTAGCGCTCCGCGTAGCGCCGGACCGCCTCCGCGACCCGTTCCGGTTCCGTCCGTACCCGTGCGCGCCCCTCCAGCGTGGCCCAGCGCCGGCCGTCCACCTGGCACACCGCCACCCGGGCGCCCTCGGCCCCGGCCGCGCGCACGTGCCGCACCTTCGTGCTGGCCCCGTTGGTGATCACCCTGGCCAGTCCGGCCTCCGCGTCGTACGTCACCCCCACCGGCACCACGTGCGGGCTGCCGTCGGAGCGGAGCGTCGTCAGGGTGCACAGGTGGCGTTCCCGCCAGAACTCCAGGTACTGCTCAGAGTGGTTCGCCATGCCCCGCAACCTAGCGCCGGAGGCGGGGCCCGCGAACCTTGAGCGGAATGGACTCAACTTTGTGTACGCTGGTTAAGTCAGCAGTGGAGAGTGCGGACGAGGAGGAGAACGGACGACGTGGACGCCGAGCTGACCAACAGGAGCCGGGACGCGATCAACACGGCCGGCAACCGGGCCGTGTCCGAGGGGCACCCGGACCTCACCCCTGCCCACCTGCTGCTGGCTCTGCTCCAGGGGCAGGAGAACGAGAACATCACCGACCTGCTCGCGGCCGTCGAGGCCGACCAGGCCGCCGTGCGCGCCGGAGCGGAGAAGCTGCTGGCCGCGCTGCCCAGCGTGACCGGATCCACCGTGGCGCCCCCGCAGCCCAACCGCGAACTGCTGGCCGTGATCGCCGACGCCACCGAGCGCGCGAAGGACCTCGGCGACGAGTACCTGTCGACCGAGCACCTGCTCATCGGCATCGCCGCCAAGGGCGGGGCGACGGGCGAGCTGCTGAAGGGGCAGGGCGCCGATGCGAAGAAGCTGCTGGAGGCCTTCAAGAAGGCCAGGGGAGGACGCCGCGTGACCACCGCCGACCCGGAGGGCCAGTACAAGGCCCTGGAGAAGTTCGGCACCGACTTCACCGCCGCCGCCCGCGAGGGCCGGCTCGACCCGGTCATCGGGCGGGACCCGGAGATCCGGCGGGTGGTGCAGGTGCTGTCCCGCCGTACGAAGAACAACCCCGTCCTCATCGGTGAGCCGGGCGTCGGCAAGACGGCCGTCGTCGAGGGGCTCGCCCAGCGGATCGTCAAGGGTGACGTGCCCTCGTCGCTGAAGGACAAGCGGCTGGTCGCGCTGGACCTCGGCGCGATGGTCGCCGGCGCCAAGTACCGCGGCGAGTTCGAGGAGCGCCTGAAGGCCGTCCTCGCCGAGATCAAGGACTCCGACGGGCAGATCATCACGTTCATCGACGAGCTGCACACCGTCGTCGGCGCCGGTGCCGGCGGCGACTCCGCCATGGACGCGGGCAACATGCTCAAGCCGATGCTGGCCCGTGGCGAGCTGCGCATGGTCGGCGCAACCACCCTGGACGAGTACCGGGAGCGGATCGAGAAGGACCCGGCGCTGGAGCGGCGCTTCCAGCAGGTGCTGGTCGCCGAGCCGACCGTCGAGGACACCATCGCGATCCTGCGCGGTCTCAAGGGCCGGTACGAGGCCCACCACAAGGTGCAGATCGCCGACAGCGCGCTGGTGGCCGCCGCGAGCCTCTCCGACCGCTACATCACCTCCCGCTTCCTCCCCGACAAGGCCATCGACCTGGTCGACGAGGCCGCCTCCCGGCTGCGCATGGAGATCGACTCCTCGCCGGTCGAGATCGACGAACTCCAGCGCGCCGTCGACCGGTTGAAGATGGAGGAGCTGGCGATCGCCAAGGAGACCGACCCGGCCTCCGTCGCCCGCCTGGAGAAGCTGCGCCGCGACCTCGCCGACAAGCAGGAGGAACTGCGCGGCCTGACCGCACGCTGGGAGAAGGAGAAGCAGTCCCTCAACCGCGTCGGCGAGCTGAAGGAGCGCCTGGACGACCTGCGCGGCCAGGCCGAACGCGCCCAGCGCGACGGCGACTTCGACACCGCCGCCAAGCTGCTCTACGGCGAGATCCCGCAGCTGGAGAAGGAGCTGGAGGCCGCCTCCGAGGCCGAGGAGGAGGCCGCCAGGGACACGATGGTCAAGGACGAGGTCGGCTCGGACGACATCGCCGACGTCGTCGCCGCCTGGACCGGCATCCCGGCCGGCCGCCTGATGGAGGGCGAGACGCAGAAGCTGCTGCGCATGGAGGACGAGCTGGGCAAGCGGCTGATCGGCCAGACCGAGGCCGTGCGCGCGGTGTCGGACGCGGTCCGCCGCTCCCGCGCGGGCATCGCCGACCCCGACCGGCCCACCGGTTCCTTCCTCTTCCTCGGCCCCACGGGCGTCGGCAAGACCGAACTCGCCAAGGCGCTCGCGGACTTCCTCTTCGACGACGAGCGGGCCATGGTCCGCATCGACATGTCGGAGTACGGAGAGAAGCACAGCGTGGCCCGGCTGGTCGGCGCGCCCCCCGGTTACGTCGGTTATGAGGAGGGCGGCCAGCTCACGGAGGCGGTCCGCCGCCGCCCGTACAGCGTCGTGCTGCTGGACGAGGTGGAGAAGGCCCACCCCGAGGTCTTCGACGTCCTCCTGCAGGTCCTGGACGACGGTCGCCTGACGGACGGTCAGGGCCGCACGGTCGACTTCCGCAACACCATCCTGGTGCTCACCTCCAACCTGGGCAGCCAGTACCTGGTCGACCCGATGCTGGGCGAGCAGGAGAAGAAGGAGCAGGTCCTGGAGGCGGTCCGCACCTCCTTCAAGCCGGAGTTCCTCAACCGCCTGGACGACCTGGTCGTCTTCTCCGCCCTCAGCAAGGACGAGCTGTCCCGGATCGCCCGGCTCCAGATCGACCGGCTGGCGGCGCGCCTCGCCGAGCGCCGGCTCACGCTGGACGTCACCCCGCAGGCGCTGGCCTGGCTGGCGGAGGAGGGCATGGACCCGGCCTACGGCGCCCGCCCGCTGCGCCGCCTGGTCCAGACCTCCATCGGCGACCGGCTCGCCAAGGAGATCCTCTCCGGCGAGGTCAAGGACGGCGACACGGTCCGCGTCGACCGCTTCGGCGAGGGTCTGCTGGTGGGACCGGCGACGGGGAAGACGCTGTGAGATCCGGGCCGTCCGGCGTCCGAGGGCGGCCGGAGGACGGCCATGGGGGTGCAGCAGCCGGAATCCTGTCAGCCAATGGCGGACAGGAGGGCGTCGGGGCTTGCTTCCCCCCTCCCCGGATGGGGGAGGATGGCGAGATCCACCATGAAGGGAAAAACACGGTGAGCATCGACCCGTCCTCGATTCCGAACTTCGGGGGCCAGCCCGAACCGCAGCCCCAGGGACCGGCCGGCCCCGTCCTCCCGGATCAGGACCTCGTGAAGCAGCTCCTCGACCAGATGGAGCTGAAGTACGTCGTAGACGAGGAAGGCGACCTCGCGGCTCCGTGGGAGCAGTTCCGCACCTACTTCATGTTCCGCGGGGAGGCCGAGCAGGCCGTCTTCTCGGTGCGGACCTTCTACGATCGCCCCCACCAGATCGATGACAAGCCGCAGCTGCTGGAGTCCGTCGACGACTGGAACCGCCGCACCCTGTGGCCCAAGGTGTACACCCACACCCACGACGACGGCACCGTCCGCCTGATCGGCGAGGCCCAGATGCTGATCGGCACGGGTGTCGACATCAACCACTTCGTCTCCTCGACCGTCAGCTGGGTCCGGGCCGCGATCGAGTTCGACAAGTGGCTCGTCGAGCAGCTCGGCCTGGAGCAGGACGTCAACGAGGCGGACAAGCCCGAGAACCCCGAGGGCGAGGGCGAGTAGCCCCGCAGCGCCTACAGCGGTGCCTGCGCGTACACCACCAGGTACGCGCCGTAGAGATAGCTGAGCCCGGCCAGGGCCGCGACCAGCACGGTCGCGTGCCAGGGCCGGGTTTTCGCCGTGTGCACCAGTCCCCGGGCGAGCGGCAGCAGCAGCGGGAACGCCGGCAGCAGGAACCGCGGCTTGGACTCGAAGAAGCCCGACCCGCCGAGCGCGATCAGCAGCAGCGCCCCGCTGTGCACGAGCAGGGGCAGCGGAGCGCGGTCCAGGAGCAGCAGCGCGTACAGCACCGCCGCCGCCACGACCAGGACCAGCGCCATCGGGAAGACGAACCGGCTGCCGTGCAGCAGCATCGCGCGCAGGAACCCGGCCGAGCCCCGCCCGAAGTCGAACGTCGAGCCCCACAGCCGCTGCACCTCGAAGTAGCCGCCCAGCAGATCGCCCTTGCGCCCGCCCACCCACAGCACATACGCCGTCCAGCCCAGCGGGGCGAGCGCCGCGCCCGTCCACAGCCTGTGGGAAACCCTTCCGCGCCGCCGCCACACCTCGGCCCCGGCCGTGACCAGCACAGCGGCGGCCACCGCGAACCCGTTCGGCCGGGACAGCCCCGCCAGCGCCGCGAGCGCGCCCGCCCACAGCCAGTTCCCGGCCAGCAGCGCGTACAGCGACCAGGCCGCGAACGCGGCCAGCACCGGCTCGGTGTACGCCATCGACAGCACCACCGCGTGCGGCAGCAGCCCCCACAGCAGCACCAGCGCGATACCGGTGGCCCGCCCGTGCAGCCAGGAGCCGACCGCGTGGATCCCGGCGGCGGCCACCGCGGCCGCGGTCCACGAGATCAGCAGCCCGGCGGTGCCCCCGCCGAACGGGGTCAGCGCGGTCACCGCCCGCAGCAGCGCCGGGTACAGCGGGAAGAACGCGAGGTCGCTGTGCGGCTCCGGGTCGCCGGAGGGCAGGTCGTGACCGTAGCCGTGCGCGGCGATGGTGAGGTACCACACCGAGTCCCAGGACCGGGCGAGCAGCGCCAGCGGGTGCCGGCCCGCGACATGGGCGAAGAGGGCGAGCACGGCCACGCCGGTGAGCCGGACGCCGAGGAAGAGGCCCACGGCGACGCCGCTGGTGCGGAGGAAGGAGGGACGGGCGCGGTCTCGCTGCGCCGGTTTGGACGCGGCTACGGGTGGGGCGAGGGTGGTGCTGGCGTGGGTCACATCTGAGCACCCTGCAAGGGCATCGGCGCCGACGCGAGCAGGTGGGGGCCGAGAGCGGCACGGGTTCACCGATTCGGCTGCCTGCCGCGGCGCCCCCGAAGGGGCACCGGACCGCTCACATCGCCCGCAAGCGCTCCACCGCCTCCCGCAACACCTCCTCGCGCTTGCAGAACGCGAACCGCACGAACGGCGCCCCGGCCTCCCGGTCGTCGTAGAACACGGCGTTGGGGATCGCCACGACGCCGGCCCGCTGCGGCAGGGCGCGGCAGAAGGCGAAACCGTCCTTCTCGCCGAGGGGACGGATGTCGGTGGTGACGAAGTACGTGCCGGCCGGCCGGTAGACGTCGAAGCCCGCCTCCGCCAGTCCCCCCGCGAGGATGTCCCGGCGGGCCAGCATGGACCGGCGGAGGTCCTCGAAGTAGGAGTCGGGCAGCGCGAGCGCCTCCGCGACCGCGTACTGGAAGGGGCCCGAGGAGACGTAGGTCAGGAACTGCTTCACCGAGCGGACCGCGGCCACCAGCTCGGGCGCGGCCGTGACCCAGCCGACCTTCCAGCCGGTGAAGGAGAAGGTCTTGCCGGCCGAGCCGATCGTCACCGTGCGCTCCCGCATTCCGGGGAACGAGGCGAGCGGCAGATGCTCGGCGTCGTCGAAGACCAGGTGTTCGTAGACCTCGTCCGTGACCACCAGCAGGTCCCGCTCGACCGCCAGCTCGGCGATCGCGGCCAGCTCCGCGCGCGTGAGGACCGTACCGGTCGGGTTGTGGGGCGTGTTGATCAGCAGCAGCCGGGTGCGGTCGGTGACGGCCGCGCGCAGCTCGTCCAGGTCCAGCCGGAAGCTTCCCTCGTGCGGCCGCAGGGTCACCGGCACCCTGGTGCCGCCCGCCATGGCGATGCTCGCCGCGTAGGAGTCGTAGTACGGCTCCAGGGCCACGACCTCGTCACCCGGCTCCACCAGCGCCAGCAGCGAGGCCGCGATCGCCTCCGTCGCGCCGGCCGTCACCAGCACCTCGGTGTCGGGGTCGTACGGCAGCCCGTACCGGCGCTGCTGGTGGGCGGCGATCGCGGTGCGCAGCCGGGGGATGCCCGGGCCCGGCGGGTACTGGTTGCCGTGGCCCTCGCGCAGCGCCCGCACCGCCGCCTCCCGGACCTCCTCGGGCCCGTCGGTGTCGGGGAAGCCCTGGCCGAGGTTGATCGAACCGGTGGAGACGGCGAGCGCGGACATCTCGGCGAAGATCGTCGTACCGAACTCGGCGAGCCGGCGGTTGAGGTGAGGGCGTGCGCTGGAGGTCATGCCGGCCATCCTGCGCCCAAGCTCTGGACTTCCTCAACTCCGCTTTGAGCCCGGTGACCGCCGGGCATCCCCCGGTCACCGCGGTCCACGGGGGGCCGCTTCGGGGGAACGGAAGGAGGGTGACGCCATGGTCGTCGGCATCATCTTCATCCTGGTCGTGGCCGCGTTCGTGGCCATGACGGCACTGGCCGGCGGGCGGGGCGGGAACCGGCCGCGCAAGGTGTCGCTCGGCAAGGGCGGACGCGGCCGGTCCGGGTCGTACCGCTCGTCGTCCTCCTCGTCCTCGTCGTACGACGGCAGCGGCAGCTGGTGGGCGGGAAGCGCCGACTCCGGTTCGTCGGGCGGCCATCACGGGGGCCACCACGGCGGTCACTCCTGTGGCGGCGGACACTCCTGCGGGGGCCACTCCTCCTGCGGCGGTTCCTCGTGCGGCGGGGGTTCGTCGTGCGGCGGCGGATGCGGGGGAGGCAGCTGACACGGGGCAGCCGAGCTCGTCGGGGGAGCCGTATCCGGGCCGCACGCGGGCGCCCGCCGGGCACGACGGCCGGCGGGCGCTCGCCGTTCGTCCTCCGCGCCCCGCGTACGCCATGGTTGAACAGTTGAACTGTGGAGCCCTCTGAGGGATGGAAACCCGGCGAACTTGGGTAAAAACGCTGTGGGGGCGCCTGTGTTCATGATTCCCTCTAAATCGCCAACGCAGCCCCCCGGACGTCCCTGAGACTCCCCGCCCCGGCCGAGCCGGCTGGGCTGACATGGCCGATCTCCCCCTCATCGCGTGTTAGCGGAGCCGACCCATGCTCACGACCCTGAACACCTCCTACACCGATACGCGCGCTGCCGACCTGGCCTGGGCACTGGGGCGCGAGCCGCTGCCCGCCCTGGCCACCCTGGACCTGGAACTCAGCGGGACCAGGCTTCAGTTGAGACTGCTCGGCGCGTCCCACCAGGTGCTGCTGGAGGAGGAGCGCGGCATCTGTTCGGAGACGGTCGCCTGCATCCCCGGCTCCAGCACCCCGCTGCCGCTCGGCGTCGCCAAGCGCGTCGGCGACTGGGAGTACGAGTTCGCCGCCCGGGTCGAGGTGCTCACGCCCGGCTCCTTCGCGGGCCGCGCCCAGGAGTTGCTGGCCCTCGTCTCCGACCATCCGCACGGCCTCGCGGGCGTCTTCCCGGGCAGCCCGCACGCCTTCACCGCGATGCTGGCCCAGCGCCACGAGGGACAGGTGCACTGGCGCACCTGGCACGCCTACCCGCAGGACGGGCAGTTGGTGGCCACCCGGACCCGGGTGGGGCAGCGGGTGGTGGTGGCACAGCAGCGGTGAGCGCGCCGCACGGACATAAACCCGCCGGACGTCAACCGCCCCATTTCCACACGTGTGGGTGACGAAGCGTACCGAGCATGTGACGTAACGTCGCAGCGTGATCGAACCGCACGCCCCCGCGCCCCCGGGTGCCCCGCCCTCCTGGACAGGCCCCGTCCGGCTGCCCGTCCGGCCCGGCACCGGGCGGTTCCTGGTCCTCGTGTGCGTCTTCGTCTGCGCGGCCTGCGGTCTCGTGTACGAACTGGAACTCGTCGCGTTCGCCTCGTACTTGATGGGCGACTCGGTCACCCAGGCCTCCGTCGTGCTGTCCGTGATGGTGTTCGCGATGGGCATCGGCTCGCTCGGCGCCAAGCGCCTGCGCTGGCACGCGGCCGCCGGCTTCGGCGCGATCGAGACCGCCCTCGCGCTGATCGGTGGGTGCAGCGCCATGGCGTTGTACGCCGTGTTCGCCTGGACCGGCGGCTGGGGCGGGATCTGGGCCGAGGGCCCACGCTGCCTCCTGGTCGCCTTCTCCCTCGCCATCGGCCTGCTCATCGGCGCCGAAGTCCCGTTGCTGATGGAGCTGATCCAGCGCATCCGGCACCAGGACGCGGGCGGCGCGGTGGCCGACCTGTTCGCGGCGGACTACGTGGGCGCGCTGGTCGGCGGCCTGGCCTTTCCCTTCCTTCTCCTGCCGTTCCTGGGCCAGTTGACGGGCGCCCTGCTCACCGGCACGGTCAACGTCGTCGCCGGCGGCGCCCTGGTCCTCGGCCTCTTCCGGCGCGATCTGACCCGGCGGGCCCGCTGGACCCTGTTCCTCGTCGGCCTCACCGTCCTCGGCGTCCTCGCCGCCGCCGCCGCGCTCGCCGACGACTTCGAACGCGCCGCGCGGCACGCCGTCTACGGCAAGGACGTCCGGGTCGCCGAACAGACCGACGTGCAGGAGGTCGTCCTGGCCGGCGGCACCGGCGGCAAGCCCCTCGACCTCTTCCTGGACGGCAGGCTCCGGGTGGGCGGCCGCGACGAACGCCGCTACCACGAGGCGCTCGTCCAGCCCGCGCTGTCCGACGGGCCGCACGCGCGCGTGCTGATCCTCGGCGGCGGCGACGGCCTGGCCGCCCGCGAGGTGCTGCGCGGGCCCGGTGTGCGCCGCCTCGACATCGTCGAACTCGACTCCGGCCTGCTCCGCCTGGCCCGCCACGACCCGGGTCTCGCCGCCGCCAACAGCCACGCCTACGACGACCCGCGCGTCCACACCACCACCGCCGACGCGCTCGGCTGGCTGCGCGGCGCACCCGCCGCCGGGTACGACGTCGTCGTCGCCGACCTCCCCGACCCGGGCATCACCGCCAGCACCAAGCTGTACTCCCAGGAGTTCTACGGCCTGGCTCGCCGCGTCCTCGCCCCCGGCGGCCGCCTCGTCGTGCACGCCGGGTCCGTCACCACCCGCCCCCGCGCCTTCTGGACGGTCTCCGCGACCCTGCGCGCCGCCGGCTTCGCCGACTCCCCCTACCGGGTCCTCGGCCACGACACCGGCTTCCCGGCCGGTCCCGACCGCTCGGCGGGGGAGTCCGGGGCCCCGCCCGACTGGGGGTTCCTGCTGGCGGCTCCGGGACGGACCCCGCCGCCGCTGCGGCTGGGCACCAGGCGGCTGCGCACACTGACGCAGGCGGAACTGGCGGCGGACGCGCGGGCGGCGGCACGGACCCGGATCGGGGGACTGTCCGCGTCGACACTGGTGCATCCGCGGTACTGACGAGCCGGTCGGATGAGGGTGATTTCCGGTCACGGCTGGGTAGGCTCACCGGACATGGAGCACCAGGTCATCGTCCCGGTCCCGGTCGAGCCGCTCAGAGACGCCCTCGCCGACCCCGCGCGCGTCGCCCGCGCGGTCCCCGGCCTGCAGCAGGACGCCGGTGCCGAACCCGTCACCGGCCGCCTGAAGCTGCGCGTCGGCGGACACTCCGTCACCTACCGGGGAACGGCACGGGTGACGGCCCGCGAGGACGGCACGTACGCCGTCGAGGCCGACGCCACCGAGGCCCGTGGCACCGGCACCGTGAAACTCGCCCTCACCCTGCGCCTCGCGGCCACCGAAGGCGGTACGGCGGTCACGGTCGAGGGCACCGCGAACGCGGACGGCCGCATCGCGGAGCTCCCGGTGGACTCGGTGAGCGCGGCGGTGACCCGCCTGCTGAACCGTTTCGTGGAGAGCCTGGCGACGCCGGAGCCCGCGGCGCCCCCGGAGGAGGGGCAGCCGGCGCCGGAGGCCGAGCCCACCTCCGTCTTCGACACCGAGGTCCCGCCGCCGTCCCTGGACCCGGCGGCCGACCGCCTCGCCGAGGACTTCGCCGACACCGGCGAGCCGCCCGCCGAGGCCGCACACGCCCGCCGGACGATGATCGGCCGCAGCGCGGAAGAGGTCGACCACGCCCCACCGCGCGGGCGCTACGCCCCGGTCCCGGCACCCCAGACGGTGACGGCGACCTCGGCACTGCGCTGGGCGGCCCCGGCGGCGGCACTCGTGGTGGCGTCGGCGATCGTCGTCAGCAGGGCACTGCGCAAACGGCGCTGAACGCGGTGCAGTTCCAGCCGGTCCCCCCAGTACTGTCTTCCCGTGAGTAACGAAGACATCACGCTGACCGCAGGCAGTGCAGAGGTACGTGTCAGCCCCGAGAGCGGCGGCCGGATCAGCGGCCTCGAGATCGATTCCCTGGAACTGCTGAGGCAGGGGCCGCGCTACGGCTGTTTCCCCATGGTGCCCTGGTGCGGCCGGATCCGCGAAGGCCGTTTCCTGGACGGCGGCACCGTGCGCCAGATGCCGGTCAACTCCCCGCCCCACGCCATCCACGGCACCGCCCGCGACGGCGCCTGGCGCACCGTGCGCGTCGCGGAGAACGAGGCGGTGATCACGTACGACCTGGCCGACCCCTGGCCGCATCCCGGCCGCGTCACCCAGGTCGTCACGCTCGCCGAGGACAGCCTGACGCTGACGATGTCGGTGGAGGCGCGGGACGACTCCTTCCCGGCGCAGATCGGCTGGCACCCGTGGTTCAACCGAACCCTCGCGGGCGCGGACGGTGCGGTCGGCGAGGCCGCGACGCTCGACTTCAAGCCCGCCTGGCAGGAGGAGCGGGGGGAGGACCATCTGCCCACCGGCAACCGGATCGACCCGAGGCCCGGCCCCTGGGACGACTGCTTCGGCATGCCCGGCGGCGTCGACGTCACCCTCACCTGGCCCGGACAGCTGGAGCTGAAGGTGGGCAGCCGGGAGGAGTGGGTGGTGGTCTACGACGAACAGGCCGAGGCCGTGTGCGTGGAGCCGCAGACCGGCCCGCCCAACGGCCTGAACACCCTCCCGCGCCTGGTCACCCCGCTGGAGCCGCTGGAGGCGACCACGACCTGGAGCTGGCGGCGCCTTTAAGCTGGTCGGCATGACGGACGTACGCGGCGCGCTGCTGCAGCAGATCAAGGACAAGGCCGTGGTGCACGGCAAGGTGACCCTGTCGTCGGGCAAGGAAGCCGACTACTACATCGACCTTCGCCGGATCACGCTGGACGGCGAGGCCGCACCGCTGGTCGGTCAGGTCATGCTCGACCTGACCGCCGAGCTGGACTTCGAGGCCGTCGGCGGACTCACCCTGGGCGCCGACCCGGTGGCCACCGCGATGCTGCACGCCTCCGCCGCGCGCGGGAAGGTGCTCGACGCGTTCGTCGTCCGCAAGCAGGGCAAGGCGCACGGCCTGCAGCGCCGTATCGAGGGCGCCGAGGTCAAGGGCCGCCGGGTCCTCGCCGTGGAGGACACCTCCACCACCGGCGGCTCGGTCCTGACGGCCGTGGAGGCGCTGCGCGAGGCCGGCGCGGAGGTCGTCGCCGTCGCCACGATCGTGGACCGGGCCACCGGCGCGGCCGAGGCGATCGCCGAGCAGGCCGGGGTGCCGTACGTCTTCGCCTTCTCGAAGGATGAACTGGGTCTGGACTGACGACGCGGATTGACCTGGACTTGACCGGCGCATGGACCAGCGGTCCATGTCTGGAAAGATGGGGACGACGACGACGTCGAACCCCCAGGTCTAGGTCAGGGCCGTAACGCACCAAGCCGACCCGCAACACAAGGAGCGGACAGATGCCCATCGCAACCCCCGAGGTCTACAACGAGATGCTCGACCGGGCGAAGGCAGGCAAGTTCGCCTACCCGGCCATCAACGTCACCTCGAGCCAGACCCTGAACGCGGCGCTGCGCGGGTTCGCTGAGGCCGAGAGCGACGGCATCGTCCAGATCTCGACCGGTGGTGCCGAGTTCCTCGGTGGCCAGTACAGCAAGGACATGGTCACCGGCGCCGTCGCCCTCGCCGAGTACGCGCACATCCTCGCCGAGAAGTACCCGGTCAACATCGCGCTGCACACCGACCACTGCCCGAAGGACAAGCTCGACGGGTACGTACGTCCGCTGATCGCGGTCTCCGAGGAGCGCGTGAAGGCCGGCAAGAACCCGCTGTTCCAGTCCCACATGTGGGACGGCTCCGCGGAGACCCTCGCCGACAACCTGGCCATCGCCCAGGAGCTGCTGGAGCGCACCCGCGCCGCCAACATCATCCTGGAGGTGGAGATCACCCCGACCGGCGGCGAGGAGGACGGCGTCTCGCACGAGATCAACGACTCCCTCTACACCACGGTCGAGGACGCGATCCGCACCGCCGAGGCCCTGGGCCTGGGCGAGAAGGGCCGCTACCTGCTGGCCGCCTCCTTCGGCAACGTGCACGGCGTGTACAAGCCGGGCAACGTCGTGCTCCGCCCCGACCTGCTGAAGGAGCTGAACGACGGCGTCGCCGCCAAGTTCGGCAAGGCGTCCCCGTTCGACTTCGTCTTCCACGGCGGCTCCGGCTCCACCGAGCAGGAGATCCTGACCGCGCTGGAGAACGGCGTCGTGAAGATGAACCTCGACACGGACACCCAGTACGCCTTCACCCGTCCGGTCGCCGCCCACATGTTCCAGAACTACGACGGCGTCCTGAAGGTCGACGGCGAGGTCGGCAACAAGAAGGCCTACGACCCGCGCACCTGGGGCAAGCTGGCCGAGGCGAGCATGGCCGCGCGCGTCGTCGAGGCCACGCAGAACCTGCGCTCGGCGGGCAACAAGATCAAGTAAGCGGTACGTCCGTTTCGCGGCGGGCCCGGCGGCTGTCCACGGTCGCCGGGCCGCTGTATACCTGGGGGCATGCCCGATGTCCGGCTGGCCTCGCCCCAGGGCAAGTGGATCCTGTTCACCACGATCCTCGGTTCCAGCATGGCGCTGCTGGACTCGACCGTCGTCAACGTGGCGCTCCCGCGCATCGGCCGGGACCTGGGGGCGAGCCTGGCCTCGCTGCAGTGGACGGTCAACGCGTACATGGTCACGCTGGCCGGGCTGATCCTGCTGGGCGGCTCGCTGGGCGACCGCTACGGCCGCCGGAAGATCTTCGTGCTGGGCGTGGTGTGGTTCGCGGCGGCGTCGCTGCTGTGCGGACTGTCGCTCGGCCCGGGCATGCTGATCGCCGCGCGGGCCCTGCAGGGCGTGGGCGGCGCACTCCTGACTCCCGGCTCCCTGGCGATCATCCAGTCGTCCTTCCACCCCGACGACCGCAGCCGGGCCGTCGGCCTGTGGTCCGGCTTCGGCGGGATCGGCGCGGCGGTCGGCCCCTTCGTGGGCGGCTGGCTGGTGGCCGGCCCCGGCTGGCGCTGGGTGTTCCTGCTGAACGTCCCGCTGGCGCTGTTGTGCGTGCCGGTCGCCCTGCGGCACGTCCCGGAGTCGCGGGACGGGGGGAAGCACGCCCGCTTCGACGTGCTCGGTGCGGCGTTGGGTGCCCTCGCCCTGGCCCTGGTGACGTACGCGCTGATCCAGGCGAGGACGGGCACGGTGGTGGTGACGCTGAGCGCGGTGGCGGGCCTGGCGGCGGCGGTGGCCTTCGTCCTGGTCGAGCGGCACCGCCCGGACCCGATGCTCCCGCCGGACATCTTCGCCTCGCGCCAGTTCACGGCGGTCAATCTCGTCACCCTGTGCGTGTACGCGGCGTTCGGCGGGTTCTTCTTCCTCACCGCGCTCCAGCTCCAGGTGGTGGCCGGCTACTCGCCCCTGGCCGCGGGTACGGCCCTGCTGCCGACGACGGCCCTGATGCTGCTCTTCTCCGCCCGCTCCGGCGCCCTCGCGGACCGTACCGGGCCCCGCCTGCCGCTGACGGTCGGTCCCCTCCTCTGCGCGGTGGCGCTGCTGCTGATGCTGCGGGTGGGCAAGGACGCCGACTATCTCACCGACGTGCTTCCGGCCCTCCTGGTCATGGGCACCGGGATGGTCACGCTGGTGGCGCCCCTGACCGCCACGGTCCTCGCCTCCGTGGACACGGCCCGGGCAGGCCTGGCCAGCGGCATCAACAACGCGGCGGCGAGAGCGGCGGGTCTGATCGCGGTCGCGGCCCTGCCGCTGCTGGCGGGCATGGGCCCGGAGGCGTACCGGGTGCCGGCGGCCTTCGACGCGGCGTTCCGCCGGGCGATGCCGATCTGCGCGGGGGTGCTGCTGCTGGGCGCGGCCCTGGCCTTCACCCTGGTCCGCCGCCCGGGCCCGGACTGCCGCCACCCGGAATGCCACGTGCACTGCTGCGTGACGGCCCCACCGCTGGAGGGGGAGCGGCGGCGGGGTTAGGGCCTGTCGTTCGGACCACGCCGCAGACGCGGGGTCTGGCCTGCGACCTGATCCAAACGACAGGCCCCAGGACCGTCACCGGGTGCGACCAGTACAGGCCACCCGCACATGACACCGGCACGGGAATCCGTGCGGTGAGCGAGACTGGACCTCATGACGATTCACGAGAACCTCCTCGGCGGCCCGCCCCCGACCCACCTCCCCGACGACCCGGAGCCCCGCGAACTCCTCGCGAGCGGCACGGCCCCCGCGGACGTCGCCGCCAAGTACCCGACCTCCTCCCTCGCCTGGGCCCAGCTGGCCGACGAGGCGTTCGAGCGCGGCGCGGTCGTGGAGTCGTACGCCTACGCCCGCACCGGCTACCACCGCGGTCTGGACGCGCTGCGCCGCAGCGGCTGGAAGGGGCACGGACCGGTGCCCTGGGAGCACGAGCCGAACCGTGGCTTCCTGCGCGCCCTGCACGCCCTCGCCCGCGCCGCCCAGGCGATCGGCGAGCAGGAGGAGTACGAGCGTTGCTCGCAGTTCCTGAAGGACTCCTCCCCGACGGCGGCCCAGACCCTGGGCTGACCCCTACGGGAGTTCCCGGTGTGGCCCGTCTGTCAGCAGACGGGCCTTGCCGTATCCGGTGGGATTGCGGAGGATTCCGCCTGGGGACCGGGGCCCCCGTGCCGGCATCGGCAGGGGCGGACCGCTACCCGGAGTAATAAGCAGGAGACAGCGATGTCCCAAAAGGCTCGCCCCCTTCCCGAGGCCGCTGAACCCGAGACGCCGCATCTCGACTTCGCCGGCACGACGCCGTACGAGGACTACGTCAAGGCGGACGTGCTCACCCACCTCCAGCACACCCTCTCCGACGACCCCGGAGAGATGGTCTTCCTGGTGACGACCCAGGTCATGGAGCTGTGGTTCACGGTTCTCGTGCACGAGTGGGAGACGGCGGCGCACGCCCTGCGCGCGGACGACGTACCCACCGCGATCGCCGCGCTGAAGCGATCCGTGCGGGAGCTGGAGGCCCTCAACGCCTCCTGGAAGCCCCTCGGCCAGCTGACCCCCGCGCAGTTCAACTCCTACCGCGCCGCCCTCGGCGAGGGCTCCGGCTTCCAGTCGGCGATGTACCGCCGCATGGAGTTCCTGCTCGGCGAGAAGTCCGCGTCCATGCTCGTACCGCACCGCGGCGCCCCACGCGTCCACGCGGAACTGGAGAAGGCGCTGCACGAGCCCAGCCTGTACGACGAGGTGCTGCGGCTGCTGGCCCGCCGCGGCCAGGCGATCCCCGGGTCCGTCCTGCGCCGGGACGTGTCCCGGCGCTACGAGCCCTCCGACCAGGTCGAGCGGGTCTGGACGGCGATCTACTCCGGCGCCCAGGACGCCGAACTCGCCCGGCTCGGCGAGGCGTTGACCGACGTGGCCGAACTGGTCTGGCGCTGGCGCAACGACCACCTGGTCGCCACCCGCCGCGCGATGGGCGCCAAGCCCGGCACGGGCGGCTCGGCCGGCGTCGCCTGGCTGGAGAAGCGGGCCCGCAAGAACGTGTTCCCGGAGCTGTGGACGGCGAGGTCCCATGTCTGACCCGGCACTGGAGGCCCAGCAGCTGGACGCGGCCGACGAGCTCGCACCGCTCAGGTCCCGCTTCGTCCTCGACGACGTGATCTACCTCGACGGGAACTCCCTGGGCGCGCTGCCCGTGAACGTCCCCGACCGGGTGGCGGACGTCGTCCGCCGTCAGTGGGGCGAACTGCGCATCCGCTCCTGGGACGAGAGCGGCTGGTGGACCGCGCCCGAGCGGATCGGCGACCGGATCGCCCCGCTGGTCGGCGCGGCGGCCGGCCAGATCGTCGTGGGCGACTCCACAAGCGTCAACGTCTTCAAGGCACTTGTCGCGGCGGCGCGGATGGCGGGCGAGGACCGCACCGAGATCCTGGTGGACGCCACGACGTTCCCCACGGACGGCTACATTGCCGAGTCCGCGGCCCGCCTGACCGGCCGCACCCTGCGCGCGCTGACCCCGTCCGAGGTGCCGGCCGCCCTGGGCGAGCGCACCGCGGCCGTCCTGCTGAACCACGTCGACTACCGCACCGGCCGCCTGCACGACCTGCCGTCCCTCACGTCGGCGGTGCACGCCGCCGGCGCCCTCGCGGTCTGGGACCTGTGCCACAGCGCCGGGGCGCTGGAGGTGGGCCTGGACGAGCACGGGGTCGACCTGGCGGTCGGCTGCACCTACAAGTACCTGAACGGCGGGCCGGGTTCGCCGGCGTACCTCTACGTACGCCGGGACCTGCAACCCCGCTTCGACTCCCCGCTCCCGGGCTGGAACTCGCACACCGACCCCTTCGGCATGAGCCCGTCCTACACACCGGCGCCGGGCGCGCTGCGGGGCCGCGTGGGCACCCCGGACATCCTCTCCATGCTGGCCCTGGAAGCGGCCCTGGACGTCTGGGACGACGTCTCCGTCTCCGCCGTCCGCGCCAAGTCCCTCGCGTTGACGGACTTCTTCCTGCGCTGCGTGCGGCGGTACACCGAGCCGGGCCGCGTGGAGTGCGTGACCCCGGAACGGCACGAGGAGCGCGGCAGCCAGGTCGCCCTGCGCTGCCCGGACGCCGGCGAGGTGATGAAACGCCTGATCGCCCGGGGCGTCGTGGGCGACTTCCGCCACCCCGACGTCCTCCGCTTCGGCTTCACCCCGCTGTACGTCGGCTTCGGCGAGGCCGAGCGGGCGGCCCGGATCCTGGGCGAGGAACTGGCCTAGGGCAGGCGCCGGGGGAGGGGTGACCCTGGGGTCGCCCCTCTCCCGGGCCCCGTACGCGGCCGTTCGGCCTCACCCTGTGTGACATCCCCATGTCCTCGCACGTCACCGCCCTGATACCGTCCCCGCCAAACAGGTTCCATCGCTGAGAGGTTGGAGCATGCCGGACGAGGCCGCCGCAGCCCGCGCCGCCGCCGAAGAGGAGTCGGCCTTCTCGCACCCCACGGTCGACCCCGATGCCACCTCCGCGTACGGCACCCACCCCGACCAGGTGATCGACTTCTACGCCCCCCGGACCGCCCCGGACTCCCCGGCCCCCCTGGTGGTGGTCCTGCACGGCGGTGCCTGGCGCGCCCGCTACGACCGCCGGCACATCACCCCCTTCGCGGACTACCTGGCCCGCAGGGGCTTCGCGGTGGCCAACGTCGAGTACCGGCGCGGCGGAGAGCCGCTGATCCCCGGGCAGAGCACGGGCGACGGCGACGCCACCCCGCCGGCCGGCCGCTGGCCCGACACCTTCGACGACGTCGCCGCCGCCCTGGACGCGCTGCCCGGCCTCGTCCGCGAGGTGCTCCCGCAGGCCGACCCGCGCCGTACGGTCCTCACCGGCCACTCGGCCGGCGGCCACCTGGCCCTGTGGGCCGCGGCCCGCCACGTCCTGCCCCCGGACGCCCCCTGGCGCACCGACCGGCCCGCCCCGCTGCGCGGCGTCGTCGCCCTCGCCCCGATCGCGGACTTCGACGTGGCGGAGAAGCTGGACGTCTGCGGCCACGCGAGTCTGCAGCTCCTCGGCGGCCACGACGGCTTCGCCGAGCGCCGCCCCTACGCCGACCCCGTCCTGCTCCTCCCGACGGGCATCGCGACGACCCTCGTCCAGGGGCGTACGGACCAGGTGGTGCCGCAGGCGGTCGCCGAGTCGTACGCGGACGCGGCGGCCAAGGCGGGGGAGGTGGCGGGCCTGACGCTGCTGGAGGACGTGGGCCACTTCCCGCTGATCGACCCGGCGGCGGACGCGTGCGCCGTGGTGGCGGAGGAGATCGCCCAACTGGCCTGGTGACCGCCGGAGTCCGGCTCCGGGTGCCGGCTGCGGCCCGTCCCTGGCGGGTCCGTCCCTGGCGGCCCGCCCCTGCGGGGGTGGGACCCGGTGATACCCGTAGTACCTGAGAGCTACCCCGCAAGACAGCTCCCTGGCGGGACGCCGACGACACGCCCCGATCCATAACTTCCTTGCCAGACAAGCCCGATGGCCGGGCCATCTGAAAGGAAGCCCGACCATGGGGCAGATTCGGCACGCCACGCCTTTGACGGACCCGCAGCCGACGACGAAACCGTCACGGTCGGACGGGGAGGAGCCGGCGGTGCGGGCGGGAGTGCGGTTCCCGCCGGAGGCGACCCGCACCCGCACGCGGAAGTGGCGCCGCGCCCTGCTCGCCACCCTCCTCACCGCGGCCATAGCCGTCCCCCTCTCCGGCGCCACCCGCCCCCGGATCCCCGCCCCGGCCCCGGCCGCGCTGCCTCCGGTCACGGCGGAGACCCTCCAGACGATCTACGCCGCCAACGGCGCCGACGCCACCCGCGCCGCCGACATGGCCGCCGCGCACGGCGACGCCCACCGGGCCGCCGCCGACCGCACCCTCGCCTCGCCCAGCCGCCGCCTCCTCGCCTTCGACGGCCGGGGCGCCGGCCGGGCCACGGAAGTGCTCGGCGACCTCGCCCACGCGGACCGCACAGCGGTCCTGGTCCCCGGTTCCGACACCTCCCTGGACACCTACGACCGCTTCCACAGGGCGGCCGCGGCCCTCTACGCGGACCTCACCCACCGCGCCCCCCGAGGCACCCGCACCGCGGTCGTCGCCTGGCTCGGCTACGCCACCCCCGGCACCGTCAGCACCACGGTGACCACGACCACCCGCGCCGACGAAGCCGCCCCCGGTCTGCGTGCCTTCGTACGCCACCTGCGCGCCGCGACCCCGGCACGGGCGCACATCGCACTGCTCTGCCACTCCTACGGCACGGTCGTCTGCGGCCGGGCCGCCTCCGGCGTGGACGCCGACGACATCGCCCTCGTCGGCAGCCCCGGCACCGGCGCGGACTCGGTCCCGGCCCTGCACACGCGCGCGCGGGTCTGGGCGGCCCGCGGCAGCGAGGACTGGGTCGCCGACGTACCGCACGTCAGCGCCGACCTGTTCGGCTCGACCGTCGGCTTCGGCACCGACCCGGTCTCCCGCGCCTTCGGCGCCCGGGTCTTCGACGCGGCCGGCGCCGACCACAGCGGTTACTTCACCCCGGGCTCGGTCTCCCTCGCCAACCTGGCCCGCATCACCCTCGGCGAGACCACGGAGGTGTCCCGTGCCTGAGCCCGCCACGCACGCGTCCCGCGGCTCACGACCCACCACCGGCCGTACCCCTTCCATGGGTTCCGGGGCCGCCCCGGCCTCCGGCACGGACTCGGGGCGGCCGACGGAGAGTTCGGCCGACGCGGGTCACCGGCAGATCACCCTCGGCGAGACCACGGAGGTGTCCCGTGCCTGAACCCGCCACGCACGCGTCCCGCGGCTCACGACCCACCACCGGCCGCACCCCTTCCCAGGGTTCCGGGGCCACCCGGGCCTCCGGCACGGACTCCGGGCGGCCGACGGAGAGTTCGGCCGACGCGGGTCACCGGCAGGTCCCGTCGAGGGCGGCCCGCACGCCCCTCAGCGTCACCGCCGCCCTCCAGGCCCTGCGCCGTTCCGCCCACCACGTCGACACCGCCACTCCCGCCTCACGGGACCGAGCCGTGGACGCCCTGCGGGCCTTCGCGATCCTGGGGGTCGTCCTGGGCCACTGGCTGGTGACCGCGCTGGTGGCGCGGGACGGAGGCCTGCACACCACCAGCCCCCTCCAGCACATGCCGTGGCTGGCACCGATCTCCTGGCTGTTCCAGACCCTGGCCGTGTTCTTCCTGGTCGGCGGGCATGTGGCGACCAGAAGCCTCGCCACCGCCCGCCGCCGGGGAGAGCCGTACTCCGCCTGGCTGCGCGCCCGGCTGACCCGCCTCCTCCGCCCGGTGACCGCGCTCCTGTGCCTGTGGGCGGTGGCCTCCACGGCCCTCCTCCTCACCGGCACCCCGCTCGCCACGATCGAGGCCCTGGTCAAACTGGCGCTGTCGCCCCTGTGGTTCCTCCTGGTGTTCGCCGCCCTCACGGCCGCCACCCCGCTCCTCACCCGCCTCAACCCGCTCTGGCCCCTGGCGGTCGTGCTGCACGTGGACCTCCTCCGCTTCGGCCTGCACGTCGGCCCGTCCTGGCTGGGCTGGCTGAACGTGGCGGCGGGCTGGCTGGTCCCCTACACCCTGGGCGCCGCCTGGACCCGCGGCGAGCTGGACAGCCGCCGCGCGGCACGGTTGCTGTTCCTCGGCGGTACGGCGGCCACGGCCGTGCTCGTCACCTGCGCGGGCTACCCGGCGTCCATGGTGGGCGTCCCCGGCGCGACGGTCTCCAACCTCGACCCCCCGACCCTGGCGGCGGTCACCTTCGGCCTGGCCCAGTGCGGTCTCGCCCTGCTCCTGCGCGAGCGCCTGCGCCGCGTGACGACCCGCCCGCTGCCGTGGGCGGCGGTGGCCCTCGTCAACCTCTCCGCGATGACGATCTACCTCTGGCACCAGACGGCCATGATGGCGACGACGGCCACGGCCCTGCCGGCCGGCCCGCTGCCCGGCCTGCACACCTCGCCCGACTCCCTGGGCTGGGTGCCGTACCGGCTCGCCTGGCTCCCCGTCTTCGCCCTCGTCCTGACCGTGTGCTGGGCGGCCTTCCGCCATCACGAACAGGGTCCCCGCCGCCCCCGTAACCGCATGTCGCACGTGGTGCACCGCCATGTGCCCGGAGCGAAGAACCAGCAGAGTGCCTAGTGTTGACCTCGTGAAGCCCGCGGACTCCCACGACCTCGACAAGCCCCACGGCTCCGCCGGCCTCACCCCCACCCCCGAGCCGACCGCTCCCGGCGCCGGGCCCGGCCGCCTGGGCCGCCTCGGTGCCTGGCTGGGCGAGGTGCCCTCGTCGCAGTCACCCCCTTTCTCGAAGTACCGCTGGCTGCGCCTGCTCACCTACCTCCTCGTCGGCTATCTGGGCCTCGGTGTCGCCCTGGCCGGCGCCGATGAGCTGACCCACAGCTACGGCTTCACCCCCGGCGTGGCGTTCCTGAGCACCTTCCTCCAGGCCGCCGCGGTCGTCCTGGCCCTGTGGCGCCCCGTACCCGCCTGGGCCCTGTCGCTGTCCGCCGCGGTCTTCACGGCGCTGCTCGCCCGCCAGAACCTGGCGCAGCTCCCGCTCGGCGGCCCCAACTGGCCCTGGACCACGCCCACTCTGCTGGCCCACATGGCCGTACTCCTGCTCCTCGCCCTGCGCGTGCGCTTCCGCGGCACGGTCGCCGCGCTCGGTGTGACGGCTGTGGTGACCTTCGTCGTCGAAGGCGGCCTGGGAGCGCTGAAGTACTCCCCGACGGGATGGGGCGGCGTCGGCCTGTTCGCCGTCGCCGCCGGCATCGGCGCCGCCCTGCGCGGCCGCAGCGAGGCCCGTACCGAACTGGTCCAGCAGACGACGATCAACGCCGAGGAACGGGCCCGGCGCACGCTGCTGGAGGAACGCAGCCGTATCGCCCGCGAGCTGCACGACGTGGTCGCCCACCACATGTCCGTGATCTCGATCCAGGCCCAGGTCGCCCCGCACCTGGTGGAGAACCCCTCGCAGGAGCTGAGGGAGAACCTCGCCGGCATCCGCGACAACGCCCTGGAGGCCCTGACCGAGCTGCGCCGGGTCCTCGGGGTGCTGCGGTCGGAGAATCCGGACGACCCCGACGAGACCGGGGACCCCTACGGGCTGCCCGCCCCCGGCTCGGGCCCGGCCCCGGACGCCCCGCAGCCGAACCTGAGCCGTCTGGACACCCTGATCGAGAACACCAGGGCGGCCGGCCTGGAGGTCAGGAAGGTCGTCGACGGCGCCCCCCGGGCCTACCCGCCCGGGGTGGAGCTGTCCGCCTACCGGATCGTGCAGGAAGCCCTGAGCAACGTCCTGCGCCACGCGCCGGGCGCCACCGTCCGCGTGGATGTGGTGCACCTGCCCGAAGGCATCGCCCTGAGCATCGTCAACGGACACCCGAGGCAGCCGGTCCAGCCGTCCCCCGGCAGCGGGCACGGACTGCTCGGCATGCGGGAGCGTGCGGCGATGCTCGGCGGGAGCCTGACCGCGTCCCGGCATCCGCACGGCGGTTTCATGGTGACGGCGTTCCTCCCCAGGGGCGGCATTCCCGTACCGCAGGACCACCCAGACCCCGCGACAGGAGAGCAGACCCCATGACGAGCGGCGCCGGTCCCATCCGCGTACTCATCGCCGACGACCAGCAGATGGTGCGGCAGGGTTTCGGCGTGCTGCTCGGCACCCAGCCAGGCATCGAGGTGGTCGGGCAGGCGGTGGACGGACTCGACGCGATCGTGCAGACCGCCGAGCTGGTCCCGGACGTGGTGCTGATGGACATCCGGATGCCCGAACTCGGCGGCATCGAGGCGACCCGCCGGATCACCGCCGAGCATCCGGCCATCAAGGTGCTGGTGCTGACCACGTTCGACCTGGACGAGTACGTGTACGAGGCGCTGCGCGCCGGTGCCTCCGGCTTCCTGCTCAAGGACGCCTCCGCGGACAAGCTGGCCGAGGCGGTACGGGTCGTGGCCGCGGGCGACGCCCTCCTCGCGCCCGGCATCACCCGCCGTCTGATCGCCGAGTTCTCCCGCCTGGACGGCAGCCGCCGCGCCCCGCTGAAGAAGCGCGTCGGCGACCTCACCGAACGGGAGACGGAGGTGCTGGCGCTGATCGCGCAGGGCCTGTCGAACGCGGAGATCGCCGAGCGGCTGGTCGTGGCCGAGCAGACCGTGAAGACACATGTGGGCCGGATCCTGGTGAAGCTGGGCCTGCGCGACCGTACCCAGGCGGCGGTCTTCGCCTACGAGTCCGGCGTGGTCCGCCCGGGCGGACGCTGAGCCCGTGGAAGGCCCGCCGCACGCGGCCGGGCCCCTCAAGGGGCGACCCGTAGTACCTGAGGGGGACCCGCGAGAACCCCTCTCCAAGGTGACGACCACACCCCGGACCGCGCCTACCGTTGCGTACGTGACCCAGACGACGCACACGCAGACGACACCGGGCCAGGCCGGCCGGCCGCGCAGCCCGGAGTTCCGGCTGGCCGCGGACGCCCTGCGAGGGCTGCGGGAGGACCTGTTCCAGGACGCCTTCGCCTATGATCCGCTGCCCCGCCTGAGCGCCGACGGCCGCCTCACCCGCCGTCTGTCCGGCGCCGGCTGGCTGCCGCACACGGTGGTGGCCGCCCTGGGCGTGATGGCGATGTCCCTCGCCGTGGCGGGCTCCTTCGAGTCCGGGCCTCCCGCCCTGCTGTGCGGGCTGCTGGCGCTGGCACCGGTCCTGCTGACGCTGGCGCGCCCGGTGGGGGCGTTCTGGCTCTCGCTGGCCGCGGGCACGGCCGCCGCCGTGATCGGCCGGGGCGACTGGAGCGACTGGCCCTGGATGCCGGGCAGTTTCCTGTCCCACCTGGTGGTGCTCACGGTCGTCGCGCTGCGCACCCGCCCCCGCACCGCGGCCTCGATGTGGGTGATGACCGCGGTCTACGGCTTCGTCGTCGGAGACGTCTTCGGCGCGCACCGCTACGACACGAACGTCACCCCGATGCTGCTCGTGTCGGCCCTGATCCTGCTCGCCGTCTCGGTCCGGCACATCCGCCACCAGGCCCAGCGGGAGATGACCGCCCAGCAGACCGTCACCGAGCACGAACGCTCCCGCCGCACCCTGCTGGAGGAGCGCACGACGATCGCCCGCGAGCTGCACGACGTGGTCGCCCACCACATGTCGGTGGTCGCGATCCAGGCGGAGGCCGCGCCCTACCGGGTGGAGAACCCGCCGGAGGAGCTGGAGAAGGCGTTCGCCACCATCCGCGAGAACGCCGTGGCGGCCCTCACCGAGCTGCGCCGGGTCCTCGGGGTCGTCCGCGCGGAGGACTACGAGGCGCCGGACGCCCCCCAGCCCACCCTGGCCGACCTGGACGGACTGCTCGCCAATGTGCGCGAAGCGGGCCTCACGGTGGAGAAGGCGGTGACCGGGGCGGTGCGCGAACTGCCGCAGGGCGTGGAGCTGTCGGCGTACCGAATAGCGCAGGAGGCGCTCAGCAACACCCTGCGGCACGCACCGGGAGCGAGTGCCCGCGTGGAGATCGGCTATGTCCTCGGCGGTCTGGGCCTGCGCGTCATCAACACCGCGCCGCCCGCGCCCCACCTCGTCAAACCCTCACCGGGCGCGGGGCACGGCATCACGGGCATGCGGGAACGCGTGTCGATGCTGAACGGCGAGATGACGGCGGGCCCGTCGCCGGACGGGGGCTATGAGGTGACGGTGTTCCTGCCGGCGGCCACCGCGACCGAAGGGGACGCATGACCATCCGCGTACTGATCGCGGACGACCAGATGATGGTCCGCGAGGGCTTCTCCGTCCTGCTGAACGCGATGCCGGACATCGAGGTCGTCGGCGAGGCCGTCAACGGGAGGGAGGCGGTGGAACGGGTCCGTGAACTCGCCCCGGACGTCGTCCTGATGGACATCCGCATGCCGGAGCTGAACGGCATCGAGGCGACCCGGGAGATCGTGGCGGCGGACGCGGCGGCGAAGGTGCTGGTCCTGACGACCTTCGACCTCGACGAGTACGTGTACCAGGCCCTGCGCGCGGGAGCCTCCGGCTTCCTGCTGAAGGACGCCTCGGCCCGCCAACTGGCCGACGGTGTACGGGTGGTGGCGGCGGGCGAGGCGCTGCTGGCGCCCTCGGTCACCAGGCGCCTGATCACGGAGTTCTCCCGCATCTCGGACTCGCCGCGCCTGATCCCGTCGGCCCAGGCGGCCTACGGCGAGCTCACGGAACGGGAGACGGAGGTCCTCGTCCTGATCGCCCAGGGCCTGTCCAACGCGGAGATCGCCGAGCGGCTGGTGGTGGCGGAGTCGACGATCAAGACCCATGTGAGCCGCATCCTGGTCAAACTGGGCCTCAGGGACCGCACGCAGGCGGCGGTGTTCGCATACGAGGCACGCCTGGTGACGCCGGGCTGACGGGGGTCGAGATGGACCTGGAACTCCTGCCGCACGTCGGCGTCGAGCGCTTCCGGCTCGGCATGTCGGTCGCGCAAGCGCGCGGCGCGTTGGACGAGTGGGGGCTTTTCCGGGTCGTCGCGAGTGACGCGGACCCGGGACAGATCACGCTCACGCACGACGCGTCCCGGCTGGACGTCGTGCTCGGGTTCACCCAGGGCACGCTGAGCGGTGTGGAGCTGTTCCGGTTCCGGAACGAGGACGCCGACGTGCGGGTGCTGCTCGACGGGCTCGACGTCTTCCGTACTCCGAGCGAGGACCTCTTCGAACAGCTCGCGGAACGGGGCCACACCATCGAGGAGAACGACCTGGGCTTCGACGCCCTGCCGGAGCTCGGGGTGATCCTGTCGAACCAGAGCAGCTACGAATACCCGATGGACGAAGAGGGCGACCCGATCCACTACGACTACGTCCTGGTCACCGACCGGATCTGAGTGGAGCTCGCCCTGAGCGCGTCAGGGCCGGACACCCCTGGTCAGACGTCGGTCCCAGGCGTTAGCGTCCCCGCATGGCAGGCCCTACCGACCTCGCGTTCGACCCCTGGGACCCCTCGTTCCTCGCCGACCCGTACCCGGCCTACGCCGAGCTGCGCGCACGCGGCCGGGTGATGCGGTACGAGCCGACCGACCAGTGGCTGGTCCCGCACCACGCGGACGTCTCGGCGTTGCTCAGGGACCGCCGGCTGGGGCGGACGTATCAGCACCGGTTCTCGCACGAGGAGTTCGGGCGGACCGCGCCGCCGCCGGAGCACGAGCCGTTCCACACGCTCAACGACCACGGCATGCTCGACCTGGAGCCGCCGGACCACACCCGGATCCGGCGCCTGGTGTCGAAAGCGTTCACGCCCCGCACGGTCGAGCGCCTGAAGCCGTACGTCCACGGCCTGGCGAACGACCTGGTGGCCGCGCTCGTCCGCGACGGCGGGGGCGATCTGCTGAGGGACGTCGCCGAGCCGCTGCCGGTCGCGGTGATCGCCGAGATGCTCGGCATCCCCGGGACGGACCGAGCCCAGCTCCGCCCCTGGTCGGCGGACATCTGCGGGATGTACGAGCTGAACCCCCCGGAGGAGACCGCCGCGAAGGCGGTGCGCGCCTCGGTGGAGTTCTCGGAGTACCTGCGCGAGCTGATCGCCGCGCGCCGCAAGGAGCCGGGCGAGGATCTCGTCTCCGGTCTGATCGCGGCGCACGACGAGGACGACGACCGGCTGACCGAGCAGGAGATGATCTCCACGGCGGTCCTGCTGCTCAACGCCGGTCACGAGGCCACGGTCAACGCCACGGTGAACGGCTGGTGGGCGCTGTTCCGCAACCCCGCCCAGCTGGCCGCCCTGCGCGCCGACCACTCCCTGGTCCCCTCCGCGATCGAGGAGCTGATGCGCTACGACACCCCGCTCCAGCTCTTCGAACGCTGGGTGCTGGACGACATCGAGATCGACGGCACGGTGATCCCCAGGGGCTCGGAGATCGCCATGCTCTTCGGCTCCGCCAACCACGACCCGGCCGTCTTCCCCGACCCCGGCCGTCTGGACCTCACCCGCGCCGACAACCCGCACATCTCCTTCAGCGCCGGTATCCATTACTGCATCGGCGCGCCGCTGGCCCGCATCGAGCTGGCCGCCTCGATGACGGCCCTCCTCCGGCAGGCCCCCACACTGACCCTGGCGGCGGAGCCGCGGCGAAAGCCGAACTTCGTGATCAGGGGGTTGGAGGGGCTGAGCGTGGAGGTGGGGTGATCACCCGTTCGGATGATCGCCGAGCGATTCCGATCGAAGACCGCCGGTGGCTTGTCACGCTGGTGCCTGTCTGCGAAGGAGGGCACCATGACGGTTATGGCAGAGCGCACCTCGTCTCAGATGTCGGTGGACGTGTTCGAGCGGATCGCGGAATTCGCCGAACGCGAGGACGAGACCGTCAGGTTCGAGTTCATCGACGGACGGATCGGGGTCAAGAAGGTGACGAACGGCAGCCACGGTGAGATCGCCATGTGGTTGGCTTTCCGGTGCAAGGAAGCACGGCCCGACCTCACCCTCAACACGACAGGCCAGGGGCTGAAGGTCGAGGCGTACCGGAAGGGCCGCGCCCGGCCTGACGGCGTCCTTGCACCAGTGGGTTACTTCAATGGACAAGGTGAGTGGGCCGACCCCGACGGTGTGCTGATGGCGGTCGAGGTCACGTCGTACGACTCGGACACTCACCACCGGGATCGGGTGGACAAACCCCAGGCGTACGGTGAGGCGGGCATCCCGCTGTACTTGCTGATCGACCGTGACAACCACTCGATCCTTGTGCACACTGTCCCGGACCCGGAGGTCGGATACCGGGACATCCATGTGGTCGCGTTCGGCGGCAAGGTCATCCTCCCCGACCCCGTCGGCATCGAACTCGACACCGACGAGCTGAAGCAGTACGTCGACTGAGCCTCAACCCGACAGATCACGGCGCCGCACGCCCGCGAGCCCCACACCCACCAGCACCCCGGCCACCCCCAGCAGCACCCCCACCGGCCCCCACTCCATCCCTCCGCCCGGCAACTTCGGCAGATGCCCGAAGGGGGACAGGTCCAGCACCGCCCGTGGCACGTTCAGCGCGGGGCCGATCCAGCCGATCAGCAGCACCGCACCGGCCACTCCCCACGCCGCCACCGCACCCCGCGGCAGCACGCCGAACAGCAGGACCGTGACCCCGCCGATCACCCAGACCGCGGCGACCTGGAGCAGGCACGCCCCCAGGACCGGGCCGATCTGCCGGCCGTAGCCGACGGCGAAGCCCAGGCCGGCGAGGAGCATAAGCAGCGCCGAGCCGCCGAAGGCGATGATCAGGTGACCGGCGGCCCAGCGCAGCCGGCCCACGGCCGCGGCCAGCACCGGTTCGGCCCGGCCGGAGGTCTCCTCGCCGCTCAGCCGCAGCACGGACGAGACGGCGTACAGCGCGGCGATCAGGCCGAGCATGCCGACCATCGCGGCGAGGAAGGCGTCCGTCAGGCCCGACTGGCCGCCCATCCGCTGGAAGATCTCCCGCGCCTTGGTGTTGTCGCCGACGAGCCTGGCCGCGCCGTCCGTCATCCCGCCGTAGACGACCCCGGCGAGGAAGAAGCCGGTGGACCAGCCGAACAGGCTGCCGCGCTGCAACCGCCAGGCCAGCGCGCCCGCCGTGCCCAGCCGGCCGGCCGCCGGTCCCGGCCGGGTCGGCAGGAAGCTCATGCCGATGTCCCGGCGCCCCGCCAACGCGTAGGCCAGGAGGGCCTGGAGGGCGGCGGCCGCCGCGAACAGCGGCAGCACCCACCAGCGTTCGCCGGCGTAGGGCCGCAGATTCTCCAGCCAGCCCAGCGGCGACAGCCAGGTCAGCACCGACGATCCGTCGTCCCTCGCCGAGTCGCCGGCCGCCCGCAGCACGAACGCCGCGCCCAGCACGGCCGCCGTCAGCCCACGGGCCAGCCGGGCGCTCTCCGTCAGCTGGGCGGCGACCGCCGCCGTGGTGGCGAAGACCATGCCGACGCCCGCCACCCCGAGCCCGAAGGCCAGCGCACCGGACGCGCCCTGTCCGGCCAGACCCGCCACGACCAGGACGCACAGGGCCGCGTTCGCGACCGCCGCGGTGAGCAGGGCCGCCGTGAGCGGGGCCCGGCGCCCCACCGTCCCGGAGGAGACCAGCTCCTGCCGTCCGCTCTCCTCCTCGTCGCGGGTGTGCCGTACGACGACGAGCAGGCTCGTCACGGCGGCGAGCGCGCCCGCGTACACCCCGACCCGCCAGGCCGTCAGCGCGCCCAGGGAGTCGCCGAAGACCGGGCCGACCATGGCGCGCAGGGAGGTGTTGGTGGCCATCTGGTGCAGCAGGTCCGCGCGTTGGGCCGGGGTGCCGTACAGCGTCTTCAGGGTGTTCGGCATGGAGAGGACCATCAGCGCGTTCACCGCGACCCAGACCGGGATCAGCACGCGGTCGCGGCGCAGGGCGAACCTCAGCAGGGTTCCGCTGCCGGCGAGCGGGGAGTTCATGCGGGCACCTCGTCCTGGTAGTGCCGCAGGAACAGCTCCTCCAGCGTCGGCGGCGTCGAGGTCAGGGTGCGCACCCCGGAGGCGGTCAACGACCGTAGTACGGCGTCCAGTTGGTCGGTGTCCACCTGCAGCCGGACCCGGCGCCCCCGCACGTCGAGGTCGTGCACGCCCGGCAGGTGGGCCAGTCCGTCGGGCGGGCCCGCGAGTTCGGCGCTCACGCTGGTCCGGGTCAGGTGCCGCAGGTCGGCCAGGGAACCGCTCTCCACCGTCCGGCCCTTGCGGATGATGCTGACCCGGTCGCAGAGTTCCTCGACCTCGCTCAGGATGTGCGAGGAGAGGAGGATCGTCCGGCCGCGGTCCCGTTCCTCCTCCACGCAGGCCTGGAAGACCTCCTCCATCAGCGGGTCCAGGCCCGAGGTCGGCTCGTCCAGGATCAGCAGGTCCACGTCCGCGGCGAAGGCGGCGACCAGGGCGACCTTCTGCCGGTTGCCCTTGGAGTACGTGCGGCCCTTCTTGGTCGGGTCCAGTTCGAAGCGGTCGATCAGCTCGGCGCGGCGCCGGGTGTCCAGCCCTCCGCGCAGACGGCCGTAGAGGTCGATGACCTCGCCGCCGGAGAGGTTGCGCCACAGGGTCACGTCGCCGGGCACGTAGGCGATCCGGCGGTGCACCTCCACCGCGTCCCGCCACGGGTCGTGGCCCAGCACCTGCGCGGCGCCCGCGTCGGCGCGCAGCAGCCCGAGCAGCACCCGGATCGTGGTCGACTTGCCGGCGCCGTTCGGGCCGAGGAAGCCGTGCACCTCGCCGGCCTCGACGTCCAGGTCGAGGCCGTCCAGCGCGTGCGTACGGCCGAAGGACTTGCGCTGAGCCCGTTCAGCGCTCCTTGGTCTCCTCCAGCACCGTCCGCCCCAGCAGCGCATACCGCTCGGGCGCCCGCCGCTTCAGGTACTGGGCGTAGCCCACCCCCGTGGCCGCGACCAGCGCCACCAGCCACGGCGTCGCCTTCAGCAGCGGCGATCCGGACTCCGCACCGGCCGCGGCCCCCATGTTGGACACCAGCAGGACGACCACGCCGAGCATCGCGATGCCGCCGACGAGGGGGGCGGTGAAGGTACGGAACCAGTGCCGGCTCTCGGGGTGGTGCCCGCGGAAGTAGACGAGGACCGCGAAGGAGCACACGGCCTGCACGACCAGGATCGCCATGGTGCCGAGGATGGCCAGCAGCACGTACAGCGCGTTGTACGGGTCCTTGCCCGCGATCCAGAAGGCGGCGATCACTACGGCGCTCACCACCGTCTGCACCAGGCCCGCGATGTGCGGGGAGCCGTGCCGGGCGTGGGTGCGGCCGACGGTCCTCTTCAGCGAGGGCAGGACGCCCTCCCGGCCGAGGGCGTACAGATAGCGGGCGGCGCAGTTGTGGAAGGCCATGCCGCAGGCCAGCGAGCCGGTGATCATCAGCCACTGCATGACGTCGACGGCCCAGTGGCCGACATAGCGCTCGGTGGGGTTGAAGAACAGGGCGAGCGGGTTGGCGGAGGAGGCCGCCTTCACGGCCTCGGCCTCACCGTTGCCCGTGATGGCCATCCAGGAGACGAAGACGTAGAAGACGCCGACGCCCAGGACGCTGATCATCGTCGCCTTGGGGATGATCCTCTTCGGGTCGCGGGACTCCTCGCCGTACATCGCGGTCGACTCGAAGCCGACCCAGGACCAGAAGGCGAAGAAGAGGCCGAGCCCGGCGGACGTGCCCTTGAAGGCGTTGACCGGGTTCACCGGGGCGAGGCCGAACCCGTGCGGGCCGCCCCCGTGGAGGGCGACGGACACCGCCATCGCCGCCAGCACGGTCACCTCGGTGCCCAGCAGCACGACCAGCAGTTTCTCGGCGACGCTGACGCCGAACCAGGTGCCGGTCGCGTTGATCGCGAGCATCAGGACGGCGAAGGCCCACCAGGGCACGTGCAGGCCCGTCTGGTCCCTGAGGGTCGTCGTCGCGAAGGTGGAGAAGATGCCGATCAGCGCCGGCTCGAAGACGACGTACGCGAAGGTCGCGAGCAGTCCGGAGGCGAGGCCGACGGTCCGGCCGAGGCCGTAGGAGATGAACCCGTAGAAGGCTCCGGTCGACGTGATGTGCTTCGCCATCGACGTGAAACCCACGGAAAAGATTGCCAGGACGACCATTGCGACGAGATAGCTCGCGGGCGCCCCGATCCCGTTGCCGGACGACACCATGAAGGGCACGTTGCCGGTCATGGCGGTGATCGGCGCGGCGGTGGCGACGGCCATGAACACCACGCCGAGCAGCCCGACGGCGTTGGGTTTCAGCCGGTGAACGGTTTTCTCGCCAGCTGCTTCCGCCGTGGGGGCGACGCCCTCTTCCACTGCCATCGGGTGGCCCCTTCCGTCTCCGGTGCGTGGTCCTGATGGAGCAGGATGGTGGACGAGGGAGGGGTACGGGAAGGGGTCGGGGAAGTTAAATATTCGTCACCAGACCTTTGGACCGCTTGTTCCGCAAAGGATTTTGGTGGCGCGCAAGCCCTTCGGTGAGCGGCTCCACATCCCGGCGCCCTTCGACTGCCACCTCGACACCACCGGCTTCCAGGCCCCCGCCTCAAGCTGACGGCAGCACCAGTCCCCAGGCCCCCTCCACGACCCGCCAGGTACGCCTGCGCACCGGTCCCGAGACGCCCGCGTCCGCCCGGTACCGGAAGTCCGCCCCCGCGACCGTCACCGTCTGGCCGGAGAGCCGTACCGGCGTCGCCTCCGCCCCCACCGACAGCGGCCGCACCTCCACCCGCGCCAGCCCGCCCGTGCCCGGTGACACCGACACCGCCTCCACCGGCTGGCCCAGGTCCACCACCGTCTCGCCGTCGACCTCGACCCGGAAGCGGGAGGGTCCCGGCGCGGGCACGGCGGTGAGCCGGGGCGGGCGCGGGGCGAGGTTGCGGACCAGGGAGCGGTACCAGGCCCGCCCGGCGGCGACCGGCACCGGCTCGGCGGCAGCCACCCGCACCGGCTCCGGCGGAATCCCCAGCCCGCTCAGCACGACCCCGTCGCTGTCGTCCACCAGCAGGTCCAGGCGCCGCTCGGACCCGTCCAGGGCCGCCCGTGCCGCTGCCACGGCCCCGCCCGGCACCCCCAGCGACTCCGCGAGGCCGGTGTCGCCCACCGGGACCACCGACAGTGCGCATCCGGCCAGCTCCCGCGTCCGGTGCAGCAGGGTCACGGCCCGCACCAGAGCGCGGCCGTCACCGACCACCACCGGCCGCCTCGAACCCCGCCGGCCCAGCGCCCGGGCGAATTCCTCCGGCCCGTCCGGCAGGCACACCTTGGCCGCCGCACCCGCGCTGAGCACGTCTTTCGCGATCCGTACGGACTCCCCGTCCGTCTGCCGTGCCGCCGGATCGATGATCACCAGCAGCTGTTCGGACGTCGCGAAAGTCGCCACCTCGGTCCTGCCTCGCTTCCTCGGGTAGCATCTTTGTGCAAGAGCCCCTTGCGCTATTGCGCCAGGGGCTTCGTCTATTCCGGGGCATCCGGTCCGACGGTTGGCGACCAACGGCGGTCGCTGTGGCACGCGGCGGTGAACCTTACGCCCACGCCCCCGACCTTGGACATGCCCCGCCCGGAAGGGGTGTACGCGCGTGCCCGCACTTGTGCTGCTCGGTGCTCAGTGGGGTGACGAAGGCAAGGGAAAGGCGACCGACCTGCTCGGTGGCTCGGTGGACTATGTAGTGCGGTACCAGGGCGGCAACAACGCCGGCCACACGGTCGTCGTCGGCGACCAGAAGTACGCCCTCCACCTCCTCCCTTCCGGAATCCTCTCGCCCACGTGTGTTCCGGTCATCGGCAACGGCGTCGTCGTCGACCCGTCGGTCCTGCTCTCCGAGCTGAGCGGTCTGAACGAGCGTGGCGTTGACACGTCCAAGCTCCTGATCAGCGGTAACGCGCACATCATCACGCCGTACAACGTGACCGTCGACAAGGTGACGGAACGCTTCCTCGGCAAGCGCAAGATCGGCACCACCGGTCGCGGCATCGGCCCCACCTACGCGGACAAGATCAACCGTGTCGGCATCCGGGTCCAGGACCTCTACGACGAGTCGATCCTGACCCAGAAGGTCGAGGCGGCCCTCGACGTCAAGAACCAGATCCTCACCAAGCTGTACAACCGGCGCGCGATCGCCGTGGACCAGGTGGTCGAGGAACTGCTGGGCTACGCCGAGCAGATCAAGCCGTACGTCGCCGACACGGTCCTGGTCCTCAACCAGGCGCTGGAGCAGGACAAGGTCGTGCTCTTCGAGGGCGGCCAGGGAACGCTGCTGGACATCGACCACGGCACGTACCCCTTCGTCACGTCCAGCAACCCGACCGCGGGCGGTGCCTGCACCGGCGCCGGCGTCGGCCCGACGAAGATCAGCCGCGTCATCGGCATCCTCAAGGCCTACACGACCCGCGTCGGCGCCGGTCCCTTCCCGACCGAGCTGTTCGACGAGGACGGCGAGGCGCTGCGCCGGATCGGCGGCGAGCGGGGCGTGACCACCGGCCGTGACCGCCGCTGCGGCTGGTTCGACGCCGTGATCGCCCGCTACGCGACCCGCGTGAACGGCCTGACCGACTTCTTCCTCACCAAGCTGGACGTGCTCACCGGCTGGGAGCAGATCCCGGTGTGCGTGGCGTACGAGATCGACGGCAAGCGCGTCGAGGAACTTCCGTACTCCCAGACCGACTTCCACCACGCGAAGCCGGTCTACGAGACCCTGCCGGGCTGGAACGAGGACATCACGAAGGCCAAGTCCTTCGCCGACCTCCCCAAGAACGCCCAGAACTACGTCAAGGCGCTGGAGGAGATGTCCGGTGCCCCGATCTCCGCGATCGGCGTGGGCCCGGGCCGGGACGAGACCATCGAGATCAACTCGTTCCTTTAAAGATCGGCTCCACGGCCGTGCGTTCCGGATGCACAATCGAGGTATGAGCGTCCACCGGAACGCACGGTGCCGGGGACCGTACGGCGGTGAGGGCGACCAGGCCGACGGCACGGACTGCTCCGATCCGGCCGTCTTCGAGGTCGCCCGCTACCATCTGCCCCCGATCCTGGTCTGCCCGGTGCATCTCGGCCCCTCCCTGCTGATGGCGAGCAGGGTGCTGTGGCCCCCGGAGATCAGGCTGGTCGGCCGCCTCTGACACCGGCCGTTTCCCCAGGGTTCGCACGGTTCGCCCACTGACCCATCCTTGACCTGGACATGGTCTTCTCCTGGTTTCCGGCAATCGCGGGCGCGAGCAGCATCTACGCGGGTAGCCTCCGCACTGCACCGCCGCTGCTCGTTGCCCACTCCAGTCGAACCAGGAGCCCCGAATGCCCCTCAGTCCCATGAACCGCCGGGAGTTCGTGAAGAAGTCGGCCGTCACCGGAGCGGCCGTCGCCGCTGCGGGAACCGTCGCGGCGACCCCCGCGCAGGCGGCCGAGCAGAAGCGGGACTGCCACCCCCGTACCTGGTCGTTCTCCATCCTGGGCACGACCGACCTGCACAGCCACGTCTTCGACTGGGACTACTACAAGGACGCCGCCTACACCGACAAGGCGGGCAACTCGGTGGGCGTGGCACGCGTGGCCACCCTCATCAAGCAGCAGCGCGAGGCGAAGGGCGAGGACCACGTCCTCCTCGTCGACGCCGGCGACATCATCCAGGGCACGTCCCTGGCCTACTACTTCGCGCGCGTCGACCCGATCACCGGCACCGACGGCAAGCAGGGTCCCAAGCACCCGATGGCCGTGGCCATGAACCACATGCGCTACGACGCCGCCGCCCTCGGCAACCACGAGTTCAACTACGGCATCGAGGTGCTGCGCAAGTTCGAGAGCCAGTGCCGCTTCCCGCTGCTCGGCGCGAACGCGCTGGACGCGAAGACCCTGCGCCCCGCTTTCCACCCGTACACCGTCAAGCGGATCCGCGTCCCCGGCGCCCCCGACATCAAGGTCGGCATCCTGGGTCTCACCAACCCCGGTATCGCCCTGTGGGACAAGGACAACGTCAGCGGGAAGATGGTCTTCCCCGGGCTGGTGGAGCAGGCGAAGAAGTACGTGCCGAGACTGCGCGCACTGGGCTGTGACGTGGTCTTCCTGACGGACCACTCCGGCCTCGACGGCTCCTCCTCCTACGGCGACGAACTCCCGTACGTGGAGAACGCCTCGAACCTGGTGGCCGAGCAGGTGCCGGGCATCGACGCGATCCTGGTGGGACACACGCACGTGGAGGTCCCCTCGTACACGGTGAAGAACGCGGAGACCGGCGAGGAGGTCCTCCTGTCGGAGCCGTACTGCTGGGGCTACCGCCTGAGCGTCTTCGACTTCGAGCTCGAACTCCACCACGGGCAGTGGAAGGTGACGAGCAAGAAGGCGCAGACCCTCAACCCCAACACCGTGGACGAGGACCCGGAGATCAAGAAGCTCCTGGAGGCCGACCACGAGCTGGTCGTGAAGTACGTGAACACGGCGGTCGGCACCTGTACGGCGGACCTGTCGGCGGCGGACTCCTGCTGGAAGGACGTCCCCATCATGGACTTCATCCACAAGGTCCAGATGGAGACGGTGAAGACGGGCCTGTCGACGGCCGACGCGGCGCTCCCGCTGATCTCGGTGGCGGCGCCCTTCTCCCGCACGGCCGACATCCCCCAGGGCAACGTCACCATCAAGGACATCGCCGGCCTCTACATCTACGACAACACCCTGTACGGCAAGAAGCTCACGGGCGCCCAGCTCAAGGACTACCTGGAGTACGCGGCGAAGTACTACCACCAGGTGCCGGCCGGCACGAAGGTGGACACCGCGACCCTCACCAACGCCAACAACTTCTGGGACTACATGTACGACACGGCGGCGGGCGTCGACTACGACATCGACATCGCGCAGCCGGAGGGCTCCCGGATCAAGAACCTCAGCTACAACGGCGCGCCGGTCGCCGACGACCAGGTCTTCGTCGTCGCGGTCAACAACTACCGCGCGAACGGCGGTTCGGGCTACCCGCACATCGCCTCGGCGCCGATCGCGTACAGCTCGACGAACGAGATCCGGCAGCTGATGATCGACTACGTGACCGCGAAGAAGAGCCTCGACCCGGCCGACTTCGCCGTCACCAACTGGAAGCTGACACAGGCCGGTACGCCGGTCTTCTAGGCAGGGTGTCCTTCAGGACAGGGGGAGTCGTGAGCGCGAGCGCCGACGACGGCAAGAAGGTGGTCCAGGGCTTCTTCGAGGCGGTCGGCGAGGGCCGGCTCGAGGACCTGCAGCAGTACATGGCGGCGGACGTCGTGGACCACAACAAGATCATCCACGGTGAGGCGGACGAGCCGGGCGCGGCCTTCGAGGGCCTGCGCGAGCAGGCGGAGGCGCTGGCGCCGCTCACGGTGCAGGTGGACGAGCTGCTCGGCGAGGGCGACCGCGTGGTGGCCCGGGTGACCCAGCGGGGCGTGCACAGCGCGGCCCACCCGCGCATGCCCGAGCCGACCGGCCGGTCCTTCGAGATCGAGGCGATCTGGGTCTTCACGCTGGCCAACGGCAAGATCACCGAAATCCGCGCGGTGAGCGACCGCCTGGGGCTGTTCGCCCAGCTCGGCTGGCCGCTGCCCGTGGCCGACTGACGACGGCCCACTGCCGACGGGAGGGCGCCCCACGGGGCGCCCTTTCCGGCTTCGGCCCCGGGCGTTCCCGCTCAGGGATCCGAGCGCGTGGCGCCGAAGTGGGTCTCGTGGGTCCAGACGTGGTGGCACGCGGGGCACTGCAGGTGCAGCAGGCTGCCGGTGTTGGACAGCAGGTAGCGCCACCGGCCCTGGTCGTCGCAGGCCGGGCAGCCGACGCCCCAGGCGCGCCGTCCTGGGTCGGCCTGCGGATCAAGCGGCAGCATCGCCGGGCCCTGCCGGGAGCACGCCGGCCGCGACCAGCTCGTCGTAGATGCGCTGCTGCTCCGGGTCCAGGTTCGAGTACAGCAGCGCCCGCGCCTCCTCCTCGCCGCGGAGCGCCGCCGCGGGGTCCCAGCCGGGGCCGAGGGCGGCCATGACGTGGGTGCGCCGGAGCATCTCGTGCGAGCTCAGGTCGACGCTGAAGTCGAAGGTGGGGCCGTGGGGGGACATGCCACCGAACGTAGGCAGGCATTTCCCCCACGGCAAGAACAGGTGGGTGAAATCACACCGGCACGGCCCGGCCCTCAGCTGAACACGATCATGGAGCCCTGTGCCAGGGAGCGGGTCGCCGCCGCGTGCAGTCCCAGCCACACATGCCGTTCGCGGGCGAAGGGGCTGGGATCGTACGGCGCCGGTACGGCCGGCTCCTCCAGCTCCGTGGGAGCCACGGGCGGGGCCGGGGCCGCCGGGGGGTTGGCCGGGTCGATGCCGATCGACGCGGCGACGTACTCCAGTTCGCGCAGCAGCGTCTGGGAGCTGCCCAACGGGCCGCCGCCCGCCAGCAGTTCCTCGTTCGACAGCGGGTCGGGGAAGTCGACCGGAACGTACGCGCCCGCGTGGTCGTAGTGCCACACCAGGTGGGACTGCTGGGCCGTGGACTCGAACATCTCCAGCAACTGTTCGTAGTCGCCCCCGAGTTCGTCCACCGGGGTCACCGGCAGGCCGCAGACCTGGAGCAGGTACGCGCGGCGCAGGAAGTGCAGCGCGTCGTAGTCGAAGCCGGCCACCGGGGCGACCTCGCCGGACAGGCCCGGCATGTACTGGTACACCGGCACCGGTGGCAACCCGGCCTCGGCCAGTGCCTTGTTGTACTGCGCGAGTTCCTCGGCGAACGGGTTGTCCGGGGTGTGGCACAACACGTCCACGAGCGGTACCAGCCACAGGTCACAGGCCAAAGAGAGCTCCTCGCACACAGAAGGTGGTCTGGGAAGGGTACCGGTCACCTACCCGTTGGTCAGGTGTTCCAGCAGCGCCAGTGAGTGGGCGTTGGAGGCGGCGACGATCGTGCGCGCGGTTTCGGCCTCGCGGTGGGCGAGCGCGTCGACCAGGTCGGTGTGCCCGGCCCACAGGCGGCCGCGCAGGTCGGGCAGGCGGAGCAGGTGCTGCACCGCGCAGACCCAGGACTGCACGCGCAGGCGGTTGAGGAAGTCGCCGAGGTAGGGGTTGCCGAACAGGGCGCTGAGCTCGCGCCAGAAGCGCAGGTCGTAGCCGATGAGGACGGGCAGGTCACCGGCCGCCGCCGCCCGCTGGGCCTCCTCGCCGCGCCGCCGCACGGTGACCAGGGCCGCGGCCGTACGCGGGTCCTCCGGCGGGGTGCGGAAGGCCGGGTGGCCGGTGGTGAGGGCCTGGAACATGCCGTCGGTGACCAGGCTGCGGGCCTCGATCATGTTCCGGTAGTCGGCGAGGGAGTACTCGGGCACACGGAAGCCGCGGTGCTGGTCGGACTCCAGGATGCCCTGCGCGGACAACTCGACCAGCGCCTCGCGGACGGGGGTGGCGGAGACACCGTACTGCTCGGCGATCTCCTTGACCGTGAACGCCCGGCCCGGTCGCAGCCGCCCCGCGAGCACCTCGTCACGGAGCGCGTCCGCGATCTGCTGGCGCAGGGTGCTGCGCGTCACGGCGCCGGTGCCGGGCATGGTCGGGGCCTCTCCTCACGCGTGGGTGACGTACTCGCCTCTCTCTTACGAGCACGTCACCTTACGCGTTCGTGGCCTCGGGCCGTACTACTCCGTGTACTCGTCGGCCACGCCCAGCGCCGCGTCCAGGGCGGCCAGGCCCTCCTTCAGTTCGGCCTCGCTGACATTGCACGGCGGGACCACGTGCGTCCGGTTCATGTTCACGAACGGCCAGATGCCCTGCTTCTTGGCGGCCGCCGCGAACGCGGCCATGGGGGCGTTCGCCTCGCCGGCCGCGTTGTACGGCACCAGCGGCTCGCGGGTCTCGCGGTTCTTCACGAGGTCCAGCGCCCAGAACATGCCGACGCCGCGCACCTCGCCGACGCTCGGGTGCCGCTCGGCCAGCTCGGCCAGGGCCGGGCCGACGACCGTCTCGCCGAGCCGCGCGGCGTTCTCGACGACGCCCTCCTCGGCCATCACGTTGATCGTGGCGACGGCGGCGGCGCAGGCCAGCGGGTGCCCGGAGTAGGTCAGACCGCCGGGGTAGGGCCGCTTGCCGAAGGTCTCCGCGATCCTCTGTGAGATGGCGACGCCGCCGAGGGGCACGTAACCGGAGTTCACGCCCTTGGCGAAGGTCATCAGGTCGGGCACGACACCGAAGAGCCCGGCGGCGAACCACTCGCCGGTGCGCCCGAAGCCGGCCATGACCTCGTCCAGGACGAAGACGATCCCGTACTTGTCGCAGATCTCCCGGACGCCGGCCAGATAGCCGGGCGGCGGGACCATGATCCCGGCCGTGCCGGGGATGGTTTCGAGGATGATCGCGGCAACGGTCCCCGGCCCCTCGAAGGCGATCGTCGTCTCCAGGTGCTCCAGGGCGCGTGCGGTCTCCTGCTCCTCGTTCTCGGCGTAGAAGCGGGAGCGGTAGAGGAACGGCGCCCAGAAGTGGACGACGCCCTGCGCGGCGCTGTCGTTCGCCCAGCGGCGCGGGTCACCGGTGATGTTGATCGCCTGCTGGGTGCCGCCGTGGTACGAGCGGTACGCCGAGAGCACCTTCGGGCGGCCCGTGTGCAGCCGGGCCATGCGCACCGCGTGCTCGACGGCGTCGGCGCCGCCGTTGGTGAAGAAGATCTTGTCCAGGTCGCCGGGGGTCCGCTCGGCGATCAGCCGGGCCGCCTCCGAGCGCGCCTCGATCGCGAAGGCGGGCGCGAAGGTGGTCATCCGGGCCGCCTGCTCCTGGATGGCGGCGACGACCTTCGGGTGCTGGTAGCCGATGTTCGTGTAGACCAGCCCGCTGGTGAAGTCCAGGTACCGCTTGCCGTCGTAGTCCCAAAAGTACGACCCCTCGGCGCCGGCGACGGCGAGCGGGTCGATGAGGTCCTGGGCGGACCAGGAGTGGAAGACGTGCGCGCGGTCCGCGGCCTTGACTGCGGCGCCGGCGTCGGGGTTGGGCTGAGGGGTCATGCTTGCGAGCCTAAATGTCCGCGATGCGGAAGGCCTATCGGCGTCTTGTTCCGTGGACGGGGGCTTTCCGCGACAGGTTGTCGACGGGGCGGCGCCGCCGGAGCGGTCGCCGGCGGGCCCGGGCGGGGCGGGAACGCCCGTTACGGAACCGTAGACGGCGGGCCGCGCGACTGCCTCCGGGGCCGGACTATTCTCGGTCCGATGCACACGTATGCGACGTGTGTCCAGGGGGAGGGCGGGGCTGCCATGGAGAAGCTGGGGGCGGGGGATCCGCAGCTCATCGGTGCTTACCGGCTGCTGGCGCGGCTGGGCGCGGGCGGCATGGGAGAGGTGTACCTGGCCCGGTCGGACCGGGGCCGTACCGTCGCGGTGAAACTGGTCCGCGAGGAACTCGCCGCACAGGAGGCGTTCCGTGCGCGCTTCCGGCAGGAGGTGCGGGCCGCGCGGCAGGTCGGCGGGTACTGGACCGCGCCCGTGCTGGACGCGGACACCGAGGCGGCGGTGCCGTGGGTGGCCACCGGGTACGTCGCCGGGCCGAGCCTGCAGCAGGTGGTCGGCCATGACCACGGCGCGCTGCCCGAGCGGTCGGTACGGATCCTCGCGGCGGGGCTCGCGCACGCGCTGAAGGACATCCACGCGGCCGGGATCGTGCACCGGGATCTGAAGCCGTCGAACGTGCTCGTCACCATCGACGGGCCGCGGGTCATCGACTTCGGCATCGCGCGGGCGCTGGAGACGACCTCGCTGGGCGGGGAGGGGCTGACCCGGACCGGGTCGCTGGTCGGGTCGCCGGGGTTCATGGCGCCCGAGCAGGTGCGGGGGGACCGGATCACGCCGGCGTGCGACGTCTTCTGCCTCGGGTCCGTGCTGGCGTACGCGGCGACCGGCTCGCTGCCCTTCGGGAACGCCAACAGCGGGGTGCACGCGCTGATGTTCCGGATCGCCCAGGAGGAGCCGGACCTGGAGGGGGTGCCGGAGGGGATCGCCGACCTGGTGCGGGACTGCCTGCGCAAGGACCCGGCGGCCCGGCCCTCGCTGGACGCCCTGCTGGAGCGGACGGGGGCGGAGGACACCGTGTCCGGGGGAAGGTCCCGGGACCCCTGGCTGCCGGGCGCGCTGGTCGCCCAACTCGGCCGGCACGCTGTGCAGTTGCTGGAGGTCGAGGCTCCGGAGGGAAATGGGGCGGCGACCTCGGGCGCGGGCGCGGGTGCGGGTGAGCCGGGGAGTGGCGCCCGCCCTGCGGCCGGGTCCGGTTTCCCACCGGCACCACCGGCAACACCGGCAACAGCGGCACCACCGGCAACACCGGCAACAGCGGCACCACCGGCACCACCGGCGTCACCCGTGCAGCCGTCGTCGTCGGGTGCGGGTGGGCCCGGTGGGGGTGCTGTGGCGTCGCCGAGTGTTGGAGGGGGCGGGGCCGGCGGTGATGGAGCCGGGGGCTCGCCCGAGCATGCCGCGGTGTCCGATGACGGAAAGGGCGGTGGTGCCGTCGGTCACCTGCCCACCGTCACCTCCGGTCCGACCCCGCCGCCCGGAACGCCGCCGGCGGCTCCCGGGCCCTACGTGTACGCCCAGCCGCACCCCCGGACGTATCCCCAGACCCATCCGCAGAGCTACCCCCAGCCGTCGTACAACCCCTACGGCGGCGGCCTCGGGTCCACGCCGCCGTACGGGCCGCCGCCCGGGGTCGGGGAGCAGGCGCCGGAGCGGCACGGTGGGCGGTCCACCGCGCTGCTCGTCGTGATCGCGCTGGTGGTGGCGCTGGGCGCGGGCGGGACCGTGTACGCGCTGATGAAGAACGGCGGGACCGACGACAAGGGCGGAGGGGCCGCCTCTCCCGCGCCCGCCACGAGCTCCGGCACGGCGACCGACGGGACCTCGGGAGCGCCGAGCCCGGCCGGTTCGTCGCCGTCCGCGTCCTCCTCCGCCCCCTCGGACGGAGCGGTCCCGGACGCCTATCTGGGCACCTGGGAGACGACGATCGAGAACGCCGACGGCACCAACACCCGCCAACTGACCATCCGGCAGGGCAAGGTGGGCGACAGCGTGCTGACCCTCGTCGCGGACGGGCCGACGAACGGCGGTGGGACGTACCACTGCGTCTTCGCGGCCGAGCTCACCCAACAGCCGGGCGCCGACGGCCCGTTGGAGATCGGCCCGTCCACCGTCACCAGCGGTGAGCCCGCCTCCTCCTGCTCCCCGGGCGAGGCCACCGAGGTCACCCTGCTGCCGGACGGCACGCTGAGGCGGGCGAAGGCGAACGGCGGGGAGAGCCTGACGTACACCAAGCAGTGAGGGGCGAGTGCCCCCGACGGCGGCTACCGGGGTTCCGGCGGCCGCTGCCTGGGCATGTTCGGGCGGGTCCCGTTGGCCGGCGGCAGCGGGAAGCGGCCACCGGAGCCCGTTGCCTCCTGCCGCGGCACGTACGCCACGGCCGCCTGGATCCCCAGCGGCGCGGACCCGGTCCGGAACTCCACCATCCAGTCGGTCGTCTCGGTGCGCACCAGTTCCGTCATGTCCTCCGTGAAGCGCCGCAGCACCCCCAGGCACCGGTCGGCCGCCTCGCTCGCCGTGCCCTCCGCGGGCCCCAGCACCTCCCGGATGCTCTCGGAGGCCCAGTCGAACTGCAGCGCCTGCAGCCGCCGCTGCACCGCCTGCGCGGTGGCCACGTCCCGCATCCAGCCCGACGTCACGCCGAAGTACCGGTCGATGCCGACGCAGGAGACCGCGAGCAGCAGCGCCAGACAGCCCCAGGGTGCCACCCCGTCGACCGCCCCGGTCAGGTCCAGCAGCGGCAGCGCGGCGCCGGCCACCGCGCCCGCGGCCGCGCCCGAGCGCAGCACCTGGGCGCCGCGCCGCTTCCACACCCGGTCCCGCAGGTACCAGGACGCCGTCTGCAGTGCCCCGCGCTCCACCCATCGGTACAGCTCGTCGAGCCGCTCGGCGGGCTCGCCCCAGTCGCCGAGCGGAAAGGCCCGCCCGGTCAGGTCGCCCGGCCGCAGCCCGGCCGCGTCCTCGTCACGCCCGTCCTGTGGCGGACCCTCGGGCTGCATCTCCGGCTGACCCACCCGGCACTCCCTACTGATCCTCGATCACCGATCACAACCCGGTCACGTTGCGTGACATTCCATGCCGAATTCCATGACGACGCGGGGCACCCTTCCTACCGCCCAATGGGTGGCGAAGAAGGAGCTTTCCCAGCTTTTCCGCTCGGAAGAGGGCCTTGATCAGGTATAGGGCTGCCCTGGTTCTCACTCGAAAGAGTGGCGGGGCGACGGGCGCGTGGACCACGTAGTCTCGTGCACAAGGAGAAGAACGTAGAGGAGCTGATCGTGATCCCCGGTGGTGGCCAGCCCAACATGCAGCAGTTGCTCCAGCAGGCCCAGAAGATGCAACAGGATCTGCAGCGGGCGCAAGCGGAACTGGCGGACACGGAGGTGGACGGCCAGGCGGGCGGCGGTCTGGTGAGGGCGACCGTGACCGGCGCGGGCGAGCTGCGCGCGCTGAGGATCGACCCGAAGGCGGTCGACCCGGAGGACACCGAGACCCTCGCCGACCTGATCGTCGCGGCCGTACAGGCGGCCAACGAGAACGCGCAGACGCTCCAGCAGCAGAAGCTCGGCCCGCTGGCCCAGGGCCTCGGCGGCGGCACGGGCATCCCCGGTCTGCCGTTCTGAGGCCGGGCCAACTACGGTACGTACCGAAAGGTCTCCAGGAAGGGCAGTCCGTTGTACGAAGGCGTGGTCCAGGACCTCATCGACGAGCTGGGGCGGTTGCCCGGCGTCGGTCCCAAGAGCGCGCAGCGGATCGCCTTCCACATCCTGCAGGCCGAGCCGACGGACGTGAAGCGCCTCGCCCAGGCCCTCCTGGAGGTGAAGGCGAAGGTCCGCTTCTGCGCGACGTGCGGGAACGTCGCGCAGGAGGAGCTGTGCAACATCTGCCGCGACCCGCGCCGCGACCCTTCGGTGATCTGCGTCGTCGAGGAACCGAAGGACGTGGTGGCCATCGAGCGCACCCGTGAGTTCCGGGGCCGCTACCACGTCCTGGGCGGCGCGATCAGCCCGATCGAGGGTGTGGGCCCCGACGACCTGCGTATACGAGAACTTCTCGCGCGGTTGGCCGACGGGACGGTCACGGAGCTGATCCTTGCCACGGATCCCAATCTGGAGGGCGAGGCCACGGCCACCTATCTCGCCCGCATGATCAAACCCATGGGCCTGAAGGTCACCCGCCTGGCCAGCGGCCTCCCGGTGGGTGGCGACCTGGAATACGCGGACGAGGTCACCCTCGGCCGCGCCTTCGAGGGGAGACGACTCCTAGATGTCTGACGCCACACTGCACGCGACCGGTCGGAACCCGGACGACTTCGCGGTCCAGATCGCGGACCAGATCGAGAGCTTCCTGGTGGCCGTCACGGAGGTGGCGAGGGGCGACGAGCCGGGCTCGACGGTCCCCTTCCTCCTCCTGGAGGTCTCCCAGCTCCTGCTGGCCGGCGGCCGCCTCGGCGCGCACGAGGACATCGTCCCCGACGAGCGCTACGAGCCCGACCTGGGCCCCGAGCCGGACGTGGACGAGCTCCGCGAGAACCTGGCCCGGCTCCTCGACCCGGTCGACGTCTACTCCGAGGTCTTCGACCCGTACGAGCCCCGCAAGGCGCCGGTGCCGGCCCGGATCTCCGACGACATCGCGGACCTCATCACCGACCTGCGCCACGGCATGGCCCACTACCGTTCGGGCCGTACCACGGAGGCCCTGTGGTGGTGGCAGTTCTCCTACTTCTCCAACTGGGGCCCCACCGCCTCCGCCGTCCTGCGCGCCCTGCAGTCGGTCCTCATCCACGTCCGCCTCGACCAGCCCCTGGAAGAGCTCGACGGCCTCGACACCGACCAGGCCACGATGGGCGACGAGACCCTGGAGTTCGAGGCGGGGCGGGTCATGGCGGAGGAGATCGGCGGACAACTGGGGGTCCGGCAGGGGAAGTGACCGCGCGCAGCGCCTCCGCGTCGACGTACGGCGCGCTCGGCGTCGGCTCGCTGTACCAGCGCAGGGGCCAGGTGTCGCCGTCCAGCGCCGGAACGCCGACGTAGGTGACGGTCCGGTCGCCGCGCCGGCCGAAGTACTGCACCCCGAGCGGCCAGTCGTAGCGGTGTACGACCCCGGGCCGCAGCAGGAAGTACACCCACCGCGCCCCGCTGCCGCCGGCGCACACGATGGGCCCCGCGTCGTCGTCCTCGCGCTCGATCAGGGATTCGGCGACGGCCTCGCCCCATCTCCCCTCGATCCGCACGGCGTCGAAGTGCACGCCGGCCACGCGCAGGCGGTGCCCGCGCAGGGGGACCCAGGCGGGCCGGTGAATTCCGTTCGTCATGGTCACACGGTGGCTTCCGGGTCGCTACGCTCGGTAGTGACTCGGGTGCTACACGTCGAGGTGTACCGGTCGGAGGTGCGTACGGTGTCCCAGTCGCCGCCCATGTGGCGCTTCAGCGGCAACCAGATGAAACGCTGGCGCACGAAGGCCAACGTCAGCCGCGAGCAGTTGGCCGCCGCCGCGAACTACTCCCCGGACACCATCAAGGCGATGGAGCAGGGGGTGCGGATGCCGACGCCCCGAGTCCTGGACGCGGCGGACGAGTTGTGCCGGGCTGAGGGGTTGCTGAGCGCGGCGAAGGAGTACCTCAGCAGGGAGAAGTTCCCGCCCAGGGCTCAGGAGTTCATGGAGCGGGAGAGGGAGGCGATTGGCCTCTGGTGGTACGAGACGATGCTGCTACCCGGCCTGTTGCAGACCGAGGCGTACGCACGCGCGCTCATCGAGAGCCGTTACCCGCCACTCCACGAGGAGATGGTCGAGCAACGGATCGCGGCGCGGATGGAACGACAGGCGATCCTGACTGGCAGGAAGCCGCCGGTGGCTCTCAGCTTCGTTGTTCACGAGGCAGCCCTGCGGGGCCCGTTCGTCGACACTGGCCAACTGCGCCACCTTCTGGAGGTCTCCGGCCTGCGGAACGTCGACCTGCAAGTGCTGCCGTTCGAACGGGCCACCAGCGATGCGCACTTGGGCCCCATGGTCCTGCTGGAAGACCGAGAACACGAGTGGTTCGCCTTCACGGAAGGCCCGCTTGCCAGCGAACTCACGGCCGATCCGGAGCTTGTCAGCCGGGTGACAGGACGGCTTAGCATGATCCGCGCACAGGCCCTCAGCGCCGCTGAGTCTGCCCGTTTCATCGAGCGGATGGTGGATCGCCATGACTGACCAGCTCACATGGTTCAAGTCGAGCTACAGCGACAACGAGGGCGGAGCCTGCGTCGAAGTCGCGTTCTCCACCACCGTCCACGTCCGCGACTCCAAGAACCACACCGGCCCCGTACTCCACCTCCCCGTCCCCACCTGGTCGGCATTCGTCTCCGCGCTCCGGCGTGAAGCCTGAACTCGGGTTCACAGCCCCCACAGCCCCTTCGTCATCGCCGTCGCGCCGCCCGCCAGGGCCAGCAACAGGACCAGCCGGCGGGCCCGGTGCTCCGGAATGCGGCCGGCGATCGCGTTGCCGGTCAGCGCGCCGCAGGCCATCGCGGCGCAGACGGCCGCCCACTGAACGCCGGACAGGCGTGGCGTGCCGTTCGCCGCGATCGAGAAGGCGTTGACGGCGACGCCGTAGAACTGGGCGTTGGGCACGAACTCCCGTACCGTCCAGCCCGCGTTGAGGGCGTAGAGGGAGACGGGTGGGCCGCCGACGCCCGCCGCCGCGTTCATGAAGCCGCCCAGCGCGCCCGCCGTCACGGCCCCCTTGCCGCCGCCGAGAGCCGGGACCCGGGCGCCGCGCATCACCAGCAGGACGGCCGCCGTCACCAGGGAGCCCATCACCAACAGCAGGACCGGTCGCGGGAGTTGGCGGGTCATCCAGGCGCCCAGCGGCACCGTGCAGGCCGCCGCGGCGCACAGCGGGACCATCGCCGCCGCGCGGACGCGGCGCCAGCCGCCCACGAGGCCGACGACGCTGATGACGCCGGCGGCGCAGTTGGCGAGCACCACCCCCTCGGCGGGGCCGAGCAGCAGCACCAGCGCCGGGACGGCGACCAGGGCGAAGCCCATGCCGGTCAGCCACTGCACGCAGCCGCCGAGCAGGACGATCGCCGCGAGCAGGATCTCCGTCATGCCGTACCCCCCGTACCGTCATGCCCGTGCCGCTGGTGGTTGAAATTTAATGCAGGGGCCACTGTGACCCGGGGCACTTTCCGCGTGGTGAGCGGCAGGCTGGGCAGGTGCGGGTCACGGACGGCCGATGTCTCACCATGCGGGAGCAGGGTGGTGGAATTCGGGCGCTCGATAGACTGAGCCGACACAAACGAACCGAGCGAGGAGCGCACGTGGGCCTTGTCGTGCAGAAGTACGGAGGCTCCTCCGTAGCCGATGCCGAGGGCATCAAGCGCGTCGCCAAGCGGATCGTGGAAGCGAAGAAGAACGGCAACCAGGTTGTCGTCGTCGTTTCCGCGATGGGCGACACGACGGACGAGCTGATCGATCTCGCCGAACAGGTTTCTCCGATGCCTGCCGGGCGTGAATTCGACATGCTGCTGACCGCCGGAGAGCGGATCTCCATGGCCCTGCTGGCGATGGCGATCAAAAACCTGGGCCACGAGGCCCAGTCGTTCACCGGCAGCCAGGCCGGCGTCATCACCGACTCGGTCCACAACAAAGCCCGGATCATCGACGTGACGCCGGGCCGGATCCGGGACTCGCTCGACAAGGGCAACATCGCCATCGTCGCCGGGTTCCAGGGCGTCAGCGCCGACAAGAAGGACATCACCACGCTCGGCCGCGGTGGGTCCGACACGACGGCCGTGGCGCTCGCCGCCGCGCTCGACGCCGAGGTCTGCGAGATCTACACCGACGTCGACGGCGTGTTCACCGCCGACCCGCGCGTGGTGAAGAAGGCGAAGAAGATCGACTGGATCTCCTTCGAGGACATGCTGGAGCTGGCCGCGTCCGGTTCCAAGGTGCTGCTCCACCGCTGTGTGGAGTACGCCCGCCGCTACAACATCCCGATCCATGTCCGGTCCAGCTTCAGTGGACTGCAGGGCACCTGGGTCAGCAGTGAGCCGATTGGGGACAAGCAGGTGGAGCAGGCCATCATCTCCGGTGTCGCGCACGACACCTCCGAGGCCAAGATCACGGTCGTCGGCGTGCCGGACAAGCCGGGTGAGGCCGCCGCGATCTTCCGGACCATCGCCGATGCCGAGATCAACATCGACATGGTCGTGCAGAACGTGTCCGCCGCCTCCACCGGACTGACGGACATCTCCTTCACGCTGCCGAAGACCGAGGGCCGCAAGGCCATCGACGCACTGGAGAAGAACCGGCCGGGCATCGGCTTCGACTCGCTGCGCTACGACGACCAGATCGGCAAGATCTCGCTGGTCGGCGCGGGTATGAAGACCAACCCGGGCGTCACCGCCTCGTTCTTCGAGGCGCTCTCCGACGCGGGCGTGAACATCGAGCTGATCTCGACGTCCGAGATCCGTATCTCGGTCGTCACCCGCAAGGACGACGTGCCGGAGGCGGTCCGCGCCGTGCACACCGCCTTCGGACTCGACTCCGACACCGACGAGGCCGTGGTCTACGGGGGCACGGGCCGGTAATGGCACCGACCGGCAAGCCGACGCTCGCGGTCGTGGGAGCGACCGGGGCAGTCGGCGCGGTCATGCTCCAGATCCTGTCCCAGCGCGCGGACATCTGGGGCGAGATCCGCCTGCTCGCCTCCCCGCGCTCGGCCGGCCGCAAGCTGGCCGTGCGGGGGGAGGAGGTCGAGGTGGCGGCCCTGAGTGAGGAGGCCTTCGACGGGGTCGACATCGCGATGTTCGACGTCCCGGACGAGGTCGCCGCGCACTGGGCGCCGATCGCCGCAGCGCGCGGCGTGGTCGTCGTCGACAACTCCGCCGCCTTCCGGCTGGACCCCGAGGTGCCGCTCGTGGTGCCCGAGGTCAACCCGCACGCCGTACGGGTGCGCCCGCGCGGGATCGTGGCCAACCCCAACTGCACGACCCTGACGATGATCGTCGCCCTGGGCGCGCTGCACGCCGAGTTCGGGCTGCGTGAGCTGGTGGTGTCGTCGTACCAGGCGGTGAGCGGGGCCGGGCGGGCCGGTGTGGACGCGCTGCGGGCCCAGCTGTCCCTGGTGGCCGGGACCGAGCTGGGCACCAAGCCCGGTGACGTGCGGCGGGCCGTCGGGGAGGACACCGGGCCGTTCCCGGAGCCGGTGGCGCTGAACGTCGTCCCGTGGGCCGGATCGCTCAGGGAGGACGGCTGGTCGTCGGAGGAGATGAAGGTCCGCGACGAGTCCCGCAAGATCCTCGGGCTGCCCAGGCTGCCGGTCGCGGTGACCTGTGTGCGGGTTCCGGTGATCACCACCCACTCCCTGACCGTGCACGCCCGCTTCCAGGGCGAGGTGACGGTCGACCGTGCCCGGGAGATCCTCGCCACCGCCCCCGGTGTGGTGCTGTGCGACGACCCGGCCGCCGGCGAGTACCCCACCCCGGCGGACGTCGTGGGCACCGACCCGACCTGGGTGGGCCGGCTGCGGCGGGCCCTGGACGACCCGACCGCGCTCGAACTCTTCGTGTGCGGCGACAACCTCCGCAAGGGCGCCGCGCTGAACACCGCGCAGATCGCGGAGCTGGTCGCGGCCGAGTGGGCCGACCGCTGACACCGGCATTACAAGAACTTTGTAGGATCTGTGTAAGAGGTGTGGCCGGAAGCATGGTCCAATCCACTTGAACCATTGCTCTGGGCAACAGAGGATTTCCCTCCCCGTCCCCGCAACCGTGCGGAGGGCGGGGAGCGTCTTTGCGGTCACTCTTCGGGCGTGGGGACGCCGACGGGCGGGGTGTGGGGACGCCCGCCCATATCAGACATAGGGGAAGAGCGGGACGCATGACGGCATTTGAGGCACCTCCGGTCGTCGCACATGTGACGCCCGGCACGTACAACCCTGGCGGGGGTAGACGTGTCCAACTGGCGTGGCAGAGGTACTCGAACTCAGCGCGGCCCGCGGCACGGCGGCCCTTCGGCCGCCCCGTGCGGCGCTCCGGCCCCGCACGCCCGGCGGCATGCCGGTGATCGCGCCCATGCCCGCAGCGCGGCCCGCCCGCATACCCAGTCAGCGTGACGGCTCCGAGGAGGCCGCGGCGACCGAGGCGACCGCGGTCGCCGGGACGACCGTCGACCATCTCACCGAGACCTACCGGGCGCACTACCGCTCCCTGCTGGGCCTCGCCGCGCTGCTCCTCGACGACACCGCCTCCTGCGAGGACGTCGTCCAGGAGGCCTTCATCCGCGTGCACTCGGCCCGCAAACGCGTCCGCGACCCCGAGAAGACCCTCGCCTACCTGCGCCAGACGGTGGTCAACCTCTCCCGGTCCACGCTGCGCCGCCGCATCCTCGGCCTGAAGCTGCTCTCCAAGCCGATGCCGGACATGGCGAGCGCCGAGGAGGGCGCCTACGACCAGCTGGAGCGCCGCGACCTCATCAAGGCGATGAAGGGCCTGCAGCGCCGCCAGCGCGAGGTCCTGGTCCTGCGCTACTTCGCGGACATGACCGAGGCCCAGGTCGCCGAGACCCTCGGGATCTCGCTGGGCTCGGTGAAGGCCTACGGCTCGCGGGGCATCGCCGCGCTGCGGGTGGCCATGGGGGCACCGGCATGAGCGAGCGCGCCCAAGGGGGCGATTCCGATGAACGCCACTCCCACGAACGTCACGAACCCTTCGCCTGGCACGAGCCGACGGAGCGGGACGAGCAAGAGCACAAGTCATCGCACGCTGGGAACGGAACTGTGAACCACGGCCCCGACGAGAAGGGTCCCGAGGGGCTCGACCAGGGCCCCGACGGGCGCGACCGAGGCCCCGCCGGATTCGGCCAGGGTTCCGACGGACCCGAACCGGGCGCGGACCGGCCCGGCGCCGACCCCCACGGGCCGGCCACCGGCGGGCTCGGCATCGACGAGCCGGACACCGACGGGCTGGACAACGACGAGCTGGCCCTGCGCCGGCTGCTGCACTCCGCGGTCGACGACATCGAGGCGCGCACCGGCACGCTGGAGCATCTGCGCCGGGCCGTCCCCGCGCGGCGGGCCCGCAAGCGGCAGGCCGCCGTCGGCATGGCCGCCGCGGCCCTGTTCATCGGCACCGCGATCCCCGCCCTCGTGCACGTCTCCGACTCCGGCGGCGGCGACCCCAACACCGCCATGGCGGGCCAGTCCTCCCAGGCCCAGGGCGGCACCGGGCAGGGCAAGGACAAGGGCGGCGACACGGGCGGCCGGAAGGGCGACGGCAGCACGAGCGTCAAGCCCGGCAAGGAGTCCGGCAAGCCCGGACAGAAGAACAGGCCCGGCGGCGGCTCCACCGGCTCCACCGACGGCGCCAACCCCTCCGCCACCCTGTCCGCGGGCAGCGTCCCGTCGTGCACGACGACCCAGCTGGGCTCCGCCACCGGCACCGCCGACGCCCCCGACACCGCGGGCGTGGTCTATGGCACGTTCCGCGTCGTCAACGTCTCCACCACGGCCTGCACCGTCGACGGCGCGGGCACCATCACCCCGACCGCGATGGGCGCGGCCGACCAGACCAAGATCAGTACCGCGCGGCACGTGGCCGGGGACGCGGCGACCGGCCTGCCCGACCCCTCGCTGGAGGTCACCGGACTGGTCCTGCAGCCCGGCGCGGCCTACGAGGAGAAGTTCGCCTTCGTACCCTCGCAGACCTGCCCCACCACCGGCGGCGACAGCAACACCGGCGGCACGGACACCGGCGGTGCCTCACCGGATCCGTCGCCCACCCCGGAAGCGGGCGCCACCGGCGGTTCGGCGGACGGCGGGAGCACGTCGTCGGGCACCACGACCCAGCTGATGACCGAGGACGGCACGGCGGACGGCAGCGTGCAGATCACCCACACCGCGCAGGGGGGCTCGCCCTCGGCCACGGCGACGGTGCCGGGGGAGTGCGCGGGGACGGTCATCTTCACCGGGGTGCTGGCGGGGGCGTAGCGGTAGCGCCGCCCTCGCGGGCAGTCGTGCTCCGGCGCCGCTCCGGCTACGGGACCGCCGGCTCCGGTGCCTCCTGCGGCACCAGGCCCAGCGCGGCGTCCCGCGCGGCCTCGGCCTCTCGCCGTACCAGCCGGAACCACATGAACACCACGAAGCCGGCGAAGACGAACCACTCGCCGGTGTAGCCGAGGTTCTGGAACGCCTTCAGGTCCAGGCCGGTGCCGTCCGGCGCCGTCGCGGGCACGGCCTTCATCCCGGCGTCGGCCCGGTCGAGGGTCACCCAGGCGTCGTACAGCCGGTCCGGCACCAGGTTGACCAGCGAGGCCGAGCTGATCGCCGCCGTCTGCCCGGCCGGCAGCCCGCCCTGCGCGCTGACCCCGTTGTCCCCGGGCGTCTCGGACGCCTGCAGCGCGCCGGTGACGGTGACCTCACCGGACGGCGGTGCGGGCGCCTTCGCCGCGTCGGCCGTGCCCGGCAGCCAGCCCCGTACCACCGGCAGCGCCTTTCCGGAGCCGGTGTGCAGCAGGGTGAGGACGTAGAAGCCGTTCCTGTCGTCCAGCCGCCGGCCCGGCACCAGCAGCTGCTTGCCGTACGTCCCGCTCGCGGTGACCCGGCGCCCCGAGGTGGCCTTGTCGACGGGCAGCATGGAGTCCAGCGGGCGCGCTCTTTCGTGCTGGTCGGACGCGGCCTGCTTCGTCGCGGCGCGGCTGTCGTGCACCCGCCCCTCGAACCGGCTCAGCTGCCAGGACCCCATGAAGACGCAGAACGGGATGGCGAGCAGCACGAAGACGTTGATGCCCCACCAGCGGGGTGTCAGCAGAAACCGGTACACGCCTTCCACGGTACGGCGCCGCCCCCGCGCCCCCGCCCGCGGGTCGGCCCTTGGCGCCGGGTCAGCCCTCGGCGGGCCTGGTCGCCTTGAGCGAGTAGATCAGCGGGATGCGCGGGTGGCCCGCCGGGAAGCGGTGGTATCCGTCCCGCACCTCGAAGTTCTCGAAGGCCGCGAAGAGCGACACCTCGTGCTCGTGCAGGAACTCGATGCGCAGCCCGGTCGCGGCGAGCGCGGACACGACGTCGCCGAGGGTGTGCTGCCACTGCACGCTGCGGTTGTGGAAGGTGAAGGCGCCCGGCTCGGCGTAGGTGCCGGGCTCGTCGTAGACCGTCGCGTCCCGGGAGAAGTAGTCGCGCACGATCCGGGAACCGGTCGCCTGGTCCAGCGCCTCGGTGAGCGGATGGAACTCGGCGAGGTACAGGAACCCGCCGGGCGCGACGAGCGAGGCCGCGGTCCTGGCCCAGCGGCGGATGTCCGGCAGCCAGCACAGCGCGCCGAGCCCGGTGTAGACGATGTCGTACGACGCCTCGGGCACGGCGCCGGCCGCGTCGTACACGTCGCTGGTGACGAAGGCGGCGCGCTCGGGGCCGTGGCCCAGGTCGGCCGCGAGGGAGCGGGCGGCCTCGACGGCCGGGGCGGAGAAGTCCACGCCCACGACGCGGGCGGCGCCCCGGTGGGCCCAGGAGAGGGTGTCGGTGCCGATGTGGCACTGCAGGTGCAGGAGCGTCCTGCCGGTGACGTCGCCGACCTCGTCCGTCTCGAAGTCCCGCAGGACGTCCGGGCGGGCCCGGAAGGCGTCCAGGTCGTAGTAGTCACCCGCGACATGCACGGGCACGCGCTCGTCCCACATGGCCCGGTTGTCCTCGCGCCAGCCTTCAGGGACGGACGGGGTGTGGACGGAAGTGTTCATGGTCGGGAAGTTATCCACAGGCTGCGCACACCCGCCACCCAATTGTCGGCGCGGCCAGGCAGTATGGGCGGCATGACTGGGGCCATGAGTGAGAGCAAGGAGCCGGGCGTGCGGGGCACGGCCGGCATGCCGGACTGGGAGAAGCGCTTCCGGGCGCCGCGGGTGTCACTGCCCGACTGGGCGGAGGACGCGCCGCACCGCTCCCTGTTCGTGTCGAACGCGACGGGGACGTACGAGCTGTACGCCTGGGACCGGGCGACGGGCGAGCAGCGCCAGGCGACGGACCGGCCGAACGGCACGACGGACGGCGTGCTCTCCCCGGACGGCGCCTGGATCTGGTGGTTCGACGACAAGGACGGCGACGAGTTCGGCATCTGGCGCCGCCAGCCCTTCGCGGGCGGCGAGGCCGAGCCGGCCGTCCCCGGCCTCGAACCCTCCTACCCGGCCGGCCTGGCCCTGGCCCGCGACGGCCGCACGGCGGTCGTCGGCCGCTCCACGGACGAGGACGGCACGACGATCCACCTCGCCCGGGCCGGCGAGGAGCCGGTCGAGATCTACCGCCACCGCGAGTCGGCGGGCGTCGGCGACCTCTCGCACGACGGCTCCCTGATCGCCGTCGAGCACACCGAGCACGGCGACGCCATGCACGCGGCGCTGCGCGTGCTGCGCCCGGACGGCACGCCGGTCGCCGAGCTGGACGACACCGAGGGCGGCACCGAGGAGCTGGGCCTGGAGGTGCTGGGCTTCGCCCCGGTCGACGGTGACACCCGGCTGCTCATCGGCCACCAGCGCCGGGGCCGCTGGGAGCCCCTGGTGTGGGACGTGGCCACGGGCGAACAGACCGACCTTGCCCTGGACCTGCCGGGCGACGTCAGCGCCGAGTGGTATCCGGACGGCTCGGCCCTCCTCGTCGCCCACGGCTTCGAGGCCCGCAGCGAGCTGTTCCGCTTCGACCTGGCGACCCGCGAGCTGACCCGCATCCCCACCCCGCCCGGCACGGTCTCCGGCGCCACGGCCCGCCCCGACGGGAGCGTCGAGTACCTGTGGTCGTCGGCCGCCGAACCCCCGGCGGTGCGCTCCACCTCCGGCGGCGTGGTCCTGGACCCTCCCGGCATGGCGTGCCCCCCGTCGGTGCCGGTGGAGGACGCGTGGGTGGAGGGCCCCGGCGGCCGTATCCACGCCCTGATCCAGAAGCCCGCGGGGGCGACCGGCCCGCTGCCCACGGTCTTCGACCTGCACGGCGGCCCGACCTGGCACGACAGCGACTCCTTCGCCGCCGGACCGGCCGCCTGGGTCGACCAGGGCTACGCGGTGATCCGCATCAACTACCGCGGCTCCACGGGCTACGGCCGGGCCTGGACCGACGCCCTCAAGCACCGGGTCGGCCTGATCGAGCTGGAGGACGTGGCCGCGGTGCGCGACTGGGCGGTCTCCTCCGGTCTCGCCGACCCCGAGCGGCTGGTCCTCACCGGCGCCTCCTGGGGCGGCTACCTCACCCTGCTCGGCCTCGGCACCCAGCCCGAGGCGTGGACGGTGGGCATCGCGGTCGTACCCGTCGCGGACTACGTCACGGCGTACCACGACGAGATGGAGGCCCTGAAGGCCATGGACCGCACCCTGCTCGGCGGCACCCCGGAGGAGGTCCCCGAGCGCTTCGAGGCCTCGTCCCCGCTGACCTACGTCGACCAGGTCAAGGCCCCCGTCTACATCTCGGCGGGGGTCAACGACCCGCGCTGCCCGATCCGCCAGATCGACAACTTCGTCAAGCGCCTGGAGACGAGAGCCGCGACCCACGAGGTGTACCGGTACGACGCCGGTCACGGCTCCCTGGTGGTGGACGAGCGGATCAAGCAGGTGAGACTGGAGATGGAGTTCGCGGCGAGGCACCTGGGCGCGCTCTAGGCCGACGGTTCGGGGCGGCCGGGTGGAAGAGCCGCGGCGGTCAGCGCAACTCCGCGAGGCCCGTGCGCGTCGCGGCAACCACCACCCGGTCCCCCTTCTCCAGCACATGGCCCGGCGCCGTGTCGGTCCGTCCCTCCAGCGCCAGGACCCGCCAGGACCCGGCCCGGAAGGCGTCCCGCACGGTCCGCCCCTCCAACTGCGCGTGCCCGGCCACGTCGACGGCGGCGAACAGCAGCACCCTGCGCTCCACCGCGATCGCGCCGAGCACCTGCCGTCCCAGCATCGCCCCGGCGAACGCGGGCGCGGCCAGGTGCGTGACGCTCCGGCTCCGGGTGAGGGCGTGCGGGTACGCGGCCCGCAGGGTGCGGTACACGGCGGTGGCGAAGTCGTCGTCGTACAGCCGTAGCACCACCCGCAGATCGGGCCGCACGTTGCGCGCGTAGAGCACGGCCTCCAGGTTCGTGGTGTCCGCGCTGGTCACCGCGAGCAGCGCGTACGCCCGGTGGATCTTGGCGGACTCCAGCACCCCTTCCTGGGTGACGTCGCCGAGCACCACCGGCACCCGCAGCCGTCGCGCGGTGGCGAGCCCGCGTGCCTCCGGTTCGGACTCGACGCACACGACGGGGATGTTCAGCTCGCGCAGCCGGGTCAGCACCCGGGTGCCGATCTTGCCGAGGCCGAGCAGCACCACGTGCCCGCCGAGGCCGCGCGGCGGTTTGCGCAGGGCGGAGGCGGTGCGGAAGGTGCCGAGCGCCTCCAGCACGGCCGCCAGCAGCACCGGAAGCAGCAGCAACCCGACGAGCCCGGACAGGAGTTGGAGGATCTGCCGGCCCAGGGGAGCCCCGATGGCGGGGTTGTCGATGGCGAACAGGTCGAGGAGGGTGTAGTAGAAGGCGCGCAGCGGGTGGATCCCGGGGGTGACGATCCACAGGGCGACGGCGAGCGCGACCACGCACGCCACCATGCCCGCCAGCGACCACCGCAGCCGCCGGGAGAACAGCGAGGCGAGCGGCGGCACTCCGCCCCGGCCGGGCGCTGCCGACTCCCGGCCGCCCGCCGACGACACCTGCTCCAGCACCATCGCCGTCCGCGCGCCGGCCTGCCCCACCTCGTCGTCGTCGGGCAGCAGCCGGGGTTCCTGCTCCCCGCCACCCTCGGGGTCCGCGCCCGGGGAGAGCAGGGCGAGCGTGCACAGTCCGGTTCCCGCCTGCCGTTCGACGGCCCGCAGCAGCAGCCCGTCGGTCTGCACGACCTTGCTGGTGCCGGCGACGGCGGTGGCGGCCAGCGCGGGCGCGGCGGTGTCGGCGTCCGACAGCACGGTGGTGGACGCGTCCGTGCCGCCCTCGCCGTCGCCGAAGGCCAACGCGGCCGCCTGGTCGAGGAGTTCCTCGATGTGCTGGCCCAGCCGCCGGTTGTAGAGCCTGAGGACGAGCCGCAGCCGGGGATTGAGCCGGCGGGCGGTCAGCGCGGCCCGGATGTTGGTCTCGTCGTCGTCGAAGACCAGGGCGAGCGCGGCGGCCCGCTCCACCCCGGCCTCGGCGAGCACCGCCTCGGTGATCTCGGCGGCCTCCAACACCCCTTGGGCGTCGGGACCGTTGCCACCACCACCGGTGGCCGTCGCCGCCGGTCCCGGTGCCGGTCCGGACCCGGTGCCCGTGCGGCCGACCGCCGCGCTGACCACCCGGTCGAACAGCGCCGCCGACGCGGACCGGGACCGTCCGACTACCGGGGGCCTGGCGGTGCGCTCGTTCGGCGGTACCACGAGGGTGACCTGCTCGCCGTAGACTCCGCGCAACTCGGCGGCCAGCCGGTGCGCGAGCCCGTCGTCACCGCAGACCACCATGTGCGGGGCACGGGGCCCACTTTGATACGGAACGCTCGCCACGAGGGAAAAGACTGCCCCAAGGACAGGAGTGGTTCCAGCAACGGCGTGAACACCCGGGGGACGAATCGCGTACGCAGGGGGAGGGAGCCAGGACAGCCGGAGGTAACCGCACGTGGCCATCACCGAAGACGCCCCGCCCGGCGCGGAGGCCGGCCCCGCCGGTGGACCGTCCGCCCCGGAGGGCCGCAGGCTCAGCTCCCCGCTGGTGCTGACGCTGACTCTGCTCCTCGCGGTGCTCGCCCAGTCCCCCATCCGGGGGCTCCTCGGCACCCCGCTGATGCAGAGCTGGATGACGGTGTTCGTCGCGGTGACCGTGCAGGCGCTGCCGTTCCTGGTGCTCGGCGTGCTGCTGTCGGCGGCGATCGCGGTGTTCGTGCCGCCGTCCTTCTTCGCGCGCGCCCTGCCCCGCCGCCCCGCCCTGGCCGTCCCGGTCGCGGGCGTCGCGGGCGCGATCCTGCCGGGCTGCGAGTGCGCCTCGGTCCCGGTGGCCGGCGCCCTCGTCCGGAGGGGAGTCACCCCGGCCGCCGCCCTCGCCTTCCTCCTCTCCGCGCCGGCGATCAACCCGATCGTGCTGACCGCCACCGCCGTCGCCTTCCCGCGCAACCCCGCGATGGTGCTCGCCCGGTTCCTGGCGAGCCTGCTGGTGGCCTGCGCGATGGGCTGGCTGTGGCAGCGCGTCGGCCGCACCGACTGGCTGCGCCCGCCCGCCCACGGCGCGCACGAGGGCGCCACGAAGGGGGAGGCGTTCTGGCACTCGGTGCGGCACGACACCGTGCACGCGGGCGGCTTCCTGGTGCTCGGCGCGATGGCCGCGGCCACGCTGAAGGCGGCCACCCCGGCGGACTGGCTGCGCACGGCGGCCGGAAACCCCGTCTTCTCCGTGCTCGCCCTCGCCGTGCTGGCCGTCCTGCTCTCCATCTGCTCGGAGGCGGACGCGTTCGTCGCGGCCTCCCTCACCCAGTTCTCCCTGACGGCCAAGCTGGTGTTCCTGGTGGTGGGCCCGATGATCGACCTCAAGCTGTTCGCGATGCAGGCCGGCACGTTCGGCCGTACCTTCGCACTCCGCTTCGCCCCCGCCACCTTCGCGCTGGCGATCGCGGGCGCCCTCGTGACGGGAACGGTGCTGCTGTGAACCGCCAGTCCCAGGCCGCCGTCATGTTCCTGCTCGGCGCCGCCCTCCTCCACGCGGGCAGCACCGACCTGTACCTGCGCTACGTCAAGGGGGGCCTGCGCCCGCTGCTGCTGGCCTCCGGCGCGGTCCTCATCGCGGCGGCCCTGGCGACGGTCTGGTACGAGCGCCGCCGGGGCCGTGGCGGCGGGCACACCCACGAGCACCCCGAACCCAAGGTCTCCTGGCTCCTGCTGCTCCCCCTCCTCGCCCTCATCCTCGTCGCCCCGCCCGCCCTCGGCTCCTACAGCGCCCTGCGCTCCGGTACGGCCCTGCAGAAGCCGTACGCCCTCGGCCCGCTGCCCGCCGGCGACCCGGCCCCGCTGTCCGTGGTCGACTACGCCTCCCGCGCGGCCTACGGGCACGGCCGCTCCCTGCACGGCCGCCCGGTCCGGGTCACGGGTTTCCTCGCCCTGGACCACTCGGGGGCGCCGTACCTGGTCCGCATGGCCCTCAACTGCTGTGCCGCGGACGCCCAGCCCGTCAAGATCGCCCTGACCGGCGAGCTGCCCCCGGTGCTGCGCCCGGACGCCTGGCTGGAGGTGACCGGCACCTACACCCCGCGCCTCACGCACGACCCGGTGAACAACGGCCCGGTCCCGTATCTGAAGGTGACGTCGACGAAACCGGTCCCGGTGCCGCACGACCCGTACGACGAGACCTGGAACAACTGACGCCGGGACACGGCCGCCGTGACCTCGGTCACGTGTCCCGCGCGCGCTGCCTATGCCTCCGTGAGGTCGAACCGCTCCAGGTCCCGCAGCCACGCCTGGGCCGTGCCGTCCGACGGGGCCCGCCAGTCACCGCGCGGGGAGAGGGAGCCGCCTGCCGAGACCTTCGGGCCGTTCGGCATGGCCGAGCGCTTGAACTGGGAGAACGCGAAGAAGCGGCGGATGAAGACCTCCAGCCAGTGGCGGATCCGGTCGAGGTCGTAGGAGCCGCGGTCGGCCTCGGGGAAGCCGGGAGGCCAGGCGCCCGACTCGCGGTCGTGCCAGGCGTGCCAGGCGAGGAAGGCGATCTTGGAGGGGCGGAAGCCGTAGCGCAGCACGTGGAAGAGGGTGAAGTCGTGCAGCGCGTACGGGCCGATCTTCGACTCGGTGGACTGCATCTCCTCGCCGGGCACGAGCTCGGGGCTGATCTCCGTGTCCAGGATCGCGGCCAGGATCTTGCCGGTCTCCTCGTCGAACTGCTCGCTGCTGATGACCCAGCGGATCAGGTGCTGGATCAGCGTCTTGGGCACGCCGGAGTTGACGTTGTAGTGGCTCATCTGGTCGCCGACGCCGTACGTGGACCAGCCGAGCGCCAGCTCGGAGAGGTCGCCGGTGCCGAGGACGATGCCGCCGCGCTGGTTGGCGAGGCGGAACAGGTAGTCGGTGCGCAGGCCCGCCTGGACGTTCTCGAAGGTGACGTCGTACACCGGCTCGCCGGCGGCGAAGGGGTGACCGATCTCCTTCAGCATCAGTCGCGCCGTCGGCGTGATGTCCAGCTCGGCCGCGGTGACGCCGAGGGCCCGCATCAGGCGGTGGGCGTTGTCCTTGGTGTGGTCGCTGGTGGCGAAGCCGGGCAGGGTGAAGGCCAGGATGTCGCTGCGCGGGCGCCCCGCGCGGTCCATCGCGCGGGCGGCGACGATCAGCGCGTGCGTGGAGTCGAGACCGCCGGAGACACCGATGACGACCTTGGGGCCGCCGATCGCCGCGAGGCGCTGCTGGAGGCCGGCGACCTGGATGTTGTAGGCCTCGTAGCAGTCTAGGGCGAGGCGTTCGGCGTCGGCGGGCACGAAGGGGAAGCGTTCGACGCGGCGGCGCAGGCCGAGGTCGGTGGTGGCCGGCGGGGCGAGCTCGAAGGACACCGTCCGGAAGTCGGCGGTGCGTGCGGCGTGGGTGCGGCGGTTCTCGCCGAACGTCCCCATCCGCTGCCGCTCCTGCCGCAGCAGGTCGAGGTCGACGTCGGCCACCGCGTACTGCTCGCCGAGCGGGAAGCGGTCGGTCTCGGCGAGCAGCACCCCGTTCTCGTAGACGAGGGTCTGGCCGTCCCAGGACAGGTCGGTGGTCGACTCGCCGAGCCCGGCCGCCGCGTAGACGTAGGCGGCGAGGCAGCGGGAGGACGCCGAGCGGCACAGCAGCTTGCGGTCCTCGGCACGGCCGACGGTGATCGGGCTGCCCGAGAGGTTGACGAGGACGGTCGCCCCGGCCAGCGCCGCCTCCGCGCTCGGCGGCACCGGCACCCACATGTCCTCGCAGATCTCCGTGTGCAGCACGAGGCCGGGCACGTCCGTGGCCGCGAAGAGCAGGTCCACGCCGAACGGCACGTCCGCGCCGCCGAGCCGGATCGTTCCGCCGCGCTCGCCGTCGCCGCCAGCGATCTGCCGGCGCTCGTAGAACTCGCGGTAGTTCGGCGGGTACGACTTCGGTACGACGCCGAGGATCCGGCCGCGGTGGATAAGCACCGCGCAGTTGTAGATCACGTCCCGGTGGCGCAGCGGGGCGCCGACGACCAGGACCGGCAGCAGGTCCGCCGACTCGGCCACGACGGTGGCGAGCGCCGTCTCGACGTCGTCGAGCATGGCGTCCTGCAGCAGCAGGTCGTCGATCGCGTACCCGGACAGGCACAGCTCCGGGAACACGGCGACGGCGACGCCCTCCTCGGCGCACCGGCGCGCGTGGCGCAGGACCGCCTCGGCGTTGGCGGGCGGGTCGGCGATGACGGTGTGGCCCGTGCACGCGGCGACGCGCGCGAAGCCGTGCTGGTAGATCGACCAGAAGCTCAACGGGACCTCTTTCCGAAGCGACGTTCCCACAGGAGGAAGCCTAAAGGCCGCGCCGCTCCCGCCGCCCACCTGCGGGTTTCAGTGTGCTGAAGGCCTCGCCGCCCGGCTGAAACCCGGCTGAGACCGGTCTGAACCGCCCCGGCCGCAGGCTCTGCGGCATGACGACGACGGACCACGAACTCGCGATCGCGGCCACCGGGCTGCGCAAGAAATACGGGGACAAGACCGTCCTCGACGGCATCGACCTCCAGGTGCCCACCGGCACCGTCTTCTCCCTCCTGGGGCCGAACGGCGCGGGCAAGACCACGGTGGTCAACATCCTGTCCACGCTGATCTCCGCCGACGGCGGTGAGGCGCGGATCGCCGGGCACGGCCTCACCGCCGAGGCCCAGGCGGTCCGGGCGGCCATCGGGGTCACCGGCCAGTTCTCCGCCGTCGACGGGCTGATCACCGGCGAGGAGAACATGCTGCTGATGGCGGACCTGCACCACCTCTCCAAGCGCGAGGGACGGCGGGTCACCGCCGAGCTGCTGGAGCGCTTCGACCTCACCGAGGCCGCGAAGAAGCCCGCCTCCACCTACTCCGGCGGCATGAAGCGCCGCCTCGACATCGCCATGACCCTGGTCGGCGAGCCGCGGATCATCTTCCTCGACGAGCCGACCACCGGCCTGGACCCGCGCTCCCGGCACACCATGTGGCAGATCATCCGCGAGCTGGTCGCCAGCGGCACGACCGTCTTCCTCACCACCCAGTACCTGGAGGAGGCCGACGAACTCGCCGACCGCATCGCCGTGCTCAACGACGGCCGGATCGCCGCCGAGGGCACCGCCGACGAGCTCAAGCGGCTCATCCCCGGCGGACACGTCAGACTCCGCTTCACCGACCCGGCCGCCTACCGGAGCGCAGCCGCCGCGCTGCGCGAGACCACCCGCGACGACGAGGCACTCACCCTGCAGATCCCCAGCGACGGCAGCCAGCGCGAACTGCGCGCCGTCCTCGACTGGCTCGACGCCGCCGCGATCGAGGCCGACGAACTCTCCGTGCACACCCCCGACCTGGACGACGTCTTCTTCGCCCTGACCGGCGGCGCCGGCGTGCCCGCACAGGCCACCATTCGGCCCACCGACAAGGAGACCGCCCGATGAGCGCCGCCGGCCACGCGTTCCGCGACAACCTCACGATGCTCCGGCGCAACCTCCTGCACGCGCGCCGCTACCCCTCGCTCACCCTGAACGTCATGCTCACCCCGGTGATGTTGCTGCTGCTGTTCGTCTACGTCTTCGGCAACGTGATGAGCGCGGGCATCGGCGGCCGCGCGGACCGGGCCGACTACGTCGCCTACATCGTCCCCGGCATCCTTCTCATGACCGTGGGCATGACCGCGCTCGGCACCGCGGTGTCCGTGGCCACCGACATGACCGAGGGCATCATGGCCCGGTTCCGCACCATGGCGATCTCCCGCGCCTCCGTGCTGATCGGCCACGTGGTCGGCAACGTGCTCCAGACGCTGCTGGCACTGGTGGCGATCCTGGGCATCGGACTGGCCATCGGCTTCCGGCCGAACGCGACGCCGGTGGAGTGGGTCGCGGCGGCCGGGCTGATGACGCTGGTCAGCGTCGCACTGACCTGGATCGCGGTCGGCATGGGCCTGGCCAGCCCGAACGCCGAGGGCGCCAGCAACATGGGGCTGCCGCTGACGATGCTGCCGCTGCTGTCCAGCGCGTTCGTGCCGGTGGGCGCCATGCCGGACTGGTTCCGCTGGTTCGCCGAGTACCAGCCCTTCTCACCGGCCATCGAGACGCTGCGGGGGCTGCTGCTGGGCAGCGGGATCGGCACGAAGAACGCCGTGCTGACCCTGGCGTGGTGTGCCGGGCTGTCGGTGCTGGGTTACGTGTGGTCCAAGGGGCAGTTCCATCGCGAGCCCAGGAGGTGACCGCTCGCCCGGTCCCCGTACAGCCTCAGGGAATCGCCCCGCCGTCGGCTTCCAGCTCCCGCAGTGCCACCCCCCGCAGTTCCTCCCGTCCCAGGGCGGCGTACCTCGACCTCGCGTCGGCGTATGCCGCCCCGTCGGCGTTCTCCGCCGCTTCCCGGGAGCGGGCCAGGGACAGGGTGGGGAACTCCCGTACCACCGGCATCCGTTCGGCCAGCGCCACCAGCCGTACGCCCGCCGGGTCGCCCTGGGCCAGCCGGGCGTGGCCGAGCGCCAGCAACAGCGTGCCGTACACCGGCAGTTCCACCGGGGACCCGTCGACCGGCGAGCCACCGGCCGGGGCACCGGACAGCAGCCCGAGCAGCCGCGCCCGCAACTCCCCGGCGAGCCGGGCGACCGGTTCCGGCCGGCCGTGCAGCGCGTGCGCGGCCACGGCGGCCGCCTGCACCTGCAGGGCCCACGGGTCCACGAAGGGATCGTCAGCGGCGTACACGGCACTGACCTCCCGTACCCGCTCCGCCGCCCGGCGCCACAGCCCGAGCCCGACCTCGGTCAGTCCCCGGGCCAGCGAGATCTCCGCCCTGGCCTCCAGCTCGGGGTTGAACATCCCGTCCGACTCCGGCGGCTGGTCCAGGGCGGCGAGGCCCAGCCAGTACTCGGCCTCGTCGACCTCGCCCTTGTGCAGACTGGCCAGCACGAGCCCCCAGCGCACGCCGAGCGTGTCGGACCAGTCGCCGAACGCGTCCAGCGCGCTCAGTGCGGCGCGCAGATGGTCGTACGCCTCCGCGCCCCGCTCGGACTGCAGGCACAGCTCGCTGATCCGGCCGTGGCTGAGCAGGTGCATGGCCGGGTTGTCCAGCGGGGCGAGCGCGTCGAGCATCCGGCGGGCGCTCCGCAGCGCGCGCTCCGTGTCGTGCGCGGCCTCCCAGAGGTAGCTGGCCACGCCCGAGGCGATGCCGGCCAGCAACGGCTCGTCGGCCTCGCACAGTTGCTGGAGCCGGGCGTACTCCGGCGGCCGCATCTCCGGCACGGCGCACAGGACGACGGACAGGGCCCGCAGCACGGTGTCCGGCGGGGCGGGCGGCAGCCGGCGCAGGGTCACCAACTGGCGTACGGCGCGCGGGCCGTGGCCCATGAAGAGGCTCGCCGCGCACACCGCCGCCGCGCTGCGGGCCGGTTCCACGTCCGCGGGGTCGTCGGGCCGGAAGTGGGACAGGGGGCCCGCGGTGTCGGCGGCCAGCGTGGCCAGCCGGCCGTAGTGGGAGCCGGTGGACCACAGGGACGACAGCACGGCGGTGACGGCCGCGGTGGTGGGTCCGTCGGCACGGGCCAGCGCGTGCCGCAGGGCGAGGACGAGATTGTCCTGCTCGGCGCGGATGCGGGCCCAGGCGGGCACCGGATCGTGACTGAACAGCAGGTCGTGGTGGGTGCGGCCGAAATCCCTCGCCCAGGCGAGGAACCGGCCGGTCACCGTCTCCTCCTCGGCCGCCGCGGCCCGCCGGTCGGCACCGAACTCGCGCAGCGTCTCCAGCATGCGAAAGCGCACGCCGCCGGGGCCGTCGTCCGCCTTGATCAGGGACTGGCCGGCCAGCTGCTCCAGCAGGCCCAGCGTGTCCCCGGCGTCGCCGAGCAGGTATTCGGCCGCGTCCTCGGTGAAGCCGCCGGGGAACACGGACAGCGCGCGCAGGGCGGCCTGGCCGTCGGGTTCCAGGAGGTTCCAGCTCCAGTCGACGACGGCCCGCAGGGTGCGGTGCCGTTCGGGTGCGTCGCGGGCTCCGCCGCGCAGCAGCGTGAACCGGTCCCGCAGCCGGCGGGAGATGTCGGCCACGGAGAGCACCCGTACCCGGGCCGCGGCCAGCTCCACGGCGAGCGGCAGCCCGTCCAGGTGCCGGCAGATCTCGGCGACCGAGTCCGCGGGCAGCTCCACGCCGGGCCGGGCGGCCCGCGCCCGCTGCACGAACAGTTCCACCGAGGTCGCCTGGGACAGCTCCGGCAGGGCGTACACCGACTCCGAGGTCAGCCCCAGCGGGGCCCGGCTGGTGGCCAGTACCCGCAGCTCCTTGGACCGCGACACCAGCGCCTGTACGAGGGCTGCGGCGCCGGCGACGACGTGCTCGCAGTTGTCCAGCACCAGCAGCGCCGGCCCGGCACCGAGCGCGCCGACGATGCCGCCCGCCGCGTCCCCGCCGCCGGGGTACGGCCGGCCGTCCCCGGCACCGACGGCCGAGGCCACCTCGCCGGCCACGTCGTCGTCGGCGGTGACACCGGCCAGGGCGACGAAGTGGACCACGGGCTGCTCGGCGGCGCGGCTCACCGCGTGGGAGAGCCGGGTCTTGCCCAGCCCGCCCGGACCGACGACGGTGACGACCCGGGCCGTGCGCAGCAGCCCGGCCACGGCGGCGATGTCGGCGTCCCGCCCCAGCAGCGGGTTCGCCTCGTGCGGCACACCGTGCCGCACCGGTGCCGCGCCGGCGCTCAGCAACTCCTGGTACACGGCCTTGAGTCCGGGCCCCGGGTCGGTCCCCAGCTCGTCGCGCAGCCGGCGGCGATAGGCGTCGTACCGGGTCAGCGCCACGGCCCGTCCCGCGCCGGCGGCCTCGCAGCGCAGCAGCTCCGTCAGCACCTCCTCGTCCCGCGGCAGTTGTCCGGCCAGCTCGGCAAGGGGTGCCGCGGCCTGCTCCCGCCGGCCCAGCCGGGCGAGCGCCAGCGCGCGGGAGCGCACCAGCGACCGGTGCGCCCGCACCCGCTCCAGGCGCAGCGCGACCACCGGATCGTGCAGGTCCTCTCCCGGCCCGGCGCCCACGCCGCCGTCCCACAGCGCCAGCCCGGCCTCGGCCTCGGCCAGCGCACCGGCATGGTCCCCCGCCCGCGCGCGCCCGGCGCTCGCCGCCTCGTGCAGCAGCAGTGCGGAACTGTCGACCTGCGCCTCCTCCAGCGCCAGCCGGTAGCCGGTGGGTGTGCTCACGACCAGCCCGGCGCCGAGCTGCGCGCGGAGCCGGGACACCAGCACCTGCACGGCCTTGCCCGGCCGCTCGGGCTGTTCGTCGTCCCACAGCCCGTCCACCAGCCGCCCGGTGCTGCACCCGGCTCGCAGATCCCCCGCGAGCAGCGCCAACAGCCCGCGCAACCGGGGCGCGGTGATCTCCCGGCCACGACAGGCGACGCGGGACAGCAGGGTCAGCTCGGTGGTCACGTCGTGAAGACTAGGGCGTTTCCTCCGACGCGGGCACGGCGAAGTCCTGCCGTCCGCCGCGACCGGGGTGCGACGTCGTCAGGACGCCCACCGGTCGATCACCTTGTCCCGCATCAACTCCTCCAACTCCGCGTCGGACAGCGGGTGCAGGGTGTTCAGCAGACGGCGCAGAGCGGGTTCGTCCAGGGTCTGGCTGGTGATCTCGGCCTCCGCGGCACGGTGGCGGCGGGTGAGGGTGACGACGGGTGTGCCACCGGGGACGTCGCGGACCGTACGCATCTCGCCGTGTCCGTCCACCGTGCAGGTCACGCCCTTCTCCGCGGGTTCGGGGCACCGGAGTTCCGGCGTGAGCGGCGGGCGCACGGTGAGGCCCACGTACCCGTCCTGCCGAACGGAGTGGTACTCGATGCCGAAGGAGCCGGCGCCGGTCTGGGCACGGACCGCCTCCATGCCGGGCGGCGTGGCGATCACATACTGCAGTTCCGGATGCTCCCGGTACCGCGCGACCTCCGCGACGTGCCCGCGCTGCCGCGCCCGGGCCGGGCCGACGAAGCCGCCGTAGACCACCCCGGCGGCCAGCGCGGCCACCGCGCCGAGCCGTATCCACCGGTTCGGTACGAAGAACGCCGCGGCCACCGCGTACGGCACCCCCGTCAGCGCGAACCGGGTCCTGTCGCTCCCCAGGTCGACGCCCCCGCTGTAGGCGGCCAGACCCGCCAGGACGCCGAGCGTGCCGAGGACGAACACCAGGACCGCCCAGCCGATCCGCCGCGGCACGGAGTCGCACAGCGGCACCACGGTCCTGGCCGGTGTGCCCACCGCGACCAGCAGGCCCACCGCCGACGGCACGGACAACGCGAGGACCGGCACCGCCGCACCGGTTCCGCCGCCCCAGGCCATCAGCACCAGCCCGTAGCCGATCGCCGGCACCACGGCCGCCGTCGTCACCCAGACCAGGAAGAGATGCAGGGCCGTCAGCGCCCCTCTGCCGCTCGTCATGCCGCGGAGCCTGCCAGCCCGCGCCCTGACGCACATGAGTCCTTCTACTCAGAACTCACCGCGAGCGGTTGACACCCCGCTCCACCGTCCTCGCCCGGCGGCAGAGGCCGCACGGCACCACCCGTGCGGCCTGGGCGCTCCGCCGGTTCAGCCGACGTGCAGGGTGAGGGCCGCGGTGTGCAGCCTGCCGCCCGTCTGGAACTGGAGGAACAGCCGCCAGTTCCCGGACCGGGGGAACTCGGCGTGGAAGGTCAGCGTCGGGCCGCCGTGGTCGCCCTCGGCCCGCGTCTCCGGGTGGAGGTGGGCGAAGGCGAGGTCGCCCTGGTGGAACGCGGTCAGATGGGCGTAGGTGTCGAGGTAGGGCTGCAGGTCGGTGACCGGCCTGCCGTCCCTGCTGACGGTGGCGGTCAGCTGGTGTGCCATCCCCGCCATCGGAGCGCCCTTCACCGCCACGGTGTAGCCGTCGACGGTGGTCGTCCCGGACGCCTTCGGCAGGGGCGAGGTCATCGCCGTGCCGGACACCTTCACGGTGCGGCTGAGGACGACGCCCTTGCCCTTGCCCGCACCGCTGCCGGGGGTGAAGGAGGCGTACAGCCGCCAGGTGCCCGGCCGCAGCGCGGCCAGCGGCGCGGTCCACGTGCCGTCGCCGGCCATGGCCGGGTGCAGGTGCTGGAAGCCGGTGAGGTCGGAGCGGACGGCGTAGAAGTGCATCCGCTGGGTCTGGTCGACGGCGAAGTCGGTGACCGGCTTGCCGTCCGGTCCGGTGATGGCGAAGCGGTACGCGGCCGCCTTGCCCCCCGGGAGTGCGGAGACCGCCGAGGTCATTTTGTAGCCGCCCTTGGCGGCGGCCAGACCGTTACCGGCGGAGCCGGCGTCCATCCCGGGCATCGACGCCATGCCGTCCCCTTCGGCCGAGGCCGAGGCCGAGGGGGACGAGGTGGTGCCGTGGTGCATGCCGCCCATGGCGGAGCCGTGGCCGGAGTCGCGGTCGGAGTCCGTGCCGCAGGCGGCGAGGGTCAGGGCGAGGGCCGCGGTGGCGGCGGCCGCCGCGAGGACGCGGCGGGGCGTGCGGAAGCGCTGGGACATGGGTGTGTCTTTCCAGGTGGGCGCCGTGAGCCGGCGCGGGTGAACGTGGGGGCCGGGCGGGACGGCGGCGACGAGCCGCGGTCCCGGGTCCCGTCACGTCCGCGCGACGCACACCTGGAGCAGGAGAGGGCGTCCACCGCCTGGTGGACCTCGACGGCGGGTACCGCCGTAACCGGGCCGGGCCCATGGCAGCAGGGCGACGGCCGGAAGGACAAGGGCGACCGACGCGACCGGGGGCGCCGGGATCTGCGAGCGGGGTGTGGTGGCCTGACAGAGGTCACCCCGCACGGCCTCAGCCGTGCGGGCTGCGGCCTTGTCACCACCGGCCACGACCTGCCCGGCTGCGGTCCCGGGGTGGCCGGCCGTCGTCTCCGGCCGGCCCGGCATCGGCTCGTGAGGGAGGGCGGAGTGCGCGGTCGTCGCGGCGGGCGCCGTCCGCATGACGGCGTCCGCCGCCATGGCCCCGTGGCAGCCGCCTGAGGCCGCGGCCGGACCGCCGTGCATGAGGAACAGCCCGAGCAGCACCGCGACCAGCACCGAGGGCCGTACCGCCGAGCGGAAACGGGCCCCGGCCGGGCCGGCGGGCTGCGCGTGGATCACGGCTCCACCTTACGGGGGGTACGAGCGGGAGGGCGGGCAGCGCGGCCGACCGGGGGACCCGGCGGGCGAGGAGCGGGGCGAGAGACCAACGGCCTGCCGACGGCGCGTAGGCGCGGGGCGACCACCTGAGCTCCGTGCTCCGCCCCCTGCGCCCGGCCACGCCGTGGAGGGGGCACCTGTTACGTTCACGGCTGTGCCGAACACGGAACCGGAAGCGGCCCCGGGGCCCGGCCGGGGCCCCGGAGGGGAAGCGGTGAGCGCACGGCCGGCGCCGCCGGGCCGGCAGATGTGGCCGCTGTACGCGGCGGGGTTCACCACGGCCTTCGGCGCGCACGGCATCGCCGCCAACCTGGGCGGTCACGCCGCGGGCGCGGTCACCTCCCTGCTGGTCCTGGGCGGCCTGCTCGCGCTCTACGACGGCGCCGAGGTGTTCCTCAAGCCGGTCTTCGGCACCCTCGCCGACCGCGTCGGCGCACGCCCGGTGCTGCTCGGCGGACTCGTCGCCTTCGCCGCGGCCTCAGCCCTGTACGCCCTCGCGGACAGCCCCGGCTGGCTCTGGGCCGCCCGGCTCGGGCAGGGCGCCGCGGCCTCCGCCTTCTCCCCGTCCGCCTCCGCACTGGTCGCCCGCCTCAACCCGGCCGCCCGGCACGGCCGCGCCTTCGGGAGTTACGGCTTCCACAAGTCCATCGGCTACACGCTCGGTCCGCTGCTCGGCGGTGTCCTGGTGTGGGCCGGCGGCCTGCGGCTGCTGTTCGCCGTGCTCGCGGTGCTCGGCGCTGCGGTCGCCGGCTGGGCGGCGCTCGCCGTTCCCGTCGTACCCCCGCTGCCGAAGGCCCGGCAGACGGTGCTGGACCTGGCCCGGCGGCTGGCCGACCCGGCGTTCCTCGTGCCGACGTCCGCGCTGGCCGCGGCGACCGCCGCCCTGTCCGTCGGCGTGGGCTTCCTGCCGGTCTCGGGCCGGGCGGCCGGTCTGGGCACGGTGGCGACCGGGGCCGCCGTGTCCGTGCTCGCCGCCTGTGCGGCCGTGATGCAGCCGTGGGCCGGGCGGGCGCGGGACGACGGGCGCCTGACCACCCGGTCCGGCATCGCGGCAGGGCTGCTGGTGACCGCCGCCGGGCTGGGCTGCGCGATGCTGCCGGGTCTGACCGGCATCCTGCTCGGCGCCGCCCTGATCGGTGCCGGGACCGGTCTGATCACCCCGCTCGGTTTCGCCGCCCTGGCCGCCGCGACCCCGGCCGGGCGTCTCGGCCAGACCATGGGCGCCGCCGAACTCGGTCGCGAACTCGGCGACGCGGGCGGGCCGTTGCTGGTCGCGGTGGTCGCCTCGCTCACCACCCTCACCCACGGCTACGCGGCCCTCGGCACCTTGCTGGCCCTCGCCCCGGCACTCGCCCTCGTACGGCACCGCACCCGGACGCGGTGACCGCACGGCCGGTCAGCTCGCCCAGCACGGTGACCGCACGGCCGGTCAGCTCGCCCAGCACGGTGACCGCACGGCCGATCAGCTCGCCCAGTCCAGCAGCCGCTCGCCGGTCTCCGGCGCCCGCAGCCGGGTGAGGGACTGCTTCTCCAGCTGGCGCACGCGCTCCCGGGTCAGCCCCACCTGGTCGGCCACCTGCTGCAAGGTGCGCGCGTGCCCGTCGTGCAGCCCGTAGCGCAGGCTGAGGATCAAGGCCTCGCGGGGCGCGAGCACGCCCAGGGCGTCCCTGAGCTCCTCGGCGAGCGCCCGGTACTCGGCGACCTGCGGAGCCTGGAGCACGTCGGTGGCGGGGATGAGGTCACCGACCACGGTCTCGCCGGTCTCGTCCACCGGTGTGTCCAGGCTCAGTGTCTGCCGCCCGACCCGGCGCAGCCACGCGACCCGCTCCTCGTCGAACCCGCTCTCCCGGGCGACCTCGCCGTCCGTCGGCTCGTGGTCGAGGCGCAACTGCAGCTGCCGTTCGACCTTCGCGAGCTTCTGCAGCTGCTCCACGACGTGCATCGGCAGCCGTACGGTACGGGCGTGCTGGGCCAGGCCCCGTTCGATCGCCTGCCGGATCCACCAGGTCGCGTAGGTGGAGAACTTGAAGCCCTTGGTGTGGTCGAACTTCTCCACGGCCCGAATCAGTCCGAGGTTGCCCTCCTGGATCAGGTCGAGCAGGGGCGCCCCCCGGTGGGCGTGCCGTTTGGCTATCGACACCACGAGCCGCAGATTGGCCCGGATCATGTGGTCCTTGGCGCGCGCGCCGTCCCGTACAGCCGTCTCCAGCTCACGGCGCCGGTCCGGTGACGGCTCGCCCGCCCCGCGCTCCAGTTCCCCGGCGGCCCGCACACCGGCCTCGATGCGGCGGGCCAGCCGTACCTCTCCGTCGGCGTCGAGCAACGGGGTCGCGGCGATCTGGTTCAGATACTGGCCGAGTAGATCGGCGTCGTCGCCCGTCTCCGGCACCCGGCTGCGCGGGCGTGCGGAGCGGGCGGCGGCACGGCGATGCTCTCGCGGGTCCGCCACAGCGGACCGTGCCGGGCCGGACATGGTTCCCGCCTCCGAGTCCTGTCGCTTCGGCTCTGCTTCCAGAGGACGACGAGTACCCGGCCGTGGGGGCGGGATGCCTGCCCGCCCCTGTCCGTCGCCGTCGTCACGCCGGGGCAGCGGTGCCCGGGAACAGGTGTCCGAAAGAGCGAGGCCATCCCTTACAGTTCCTTCACCCGCCGAACGCCTACCCGGGCGACAGGCCTCTCTTCCTGAGGGAACTCATGCGCAGACTCGCCATCGGTGCCGCTTCGTCCGGCGCGCTGGCACTCATCGCACTCACCGTTCCGGTCGCTCACGCGGACACGGTGGTGGGCGACACCAATGTCTCGAACGTGGTGGTGAACGGTGGCAAGGACGTCGCCGTCGGCACGACGAACAAGGTGACCTTCAAGGTCACGTTCACGGCCTCCGACCCGTCCGGCATAGCGTCGGGGCAGACGTACCTGTACCACGGCACCTGGAGCGACCCCGACGCCTTCTGGACCCAGGACTCGCCCAGCGAAACCACGTGCACGTCGGGGACCACGGCCACCTGCACGTCGACGTACACCGTCGTCCCCGAGTACGACCTGCACTACAACGCCTTCGCGGGCACCTGGCACTTCGGGGCGTACGCGAAGGCCAAGGACGGCGACTCGGCGAAGCGGACGAACCTCGGCACCTTCCACGTGCAGCGCTACTCCAAGCTCACGGTCAACGCCTCGCCGGAGCCGGTCGCAAAGGGCCGGACGATCACCGTCACGGGCAAGCTGACCAGGGCGAACTGGGAGGACCACCTGTATCACGGGTACACCGGACAGTCGGTCAAGCTGCAGTTCCGCAAGGCCGGCAGCAGCACCTACAGCACCGTCAAGACCGTGACCACGGACGGCAGCGGCAACGCCAGGACCACGGTCACCGCCTCCACCGACGGCTACTGGCGCTACTACTTCCCGGGCACGACCACCACGCCGGCCGCCAAGGCCACGGGCGACTTCGTCGACGTGCGGTGACGAGGGGCCGCACCCACGGTCTGTGTGCTTCGGCTGGCGGGTGGCGGGATCCGAACCCGAAGCGGTCAAGTCCGGTTCGGTGTACGGACGTTGCTGTCGTAGACAGCCGCCACCGGCGATCCCGCAGGACGCGAGTGCGGCCCGCCGACCGTCTGGTGCGGCGCGTTCAGGTAATGAGTTCCGAGTGCCCGTCGGGGAACTTGCACGTGGGGCCGGTGTAGGGGCCGCCCTGATGGACGGTTCCGCCCTCGGCCGTGCACTGTTCGGCCGAGATGGACGGATACGTCGCTGCCCGAGCGGTGGCGGCGCCGACGGCACTCATGCCGACGAGGGTCGCGGTGGCGAGGGCGAGCCCGAGCAACCGTCGTGTGCGCATGGCGTTCTCCTCTCGCGTGTCCCTGGTTCGGTGCTGCGGGACGACCGGGCTGTGCCAGGGACGGCCTATTTCTCAGAATGGGTGACGGTGAGCAGGCACGCGAGTCGTCTGTCTCGGTCCCAGGGTGGGCAACTGCGGCGGAGCAACTCGGGCGAACGTGCCCCCGACGACACCTCGTCCTTCCACCGGCGCTCGCCGTGAAGTGCCACCGCGGTGACGGCCCGGCACCCCGCGGGACCGCGCTTCGCACCATCGCGGTTACTCAGCGATGCCGCCCCCCGCGTGCCCAGGACGGGCGGGGAAGAGGATGCGACGCTGGAGTGAGGGGCCCGCGAGTGGAGGTCCGAGTGCGTCTCATCCGGTCCGGGTCCTCTCCTTCGGCCTGGCGACCATGGCCCGGGGCGGCTCGATGGATTCGACGCGGAATCGTGCGTCAGTCGGTGCGCCCGCCGGCTGGGCACCACTCACCGGGCGGCGCCAGGCGGCCTTACCGCGCGGATCCGGCCCGCCGGGACCAGGACCGCGCGACCGACCCGGAAGGCAGGTGCGTCCCATGCGCACGTCGACCCGTATCGCCGGTGCCCTCACCGGCCTGACCCTCACCCTCGGCGGTGCGGTCCTCGCCGCTCCCGCGGCCCGGGCGGACATCCCCGCCTGCACACGGATGGCCGAACTGGCCGGTGCCACCGCCTCCGACGCCGTCACAGCGGCCTGCAGCCGTGGCGTGGTGGGAGACCTGCAGGGTTGCGTGACCGGACTGACCGGGGCCGGAGTGGCGGGCGGCGCCGCGACCGGTGCCTGCCGGGCGGCGGCCCACGAACCGCGTTAGAGGGCGCCGTCGTCTTTGGACTTGCCCGTCCCGAAGGCCGGACGAAGGCGCCTGAGAGGAGCGGGAAGCCGGAGGCGTACCGGAACGCGAGGGTGTGGCGACTCCGCTTGGCCCCCTTCAGCATTGCGGCCGGTGCCCTTGATGGGCCGAACGACGGAGTCGTCCCGGGGGTCGTCGAGAAGCACGGCGGAGCCGACAGGCGGGACTGTGCCCGACGGCTCGGCACAGTCCCTGCGACTCTCCCTGCCACTCTCCCGGCTACGCTCGCGCGGGAACGCCCCGCGGCGCGTGGCTGCGGGGCGCCTTGTGGGGTCTAGTCGATCTTCTCCCCGTCCTTCGTACCGCCCTTGCAGTAGTTGCCCGCCTCATTGATCGCGGGCGTTCCGCCGCCCTGCCTGCACTCGGAGGGGGTCACGTAGGAGGGCGCACCCTGTGCGGTGGCGCTGGCGGCGATGGCGGTGGCGGCGCCTGTGAGGCCGAGTCCGGCGAGGGCTGCCGCGGCGGTGACGGCGGCGAGGATTCGTCGAATGCGCATGTGGTTCCCCTTTCACGGATTGCCTCGTTCGGGGCACTAGTCAGCTTGATCTTCACCCATGTGGGTGGCACGTCATGTTGCGCCATTCGGGTGACAGTGGCGACGGGTGCGGGGTCGGTGACGTGGGGCGTCGGACAGCGTCTCGGCAGAGCGAGCGCACGCCGACTTGCCGGCCTTTCAGGAACGCCGTCACGCGGATGGACACGCAGCAAAGCCAGAGGGCCCTCACCGACTCGGTGAGGGCCCTCTGGCGTGTTACTTGGCTGTCGGGGTGGCGGGATTTGAACCCACGACCTCTTCATCCCGAATAAGGTGCGGGAAGATGGCTGACCAGAATCGTTGGGCATGCACGCAGGTCAGAACCTTGGTATGCCTTGATCGGTGTCGGTACCCTGCGGCCACATTTTCTTGATCCACTCCCCGTTTACTCCCCAAGGACGCCCCTGAGGCACGGTCCACTTAGTACTCCAGCTGTAGATCGTGATCCTGCTGGTCGGGCCAGTGCGGAGACGGGTGCGGCCACCGATGATCATCGTGAGTTGTGTGGACAAGCGACGAGACGGTGGCCGCGGGCCACAGCATAGATCCCGCCCGTTGGCGTGAGGCGTTCGAGGTGGCCATGAGCCGGATCGCGGGCCGGTTCGCCCGGTACGAACCCCGCCTGCGAGCTGGCCGGTTGGTACTGGGCCTGCTGTCGGACCTGCCACGCAAGAACTGCTGGTCGATTGCGGAGTGGGCCGGGGAGGCCAGCCCGCATGGCATGCAGCATCTGCTGTGCCGGGCCGTCTGGGATGCCGATGCCGTCCGCGATGACGTGCGCGAATACGTCGTCGAGCACCTCCACGACGAGGCCGCGGTGCTGGTCGTCGACGAGACCGGCGACCTGAAGAAGGGGACCCACACCGTCGGGGTCCAGCGCCAGTACACCGGCACGGCCGGACGGATCGAGAACTCCCAGGTCGCCGTCTACCTCGTCTACGCCGGCGCCCGGGGACACGCGGCAGTGGACCGCGAGCTGTACATCCCGCGCTCCTGGACGGCCGACCCCGACCGCTGCCGGGCAGCCGGACTCGGCGAGGACACCGCCTTCGCGACCAAGCCAGAACTGGCCCGCACGATGATCGAAAGGTTCCTGGACGCCGGACACCGCGTTGACTGGGTCACCGGTGACGAGGTCTACGGCGGCAACCCAAAACTGCGGGCAGCTCTCGAGGCACGCGGCACCGGCTACGTCCTGGCGGCGGCCTGCTCAGCCGAAGTAACCACCGGTGCAGGCACCTTCCGCGCCGATGCCCTGGTGAAGAAGGTGCCGAAGCGGGCCTGGCAGCAGCTCTCGGCCGGACGCGGCGCGAAGGGAGAGCGGTTCTACGACTGGGCCGTCATCGACCTCGCCGAGCCGGCGTCGGGCCGGCGCCAGCTGCTGATCCGCCGCAACCGCACTACCGGCGAACTCGCCTACTACCGCTGCTACTCACCCGAGCCGGTGCCGCTGACCAATTTGGTGAAGGTCGCCGGATCCAGATGGCGGGTGGAGGAGACCTTCCAGACCGAGAAGGGGCCGGCGGTACTCGATGAGCACCAGGTCCGCCGCTACCCCTCCTGGAGTCGCAGGGTCACCCTCGCGATGCTCGCCCACGCCTTCCTGGCCGTGGTCCGCGCCGATGAACACGCCCGCCAGCCCACCCCCAACGGTCTAATCCCGCTGTCCTGCAACGAGATCCAACGCCTGTTCATCACCCTTGTCATCCAGCCTCTCCACGACGCGGCCCACCGGCTCGGCTGGTCGGACTGGCGGCGCCGCCATCAGCAGCGAGCACGCAGCAGCCACTACCGGCGATCGGCCGATCCCCCGCCGGAGGCACTGTTCTGGCCGGGGCCGCGATAAGTGGTGATCGGCTCATGACCACCGGCCCTATCCACATGTGGGCGCGCCTCGGCGCAGCGCGGGCGGAGCGGGCCGGAGGCAGGAGCGTCGCCCGTAGCGGAGCCGGGGCTTGGTGCAGCAGGAAAAGTCGTATCGCTCTGCAGAGCAAACCATAGTGGCGCGAGACGGCCGCCCACTGGCGCCGTACCGGTTTCGCGACCTGGCTGTTCCATCCGGCCACGACGGGGTGGTACCCGAAGAAGGCCCCGCAGGAGGCGCGCCCCGTGCCCGTCATGGCGCACCCCTGGCCAGGAGTGCCGGCGCGGGGCCGGAATGCCTCGGGCCGTGCCGACGCATGCTGGCTACCGATCGCACGAGGCCTCACTCCGCACGGGCTCCGGCACTCCCACAAGACAGTCATGGAGGAGCTCGGGACCCCGCCCAAACTCATGGACGAACGGATGGGACACGAGGATGGCTCGGTGCAAGCCCGCTACTCGCACATCACGGCGCGGATGAGGAACCGGCTCATGGACGAACTGACCGAGCAGTGGGAAGAAGCGTTGGCGACACGGTCTGCCATGCATCCGCGGTCACCGGTGCGCCCGCTCGATGCGCTGCTGAGAGCCCGCCAAGGGTGACGTTCGGGGAGTCGATTTCCTTGATCCACTCCCCATTCACTCCCCAGGGCTCCTGTGGAACGAGTCAGGGCCGGTTTCCCATGAAGGAAGACCGGCCCTGACCTGGTGTTTCGGCTGTCGGGGTGGCGGGATTTGAACCCACGACCTCTTCGTCCCGAACGAAGCGCGCTGCCAAGCTGCGCTACACCCCGATGTCGCTGCTCTCGCGGCGACGACGTTTACTTTAGCCCACCGGTGGCTGTAGACGAAATCCGGTTTAGACCCGGCGGCGGACCGGGGTCGGGCGGGTGTGGTCCACGGCCACGAGGAGGACGGCCAGGGCGTAGATCGCGAGGCCCAGCAGGAGGGCGTTGGCCAGGGTGCTGCGGTAGCCGTGGGCGGCCACGTCCAGGAAGGGGTAGAGGTAGCGGGTGGGGTCCGTGGGGGCGAGGACGGCCGCTCGGATCAGGTAGAAGGCCAGGTAGGCCAGGGGGCAGAGGAGCCAGGTGACCGTCTGGCGCAGGTGCAGGCGGGCCGCGGGGGTGAGCAGCAGCCAGTCCAGCACGGCCGCCGTGGGCGTCAGGGTGTGCAGGATCTGGAGCGTGGCCCAGGAGCCGTGCCAGCGCTCCGGGATCGTCGTCGCACCGGTCATGGAGAACGGGGGCGTCGTGCGGGCCAGCATCAGGTGGTAGACGAGCGCTGCGATCACGACGTAGAGATGTGTGGCGCCTGTCATGCCGGACGGCAGGGGGCGTCGTGCCCGCCAGGCCCTCGATGCTGACATGAGCATGACGATGGCCAGCAGGGCGGTGGCCTGGATGCCGAAGTAGCTCAGGGTGCGGGCGGGGGTCCCCAGCAGGATCTCCAGGGTCACACCGGCTGCCGCCGCCAGGGCGATCAGGAGGCGCAGGAGCGCGACCACGGGGCGGCGGACCGGGGCCACCACTGCCGTGGCCGGGACCGGGGAGGGCAGCAGCAGGGGCGGGCCCGGGACCGCGGGCAGGTCCGGGATGTCCCTGGGTATCGGGGCGGTCATGCCCTCACGCTAGGAGCGGGGGAGGGACGGGGCCATATGGGTTGGCCCGGGTGGGTTACGCCCGGCTCCTGGGTGGTCACGGCTGACCTCGTTACGCCCGTCCCCCGGGGGATGACGCCCCCTCGGTCACGACCGCCCCGGATCGGTCACGCCCGCCCCACCAACGTAAGCAGCGTCGCCTCCGGTGGGCAGGCGAAGCGGACCGGGGTGTAGCGGTTGGTGCCGCAGCCCGCCGAGACGTGGAGGTAGGAGGTGCGGCCCTCCGCGGTGTGGGTGGACAGGCCCTTCACCCGGTCGGTGTCCAGGTCGCAGTTGGTGACCAGCGCGCCGTAGAAGGGGATGCACAACTGGCCGCCATGGGTGTGGCCGGCCAGGACCAGGGGGTAGCCGTCCGCCGTGAAGGAGTCCAGGACACGCAGGTAGGGGGCGTGGACCACGCCGAGGGAGAAGTCGGACGTGCCGGAGGGGCCGCCTGCCACCTGGGCGTAGCGGTCGCGCTTGATGTGGGGGTCGTCCAGGCCCGTCAGCTCGATCGAGACGCCCTCGACCTTCAGGACACCCCGTGTGTTCGTCAGGTTCAGCCAGCCCGCCTCGTCGAAACCGTCACGCAGGTCCTCCCACGGGTTGTGGACGGCGCCGACCGCCGGCGGATTGCCGTTCAGGCCGTGGCGGCCGCTCGTCTTCTCCAGCAAGTAGCGGGCGGGGTTGCGGAGTTTGGGGCCGTAGTAGTCGTTGGAACCGAAGACGTATGCGCCCGGGAACTCCATCAGGGGGCCCAGGGCGTCCATGACCTCGGGGACGCCCTCGGGGTCCGACAGGTTGTCGCCCGTGTTGATCACGAGGTCGGGGCGCAGGCCCGCCAGCGACCGCAGCCACCGCTGCTTCTTGCGCTGGCCGCTGACCATGTGGATGTCGGAGACCTGGAGCAGGCGCAGCGGGCGCATACCCGGCGGGAGGACCGGGACCGTCACTCGTCGGAGGCGGAAGGAGCGGACCTCGAAGCCCGCCGCGTACGTCAGGCCGGCGACGCCCGCCGCCATGATTCCCAGGGGTACTCCGTATCGCGCGCGCATACTTCCATCGTGTCAGATCCGCGAACACCGACGAGACCGGCCGTCCCCTAAATCAGCGGGCGTCAAGGTCGGCACACCTGAGACAATCGACCGCATGACCACCACGCTCAAGTCGAAGCTGCACGACGACCTCAACGCCGCGATCAAGGAGCGTGACGAGCTCCGCTCCTCGACGCTCCGGCTGACGCTCGCCGCGATCACCAAGGAGGAGGTCGCGGGCAAGGAGAAGCGGGAGCTCTCCGACGACGAGGTCCTCAAGGTGATCACCCGTGAGGCGAAGAAGCGCCGCGAGGCGGCCGATGCCTTCGCACAGGGTGGCCGCGCCGAGCAGGCCGAGCGGGAGAAGGCGGAGGGCGAGGTGCTCGCCGAGTACCTGCCCAAGCAGCTGTCCGACGACGAGCTGAACGCGATCGTCGCCCAGGCCGTGGAAGAGGCGAAGGCGGCCGGTGCCGAGGGTCCGCGGGCCATGGGTGCCGTCATGAAGATCGTGAACCCGAAGGTGGCCGGCCAGGCCGAGGGCGGCCGCGTCGCCGCCGCGGTGAAGAAGCTGCTTCAGGGCTGAACAGGCTGCTGCAGGACTGAAGAACAGGCTGCTTCAGGACTGAACGGGCTGCTTCAAGGCTGGCCCGGGCCGGATGCGGCCAACGCGGGCACAGGTACGGCGGCGGGCCGCACCCCCGACCGAGGGGTGCGGCCCGCCGCCGTACTCACGTCACCGGGACCAGGGCCTAGCCGTGCCAGCCCCCGTTTCCGTTCCCGTTGATTCCGCCGTTCCCCTGCCCCTGGACGAAGTTGCCGGGGAGGGAGATGGTCGGCGTGGGGAAGGCGCCGCCGGTCGCGTCACCCGTGGTGCTGCCCGCCGCCGCTCCCCCGTCCGTCAGTCCGCCGATCAGTCCGCCGATCCCGCCCGGGCCCGCCCCGTTGTTTCCCCCGTTGTTCCCCCCTCGGCCTTTTCCCTGACCATCCCCCTTCTTCTTGTCGTCGGGGATGTTGATCAGGTGGAAGTCCTCCACGGGCTTGCCGCTCAGCGCGCCGGTCATCATGTCGCGCCAGATCGGGCCGGGGACCTGGCCGCCGTAGACCTTCTCGTTGTAGACGCCGCCGATGGTGATGTTGGTCATGTGGCGCTTGTGCGCCGGGTCGCCGACCCAGACCGCGCCCGCCATGTTCGGGGTGTAGCCGTCGAACCAGGCCGCGAAGCGCTCGTCCGTCGTACCCGTCTTGCCCGCGCTGGGGCGGTCGCCGAGGCCGGCCTCCTGGCCCGTACCGTCCTCGACCACGCCCTTCAGGAGCGTGCTGATGGTGTCCGCGGTCTTCTCCGACATCGCGCGCGTGCAGGCCGACTTCGGTACCTGGAGGGACTTCTCCTCGGTGCCGGTCTTCTGCGTGATCGAGTCTATGGCGACCGGGGTGCAGTACATGCCGCGCGAGGCGAAGGTGGCGTACGCGTTCGCCATCGTCAGCGGGGACACCTCCTGGGTGCCGAGCGCGATGGACGGGGCCTGGTCCATGGCGCGGCCGTCCGCGCGCTGCACACCCATCTTCGTCGCCATGTCGGTGACGGGGCAGATGCCGATGTCGCTGATCAGCTGCACGTAGTAGGTGTTGACCGACTTGGCGGTCGCCTCCTTCATGCCCATCGGGCCGTGCTCGGACTCGTTCTCGTTCGTCAGCTTTTCGAGCTTGCGCGGGTCGTTGCGCCAGACCTTGCCGTCACACGCCTGCACCGGGCTCGGATACGTCATCGCGTACGGCGACGAGTACTGCTGCGTCGGGGACTTGCCGCCCTCGACCGCGGCCGCCGCGACGATCGGCTTGAACGTCGAACCGCCCTGGTAGCCCGCGCCGCCGCCCATGTCCGCGTTGACGGAGAGGTTGATCTGCGTCTCGTCCTTGCCGAAGCCGTACGGGCGGGACTGGCCCATGGCGAGGATCTTGCCGGTGCCGGGCTCGACGATCGTCGCGGCGGTCGCCACGGGGTCGGTCTTGTAGACGTGCTTCCTGATGGACGCCTGCACCGATTCCTGCGCCTGCGGGTCGAGCGTCGTACGGATCGTCAGACCGCCCTGGTTCCACAGCTTCGCCCGCTCCTCCTTGGACTTGCCGAAGACCGGGTCGTTCAGGACGACGTCGCGGACGTAGTCGCAGAAGAAGCCGGCCCCCTTGACGGCGGTGATGCAGCCGTTCTTGGGCTGGCTCGGGTGCAGTCCGAGCGGCTGCTCCTTGGCCTGGTCGGCCTCCTGCTGCGAGATGTCGCCGACCTCCGCCATGCGCTGCAGGACGGTGTTGCGGCGCTTGGTGGCCTCCGCCTCGTCGTTGACCGGGTCGTAGCGGCTCGGGGACTGCACGATGCCCGCCAGCAGCGCCGATTCCTGCAGGTTCAGGTCCTTGGCGTGCTTGGAGAAGTAGCGCTGGGCGGCGGCCTCGACGCCGTAGGCCTGCTCGCCGAAGAAGGTGATGTTCAGGTAGTTCTCGAGGATCTTCTTCTTGCCGAGCTTCTCCTCGATCTGGATCGCGTACTTCAGCTCCTTGATCTTGCGGCCAAGGGTCTGCTGGGTGGCCTCGGCGACCTTCGTCGGGTCGTCGCCGGCCTCCTCGATGAAGTAGTTCTTCACCAGCTGCTGCGTGAGCGTGGAGGCGCCCTGGGCGACACCGCCTTCCTGGGCGTTCTTGTTCAGGGCGCGCAGCACGCCCTTGAGGTCGATCGCACCGTGCTGGTAGAAGCGCGAGTCCTCGATCGCGACGATCGCCTTCTGCATGTACGGCGAGATGTCCTTGAGGTCCACCACCGTACGGTCACGCGAGTAGACGGCCGCGATCTGGTTGCCCTGGTTGTCCAGGATCGTCGTGCGCTGACTCAGCTGTGGGCTCTTGAGGTTGGCCGGGATCTCGTCGAAGCTCTTCACCGAGCCCTTGGCCGCGAGGCCCAGTGCACCGGCAGCGGGCAGCGCGATGCCCGCCATCACGGCTCCGGCGAGCACACTGACACCGAGGAACTTGGCGGCCTGTTGCGTCGGCGACAGACCACCGCCCGAGCGCTTCTTTCCCATGAGGGGCAGCCTAATCCGTACCAATGGGCGTTCCGAAAGGGTGACCGCATCACGGCACGGCAACGCAGGGACGCCTACCTTCCCAATCGCCGGACACGCGCGCAGGCCTTGGCCTAAGCTGCTCTCAACTGTCACAGCAGTGCGGTCACGTATCAATACGTCCGGCGACCCCGAATCGTTCCGGGCGTAGCCCGCTTTTTTCGCGCGGGTGCATGACCGGCTTCCGGGGCGGACGTGTCCGAATCCGCCTCATGTGTCACTCGGCGCCCGTTGCGGCGCACCACAGCTGTCCCGGTTTGCCGGGATGGTTGCATATGTCGCCAGCTCACTCCCGCGGGTGATCTGCCGCTTACCCATAGTCCGTTCGGGCCATTCAAGATTGGGCCCGAAGGGGGTGTTGCGCTGTGCCCACCTTCCGTAACGTCCTCAACTGGCGGCGGTGAATATGCCGCTGCCGCCGTGGGGGAGCCTCGATTCGGGAGAGGACGGCGCCGGTATGGGCTGGGTAACCGACTGGAGTGCGCAGGCCGCCTGCCGCACTACCGATCCGGATGAACTGTTCGTTCAGGGAGCAGCGCAGAACAGGGCCAAGGCGGTGTGCACCGGATGTCCGGTACGCACCGAGTGCCTGGCCGATGCGCTGGACAATCGCGTCGAGTTCGGCGTGTGGGGAGGCATGACGGAGCGGGAGCGCCGCGCACTGCTGCGCCGCCGGCCCACCGTGACCTCCTGGCGCAGGCTGCTGGAGACCGCGCGCTCGGAGTACGAGCGCGGCGCGGGCATCGTGCCCCTCGACAGCGATGAGGTGTACGAGCACTACGCGGCCGTGAGCTGAGGGCGTTCCCCCGGTACATTCCCGGGGAAGCCGAGTGGGTGCATGCCCGGGGCACGGCAAGCGACGGGGTGCGGGGAGCGGCGGTCGGGCCTACGCCTGGGGAAGCCACGATCGGCCTCGCGGCCCCGGCTCGCGGAAAGGGCGGGCCTCGCGGCACGCGGTCACGGAGCCACGGCGCCGCTGTGCCCGTGGAAGGCACGCCGTGCGTCTCTCACGCCGTTCGCGCGTGTGCCACCCACGCGCGCGTGCGACGGTCGGCCGCACGTCGGCGTGCGTCGCCTGCGCACGGGCACCCGCCACCTGCTCACGTAGGCGCCGCCCACGCACGTACCGCACGCACATACCGCACGCACGTACTTGGTGCCGGGCCGCGCTACGGCAGCTCCGTACGTCTGCGCTCCTCCGCGCCCGCCGCGAGGAGGGCGCCGATGTCACGCAGGCCCGCGAGGTCGTGGACGTCGCCGGGCAGGGCGGGTACGTCGACCACCGCGACCTCGGGATGACGGGCGGTGAAACGGTCACGCGTGCGCTGCTCGCGCGAGAGCAGCTGCATGCGATCGGCGTGCAGTCGCAGCAGGCCCGCGGTGAGCCGGTCGACGGAGCGTTCCGTGTCGGCGGGGGAGCCTTCCTCGGAAGCGGGGGCGTCGGGTGCGGTCTCGGATGCGGGAGATCGCGAACTGCCGTATGGGTCGGGAGAGTTACGAAGTCCAGCTTTCCCGGCGCCCTGATCCACAATGCGGGAGTCCTCAAGATTTTCGGCGGCGGCGAGCGCCCGCTCCGCCGACAGCCGGCCGGCGCCGCTGCCGTGGACCCGGTTCAGCACCAGTCCCACCAGCGGCATCTTCTCCGCGGCCAGTCGCTCCACGAAGTACGCCGCTTCGCGCAGCGCGTCCCGCTCCGGTGCCGCGACCACCAGGAACGCCGTACCGGGCGCCTGGAGCAGCTTGTACGTGGCGTCCGCGCGCGTACGGAACCCGCCGAAGGTGGTGTCCATCGCGGCCACGAACGTCTGGACGTCCTTGAGCAGTTGACCGCCCAGCAGCTTGCCCAGCGTGCCGGTCATCATCGACATGCCGACGTTGAGGAACGCCATGCCCGCGCGTCCGCCCAGCTTGGCCGGCGCCGTCAGCAGGCGGATGAGCCGGCCGTCGAGGAAGGAGCCCAGCCGCTTGGGCGCGTCCAGGAAGTCCAGCGCGGAGCGGGACGGCGGGGTGTCGACGACGATCAGGTCCCACTCGTCCTTCGCGCGCAGCTGGCCCAGTTTCTCCATCGCCATGTACTCCTGCGTGCCCGCGAAGCCCGCCGAGAGCGACTGGTAGAAGGGGTTGGCCAGGATCGTGGCCGCCCGCTCCGGGTCGGCGTGCGCCTCCACGACCTCGTCGAAGGTGCGCTTCATGTCGAGCATCATGGCGTGCAGCTCGCCGTCGCCGTCGGTGCCCTTGACCCGGCGCGGGACGTTGTCGAGGGAGTCGATGCCCATCGACTGGGCCAGCCGCCTGGCCGGGTCGATGGTCAGCACGACCACCTTGCGGCCCCGCTCGGCCGCCCGGAGGCCGAGGGCCGCCGCGGTCGTCGTCTTGCCGACCCCGCCCGAGCCGCAGCAGACCACGATCCGGGTGTTCGGGTCGTCCAGCAGCGGGTCGACGTCCAGCACGCGCGCGGGGGAGAGGCCGTGGGCCCTCTCCCGCCCCTCGGCCGTCTCGGGCGCCTTGGCCGGGTCCGCACTCATGACAACCCCTGCTTCCGCAGCTCGGTGGCGAGTTCGTACAGGCCCGCCAGGTCCATGCCCTCGGCGAGCAGCGGCAGCTCGCCCAGCGGCAGGTCCAGCTCGCCGAGGACAGCGCGCTGCTCCTGCTCCAGGGCGTACCGCTCGGCGTACTCCGCTGCCTGCGCCAGCAGCGGGTCCACCAGCTTCTCCGCGTTCCCGCCGCGCCGGGCCCCGCCCAGTCCGGCCGCCGAGAGCGCCTGCGCGACCGAAGAACGCCGCACGCCTCGTACGAGTTCCAGGTCGGTCTCGTCCAACACCTGCGGCCGGACCATGTTCACGATGACGCGGCCCACCGGCAGCCTGGCCGCGCGGAGTTCCGCGATGCCGTCGGCCGTCTCCTGGACCGGCATCTCCTCCAGCAGCGTCACCAGGTGCACGGCCGTCTCCGGCGACTTCAGCACCCGCATCACGGCCTGCGCCTGATTGTGTATCGGGCCGATCTTCGCCAGGCCCGCCACCTCGTCGTTCACATTGAGGAACCGGGTGATGCGGCCGGTCGGCGGGGCGTCCATCACGACGTAGTCGTACGCGAACCGGCCGCTCTTGTCCTTGCGGCGCACGGCCTCGCACGCCTTGCCGGTCAGCAGGACGTCCCGGATGCCGGGCGCGATGGTGGTGGCGAAGTCGATCGCGCCGAGCTTCTTCAGGGCCCGGCCCGCGCCACCGAGCTTGTAGAACATCTGGAGGTAGTCCAGAAGGGCCAGTTCGGCGTCTATGGCGAGGGCGTACACCTCGCCTCCGCCGGGGGCGACCGCGATCTTCCGCTCCTCATACGGCAACGCCTCCGTCTCGAAGAGCTGGGCGATGCCCTGCCGGCCCTCGACCTCCACGAGAAGCGTCCGCTTCCCCTCGGTCGCGAGGGCCAGCGCCAGTGCGGCGGCGACCGTCGTCTTTCCGGTCCCGCCCTTGCCGCTGACGACCTGGAGCCTGCTCACGTCTTCGAGACTAACCAGTCCCGTCGACACTCACGCGAGAGGCTGTGGATAACGCAGGTCACGGCCCCCGGGGCCGCAGGTCACCGTACCCGCGGCCGCAGCGGCTACAGTCGGCCCCATGACGAAGTGGGAATACGCAACCGTGCCGCTGCTCGTCCATGCCACGAAGCAGATCCTGGACACCTGGGGCGAGGACGGCTGGGAGCTCGTCCAGGTCGTGCCCGGGCCCAACAACCCCGAGCAGCTCGTGGCCTACCTGAAGCGGGAGAAGCAGGCATGAGCGCGGTCGAGGCCAAGCTGGCCGAACTGGGCCTGACCCTGCCGGAGGTCGTACCGCCGCTGGCCGCGTACCAGCCGGCCGTGCGGTCCGGCGTGTACGTCTACACCGCCGGCCAGCTGCCGATGGTCGAGGGCAAGCTGCCGGTCACCGGCAAGGTGGGCGCCGAGGTCACCCCGGAGGAGGCCAAGGACCTGGCCCGCATCTGCGCGCTGAACGCGCTGGCCGCCGTGAAGTCCGTCACCGGCGACCTGGACCGCATCGCGCGCGTGGTGAAGGTCGTCGGTTTCGTGGCCTCCGCGGCCGACTTCACGGGGCAGCCGGGTGTCGTCAACGGCGCCAGCGAACTGCTCGGCGAGGTCCTCGGCGACAAGGGCGTGCACGCCCGCAGTGCCGTCGGCGTCGCGGTGCTGCCGCTGGACGCGCCGGTGGAGGTCGAGATCCAGGTGGAACTCGCGCAGTAGCCCGCGAACCACCACTGACCTCGGGCACCTCTCGAACATTCGCCCTACACGGGATAGCCTCCGGCCATGGCGAACGGTCAGTGGTACCCCCCGGAGTGGCCGGACCGCATCCGCGCGCTCGCGGACGGCACCCTCACCCCGGTGTCCCCCAGGCGCGCGGCCACGGTCCTGCTCCTGAAGGACACCGAGTCCGGCCCGGTGGTCCACATGCTGCGCAGACGCGCCTCCATGGCCTTCGCCGGAGGCGCGTACGCGTATCCCGGGGGCGGTGTCGACCCGCGCGACGACGACCGTCTGGTGCGCTGGGCGGGCCCCACGCGCGCGTGGTGGGCCGAGCGGCTCGGCGTCGACGAGTCCGGGGCACAGGCGATCGTCTGCGCGGCCGTGCGCGAGACGTACGAGGAGGCGGGCGTCCTGCTCGCCGGGCCGGACCCGGACTCGGTCGTCGGCGACACCACCGGTGCGGACTGGGAGGCCGACCGGGCCGCGCTGGTCGCGCGCGAGCTGTCCTTCGCCGAGTTCCTGCACCGGCGCGGTCTGGTGCTGCGCTCGGACCTGCTGGGTGCCTGGACCCGCTGGATCACCCCGGAGTTCGAGGCACGCCGCTACGACACCTGGTTCTTCGTGGCCGCCCTGCCCGAGGGCCAGCGCACCCGCAACGCCTCCACGGAGGCCGACCGCACGGTGTGGATCCGCCCCGCCGAGGCCGCCGCCGGTTACGACAAGGGCGAGCTGCTGATGATGCCGCCCACCATCGCCACCCTGCGCCAGCTGCTGCCGTACGCCACCGCCGCCGGGGCACTCGCCGCGGCCCCGGAGCGCGACATGACGCCGGTGATGGCGAGCGCCCGTCTCCAGGACGGCGAGATCGTCCTGTCCTGGCCGGGGCACGAGGAGTTCACCAAGCACGTCCCTACGGCTCCGACGACCGCCGAGACCACGGGTGGAGGCCCCGCATGACCGACGCCGGCGCGCTGCCGGGCCAGCCCCGCGGCCAGGTGCTCTCCGGGCCCGCCACCACACGGGCCGTCAACGTCCTCGCGCCCAACGCCTCCGCGATGACCCTGGACGGCACCAACACCTGGATCGTCGCCGAGCCCGACTCCGACCTCGCCGTGGTGATCGATCCGGGCCCGCTGGACGACGGCCATCTGAGCACCGTCGTCGACACCGCCGAGAAGGCCGGCAAGCGCATAGCCCTGACCCTGCTCACCCACGGCCACCCCGACCACGCCGAGGGCGCCGCCCGTTTCGCGGAACTGACCGGCACGCGCGTGCGTGCGCTGGACCCCGCACTGCGCCTGGGCGACGAGGGCCTGGCCGCCGGGGACGTGATCGACGTCGGCGGGCTGGAGCTGAGGGTCGTACCGACCCCGGGGCACACCGCGGACTCGCTGTCCTTCCATCTGCCGGCCGATCGGGCGGTGCTGACCGGCGACACCATCCTCGGGCGCGGTACGACGGTCGTGGCGCATCCTGACGGCCGCCTGGGCGACTACCTGGACTCCCTGCGCCGGCTGCGGTCCCTGACCGTGGACGACGGCGTGCACACCGTCCTGCCGGGCCACGGGCCGGTACTGGAGGACGCCCAGGGCGCCGTCGAGTTCTACCTCGCCCACCGCGCGCACCGGCTCGCCCAGGTGGAGACGGCGGTCGAGGACGGCTACCGCACCCCGGCCCAGGTCGTCGCCCATGTGTACGCCGACGTGGACCGCTCCCTGTGGCCGGCGGCGGAGCTGTCCGTGCGGGCCCAGCTGGACTACCTGAGCGAGCACGGGCTGATCTAGGGCCGTCGAGCGCCTTGTCGATCCTCCGGGCGCGGGGCCTTCACGCCGTGCACGCGCGCGTACTCCTCGGCGAGCCAGGGCCCGAGGTCGTCCACGTACGACCGCAGCACCTCCGGATCGCCGACGGGCTCGCTGCCGTACCGCGCCGCCGTCCGCAGGGGTGCGGCCCGCTCGGGGTAGAAGGCGCCGCACACCTCGGCCATCTCCCGCAGATCGCTGGTCCAGCCGTTCCAGCGGGGCATGACGAGGGTGAAGCCCGTGCGGACCAGGTGCCGGGACATGAAGCGCACGAGCGGCCGACGGGCAGTCTCGGTGTCCTCCGTGCCCGCGATCCGCTCCCGCCAGCGCGGCAGCCGCCGGGCCAGGTCGCCGTTGGTCTCGCGGGCGAGCAGCGAGTCGGGGCGGTAGCGCGGCAGGTGTGCGGCGAGGTCCTCGCCGAGCAGCGGGGTGCACAGGCACGCGACGAACCACCCCAGGTCGTACCGTTCCAGCTCGCTCAGCAGGCGGTCCCGGCCGTACAGCAGCGTGCCGACGCCGTCGATCTGCGGGAATTCCCCGTCGACGGCGGCACCGAGCGCCCGTACGGCGTCCCGGTCGGCGTCGGTCGGCTCGTCCCGCAGCGCGACGAACAGATCCAGGTCGCTGCGCCCCACCAGGGCGGTGCCGCGCGGGATCGACCCGTAGAGGTAGGCGCTGTGCAGGCGCGCTCCGAAGACCTCCGGCAGCCGGTCGCGGGCCGCGGCCACGACCGGGCGGAAGGCGGCGGGCACGTGGGCGAGGGAGCCTTCGCGTGCGATGTGGCCGAAGGGGTCGAGGCCGTGCGGGGCGGGCGGTCGGGGCATGGGGCCACTGTGCCGGGTGCCTGGCGGCCGTGGGGCTCGTTTCCGGCCCGGCTCGCCGTTCCCGGGGAACGGCCGGCAACGACACGGGCCCGGCTCACGAGGAGCAGGGCCCCCAGTCGTACGGCCGCACCGGCGTCAGCGGGACCGCTTCGCCAGCCTCTCCACGTCCAGCAGGATCACGGCACGCGCCTCCAGGCGGAGCCATCCGCGCTGGGCGAAGTCCGCCAGCGCCTTGTTCACGGTCTCGCGCGAGGCGCCGACCAGCTGGGCCAGCTCTTCCTGCGTGAGGTCGTGGACGACGTGGATGCCCTCCTCGGACTGCACGCCGAAGCGGCGCGACAGGTCCAGCAGGGCGCGCGCCACGCGGCCGGGGACGTCGGAGAAGACCAGGTCGGACATGGCGTCGTTGGTCTTGCGCAGGCGGCGGGCGACGGCCCGCAGCAGGGCGCCGGCCACCTCGGGGCGGACGTTCAGCCAGGGCTGGAGGTCGCCGTGGCCGAGACCGAGCAGCTTGACCTCGGTCAGCGCGGTCGCGGTGGCCGTACGGGGGCCCGGGTCGAAGAGCGACAGCTCGCCGATCAGTTCGCCGGGGCCGACGACGGCGAGCATGTTCTCGCGGCCGTCGGGGGAGGTGCGGTGCAGCTTCACCTTGCCCTCGGTGACGACGTACAGCCGGTCGCCCGGGTCGCCCTCGTGGAACAGGGAGTCGCCGCGTGCGAGGGTCACCTCACTCATGGAGGCGCGAAGCTCCGCGGCCTGCTCGTCGTCGAGAGCCGCGAAGAGCGGGTTGCGCCGCAGAACGTCGTCCACTGAGTTCTCTCCTTGTCGACCTGCTCAGGGGATCTTGCTCCCCCGAGTGCCAGGGGACCGTGTTCCCCATTTTGCCGGACGGTCCAAACAGTGTGATCTGTCACAAGGATGCCGCACAGGCCTCCCGAGGTAAGCGTCAGGGGTCCAATCGGGGTCCGATCCCCCGGGTCCGGGGCGGATGTCGGTGCCGGGCTTTAGGGTGGCCGGGTGTCCAAATCGCCGGTGAGAGCACAGGCCAAGGGGGCTTAGCGGGTGGTTGTACGTCGCGATTCCGCTGTGGGCGAACAGAGCTCCGGCGGTAGTAAGAAAACCGGAAAAACGGCAAAAAAGGCCGCCCCGGTCAAGAAGGGGGCCCCGGACAAGAAGGTCACCCCGGCCAAGAAGGTCACCCCGGCCAAGAAGGCCGTGGGGACCGGGAAGGCCGTGGCCGTGAAGAAGGCGGCGCCCGCGAAGAAGGTCGCCGTGCGGCCGCCGAGGGACGAGTCCCGTACCGCCCTGGTCCGCCGGGCCCGCCGCATCAACCGCGAGCTCGCCGAGGTGTATCCGTACGCCCACCCCGAGCTGGACTTCGAGAACCCCTTCCAGCTGCTGGTGGCCACCGTGCTGTCGGCGCAGACCACCGACCTGCGCGTCAACCAGACCACCCCCGCGCTCTTCGCGAGGTACCCCACCCCCGAGGACCTGGCCGCCGCCAACCCGGAGGAGGTCGAGGAGATCCTGCGCCCCTGCGGGTTCTTCCGGGCCAAGACCAAGTCGGTCATAGGGCTCTCCAAGGCCCTGACCGAGGACTTCGGCGGCGAGGTGCCGGGGAGGCTGGAGGACCTGGTCAAGCTGCCGGGCGTCGGCCGCAAGACCGCCTTCGTCGTGCTCGGCAACGCCTTCGGACGGCCCGGGATCACCGTGGACACGCATTTCCAGCGGCTGGTACGGCGCTGGCAGTGGACGGACGAGACCGACCCGGACAAGATCGAGGCCGCCGTCGGCGCGTTGTTCCCGAAGAGCGAGTGGACCGACCTGTCCCACCACGTGATCTGGCACGGCCGCCGGATCTGCCACGCCCGCAAGCCCGCCTGCGGCGCCTGCCCCGTCGCCCCGCTCTGCCCGGCCTACGGCGAGGGCGAGACCGATCCGGAGAAGGCGAGGAAGCTCCTGAAGTACGAGAAGGGCGGCTTCCCCGGCCAGCGGCTCAAGCCGCCGCAGGCCTACCTGGACGCGGGCGGCAGGCCGGCCCCGCCACTGGGGGCCGCGTGACGGAACGATCTCGGGGTCCCCGGGCGTTGGACAGGCAGAGCGACGGGGGTGGCGATGGCGAGGACCAGTGAGACGCGGGACGGCGCGGTGACGCTGAGCAAGGAGGGCTTGCCCGGGTGGCTGGCGCCCGTGGTGCGGGCCGCCGAGACGGTCGAGCCGCTCCAGCTCAGCCGCTTCCTGCCGCCGGAGAACGGCTCGGGCCGCAAGTCGGCCGTGCTGATCCTGTTCGGCGAGGGCGAGCGCGGCCCGGAGCTGCTGCTGATGGAGCGCGCGGGCTCCCTGCGCTCGCACGCCGGGCAGCCGTCCTTCCCGGGCGGCGCGCTCGATCCCGAGGACGGCGACCCGCACACCGACGGCCCGCTCAGGGCCGCGCTGCGCGAGGCCGAGGAGGAGACCGGCCTGGATCCCGCCGGGGTCCAGCTCTTCGGCGTGCTGCCCGCGCTGTACATCCCGGTCAGCGGTTTCGTGGTCACGCCCGTGCTCGGCTGGTGGCGCGAGCCCAGCCCCGTCGGCGTCGTCGATCCGAACGAGACGGCCCGGGTCTTCACGGTCCCCGTGGCGGATCTCACGGACCCCGCCAACCGCGCCACCACCGTCCACCCCAGCGGTCACCGAGGCCCGGCATTCCTGGTCGAATCGGCCCTGGTGTGGGGCTTCACAGCCGGAGTGATCGACCGTCTGCTGCATTTCGCGGGCTGGGAGCGCCCTTGGGACAGAGAGAAGCAGGTCCCACTCGACTGGCGGTCATGACAGGGTGATCCCGTGAACGTGCTGGACATCCTGTTGCTGGTCGCGGCCGTGTGGTTCGCGGTCGTGGGTTACCGCCAGGGCTTCGTCGTCGGCATCCTGTCGGTGATCGGGTTCCTGGGCGGCGGCCTCGTCGCCGTGTACGCACTGCCCGTCATCTGGGACGCCGTGACCGACAAGGCGGACGTCGGCACCACCGCCGCCGTGGTCGCCGTGGTCGTCGTCATCGTCTGCGCCTCCGTCGGCCAGGCCCTGACCACCCACCTGGGCAGCAAGCTGCGCCGGCACATCACCTGGTCCCCGGCCCGTGCCCTGGACGCCACCGGCGGCGCGCTGGTCAACGTCGTGGCCATGCTGCTGGTGGCCTGGCTGATCGGCTCCGCCCTGGCCGGTACCACCCTGCCGACGCTCGGCAAGGAGGTCCGCGGCTCCAAGGTGCTCCTCGGGGTCTCCCGGGCGCTGCCCGCACAGGCCGACACCTGGTTCGCGGACTTCTCCTCCGTCCTCGCGCAGAACGGCTTCCCGCAGGTCTTCAGCCCCTTCGCCAACGAGCCGATCAAGGACGTCCAGCCGCCCGACCCGGCCCTCGCGAACAGCCCGGTCGCCGTGCGCGCCCAGAACTCCATCGTCAAGGTCACCGGCACCGCCCAGAGCTGCGGCAAGGTCCTGGAGGGCAGTGGTTTCGTCTTCTCCGACCGCCGGGTCATGACCAACGCGCACGTGGTGGGCGGGGTCGACGAGCCCACCGTGCAGATAGGCGGAGAGGGCCGCAAGTACGAGGCGAAGGTCGTCCTGTACGACTGGAAGCGCGACATCGCCGTGCTCGACGTACCGGACCTGAAGGCGAAGTCCTTGCGGTTCTCCGCCCACGAGGCGACCGGTGGTGACGGCGCGATCGTCGCGGGCTTCCCGGAGAACGGCTCGTACGACGTGCGCGCCGCTCGCGTGCGCGGGCGCATCTCGGCCAACGGCCCGGACATCTACCACCGCGGCACCGTCCGCCGCGACGTGTACTCGCTGTACACGATCGTCCGCCAGGGCAACTCCGGCGGCCCGCTGCTCACTCCCGACGGCCGGGTCTACGGCGTGGTGTTCGCCAAGTCCCTCGACGACTCCGAGACCGGTTACGCCCTCACGACGGACGAGATCCGGGCCGACATCGATCAGGGGCGTACGGCGAACCAGCAGGTGGGTACGGACAGCTGCGCCCTGTGACCCCGCGCAGGGAGGTTCAGCCGCGTGGGTGACGCAGACGCATCGAGACCCAGCGGGCCCGGCGGCGCAGGATGCGCGGGATCCCCACGCGGAGGTCCCCTTCCGCGAGTTGCGGGGTGCCTCGCTGAGGCGTGCTCACACCGGCGGTCGACCGGCGGTTGCGGGGTGCGTCACTGTAGTCGTGCGTCCAGCCCATACCCCGACGTCTGCCCCTGCCCGAAGGTCGATAACCGCCTGAGCGCCGCTCAATTGGCCTATGCGGCAGGCATGTGGCCGTTCGACGGACAACTGTCCAGGAATCGGATACTCCACGCATCGAACCGTCACCGCACGGTCACCGGCGTACGTCACCGGTACGGGTGAAGAGTACCGGCGACGGGTGTACGGCACGGCGGCCCGTGTACGTCACCGGTCCGGCTCGGGATCCTTCAGCCAGTTGACCAGCTCGGTGGAGAACGCGGCCGGGTCCTCCTCGTGCGGGAAGTGGCCGAGGCCGTCGAACAGGCGCCAGCGGTACGGCGCTTCGACGTACTCGCCCGAACCGGCGGCGCTGCGCGTGCGCGTCACCGGGTCCAGCGAGCCGTGCAGATGCAGCGTGGGCACCCGCACCGGCCGCTTCATCCGGCGGTTGAACTGGATGCCGTCCGGGCGGGCGAGCGACCGCACCAGCCAGCGGTACGGCTCGACCGAGCAGTGCGCGGTCGACGGGATGCACATGGCCCGCTGGTACGTCTGCACCGCCTCGTCCTCCGGCGGCTGCGGCCCCGACCAGTCCCGGATCAGCCGGCCCACCAGCGCACCGCCGTCCGCGGTGAGTTGACGCTCCGGGATCCACGGCCGCTGGAAGCCCCAGATGTAGGAGTTGGCGGCCGTCTGCCGGGCGTCCCGCAGCATCGCCGCGCGCCAGCGCCGCGGATGCGGCATCGACACCACGGCGAGGCGCCGGACGAGCTTGGGCCGCATCGCCGCCGCCGTCCACGCCAGGTAGCCGCCCAGGTCGTGGCCGACCACCGCCGCGTCCGGCTCGCCGAGCGAGCGGATCACACCGGTGACGTCGAGCGCGAGGTTGGCGGGGTCGTACCCGCGGGGTGTGCGGTCGCTGCCGCCGACGCCCCGCAGGTCCATCGCCACCGCCCGGTATCCCGCGTCCGCGAGCGCCACCAGCTGGTGCCGCCAGGTCCACCAGAACTGCGGGAAGCCGTGCAGCAGCAGCACCAGGGGGCCGTCGCCGAGCTCGGCGATGTGGAAGCGCGCGCCGTTCGCGGCGACGTCCCTGTGTGTCCAGGGACCGTCCAGCCGCACGGCCGAAGGGGCGGGATCCGTCATGACTGTGAGCGTGCCACAGCCTCGATGGCCGCGGGGGTGCGGTCCCCGGGCAGCTCCCCGCGCGGATGCGGCTTGGCGTTCTGCAGGACGCCCGCCGTCTCCTTCATCGAGGCGGCCACCTTCTGCGGGCCCTGGCCCTTCTTGGCCTTCTTCGCGAAGACCGTGCCGATCAGCGCGAGGAGGCCGGCGACGACCACGTTCGCCGCGAAGGACAGCAGGAAGCAGACGGCCATGTTCCAGCCGCTCCACGTCCTGATGCCGTACGCCAGGGCGAAGTTGAGCATCGGGAGCGAGAAGACCAGCAGGACCCCCGCCGCCGAGAAGGCGCCGCCGCTGACCGCGCCGCGCTTCACATCCTGCTTCAGCTGGGCCTTGGCCAGGGCGATCTCGTCGTGCACCAGCGCCGACAATTCGGTCGTCGCCGAGGCGAACAGCTGGCCGATGCTGCGTTCGGCGCCGACCGGGCTGCCGTCGGGTGCGCTCATCGCGTTCTCCCTCAGAGGTCTCTCGTGCCGTGGGCGCGCCGTACCGTCATACGCGGTCGGCGGGCCCGCTCGTGTGGCCGTCTTGTTTTGTACCGTCTCGTCAGATCATGCCGGACGCTCGTCCTCCTCGCCTGCCCCGCCCGGTACTTCCTGAAGCCCGTGGCGTGCCGCGGCCGCCCGCTCGGCGGCGATCCGCCGGTGTTCGGCGGCCTTGCGCTCGTGGATCGCGGCCATGCGCAGGTGATAGGCGGGGTCGTCCTGCTCGTAGACGTCCGGGATGCCGTCGCGGTCCTCGTCCCGGTTCTCCTCCTCGTACAGCCTGCGGTATTCGGCGTTGCGTATCTTCAGCAGCACCGTGGCGGCGAGCGCCGCGATGAGCGATCCGGTGAGCACGGCCGCCTTGACCTCGTCGGTGAGGACGGCGTCGCCGGCGAAGGCCAGTTCACCGATGAGAAGGGAGACGGTGAAGCCGATGCCGGCGAGGGAGGCCACCGCGAACACGTCGGCCCAGGCGAGGTCCTCGCTGAGGGAGGCGCGGGTGAAGCGGACGGTCAGCCAGGTGCCGCCGAAGATGCCGATCGTCTTGCCGATGACGAGACCGAGCACCACACCGAGTGTCTCCGGCCTGGTGAACACGTCCCCGAGCGCTCCGCCGGAGACCGTCACCCCAGCGCTGAACAGCGCGAACATCGGTACGGCGAGCCCGGCGGACAAAGGCCGCACCAGATGCTCGATGTGCTCGCCGGGCGAGTGCTGCTCACCCTCGCGGGTGGTGCAGCGCAGCATGAGGCCCATCGCCACGCCGGCGATGGTGGAGTGCACGCCGCTGTTGTACATCAGCGCCCAGATCACCACGGCGAGTGGCACGTACACGTACCAGCCGCGCACGCCCTTGCGCAGCAGCAGCCAGAAGACCGCCAGCCCGGCGGCTGCCCCGCCGAGCGCGGCGAAGTTCAGCCGGTCGGTGAAGAAGACCGCGATGATCAGGATCGCGAAGAGGTCGTCGACGACCGCGAGGGTGAGCAGGAAGGCGCGCAGCGAGCTGGGCAGGGAGGTGCCGATGACGGCGAGGACGGCGAGCGCGAAGGCGATGTCGGTGGCGGTGGGCACGGCCCAGCCCTGCGTGGAGCCGTGACCGGTGAGATTGGTGAGGGTGTAGACGAGCGCCGGTACGGCCATGCCGCACAGCGCGGCCACCACGGGCAGCACGGCGGCCCTGGGATCGCGCAGGTCTCCCGCGACCAGCTCCCGCTTGAGCTCGATGCCGGCGACGAAGAAGAACACGGCGAGGAGGCCGTCGGCGGCCCAGTGGGCGACGGAGAGGCGCAGGCCGAGCGCGCCGGGGCCGAAGTGGAAGTGGCTGACGGACTCGTAGCTGTGGTGGAGGGCGGGGATGTTCGCCCAGAGCAGCGCCGCCACGGCGGCGAGGAGCAGCAGGACGCCGCCGACGGTCTCGGTGCGCAGCGCGTCCGCGACGAAGGCACGCTCGGGCAGGGAGAGACGTCCGAGTGCCTTGCGGGTTGCTTTCCGGGTGCGGGGCGCGGCCACGGGGACCTCCGGGAGATAGACAGGACGGCTCACCTCGCCGACCAGACTTCCCGGCACACCCTTGTCGCGTTCTCGACGCTTTACTTACCTTACCTAAGGTTGCCTGCTCCTCAAAGGGTGCGGTCCGGGACCGGTGATCCTCACGCTAGACGCAGAGGGGGCACCTGGCCCGTCGGCCAGGTGCCCCCCGCAAAGCGGTGCCGCTCAGTCCTCGCTGGGCGCGGCGGGCAGCTTGGTCTGGATGAGGTCCATGACCGTGGAGTCCGTCAGCGTGGTGACGTCACCGAGCTGGCGGTTCTCGGCCACGTCGCGCAGCAGGCGGCGCATGATCTTGCCGGAGCGGGTCTTGGGCAGCTCCGCCACCGGCAGGATCCGCTTGGGCTTGGCGATCGGGCCGAGCGTGGCGCCGACGTGGTCGCGCAGCTCGCCGACCAGCGCCTCGGTCTCGGCGGCCGTACCGCGCAGGATGACGAACGCGACGATCGCCTGACCGGTGGTCTCGTCGGCGGCACCGACGACGGCCGCCTCGGCGACGGACGGGTGGGAGACGAGCGCCGACTCGACCTCGGTGGTGGAGATGTTGTGCCCGGAGACGAGCATCACGTCGTCCACCCGGCCCAGCAGCCAGATGTCGCCGTCGTCGTCCTTCTTCGCGCCGTCGCCGGCGAAGTACTTGCCCTCGAAGCGGGACCAGTAGGTGTCGATGAACCGCTGGTCGTCGCCCCAGATGGTGCGCAGCATCGACGGCCACGGCTCGGTGAGGACGAGGTAGCCACCTCCGCCGTTGGGCACCTCGTTCGCCTCGTCGTCGACGACGGTCGCGCTGATGCCGGGCAGCGGGGTCTGCGCGGAACCGGGCTTGGCGGCGGTGACGCCGGGCAGCGGCGAGATCATCATCGCGCCGGTCTCGGTCTGCCACCAGGTGTCCACGACGGGCGTCTTGTCCGCGCCGATGTTCTTGCGGTACCAGATCCACGCCTCGGGGTTGATGGGCTCGCCCACCGAGCCGAGGACGCGCAGGGAGGACAGGTCGAACTTGGCGGGGATGTCGTCGCCCCACTTCATGAAGGTCCGGATCGCCGTCGGCGCGGTGTAGAGGATCGTGACCTTGTACTTCTGCACGATCTCCCAGAACCGGCCCTGGTGCGGGGTGTCCGGGGTGCCCTCGTACATGACCTGGGTCGCGCCGTTGGCCAGCGGGCCGTAGACGATGTACGAGTGCCCGGTGACCCAGCCGACGTCGGCCGTGCACCAGTACACGTCCGTCTCCGGCTTGAGGTCGAAGACCGCCCAGTGTGTGTAGGCCGTCTGCGTGAGGTAGCCACCGGAGGTGTGCAGGATGCCCTTCGGCTTCCCCGTGGTGCCGGAGGTGTAGAGGATGAACAGCGGGTGCTCCGCCTCGAACGCCTCCGGGGTGTGCTCGGCGGACTGGCGGCCTGTCAGCTCGTGCCACCACACGTCCCGCTCGTCGTCCCAGGCCACGTCCTGCCCGGTACGGCGCACCACCAGCACGTGCTCGACGTTGTCGACCTTGGCGATCGCCTCGTCCACGGCCGGCTTCAGCGCGGACGGCTTGCCGCGCCGGTAGCCGCCGTCGGCGGTGATGACCACCTTGGCGTCCGCGTCCTGGATGCGGGTCGCCAGCGCGTCCGCCGAGAAGCCGCCGAAGACCACCGAGTGCGCGGCGCCGATCCGGGCCGAGGCCAGCATCGCGATCGCGGTCTCCGGGATCATCGGCATGTAGATCGCGACCCGGTCGCCCTTGCGGACACCCAGGTCCAGCAGGGCGTTGGCCGCCTTGGAGACCTCGTCCTTCAACTCGGCATAGGTGATCGAGCGGCTGTCGCCGGGCTCACCCTCGAAGTGGATGGCGACACGGTCCCCGTGCCCGGCCTCCACATGCCGGTCCACGCAGTTGTACGCGACGTTCAACTCGCCGTCCTTGAACCACTTGGCGAACGGCGGGTTCGACCAGTCCAGCGTCTCGGTCGGTTCCTTGGCCCAGGTCAGGCGGCGGGCCTGCTCGGCCCAGAAGCCGAGCCTGTCAGCCTTGGCCTCTGCGTACGCCTCCGCCGTGACGTTGGCGTGCGCGGCCAGGTCGGCGGGGGGCGCGAACCTGCGTTCTTCCTTGAGCAGGTTGGCCAGGCTCTCGTTGCTCACGACATCTCCCTTTCGAAGGGTGTCCGTTGTGTCCCAGGCCACAGCTCATCAGACGCGGGGGCCCGATGACAAGGGCGGTCGGTAAAATTGGTTTAGACCTGTCCGGAACCTGTGTGTTCACACCGCGCCGCGCGACCCTCCTCCCGCGCCGGCGCCTTCGGTGACGCCCTCGAACACTCCGTCTCCCGCACCCCCTGTCAGCAGATAGGCCTGTGCCTCGGCCACGTCGAAGTACATCCCGTGCAGTTCCAGCCGGCCCACGGCCAGGGCGCGGGCGACCGGGCCGTGCGCCCGCAGATGCTCCAGCTGCTGGACCACGTTGATCAGGCCCAGCTCCTCCATCGCGTCGGCCGGGGACCGGCCGGCCAGCCGGGGCCGGTCGCGGCGGCCCTCGGCCATCCGCGCCACACTCGGCAGCCCGTGCCGCAGCCAGCGCCCCAGCGGGGTGTCCCCGGCCGGGCCGCCCGCGCTCAGCAGCGCCTGCATGGCCCCGCAACCCGAGTGCCCGCACACGGTGATGGAGCGCACCCCGAGCACCTCCACGGCGTACTCGACCGCGGCCGCCACCGAGTCGTCACCGTGCTCCTCGCCCGGCGCCGGCACCAGGTTGCCGACGTTGCGGACGACGAACAGGTCGCCGGGGCCGCTGGCGGTGATCATCGACGTGACGAGCCGGGAGTCGGCGCAGGTGAGGAAGAGCTGCGCGGGCCGCTGGCCCTCCCGGGCGAGCCGCGCCAGTTCCCCCCGCACCAGCGGCGCGGTGTTGCGCTGGAACGTGCCGATCCCACGGGCCAGCTCCCGCCCCGCCTCCCGCCCGGCCGGTGCGGCGGCGGCGTCCGGGAGGCAGGCCCGGTGATCGCGCCAGGGCGTCCAGGGCCGGCACCGGCACCCGGCGGACCGGGGCGGTCCGGAGGTCCGAATTCCGTCGCGCCTGCCCGGCAGTTCGGCCGTGCCGCCGCGCGCGGTGTGGGTGCTGCGCCAGTCCCGCAGCGACTCGTACGCCGCGTGGTCCATGAACGACGCGTCCAACTCCACGACCGCGTGGGCACCTTGGGGGACGAGATGCAGGATCCGGCTGAGCCGGGGTACCGCGAGGAACGTCAACTGGCCTCTGACGCGTACGTGATGGACTCCTCCCTTCTCTTCATGGGTGATGCGGGTGCGGGTGAGGCGGTGCAGGGCGAGAGCGACCGCCATGGCGACCCCGAGGAACACGCCCTGGAGGACGCCGAGGAGGACCACGCCGAGTGTGGTCGCGGCGTAGACCAGCACCTCTCGGTGGCGCGTCACCGTGCGGATGTGGTGCAGGGACACCATCTGGACACCGACGGCCATCACCAGGGCGGCGAGGGAGGCGAGCGGGATCTCCTCCAGGACCGGAACCATCAGCAGCGCGGCGACTACTACGAGAACGCCGTGCAGCATCGTGGAGTTCCGGCTGAGCGCACCGGACTTCACGTTCGCGGTACTGCGCACGGCCACCCCGGCGACGGGCAGTCCGCCGAGCGCCCCGGAGACGATGTTGGCGGCGCCCTGGCCCAGCAGCTCCCGGTCCAGGTCGGAGCGGCCGACACGGGGGGCCGGGCCGGTGCGGGCCGCGACCAGCTTGTCCACGGCCACCGCCCCGAGCAGCGACTGCACGCTGCACACCAGGGTGGTGGTGAGCACGGCGGCGGCGAGTCCGAGTGCCGGACCCTCGGGCAGCCCGGCCAGGGCGTGGCTGCGCCAGGACGGCAGGTCGACCCGGGGCAGCACGAGACCGGTGAGCGTCGCCGTGGCGGTGGCCCCGGCGACGGCTACGAGAGCGGCCGGCACCCTTCGCAGCACCCGGCCGGTGCGACCGGGCAGACGGGGCCAGACCAGCAACAGGACGAGGGTCAGCGCGCTCATCCGGACGGCGGCCGGGTGCAGGTGGGCCAACTGGTCCGGCAGGGCGCGCACATTGGCGAGGACGGAGCTGTCCGGGCTGCCGCCGAGGACGATGTGCAGCTGGGCGACGGCGATGGTGATGCCGATCCCGGCGAGCATGCCGTGCACCACGGCCGGGCTGACCGCGAGCGCCCCGCGCGCCACCCGCACGCAGCCGAGGCCGAGTTGGGCGGCTCCGGCCAGCACGGTGATGCCGCAGGTCGCGCGCCAGCCGTAGCGGTGGATCAGATCGGCGGTGACCACGGTGAGTCCGGCGGCGGGGCCGCTGACCTGGAGCGGGCAGCCGCCGAGCCGGCCGGCGACGAGGCCGCCCACGGCGGCGGCGACGAGTCCGGCCTGGAGCGGGGCGCCGGTGGCCAGGGCGATTCCCAGGGACAGGGGCAGGGCGATCAGGAAGACGGCGACGGCCGCCGACAGGTCGGCGCCCGCGGGCCGGAAGCGGCTTCTCCGGTCCCGTGGCGGGCCGTGCGGGGGCGGGTGCGGGGTGTCCGGGGGCGCGCAGGTTGACATGGTCCCGTCTCCTCCGGGGGTGGCTCGGTCGGACTGGGCGGGATGGACCAACGCCAGTAAAGGAAACGTAATGAAGAGTAAAGACAATGCATGGCTTTTCGGAGCAAATGCCTCAGTCGATCGCTCATATGAGGGAACTGATCATTTGATCGGCTTGTCGTACTAATTCCTTCTCGGTCCCGTGCGACCTTGGCGGCGCTGTCGGTTCAAGCCCGGCAGGTCACCAGAAATCGGCCCTCGTCAGCGTTTGCCTGAGAGAAGGAAGAAGGTGGGCGGAACATGACCGCCACCCAGAGGATCGCCGTCGGTGTCGTGGTCGCCGCGGCCTGTGCCTCGTCGCTCGCCGGTTGCACGACCGGCTCCCACGGTTCGAAGCAAGCAGCGGCGCCCGGCCCGAAGAAGGGTGCCCCTGCGCCGGGCAGTGTGTTCCGGCTGATCGGCGACGGATCCACCGCGTACACCGGCGCGCAGCCCCATCTGCCCAGACCCGAGAGACTCGAGCCCGGTCAGAAGCCGCCGCAGTTCGTGGTGTTCTCCTGGGACGGCGCGGGCGAGGACAGGCAGAAGCTCTTCTCGCACTTCCGTCAGGTCGCCAAGGAGAACCACGCGACCATGACGTACTTCCTCAGCGGTGTGTACACGCTCCCGAAGGACAAGCGCGACCTGTACAAGCCGCCGCAGCACGCGCCCGGCAGTTCCGACATCGGCTTCAACGACGAGAAGGGGATCGCCGACACCATCAAGCAGGCGCGGCTCGCCTGGCTGGAGGGCAACGAGATCGGCACCCACTTCAACGGCCACTTCTGCGGACCCGACGGCGGGGTCGGCACCTGGTCGGTGAACGAGTGGAAGAGCGAGATCGCCCAGGCCAAGCAGTTCGTGAAGACCTGGAAGACCAACACCGGGATGACGAACGCCGCTCCGCTGCCCTTCGACTACGACAAGGAGCTGATCGGCGCCCGCACTCCCTGCCTAGAGGGCCAGAAGAACTTCATGAAGGCAGCCCGGCAGCTGGGCTTCCGCTATGACTCCAGCGGGGTCGACAACCAGGTCTGGCCCAAGAGGAAGAACGGCCTGTGGGATCTGTCGATGCAGCTGGTGCCCTTCCCCGGGCACACCTTCGAGCAGTTGACCATGGACTACAACTTCATGGTCAACCAGTCCGGCACCAAGACCCAGGGCGACCCGGACAAGTTCGACTACTGGGGCGACCAGATGCGCGACGGCCTGATCAAGGGGTTCTACCGGGCCTACGACGGCAACCGCGCTCCGCTGGTCATCGGCAACCATTTCGAGTCCTGGAACGGCGGCACCTACATGCGCGCCGTCGAGGACACGGTGAAGGAGGTGTGCAACAAGCCGGACGTGCGCTGCGTCTCCTTCCACCAGCTCGTCGACTGGCTGGACGCCCAGGATCCGAAGGTCCTGGCGAAGCTGCGCACCCTGGAGGTGGGCGAGGCCCCCAGGCAGGGCTGGGCGTCCTTCCTCTCCGGCCGGCCGGCCCCGGCGCCGAAGGGCGTGCCCGGGGCACCGGCGATCAAGCAGTAGCCGTCTCGCGGGAGTTGTCACACGGGCGTCACGCGGGAGTGGTCACGCCCGCGCCGACGCCTTCGCCGAGCACGAAGGCGGGGTCGACCTGCGCGGCCAGGTCGGCCCCGGTGCGCTCGTTGCCCCACGCCTCGGCGTTCTTGAGGTGAAAGTGCACCATCTGGCGGGTGTAGCGCTCCCAGTCCCGCAGCTCGTACGTGGCGTCGGCGGCGGTCCTCAGGGTCTGCAGGGCGCGGGCGTTGGCCTTCTCCAGGAGATCGAACCGGGGCGGCCGGCCCTTCTCCATGGCGCGCACCCAGTCCGAGCGCCCGACGGTGACGAGCAGGTCGTCTCCGACCTCCGCGCGCAGGAAGTCGATGTCGTCCTGTTCCTGGATCTTGTTGCCGACGACCTTGAGGGCGACGCCGAAGTCGCGGGCGTACTCCTTGTACTGGCGATAGACGGAGACCCCCTTCCGGGTCGGCTCGGCGACGAGGAACGTCATGTCGAAGCGGGTGAACATGCCGGAGGCGAAGGAGTCCGAACCCGCCGTCATGTCGACCACGACGTACTCGTCGGGACCGTCGACGAGGTGGTTCAGGAACAGCTCCACCGCTCCCGTCTTGGAGTGGTAGCAGGCGACCCCGAGGTCGGCGTCCGTGAAGGGCCCGGTGACCATCAAACGGACGGCACCGCCGTCGAGTTCCACCGGTCGCGCGCAGGCGTCGTAGACCGGATTCGGCTCCCGCACCCGGACCAGCCGCGAGCCCTCGCCGGGCGGGGTCGTCTTGATCATGGTGGCGGCGGAGTGGATGCGCGGGTTGGTGCCGCGCAGGTAGTCCTTGATCAGCGGCAGCCGTTCGCCCATGGCGGGCAGTGCGGCGCCCTCCGCCTCGTCGAGGCCTAGGGCGGGCCCCAGGTGCTGGTTGATGTCCGCGTCGATGGCGACCACCGGGGCACCGGCGGCCGCGAGGTGGCGGATGAAGAGGGAGGAGAGCGTGGTCTTGCCGCTGCCACCCTTCCCGACGAAAGCAATTTTCATGTTCACCAAGAGTAGTCAGGTGATAGCTGTATGTGGCAGGGGGAGTGAAGAAGACCACTCCTTCGAGGGGTCGGCCGGTGGGGTGCGTAGTGTCGTACTCATGAGTACGACAGGCGCGAACGCCGACCCGCTCGCGGCCCTGGGCTCGCTGCCCGGCGTGGCCGACTCCGTGGAGTCCGTGCGCAAGGCCGTGGACCGGGTCTACGGGCACCGCATCATGCGGCGCCGCAGCACCGAGATCACCTCCGAGGCGGCCCTGCGCGGTGCCCGGGGCTCCGCCGCGCTGTCTGGCGCCGACTGGGCCCTGGAGGAGGTGCGGCGGCGCACCGACTTCGGCGGCGACGACGAGGCGCGCGTCATGGGTGCGGCCCTCAGGCTGTCGGCGGAGGCGGGGCAGCTGCTGTCCATCTGGCGGCAGTCCCCCCTGAGGGTGCTGGCCCGGCTGCACCTGGTGGCCGCGGCGAGCAAGGGCGACGAGGTGGGCAGGCCGCGCCAGGCCGGCGAGCCGGTCCAGGAGCCGCTGATCGAGCTGCCGCTGCCGGACGCGGCGGAGGTCTCCGGCCGGCTGGAGGGGCTCGCGGACCTGATCATCGCCGGGACGTCCGCGCCCGCGCTGGTCACGGCCGCGGTGGTGCACGGCGAGCTGCTCGCCCTGCGCCCCTTCGTGTCGCACAACGGCCTGGTGGCGCGTACGGCCGAGCGGATCGTCCTGATCGGCAGCGGCCTGGACCCCAAGGCGGTCTGCCCGGCCGAGGTCGGTCACGCCGAGCTGGGCCGAGCCTCCTATCTGGCGGCGCTGGAGGGGTACGTCTCGGGCACCCCCGAGGGCATGGCGGCCTGGATCGCGCACTGTGGCAGGGCGATCGAACTGGGTGCGCGCGAGTCGACGGCCGTGTGTGAGGCGCTGCAGCGCGGCGCGGCCTGAGGGGCCGGCGGGGAGCCGCCCCGGACATGGGATGCGGCGGTACGAGTGTTCGTACCGCCGCTGGCATGTTCACCGAGTTACCAAGCGTCCTCGATATCTGCCCATCAGGTCGGGGACTTTGCCCGTCACCTGGTGCGGCTGGCCCGTAATCGACGGGTCGACGTCGCGTGGGTGCCCAGTGTCCATGCGTGGTCCGTGGGGCCAACTGCGTAGTGGTAGGTGATCCTCTCGGATGTCCCTTGGTCTCGCGGGCCTAAAGCCTTTGTACCGCGAGCCCGAAGGAAGCGGAACCCCCGCCTGCAGTTCTTTACTTTCAGGCTCAAAACCGGGTGAAACGGGCGCCGGTCGGGTGGTGCTCCGGCGTCAGGCGGTACTCCGGCGCCGGTTGGCGTACCAGACGAGGCCGGCGGTCGCGGCCGCCGCTCCTATGGCCGCCGCCGCGACCAGTGCGGGCCGCGGCGGGACGGAGAGCGTCGGCAGCCGCTTCTTCAGCGGGACCGGCCGGCGGAACTCCAGAACCGGCCACCCCCGCGCGAGTGCCTCGCGGCGCAGCGCGCGGTCCGGGTTCACCGCGTGCGGGTACCCGACCGCCTGGAGCATCGGCAGATCGGTCGCCGAGTCGCTGTAGGCGTAGCAGCGGTCGAGGTCGTAGCCCTCGGACGCGGCCAGTTCCCGGATCGCCTCGGCCTTGGTCGGTCCGTACGCGTAGTACTCCACCTCCCCGGTGAAGCAGCCGTCCTCGCCCACGACCATCCGCGTCGCCACCACCCGGTCCGCGCCGAGCAGTTCGCCGACGGGCTCGACCACCTCGGCGCCCGAGGTCGACACGATCACCACGTCCCGTCCGGCCGTGTGGTGGTCCTCGATGAGGGAGGCGGCCTCGTCGTAGATGATCGGGTCGATGAGGTCGTGCAGGGTTTCGGCGACGATCTCCCGCACGTGCTGCACGTTCCAGCCGCGGCACAGGGTGGACAGGTACTCGCGCATGCGCTCCATCTGGTCGTGATCCAGGCCGCCGACCAGGAAGACGAACTGGGCATATGCGGTGCGCAACGCGGCCCTGCGGTTGATCAGTCCGCCTTGGTAGAAGGACTTGCTGAAGGTGAGCGTGCTCGACTTCGCAATGACCGTCTTGTCCAGGTCAAAGAAGGCGGCTGCGCGGGGCAAGGAGTGGTTTTCCACGCCCCTGAGCATAGGCGCCCACCATTCGGCGTAAGGTGGGGCGCGTGGGTTTGCCTGAGAGGGCTCTCGGGTACACCATGGAAGTCACGGATCGTTCGCGACCGTGCTAACCCGGCCCGACTCCTCCCCCCCCGAGTCGGCCGTGGGGACGACCCCCGCTCTCCCCCCCGGCGGGGGTCGTCGCATGTCCGGGTGGGTTTTCTCCGTTTCTCCCCTTTCTTCGTGCGGCCCTGAGGCCGGCCTGGCGCCGCCGCGGCCGCCGCTCACGCACGTCCATGATTCGTTACTCCGGGTAATCGTCGCGCTGCTCTGTGGAAGTCGCACAGGGATCGGTACAGAGGTCACCGGTATGGGTGACGGCGATATTCACAGCCTCCGAGTTGTCCACAGTTTTCCACCAAGATCCACATGATTTCGAGGATCGCTGCACCGTGATTCCAGCGCGCTCCGGCCGTGGCGAGTTCATGGCCGGTTCCGATTGCCGGGGCGCGTATGGCCGGTTTCCGCCGGCAGCTCATATGGGGGGCCGCTTGCCGGTTCTTCACACCTTTGGGAATCGCGTGGCCGCAGAGGCTGCGCGGCCCATGCAGCGAAGGGGGAACACTCGTGACCGGAACCGTCACCCACGACCCGCCGCCCGGCACCTCCGGCCGGCCCGGCCGGCCGCTCATCGTCACCGAGGACGCCGGACTCCTGGACGACCTGCTGCGCCTGTGCGCGGCCGCCGGCGCCACACCCGAGGTCCACCACGGCGTACCGGAACACGGCGACGGCTGGGAAACGGCCCCGCTGGTGCTGGTCGGCGACGACGCCGCCCGCCGGGTCGGCGGGGCCACGCGCAGGCGGGGAGTGGTACTGGTCGGCCGCGACCAGGACGACTCGGGGGTGTGGAAACGCGCCGTCGAGATCGGCGCCGACCACGTCCTGATGCTTCCCGACGGGGAGCAGTGGCTCGTCGACCGGATCGCCGACGTCGCCGAGGGCGTCGGCCGCCCGGCCCTCACCGTCGGGGTGATCGGCGGCCGGGGCGGGGCGGGCGCCTCCACGCTCGCGTGCGCCCTCGCCGTCACCTCCGCGCGCGACGGAGTGCGCACCCTCCTCGTGGACGCGGATCCCCTCGGCGGCGGACTCGACGTACTCCTCGGCGGTGAGAGCGCCGACGGACTGCGCTGGCCCGCCTTCGCCGCCTCCCGCGGACGGGTCGGCGGCGGAGCCCTGGAGGAGTCACTGCCCGAACTGCACTCCCTTCGAGTGCTGAGCTGGGACCGCGGCGACTGTGTCGCCATCCCGCCGCAGGCGGTGCGCGCGGTGCTCGCCGCCGCCCGGCGGCGCGGCGGCGCGGTCGTGGTGGACCTGCCCCGCCGGCTCGACGACGGGGTCGCCGAAGCCCTCGCCCAGCTCGACCTGGCCCTGCTCGTCGTCCCCGCCGAACTGCGCGCCGTCGCGGCCGCCGGACGGGTGGCCTCCGCCGTCGGCATGGTCGTGCGCGACCTGCGCGTGGCGGTACGCGGGCCGTACGCGCCGGGCCTGGACGACCAGGAGGTGGCCCGCCTGCTCGCCCTGCCGCTGGCCGGGGAGGTGCCGGTCGAGACGCCGCTGCTGCGCCCGCAGGGCGGCGTCAAACCCCCTGGCGCGAACGGACGCGGCCCGCTGGCCCGTTTCTGCGCGAACTTCTGGGAGCGGGCGCTGGTCGAGGCCGGAGGCACCCGATGAGCCTGACCGGACTCGATCGCGCGGACGGCGCGGCCCTGCTCGACGGCGTCCGGCGCCGACTGGCCGAGAGCGGCGCCGAACCCACCCCGGCGCGCGTGGCCCAGGCCCTGCGGGAACAGGGCCGGGTGCTCGGCGACGCCGAAGTCCTCGGCACGGCCCGGCAGCTGAGGTCCGAACTCGTCGGCACCGGCCCCCTGGAACCGCTGCTCGCCGACCCGCTCGTCACCGACGTCCTCGTCTCCGCCCCGGACCGGGTGTGGGTGGACCGCGGTGGCGGCCTGGAGCTGACCCCGGTGACCTTCCCCGACGCGGCGGCCGTACGACGCCTCGCGCAGCGGCTGGCCGCCGTGGCCGGACGCCGGCTGGACGACGCCCGGCCGTGGGCGGACGCCCGGCTGCCCGACGGCACCCGGTTGCACGCGGTGCTGCCCCCGGTCGCCGTCGGCTGCACCTGCCTGGCCCTGAGGGTCGTACGCCCCCGGGCGTTCACGCTGGAGGAACTGGTCGAGGCCGGCACGGTGCCGCCCGGTGGTGACCGGATCCTGCGGGCGCTGCTCGCGGCCCGGCTGTCCTTCCTCGTCAGCGGCGGTACCGGAAGCGGCAAGACGACCCTGCTCAGCGCCCTGCTGGGGCTGGTCGGGCAGGGCGAGCGGATCGTGCTCGCCGAGGACTCGGCCGAGCTGCGGCCGGACCACCCGCACGTCGTCCGGCTGGAGACCCGGCCCGCCAACCAGGAGGGCGCCGGCCTGGTCACCCTGGATGACCTCGTCCGGCAGGCGCTGCGCATGCGGCCCGACCGGCTGGTCGTCGGCGAGGTCCGCGGACCCGAGGTCGTACACCTGCTCGCGGCCCTCAACACCGGGCACGAGGGCGGCTGTTGCACGGTCCACGCCAACGCAGCCGGGGACGTACCCGCCCGCCTGGAGGCCCTGGCCACGGCCGCCGGGCTCGACCGGGCCGCGCTGCACAGCCAGTTGGCGGCCGCGCTCTCCGTGGTCGTGCACCTCGTACGGGACCGGTCCGGGCGGCGCCGGATCGCCGAGGTGCACGTACTGGAGCGGGACGCCACGGGGCTGGTGCGGACGGTGCCAGCCCTGCGCTGGGGCGAGCACGCCTTCGTGCGCGAGCGGGGCTGGGAGCGGCTGGAGCGGCTCCTGGACGCCGGAGCGGCCTCGGAGAGGGGTGTGGGGCGTGCACGGTGAGACGACCATGGGCGCCGCACTGATCTGCTTCGGCGCGCTGGTCTGGCTGCTGGGCGGGCGGCACTACGGCATGCGGCGGGCGCGGCTGCTGCTCGCGGGCGGCGCAGTGGTGACGACGGGCCCGCCCTCCTGGGACCAGGGCCTCGCGGAGCTGCGAAGGCTGTGCGGCCGGTTGCGTGCCGAATGGTGGGCGCTCGCGGCCGGCCTGCTCCTCGGGCTGCTGGGGACCTCGGTGCTTCCTGTCGTCGCGGGGGCGGCCGGGGTGCCGGTGCTGCGCCGGGTACGGCTGGCCCGTCAGGCCCGGCTCGTCCGGGAGCGGCGGGCGGACGCGGTGATCGCCCTGTGCGGAATGCTCGCCGGGGAGGTGCGCGCCGGACGACAGCCGGGCGAGGCGCTGCTGCGGGCGGCGCGGGACTCCGGCGGGCTCGGCGAGGCACAGGCGGCCGTGGTCGCGGCGGCGCGGTTCGGTGGAGACGTGCCCGGCGCACTCGCCGCGGCGGCCCGGCAACCGGGCGCCGAGGGCCTGCTCGGGCTGGCCGCCTGCTGGCGGGTGGCGGTGGACCAGGGCGCCGGACTCGCGGCGGGCCTGGACCGGCTGGACGCGGCCCTGCGCACCGAGCGGGACCAACACGCGGATCTCCGCGCCCAGTTGGCGGGCGCCCGGGCGACCACCGTGCTCCTCGCCGTGCTGCCCGCCCTCGGCCTCCTCCTCGGCTCGGCCATGGGCGCGGACCCGCTCCATGTGCTGCTCCACACCGGCGCCGGCCTCGGCTGCCTGGCGGCCGGGTCGGTGTTCGAGGCGGCGGGGTTGTGGTGGGCGGTGCGGATCGTGCGGGGAGCGGGGGTGGTGTGAGCGGGCGAGGCAGGTGGGCGCGAGGCGGTGCCTGGGTCGGGGTCGGAGGGGGCTGGGGGTGCGGGGTCCGGGAGCGGAGGAAGTGGGCGGAGGCGGTGGGTGGTCCGGGGTCGGAGGGAGTGGGCGGAGGCGGTGCGGGGTCCAGGGTCGGAGGGAGTGGTTCGGGCGGTGCGCGGTCCGAAGGGGTGGTTTCGGGGCGGTGCGCGTGACGTGGTGCGGGGTTCGGGACGTGTGAGGAGAGCGGGCGGCATGAGTGGGGAAGTTGTCCACAGGCTGGGGATGGCCGGGGTCGTGGCTCTGGTCCTCGGCTGGGTGGTCGGGCGGTTGGATCTGATCCGGCGGCGTCGGGCGCGCCGACGAGTGGCGGAGCTGCTGGGTCTGGAACCGCCGCTGTCCCGGCCGGGGTTCGCCTCGGCGGGACTGGTGCGGCGCTGGCTGCCGCCGGCCGGGGCGGTGTGCGGCACGTGGGTCCTGCTCGGTGGCCTGAGCGGGGCCGTGCTGGGGCTGGTGGCCGGAGTCGTGCTCTGGCGGTGGCGCGGTCGGCAGATGGCGGCCGGAAGAGCGGAGCCGGTCGACACCTCGGCAGCCGTACGCCAACTCCCGCTCGCCGCCGACCTGCTGGCCGCGTGCATCGCGGCGGGCGCAAGCCCGGTGATCGCCGCCCAGGCGGTGGGCGAGGCCCTCGGCGGACCGGTCGGGGAGGCACTGGCGCGGGGCGCGGCGGAGGTCCGGCTCGGTGGTGAACCGGGGGATGCCTGGCGGCTGTTGGCCGGGCTGCCCGGCGCCGGAGCGCTGGCGCGGCTGCTGGAGCGGGCCGACGAGTCCGGGCTTCCGGCGGCCGGCCCGGCCGCCCGTCTCGCCTCCGACGCACGCGCGCAGTGGACCCGCACCGCGACGGCCCGGGCCCGGCGTGCGGCCGTACTGATCTCCGCTCCGGTGGGCCTGTGCTTCCTGCCCGCCTTCATCGCGGTCGGTGTGCTGCCCGTCGTGCTCGGACTCGCCGGCGGGATGAGGGGAGGCAGGTGAGGCGTACCAGAACGAACGAGTCCAAACAGTCGCCCAAGTAGTCGCGGAGGACCGCAAGAAGCGGAGAACCGCAAAGCACATGAATCCCACGGGGGTTGGAATGCTCGGGAAGATCAAGGAAGTGACGGTACGGCTGCGCGGGACGCGCCGCGGGGACGCCGGAATGGTGACGTCCGAATACGCGATGGGCATCATCGCGGCGGTCGGGTTCGCGTTGCTGCTCTACGAGGTCGTCACCAGCGGCCAGGTGCGGGCGGAACTGCAGGCCATCGTGAAGAAGGCCCTCAGTGCGCGGATGTGAGCGAGGCGCGGACCGGGGGTTCGTGACCGCGGAGGCGGCCGTGGTGCTGTGTGTGCTGGTGGCGTTCACGATGGCGCTGGTCTGGGGGCTGCTCGCGGTGGCCGCACAGATCCAGTGCGTGGACGCCGCCCGCATCGGCGCCCGGGCCGCCGCCCGTCAGGACCCGGCCGACGCGGTGGTGACGGTGACCCGGGAGGCGGCGCCCCGCGGGGCGCGGGTGACGGTCGGGCGCGAGGGCGACCGGGTCCGGGTGACGGTGGTGGCCAGACCGCCGGTGCTGAGCGGGTTGCCGTTCGAGGTGCGGGAGGAAGCCGTCGCGCCGGCCGAGGAGACGACCGGGGCGGGGGAGACGGGACCATGAAGGGAGGTGGGGCGCGGGTTGGGCCGCACTCCGACCGGGGGTCGGCCACCGTGTGGAGTCTGGGGGCGATCGCCGTGCTCTGTGCGGTGTTCGGCGCCGTCCTCGCGCTCGGACAGGCCGTCGTGGTCCGGCACCGGGCGGCGGGTGGCGCGGATCTGGCGGCGCTCGCGGCGGCGGCCCACTGGACCGAGGGCGGCGCGGCGGCCTGCGCGCGGGCCGGGCGGGTCGCCGCGGCCCAGGGGGTACGGCTGGTCCGGTGCACGCTCGTCGGCGAGACCTCGGACGTGACGGGCGCCTCGGGAAGAGGACCGTTCGCGGCGGAGGCCAGGGCCAGAGCGGGACCGGCGGGACCGGTGCCGGAGGATGCCGGGCCGGCGGGACCCGTGCCACGGGACAGTGGGCCGGCGGGACCCGTGCCACGGGACAGTGGGCCGGGGAGACCGGGGTCCGAGGACGCAGAGCCGGCGGGACCGGTGCCACGAGATGCCGGGCCGGTGCCGGCCGAGTGAGACGGGACGAACCGGTGCCGGGCGCTCTCAAGCGTGCGGCGTCCGCCCCCGAGCGGCCCCCTCGGCCGGCTGTTGGCCCTGTTCCCCCGGGTCCTCCTCCGGCGCTCCCCGCAACAGCACCGTGAGGAGCCGTACCGCGCCCCTCTTGTGCAGCGGGTCGTTGCCGTTGCCGCACTTGGGGGACTGGATGCAGGACGGGCAGCCGGCCTCGCACTCGCAGGAGGCGATGGCCTCGCGGGTGGCGGTGAGCCAGGCGCGGGCGGTGCGGAAGGCGCGCTCGGCGAAGCCCGCTCCGCCCGGGTGGCCGTCGTACACGAAGACCGTCGGCAGCAGGGTGTCCGGGTGCAGCGGGATCGAGACGCCGCCGATGTCCCAGCGGTCGCAGGTCGCGAACAGGGGCAGCAGGCCGATCGAGGCGTGTTCGGCGGCGTGCAGGGAGCCGCCGAGGATCTCCGGGTTGATCCGGGCCTCGTCCAGCTGGTCGTCGGTGACCGTCCACCACACCGCGCGTGTGCGCAGCGTACGAGGAGGGAGGTCGAGTTTGGTCTCGCCGAGCACTTCGCCGGTGATGAGGCGTCTGCGGAGGTAGGAGACTACCTGGTTGGTGACTTCGACCGAGCCGTAGCAGAGGCGGCCGGCACCCCAGGGGATCTCGGTGTCGGTCTCCAGGATGGAGATGGAGGTGGTGTCGCGGGCGACCGTCGAGTACGGCGGGTCGGCCTGCTCGACCAGGGCGACCGAGTCCTCCAGGTCGAGGGTGCGCACCAGGTAGGTGCGGCCCTGGTGGAGGTGGACCGCACCCTCGTGGACCGCGGAGTGCGCGGCGCCCGCGTCGACCGTGCCGAGCAGGCGGCCGGTGCCGGACTCGACGACCTGCACCGGGCTCCCGCCCGCGCCGCGGATGTCGGTCAGGTCGGCGGCCCGCTCCCGGCGCGTCCAGTGCCAGGCCTTTGTCCGCCGGCGGAGCAGCTTCGCGGCCTCCAGCTGCGGCAGCACCTCCGCGGAGGCGGGGCCGAAGAGGTCCAGGTCCTCCTCGGTCAGCGGGATCTCGGCGGCGGCGGCGCACAGGTGCGGGGCGAGGACGTAGGGATTGTCGGGGTCGAGGACGGTCGATTCCACCGGTTGGTCGAACAGGGCCTCCGGATGGTGGACCAGGAAGGTGTCCAGCGGGTCGTCGCGGGCCACCAGCACGGCGAGCGCGCCCTGGCCGGAACGGCCCGCACGGCCCGCCTGCTGCCACAGGGACGCGCGCGTGCCCGGGTAGCCGGAGATGACCACGGCGTCCAGGCCGGAGACGTCCACACCCAGCTCCAGGGCCGTGGTGGCGGCCAGCCCGAGGAGTTCGCCGGAGTGCAGGGCGCGTTCCAGGGCGCGGCGCTCCTCGGGGAGGTAGCCGCCTCGGTAGGCCGCGACCCGCCGGACCAGGGAGCGGTCGACCTCGGCGAGTCTCTCCTGGGCGATCACCGAGATCAGCTCGGCGCCGCGCCGGGACCGTACGAAGGCGACCGAGCGCACGCCCTGCACGGTGAGGTCGGTCAGCAGGTCGGCGGTCTCGGCGGTGGCGGTGCGCCGTACCGGGGCGCCCTTCTCGCCGTGCAGTTCGGTGAGCGGGGGCTCCCAGAGGGCGAAGACGAGCTCGCCGCGCGGGGAGGCGTCGTCGGCGACCTCGGTCACCGGCAGGCCGGTCAGCCGGCGGGCGGCGACGGCGGGCTCGGCGGCGGTCGCCGAGGCCAGCAGGAAGACGGGCGAGGCGCCGTAGCGTGCGCACAGCCGGCGCAGTCGGCGCAGCACCTGGGCGACGTGCGAGCCGAAGACGCCGCGGTAGGTGTGGCATTCGTCGATGACGACGTACTTGAGCGACTTCAGGAAGGAGGACCAGCGCGGGTGGGAGGGGAGTATCCCGCGGTGCAGCATGTCGGGGTTGGTCAGGACGTAGTTGCCGTACTGGCGGATCCACTCCCGTTCCTCGAACGGGGTGTCGCCGTCGTACACGGCCGGGCGCACGGCGGTGCCGAGGGGTTGTGAAAGTTCCTTCACCGACCGGCACTGATCCGCCGCGAGCGCCTTGGTGGGGGCCAGGTACAGCGCGGTGGCCCCACGGCCGTTCGGGGCGTCGGCGCCGTCCAGGAGGGTGGACAGGACGGGCACGAGGTACGCCAGGGACTTGCCGGAGGCGGTGCCGGTGGCGACGACCACCGAGTCGCCGTCCAGGGCGTGCTCGGCGGCCAGCGCCTGGTGCGCCCAGGGGTGTTCGATGCCGCACGCCTGGACGGCCGCGATCACCTCGGCCCGGATTCGGTCAGGCCAGACGGCATGGCGGCCCGCGCGCGGGGGCAAGTGCTCCGTATGAGTGATGCGCGCAGACCGGCTCGGCCCGGAGGCGAGCCGGTCCAGAACCGCGCCCGGAGACGGGCGCGACGCCGGGTTCGCCGGGGATCGATCGGATCGGTGATTCTTGGCCATCGGCACCGAGTGTGTCACTGGCGTGACGGACAATGGAGTCAAGGCGTCGTGCACGCCTGCCAGTAAGTGATTGAATGCCATCGCGGCTGGCGATGCGTCCCGGGGGCCGCAAGCCGAGGTGTCCTTAAGGGGCGACCGCTCGATAGCAAGGTGCTGGAGGATCCGTGGACCTGTCCCTGTCGACCCGTACCGTCGGCGATCGTACGGTCGTCGAGGTCGGTGGCGAAATCGATGTATACACCGCGCCCAAGCTGCGCGAGCAGCTGGTCGAGCTGGTGAACGACGGGAATTTCCACCTCGTCGTCGACATGGAGGGCGTGGACTTCCTCGACTCCACCGGGCTCGGCGTGCTGGTCGGCGGTCTGAAGCGAGTGCGTGCCCATGAGGGCTCGCTGCGCCTGGTCTGCAACCAGGAGCGCATTCTCAAGATCTTCCGTATCACCGGCCTCACCAAGGTGTTCCCGATCCACACCTCGGTCGAGGAAGCGGTGGCGGCCACCGACTGACCCTGGACCGGTCACCGGCGCCGGGCTCCTCGGAGCCCGGACGTCGGCCGGTGACGTCCGGCCCGTTGCGTTCGTGGCCGGCGTGCCGACCGGTTCCGTCCCGGGCCCTGAAGCGGCCCGGGGCACAGAAGCACACCAGGGGGTGCGGGCGCTCGGCGGCCCCGCCCCCGTCCGCACGCCCGTAGTCGCTAGGGGGATGCATGGCCACCGTCGAACTCCGCTTCAGCGCGCTGCCCGAGCACGTCCGGACCGCCCGGCTGGTGGCGGCCGCGGTGGCACGCAGGGCCGGAGTGGACGAGGCCGTCCTGGACGAGGTCCGGCTCGCCGTCGGCGAGGCCTGCTCCCGTGCCGTCGGACTGCATCAGAACAGCGGCATCAGCGCGCCGGTGAAGGTGGCGCTGATCGAGGAGGAGAAACAGTTCTCCATCGAGGTCGGCGACGAGGCGCCGCACGCCACCCCGGGCGACACGCCCGGGGCGCAGGACGGTGATGCGGAGGTCGAGGAGGACGAGATGGGCCTCGCGGTCATCAGCGGCCTCGTCGACGACGTCCACGTGACCACCGGACAGGACGGCGGTCTGATCCGCATGACCTGGCCGACCACACCCCCCGCCCCGGCGCTGGTCTGACGCGACACACCACTTCACGAGGGCCCTGCCGAGCAGGGCCCTCGTTGTTTTTCCTGGCCGGAGAGGCGGCCTCCCGAATTCGTGAAGGAATTCACGATCAATGTCCCGATGATTGGATCAAGCGGTTAATCAGGCGTCAATGGTTCGAGGGCATTACTCCATTCGGGTCACCTGTCGCGATCTCGATCATTTGCTGATGAGCCGGTTAGGCTAATTCCGTTTACCGCGCTCTGTTGAGATCACTCCGGGGTACCTAGAATCCGTCCACATCTTGAGCTCAGCCCAAGCGTCAAGGAGGACGAATGGCGGGGCTTTCCATCCCTCAGTCGGGTCACCCCACATCCCTAGCAGCCGCGGTCCTGACCGAACACAACCGGATCATCGTGGTCGTCATCGCCGCGGTCGCCCTGGCCGCCTTGGTGGTCGCGGGGATCCTGGTGCGCCAGGTACTGGCCGCGGGCGAGGGCACCGACAGCATGAAACGGATCGCCGAGGCGGTCCAGGAAGGTGCGAAGGCGTATCTCGCCCGGCAGCTGCGCACGCTCGGCGTATTCGCAGTCGTCGTCTTCTTCCTGCTCATGCTGCTGCCCGCGGACGACTGGAATCAGCGTGCCGGACGATCGGTGTTCTTCCTGATCGGTGCGGCGTTCTCGGCGGCCACCGGCTATATCGGCATGTGGCTCGCCGTGCGCAGCAATGTGCGGGTCGCCGCGGCGGCCCGGGAGGCCACACCGGCACCAGGCGAACCGGAAAAGGATCTCACGACCGTCTCGCACACCGCGATGAAGATCGCATTTCGCACGGGCGGCGTCGTCGGCATGTTCACGGTGGGGCTCGGCCTGCTCGGCGCCTCCTGCGTGGTGCTGGTGTACGCCGCCGACGCTCCGAAGGTGCTGGAGGGCTTCGGCCTCGGTGCCGCCCTGATCGCGATGTTCATGCGTGTGGGCGGCGGCATCTTCACCAAGGCCGCCGACGTCGGCGCCGACCTGGTCGGCAAGGTCGAACAGGGCATTCCGGAGGACGACCCGCGCAATGCCGCGACCATCGCCGACAACGTGGGCGACAACGTCGGAGACTGCGCGGGCATGGCGGCCGACCTCTTCGAGTCGTACGCCGTGACCCTGGTGGCCGCGCTGATCCTCGGCAAGGCCGCGTTCGGCAACTCGGGGCTGGCGTTCCCGCTGCTGGTGCCCGCGATCGGCGTCGTCACGGCGATGATCGGCATCTTCGCGGTCGCGCCACGCCGTGCCGACCGCAGCGGTATGACCGCGATCAACCGCGGCTTCTTCATCTCCGCGGTGATCTCGCTCGCACTCGTCGCGATCGCGGTCTTCGTCTATCTGCCCTCGAAGTACTCCGCTCTCAGCGGCGTGACGGACGCGGCGATCAGGGGCAAGGACGGCGACCCGCGGATCCTCGCCCTGGTCGCGGTGGCGATCGGCATCCTGCTCGCCGCCGTCATCCAGCAGCTGACCGGCTACTTCACCGAGACCAGCCGCCGCCCGGTCAGGGACATCGGCAAGACGTCCCTCACCGGCCCGGCCACCGTCGTCCTGTCCGGCATCTCGCTGGGCCTGGAGTCGGCCGTCTACACCGCGCTGCTCATCGGGCTCGGCGTGTACGGCGCGTTCCTGCTAGGCGGCACGTCGATCATGCTCGCGCTGTTCGCGGTCGCGCTGGCCGGCACCGGTCTGCTCACCACGGTCGGGGTGATCGTCGCCATGGACACCTTCGGTCCGGTCTCCGACAACGCCCAGGGCATCGCCGAGATGTCGGGCGAGGTCGAGGGCGCGGGCGCCCAGGTGCTCACCAACCTGGACGCGGTCGGCAACACCACCAAGGCCATCACCAAGGGCATCGCCATCGCCACCGCCGTCCTCGCCGCGTCGGCGCTGTTCGGGTCGTACCGCGACGCGATCACCACCAACGTGCAGGGCGTGGGGGAGAAGCTCACCGGGCCGGGTGCGCCGCTGAGCCTGTCCCTGGACATCTCGCAGCCCAACAACCTGGTCGGCCTCATCGCGGGCGCGGCCGTCGTCTTCCTCTTCTCCGGACTCGCCATCAACGCCGTGTCACGGTCGGCCGGTTCGGTGGTGTTCGAGGTGCGGCGGCAGTTCCGGGAGCGGCCCGGGATCATGGACTACAGCGAGAAGCCCGAGTACGGCAAGGTCGTCGACATCTGCACCAGGGACGCCCTGCGGGAGCTGGCCACACCAGGTCTGCTCGCCGTCATGGCGCCGATCTTCGTCGGTTTCACGCTCGGCGTCGGCTCGCTCGGCTCCTACCTCGCGGGCGCGATCGGCGCGGGCACGCTGATGGCGGTGTTCCTGGCCAACTCCGGCGGTGCCTGGGACAACGCCAAGAAGCTGGTGGAGGACGGGCACCACGGCGGCAAGGGCAGCGAGGCCCACGCCGCCACGGTGATCGGCGACACCGTCGGCGACCCCTTCAAGGACACCGCGGGACCGGCGATCAACCCGCTGCTCAAGGTCATGAACCTGGTCTCGCTGCTCATCGCGCCCGCGGTGATCAAGTTCTCCTACGGCAACGACAAGAGCCTGGGCGTACGGATCCTGATCGCGGTCCTCGCGCTGCTGGTGATCGTCACCGCCGTGTACGTCTCCAAGCGGCGCGGAATCGCCGTCGGCGACGACGAGAGCACCGAACGGGTCTCCAACTCGGCGAACACGGCGGTGGTTTCGTAGCCGTACTCCCGGCCTGTCGGAGAGGCCCTGCTCAACGGGTGGGCGGGCGGCGCGTGCTGACGCGCCGCCCGCCCGCTGCCGTCTGTGGGCTCGCCCACGTGGTGAGCCTTCTCTCTCTTGGTGCAAAGAATCACAAAGGGCGCTTAGGGGGCGTTCGGGGAGTGAGGGGTGTGTGCCCGCCGTGTAGGGTCCGTGGGCCGAGAGCCATGGAAGGGACCAATCCGGTGAACAAGAAGCTCGCGGCCGCACTGTCCGGCGGTGCGGTACTGGTGGTGGCGCTGTCGGGATGCACCAGCAGCGGCGGCGACAAGGGGCCCGACCCCAAGCTCGTGGCCTGGGCCAAGACGGTGTGCGACCCGCTGCCGGCGCAGCAGGCGAAGATCTCGGGCGCCTTCGACGCGCTGGCGAAGGTCACCAAGGACGGCCCGCCGAAGGACGTCCAGAAGACCGACTCCCAGGCCTTCCAGGACCTGGCCGACGGCTTCAAGGCGCGCGCGACCAGCCTTTCCGACGCGGGGGCGCCTCCCGGCGTGGACGGCGGCGCGGCGAAGCAGCAGGACGCCGTCAAGAAGCTCACGGCCCTGTCCGCGGCGTATGCCGACCTGAAGAAGCGGGTGGACGGGCTCGACACCAAGGACCAGACGAAGTTCGCCTCCGGTCTGGGGGACCTGTCCGAGCGGATGAAGGCGGTGTCGGCGCAGTACGACGGCGCGATCACCGCGCTGCAGAACCTCGAGAAGGGTGACGTCAACCAGGCGGTGACCAAGCAGACGGGATGCACGAAGGCCTCCGGGTCGCCGTCGCCCGCCTCCAGCTGAGTCGCCCGCCACGGGCCACAATGGGGTGCGTGAGTGACACCACCTCCTCCCCTCTGCCCTCCGCCGACCGACCCGATGTCGCCGCCCGGCTGCGGGACGCCCTGATCGGGGCGTCCTTCACCGCCGACGGGCTGCTCGATCTGCTCGGCGCCCCCGCGTACGCGGCACTGGCACGCAGCGAGACCGTGCCCGCCCTCCGGGCGACCCGCGGCGACACGCCGCTGGAGACGCTCGTACGGCTGTTCCTGCTCCAGCAACCGGTGCCGTACGCGCGCGTGGCGGCCGTTGTGCCCCTCGAGGAGGCGCTCCAGGCCGGGTGGCTCACGCGCGTGGGCGGCGACGAGGTGGCCGCCACCGTGGACGTACGGCCGTACGGCGGCCCCGGCGGCGAGGACTGGTTCATCGTCTCGGACCTGGGCTGCGCGGTCGGCGGGGCCGGCGGCATCGGGCAGCACGACGAGGGTGTCGTCCTGGGCGTCGGCGGCGCCTCCACGACCCTCGCCGGCATCACGGTCCGTACGCCGGTCGCGTCCGCCCTGGACCTGGGCACCGGGTCCGGCATCCAGGCGCTGCACGCCGCCCAGCACGCCACGCGCGTGACGGCGACCGACCTCAACCCGCGCGCACTGCACATCACCGCGCTCACGCTCGCGCTCTCCGGGGCGCCCGCCGCCGACCTGCGCGAGGGTTCGCTGTTCGAACCGGTCCGGGACGACGAGTCGTTCGACCTGATCGTGTCCAACCCGCCCTTCGTCATCTCGCCCGGTGCCCGGCTGACGTACCGCGACGGTGGCATGGGCGGGGACGATCTGTGCCGCTCGCTCGTTCAGCAGGCGGGGGAACGGCTGAACGAGGGCGGGTTCGCGCAGTTCCTGGCCAACTGGCAGCACGTCGCGGGGGAGGACTGGCAGGACAGACTCAGGTCGTGGGTGCCGCGCGGGTGCGATGCCTGGATCGTGCAGCGCGAGGTGCAGGACGTCACGCAGTACGCCGAGCTGTGGCTGAGGGACGCCGGTGACCACCGCGGGGATCCGGCGGAGTACCAGGCGCGGTACGACGCCTGGCTCGACGAGTTCGAGGCGCGCAAGGTCAAGGCGGTCGGCTTCGGCTGGATCACCCTGCGCAGGACGGCTGCCGCCGAGCCCGTCGTCACCGTGGAGGAGTGGCCGCACCCGGTCGAACAGCCTCTCGGCGACGCGATCCGGGCGCATTTCGAGCGTCTCGACTATCTCCGCGAGCACGACGACGCGGCGCTGCTCGGCAGCCACTTCAGGCTCGCCGCCGAGGTGGTCCAGGAGCAGGTCGGGCTGCCCGGCGCCGAGGACCCGGAGCACGTCGTGCTGCGCCAGCACCGCGGGATGCGCCGGGCCACCAAGGTGGACACGATCGGTGCCGGTTTCGCCGGCGTGTGCGACGGCACCCTGAGCGCGGGCCGCATCCTGGACGCCATCGCCCAGCTCATGAGCGAGGACCCGGTGGTGCTCCGAGACCGGACTCCCGCGCAGATCCGGCTCCTGGTGGAGCAGGGCTTCCTGGAGCCGGCGAACTGAGCGGGCCGGGCCGGGGGAGGCAACGGCGGCTGGCCGGTGCGCGGCGGGTCACGGCGACTGGGTCGCCTGAGGTACGCCGCGTCCGCGTGCGGTCGTAGCCGTCCCCGGATGCCTCGGTGGCCGTGCCCGGATCATCGTCGTATGCCGGTGGCACGGGCCGGGGCGGGGCGGTGGCGGGGGCCGTGACGCGCCGGTGCCGGGAAAACGGCCGGAAAAATACGGAAGTCGCGCTCTCATTGCCACAATTCGACCAGAGGTTCGATTCCGTGGAGGTTCTCCGTTCACTCCGGTGTCGCCCGCCCGTCTCCCGTGCGTGGCAGTCTCCGGGCGCGGGCGGAGCCGGACGGCACGGAAGAGGTGGGCGGGCGATGGAGAGCGGGCCGGCGATCTTCGCGGGAGCGGTGTTCGCCCTGTTCGGAGGCGCCCTGCTGGCCTGGACGGGCACCCGCCTCAAGCGCCGCGAGCCGGTCGCCCACGGTGTGAACCAGCTCGCATCGGCCGCCCTCGCGAGCGTGGCCGGGACGGTCGCGCTGGCCCTCGGTGTGTACTGCCTGAGCCGCCTCTGACGTCGGCGGGCGCCCCGCCGCGCGTGTGCCGCGGGAGTAAGGGGAGCGTCACGCTCCGGACATGCCTCGAGTGGGTACCCGGTACTCCGGGCGGCAGGAATGACGGTAGTCGGGTTACCGTTCGAGTGGCCGTTGCGGGCTTTTCCCGTTTGACACGGGGGCGGGATGTACCGTCACACTCCGCAGCGTCACACGTGCCAGCAGTACGCCGCGGCCCCGGGAAGAAGCCCTGGGGAGGCCCCAGCGTCGACCGGAGAGAAGAGCGAAGTTGTCCCCGACCAGCGAGACCGCACAGGGCGGCCGCCGACTCGTCATCGTCGAGTCGCCTGCCAAGGCGAAGACGATCAAGGGCTACCTCGGCCCCGGCTACGTCGTCGAAGCGAGCGTCGGGCACATCCGCGACCTCCCCAACGGCGCCGCGGAGGTGCCCGAGAAGTACACCGGCGAGGTCCGCCGTCTCGGTGTGGACGTCGACCATGACTTCCAGCCGATCTATGTGGTCAACGCCGATAAGAAGGCGCAGGTCAAGAAGCTCAAGGACCTGCTGAAGGACTCCGACGAGCTCTTCCTCGCCACCGATGAGGACCGGGAGGGCGAGGCCATCGCCTGGCACCTCCAGGAGGTCCTCAAGCCGAAGATCCCGGTCAAGCGGATGGTGTTCCACGAGATCACCAAGGACGCGATCCGCGAGGCCGTCGCCAACCCGCGCCAGCTCAACCAGAAGCTGGTCGACGCCCAGGAGACCCGCCGCATCCTCGACCGCCTCTACGGCTACGAGGTCTCGCCGGTGCTGTGGAAGAAGGTCATGCCCCGGCTCTCGGCCGGCCGTGTGCAGTCCGTCGCCACGCGACTCGTCGTCGAGCGGGAACGCGAGCGCATCGCTTTTCGCTCCGCCGAGTACTGGGACCTGACGGGCACCTTCGCGACCGGCCGCGCGGGAGACCCGTCAGACCCGTCGTCGCTGGTCGCCCGCCTGCAGACCGTCGACGGCAGGCGGATCGCGCAGGGCCGCGACTTCGACTCCGTCGGCCGGCTCAAGAGCGAGAACACCCTCCACCTCGACGAGGCGACCGTCCGCGCCCTCGCCGCCGCCCTGGAGAACACCCGCTTCTCCGTGCGGTCCGTCGAGTCCAAGCCGTACCGCCGCTCGCCGTACGCCCCGTTCCGTACGACGACGCTGCAGCAGGAGGCCAGCCGCAAGCTCGGCTTCGGCGCCAAGGCCACCATGCAGGTCGCGCAGAAGCTGTACGAGAACGGCTACATCACGTACATGCGTACGGACTCCACGACGCTGAGCGACACCGCCATCGCGGCCGCCCGCGCCCAGGTCACGCAGCTCTACGGCGCCGACTACCTGCCGCCGCAGCCGCGTACGTACGCCGCCAAGGTCAAGAACGCGCAGGAGGCCCACGAGGCGATCCGGCCCTCGGGTGATCGTTTCCGCACGCCCGCCGAGACCGGCCTGACCGGCGACCAGTTCAAGCTGTACGAGCTCATCTGGAAGCGCACCGTCGCCTCCCAGATGAAGGACGCGACCGGCAACAGCGTGACCGTGCGGATCGGCGGCGCCGCCGCCGACGGCCGGGACGTCGAGTTCAGCGCCTCCGGCAAGACGATCACCTTCCACGGCTTCCTGAAGGCCTACGTCGAGGGTGCCGACGACCCGAACGCCGAGCTGGACGACCGCGAGCGCCGGCTGCCGCAGGTCGCCGAGGGCGACGCGCTGTCCGCCGAGGAGATCACGGTCGACGGCCACGCCACCAAGCCCCCGGCCCGCTACACCGAGGCCTCGCTGGTCAAGGAGCTGGAAGAGCGGGAGATCGGCCGCCCGTCGACGTACGCGTCGATCATCGGCACGATCCTCGACCGCGGCTACGTCTTCAAGAAGGGCACGGCCCTCGTGCCGTCCTTCCTGTCCTTCGCCGTGGTCAACCTCCTGGAGAAGCACTTCGGGCGGCTCGTCGACTACGACTTCACCGCCAAGATGGAGGACGACCTCGACCGCATCGCGGCCGGCGAGGCCAAGGCCGTGCCGTGGCTGAAGCGGTTCTACTTCGGTGAGGGCACGGGCCACGGCGGCGCGGCCGAGGCGGGCAACGGCGACGGGGACCACCTCGGCGGCCTCAAGGAGCTGGTGACCGACCTGGGCGCGATCGACGCGCGCGAGGTGTCGTCGTTCCCGGTGGGCAACGGCATCGTGCTCCGCGTCGGCCGCTACGGCCCCTACATCGAGCGCGGCGAGAAGGACACCGAGCAGCACCAGCGCGCCGACATCCCGGACGACCTGGCGCCGGACGAGCTGAGCGTCGAGCTGGCCGAGGAACTGCTGGCCAAGCCCAGCGGTGACTTCGAGCTGGGCACCGACCCGGCCACCGGCCACCAGATCGTCGCCAAGGCCGGCCGCTACGGCCCGTACGTCACCGAGGTGCTCCCCGAGGGCACCCCGAAGACCGGCAAGAACGCGGTCAAGCCGCGTACGGCCTCGCTGTTCAAGTCCATGGCGCTCGACACGGTGACGCTCGACGACGCCCTGAAGCTGATGTCGCTGCCGCGGATCGTCGGCACCGACGCCGAAGGCCAGGAGATCACCGCGCAGAACGGCCGCTACGGCCCGTATCTGAAGAAGGGCACGGACTCGCGCTCGCTGCAGTCCGAGGAGCAGCTCTTCACGATCACGCTGGAGGAGGCGCTGGCGATCTACGCCCAGCCGAAGCAGCGTGGCCGGGCCGCCGCCAAGCCGCCGCTGAAGGAGCTGGGCGAGGACCCGGTCTCCGGCAAGCCGGTCGTGGTCAAGGACGGCCGCTTCGGCCCGTACGTCACCGACGGCGAGACCAACGCGACTCTGCGCTCGGGTGACAGTGTGGAAACGATCACCCCGGAGCGCGGCTTCGAGCTGCTCGCCGAGAAGCGCGCCAAGGGCCCCGCCAAGAAGACCGCGAAGAAGGCGGCGGCCAAGAAGACGGCTCCGGCGAAGAAGACGGCGGCCAAGAAGACGGCGGCCAAGAAGACGACCGCGGCCGCGAAGAAGACCACGGCGAAGAAGACGACCGCCAAGAAGGCCACGGCGTCCAAGGCGACGTCGCCCGGCTCGGAGGACTGACGGCTCCGCGGGTCCTGCCGGGATTCCGGCAGGGAGCTCCGACGGCCTGCTCGGGCGGGCCCGGGCCGGCTTCCGGCGGGGAGGGTCGAGGCGGTGTTCGGCTTCGCGATGTGAACGGCCCGGCATCACTTTGGTGTCGGGGCGTGCGCATGCCAGGACAGGCGACGTGTGGTGTCGGTGGCTGCGGATAGGCTGAACGCATGACGCGAGCCGAGCAGCCAACGGCCCCCACCACAGCCCCGGACGACGCCCTGGTCGCGGACTCCCGCGAGCGCGCCGTCCGTTCCCTGCTGCGCCGACCGCAGCTGCGGCGCCTGTGGAGCGCACAGCTGGTGAGCGGTGTGGGCGACAGCCTCGCACTCCTCGTCCTGGTCGTCCTGGTCCTGCAGGCGGCGATCTCTCAGAGCGCCTTCGGCGGTGGATACCGGGGAGTGGCGTTCGCAGTGGCGACGGTCTTCGCGGCCCGCGTGCTCGCCACACTGCTCTTCGGCGCGGTCCTCCTCGGCCCGCTGACCACCCTCACCGCCCAGGACGGCCCGCTCGACCGCCGCTGGACCATGGTCGGCGCCGACGGCGTGCGCGCCGCACTGCTGATCGTCGCGCCCCTGTGGATCGACTGGACCCCGGGCAACGCGCCGGCCGTCCTGCTGGTCACCGCCTTCGTCACCGGCGTAGCCGAGCGCCTGTGGACGGTGTGCCGGGAGAGCGCCGCACCGGCCCTGCTGCCCGGCCCGCCCCCGGAGGGCGCCACCGTCCGGCCGCTGCCGGACCACATGGACGCCCTGCGCCGTCTGTCGCTGCGCACGAACTTCCTGGCCGTCCCGCTGGCGGCCGCCGCTCTGCTCGTCGCCGGTCTGCTCAACAACCTCCTCGGCACCGGCGTGGCCTGGTTCGACCAGCACCACGCGGCCCTCGCCTCGTACGTGGCGGCCGGCCTGTTCGCCGCCTCGCTGTCCGTGCTGACCTACCTGGAACTGCCCGAGGTGCGCACCCCCCGGGCGCGGTCGCCGCTGGAGGGCCTGCGCCGTCCGCGCACCGGCAGCGGCGTGGACAAGGGCCGTACGGGCGCGATCCCGCTGCTCGTCCCGGCCTGCGCCGCGGTCGCCGGAGCCATCGCGGCCGCTGTGTCGGTGTGTGTGCTGCACGCCACCGACCTGGGCGGCGGCCCGGTCCTGTACGGCCTGCTGGTACTCGGCCTGACCGGTGGTGTCGCCGTCGGCGTCCGCACGGCTCCCGCTCTGCTGCCCTCGCTCTCGCGCCGCCGGCTGCTCGCCCTCGCGATCGCCGTCACCGGTGTCGCCCTGCTGGCCGCCGGGCTGGTCCCGGACGTCACCACGGTCCTGCTGATCGTCACGCTGGCCGGCGTCACCGCGGGCGTGGCCGCGAACACCGGGCACGCGCTGCTCGACCAGGAGACCGAGGACTACCGCCGGGCGCGCGTCACCGAGCACCTGCACGCGGTCGTCCGGGTCTTCATAGCGCTCGGCGTGCTGGTCGCCCCCGTGGTCGCCGGGCTGATCGGCCGGCACCGGCTGGAGAACGGCAGGTTCGTCTTCGCGCACGGCGGTGCGTCCTTCACGCTGATGCTGGTCGGCGCGCTGCTGCTGCCGGTCGCGGCGCTGGTGCTCGCCAAGGTCGACGACCGCTCCGGCATCCCACTGCGCCAGGACCTCAAGGACGCGCTGCTCGGCGGCGACGACCCGGTCGAGGCACCGGCGGCGAACGGCTTCTTCATCGCCCTGGAGGGCGGCGACGGCGCCGGCAAGTCCACCCAGGCCGAGGCCCTCGCCGAGTGGATCCGCGCCAAGGGCCACGAGGTCGTGCTCACCCGCGAGCCGGGTGCCACGCCGGTCGGCAAGCGGCTGCGCTCGATCCTGCTGGACGTCTCCTCGGCGGGCCTGTCCCACCGCGCGGAGGCGCTGCTGTACGCCGCCGACCGGGCCGAGCACGTCGACACCGTCGTACGGCCCGCCCTGGAGCGCGGCGCCGTGGTCATCTCCGACCGCTACATCGACTCGTCCGTCGCCTACCAGGGGGCCGGCCGTGACCTGTCCCCGACCGAGATCGCCCGCATCAACCGCTGGGCGACCAACGGTCTCGTGCCCCACCTGACCGTCCTGCTGGACGTCTCCCCCGAGACCGCCCGCGAGCGGTTCACCGAGGCGCCGGACCGGCTGGAGTCGGAGCCGGCGGAGTTCCACGCGCGCGTGCGGTCCGGTTTCCTCACGCTGGCCGCCGCCGACCCCGGCCGTTACCTGGTCGTGGACGCCGGCCAGGAGCCCGAGGCCGTCACCACCGTGGTCCGGCACCGGCTCGACACCCTGCTGCCGCTGTCCGAGGCCGAGGTGAAGGCCCAGGAGGAGGCGCGGAAGAAGGCCGAGGAGGAGGCCCGCCGCAAGGCCGAGGAAGAGGCCGCGCGCAAGGCCGAGGAGGAGCGCCTGGAGCGCGAGCGGCAGGAGGAGCTGGCCCGGCTGCGCGCCGAGGAGGAGGAGCGCAAGCGCCGCGAGCTGGAGGAGGCGCAGCGCCGCGAGGCCGAACGGCAGGCCGAGGAGGCCCGGCAGCGGGCGGCGGAAGCGGCCCGGCGCGCGGAGGAGGAGCGGCAGCGCCTCCTCGCCGAGGAGAAGGCCCGCGCCGAGGAGGAGGCCCGCCGCAGGGCCGAGGAGGAACGCCGCCGCAGGCAGGCCGAGGAAGAGGCCCGGCTGCGCGCGGAGGAGGAAGCGCGGCGGCTGGAGAAGCAGCGCAAGGCCGAGGAGGCCCTGCTGCGCGCCGAGGAGGCCCGTAGGCAGGCGGCCGAGGCCGCGGCGGCGGCCGACACGGCCGCGCGCCGCCCCGGAGCACCCCTGCCGACCGCGCCTGGTGTGGTCCCGGACGCGGCGACGGTTCCCACCCCGGTGGTGTCGCCGGACGCGCGCGGCACCGAGGAGACGGTCCCGACGCCGGTCGTCCCGCCCGGAGCGGGCACGGACGAGACGACGGTGCTGCGTCCGGTGCGCGACGAGGCCGACGCCGCCGCGGAAGCGGGGGCGAAGGGTGCGCGGGGCGACCGTGCCGCGCGGACGGCCCGGCCGGACACCGACGCCGAGGTGACGGCCGAGCTGCCGCAGCCGCCTGCTTCGCCCGCTCCGGGCGCGGCGGACGAGACGGCGGTCCTGCCGCGGGTTCCGGGTGCGGCCGACGAGACGGCCGTGCTGCCGCCGGTGACTCCGGGTGCGGCCGACGAGACCGCCGTGCTGCCGCCCGTGCGGGGCGATGCCCCGGCGGACCGGGTGCCGCCCGGTTTCTTCCGGGACGAGCGGCCCGTCGCGGGCCCCGACGGCTCCGAGGACCGTACGCGCGAGATGCCCCAGGTCGACGCCGACGGCACGCCTCGGCGCCGGCCGCGGCCCGACTGGGCCGAGGAGACCCCGCTGGACGACCTGCCGTCGCTGGCGGACGAGCTGCTGGGTTCGTACGACGAGCGGGAGCACGGCGACCAGGACGAGGAGCAGGGCCGCAGGGGCCGCGGCCGGCGCGGCTGACGACCCGTTCCCCGGGGAAGTGGCACCGGGCGGCGCCGATCGGAGGCGATCGGCGCCGCCCTCGCCTTTCCGCCCCGTGTCCGGAGTTCCGGTCGGGCCTGCCGGAACGCCGGCCGGAGCCCGTTGTCAGTGCCCACCCGCACAATGGATGGAAGCAACGCGGAGTGTGACGGAAGGGCGGCGTGACCCATGACCGTGTGGGACGACCTCGTCGGGCAGGAGAAGGTGAGCGCGGTGCTCGACGCGGCCGCGCGGGACGCCGACGCCCTCGTCACGGCCGCCGCGGCCGCCGAGCCGTTGCCCGAGGCCTCGAAGATGACGCACGCCTGGCTGTTCACGGGCCCGCCCGGCGCGGGCCGGAACCAGACGGCCAGGGCCTTCGCCGCGGCCCTGCAGTGCGTGAGCCCCGACCGTGCGCTCGGCGGGGCCCCCGGCTGCGGCTTCTGCGACGGCTGCCACACCGCGCTGCTCGGCACCCACGCCGACGTCACCTCGGTGGCGGCCGTGGGCGCCGAGATCCTGGTGAAGGACATGCGGGACACGGTCCGCAAGTCGTTCACCGCCCCGGCCAACGGCCGCTGGCAGATCATCCTGGTCGAGGACGCCGAGCGGCTGAACGAGAAGTCGGCCAACGCGGTCCTCAAGGCCGTCGAGGAGCCCGCTCCCCGCACCGTCTGGCTGCTGTGCGCCCCCTCCATCGAGGACGTGCTGCCGACGATCCGCTCCCGCTGCCGCCACCTGACCCTGCGCACACCGTCCGTGGACGCGGTCGCCGACATGCTCGTCCGGCGCGACGGCATCGAACCCGAGGTGGCGGCGGCCGCCGCGCGCGCCACCCAGGGACACGTCGACCGGGCCCGCCGCCTGGCCACGGACCCGGCGGCCCGGGAGCGGCGCGCGAGCGTGCTCAAGCTGCCGCTGCGGCTGGACGAGGTCGGCGCCTGCCTCAGGGCCGCCCAGGAACTGGTCGACGCGGCCGCCGAGGACGCCAAGCAGCTCGCCGAGGAGATGGACGGCAAGGAGGCCGAGGAGCTGAAGGCGGCGCTGGGCGCGGTCCAGGGCGGCCGGCTGCCGCGCGGCACGGCAGGCGTGATGAAGGACCTCGAGGACATGCAGAAGCGCCGAAGAACCCGCACGCAGCGCGACAGCCTCGACATCGCCCTCGGCGACCTCACCGCCTTCTACCGCGACGTCCTCGCCCTCCAGCTCGGCTCCCGCGTGGCGATCGCCAACGCCGACGCCGAGGACGCCCTGGAGCGGCTGGCGCGCGGCAGCGCCCCGGAATCCACGCTCCGCCGCATCGAGGCGATCGCCGCGTGCCGCGAGGCCCTCGACCGCAACGTGGCCCCGTTGCTGGCGGTGGAGGCGATGACGATGGCGTTGCGGGCGGGCTGACCGGGGCACGCCGAGGGCGGTCCGACCACGTCACGCCGGGACCCACCGCCGACCCCTCCTCGTCCTCCCGGACCGCAGGCACCCCTCATCCCCTGAGTCCCCTCGGAGGTGCGTACGTCCCGCAGCCCGTCCCCCTGCCTGCCCTCTGGCACACCTCGGAGGCACGCATGTCCCTCGTACGAGCCATAATCCACACCCTCCGCTCCTCAGCCGTCGCGCAGCGTTACGCTCGCGTGATGCACACCAGGCCATCCCTCCGCCGGAACCCGGGCGCCCGCAGCCGGACGACGGCACGCCTCTCAGCCACCCTTGCCACGGTCGCCGCCCTGCTCGTGTCCGCCTGCTCCTCGGGCAGCTCGACCACATCGGACGGTGCGGCGGAAGCGGCGCTGGCGGCGCTGCCGGCCACGACGCCTTCGGCGCTGGCGCCGTACTACACGCAGCGGCTGCACTGGCGCAGCTGCGGTGTCTCCGGTTTCCAGTGCGCGACGATGAAGGCCCCGCTGGACTACGCCAAGCCCGGCTCGGGCGACGTCCGGCTCGCCGTCGCCCGCAAGGAGGCCACCGGCAAGGGCAGGCCGCTCGGTTCGCTGCTGGTCAACCCGGGTGGTCCGGGCGGCTCGGCGGTCGCCTACCTCCAGAGTTACGCGGGCATCGGCTACCCGGCCGACGTCCGCGCGCGCTACGACATGATCGCGATGGACCCCCGGGGCGTCGCCCGCAGCGAGCCCGTCGAATGCCTCGACGGCCGCCAGATGGACGCGTACACGCAGACGGACCTGACCCCCGACGACCAGCGGGAGCGGAACGCGCTGGTCACCGCCGACCGGAAGTTCGACGAGAGCTGCGGGGCGCACTCGGCGCGATTGCTGCGACACGTCTCCACCGTCGAGGCGGCACGCGACATGGACATCCTGCGGGCGGTACTGGGTGATCCGAAACTGAACTACGTGGGCGCGTCCTACGGCACGTTCCTCGGCGCGACGTACGCCGGGCTGTTTCCCGACCGGGTCGGCCGGATGGTCCTGGACGGCGCGATGGACCCCTCCGTCGACGCCCGGAAGATGAACCTCGACCAGACGGCCGGCTTCGAGACGGCGTTCCAGGCGTTCGCGAAGGACTGCGTACGGCACTCCGACTGCCCGCTCGGCGGCAAGGGCACGACACCCGCGCAGGTCGGGGACCACCTGGAGGCGTTCTTCCGGAAGCTGGACGCGCACCCCATCCCGGCGGGCGACGCCGACGGCCGCAAGCTCGGCGAGTCGCTGGCCACGACCGGGGTGATCGCGGCGATGTACGACCAGGGCACCTGGGAGCAGCTGCGCGAGGCGCTGACCTCGGCGATGAAGGAGAAGGACGGCGCGGGCCTGCTCGCCCTCTCCGACAGCTACTACGAACGGGACGCCGACGGCCACTACAGCAACCTGATGATGGCCAACGCCGCCGTGAACTGCCTGGACCTGCCGCCCGCCTTCACCGGCCCGGACCAGGTGGAGAAGGCACTGCCCGAGTTCGAGAAGGCGTCCCCGGTGTTCGGCGCGGTCCTGGCGTGGTCCTCGCTGAACTGCGCGTACTGGCCGGTGAAGGCCATGGGCGCGCCGCACCGCATCGCGGCGAAGGGTGCGGCGCCGATCGTGGTGGTCGGCACCACTCGCGACCCGGCGACGCCGTACCGCTGGGCGGAGGCCCTGGCCCACCAGCTCTCCTCGGCGCGCCTGCTGACGTACGTCGGCGACGGTCACACCGCCTACGGCCGCGGCAGTACCTGCATCGACTCGACGATCAACGCCTATCTGCTCAACGGCACCCCGCCGGCCGAGGGAAAGCGCTGCTCGTAGATCCTGTCGGCCGCCCCGGAGCCCGTGCCTCCGGGGCGTGGTCGGAGCACCCCCAGAAACTGTGTAGACTTACCGACGTTGCCGATCGCACCATAGTGCGGACGGCGCGCCGCCTTAGCTCAGATGGCCAGAGCAACGCACTCGTAATGCGTAGGTCTCGGGTTCGAATCCCGAAGGCGGCTCCATACGAACCCCAGGTCAGAGGTTACTGACCTGGGGTTTTCCCGTGCTCTGGGGGCAAGTGGGCTGGGGCGGCACGGGGGAGCGCGGGTGGTGCGGCAGGCGGGAGGGAACTTGCCGACAAAAGCGGAGCAAAGGGCCCGCAAAGTGAATCGGGCTCGGGTGAACCCACGGACCTGAGGCAACATCTTGGTGAACGGCGGGCACCGCGCGGTCAGGGCGCGGTGCCGCCGTCGGCCGGATGGGGTGAGGGACGTGGTGGAGCCGAGGATCGCCGTCGCCGTGGTGACCATGGGCAACCGGCCCGCCGAGGTCGACGCCCTGCTGGAGTCCGTGGCCAAGCAGGACCTCGCCCCCGCCCGGACCGTGATCGTCGGCAACGGCTGCCGGCTGCCCGAGTTCGCCCGCCGGCTCTCCCTGCCGGGCGAGGTCACCACCATCGACGTGGAGGAGAACCTCGGCTGCCCGGGCGGCCGTAACGTCGCCCTCGCCCGGCTGCGCGAGTACGGCGACGTCGACGTCGTCGTGGAACTCGACGACGACGGCCTGCTGGTCGACGCCGACGTGCTGCGGCGCGTACGGGACCTGTACGCCGCCGACCCGCGCCTCGGCATCGTCGGCTTCCGCATCGCCGACGAGCACGGCGAGACCCAGCAACGGCACGTGCCCCGCGTGGGCAAGTCGGATCCGCTGCGCGGGGGTTACGTCACCGGTTTCCTCGGCGGCGGGCACGCGCTGAGCATGGCGATGCTGGCCGAGACGGGGGACTGGCCCGCCGAGTTCTTCTTCGCGCACGAGGAGACCGACCTCGCCTGGCGTGCCGCCGACGCCGGCTGGAAGATCCGCTACGCCCCCGAACTGCTCCTCCAGCACCCCAAGACCTCACCGGCCCGGCACGCCATCTACTACCGCGTCAACGCCCGCAACCGCGTCTGGCTCGTCCGGCGCCGGCTGCCGTGGCCGCTCATCCCGGTGCACCTCGGGGTGTGGACGCTGCTCACCCTGGCCCGCACCCGTTCCGCGGCGGGGCTGAGGGCGTGGCTCGGCGGATTCGTGGAGGGCCTGCGGAAACCGGCCGGCGAGCGCCGCCCCATGCGCTGGGGAACGGTGTGGCGCCTCACCCGGCTGGGGCGTCCACCGGTGATCTGAGGACCGCCGGGAAGCCACCACCCGTTCGTCGTTACGGAGTCCGGAACATCCATCGGGCAACCGGGGCCCGGGACTTCACCGACGCGCCGAGCCCCATCTCGCCGGCGGGGCGCGGAGAAGGAAACGGGACAGGGCCCCGGGCGTTCACCTCCGCCGACCGGGGCCCCTTTGCGTCCCCGGACCCAGCCTGCGGCGACACTCCCCCGAGTTACGCGACTACGCGCGCGCCGTCGGGCCAGATCCGATGGAAATGATCACATCAGGACGCGCCAACGGATCGCTAACATGTGGCCAACGGTTCGTCGGCAGGTCGCGGAACCGTTGGCCGGAACTCGCCGACGGTTTTCTGAAGCAGTCCGTCGAACAGGCCGATCCGGGGCCGGACCGGTCGGTGGAAGGTGGCGGGAAACCGTTGTGGACAGGGTGGAATTCCGCCAGGGGGTGGCGGGCGCGCGCTCGCCGTGGAGCACGGTCGGCCCCGACCGCGCGGGAAGGCAGTGGAGCGGCGTGATGCGCCGGTGCGAGCTGCGGTTCGGACTGCTGGGGCCACCGGTCCTGTACGACCGACCGCCATCCGCGATCTCGTACGAGACCCTCGGCACTCTTTCCGGCAGCCCTGCCGCCGACGGCGGCCACCGCGACAGGCCGGCCGTCGCTGATCCTCGTCCCGGCGGGACCGCTGCCGACGGTCCCCGGCCCCGCAAGTCCGCCCCGGACGGCCCCGCTTCCCGCACTCCCGGCGTCGCCGGCGGCATCCGCGACACCGCCTCCCACCCGTCCGGTGCCGAGGGCACCCGCGACGCCGCTCCCCGCAAGCCCGCCCCCGACAACGGCGTCCGGGCCATCGGCAGCCCCAAGGTGCGCGCGCTGCTCGCCGCGCTGTTGCTGGAACCGGGCCGGGTCGTGTCGGTGGAGTCGCTGAAGGACGCCCTGTGGGGCGGGGCGCCGCCGGTCTCCGCGCAGGCATCGCTGCACAACCACGTCACCCGGCTGCGCCGGCTCCTGGACGACCCCGACCGGCTCAGGGCCGTACCGCCGGGATACGTACTGCGCGTCGACCACGGCGAGTTGGACGTGCACGTCTTCGACGCGCGGGTCGCCGAGGCGCGTGCCGCGCACGCCTGGCGCGACTGGCCGGCCGTCGTACGGGCCTGCACCGCCGGACTCGCGCTGTGGCGCGGCACGCCGCTCAGCGGGCTCCCCGCCGACCTCGGCGGATATGCGCTGGTGCAGCGCCTGGAGGAGGCCCGGCTGCTCCTGCTGGAGTGGCGTTACGACGCCGAACTCGCCCTGGGCGGCGGGCGGCTGACCGGAATCGTCCCGGAGCTCGCGGCGCTGGTAGCCGAGTACCCGATGCGTGAGGCCTACCACCGTCAGCTCATGCTCGCCCTGCACCGCACCGGCCGTCAGGCCGAGGCCCTCGCCGTCCACCGTGATCTGCGTGCCCGCCTGATCGAGGAACTCGGCATCGAACCCGGCCCGGCGGTCCGTGAGGCCCATGTCGAGGTGCTGCGGGGGAGCGACGAGGAGCAGCAGGGGCCGGAGGGGCAGCGCGGTGTCCGGCACCGGACGGCCGAGGAGGCCGCCCGCCGCCAGCCGCAGGACCCGGTCCGCTTGCCGGACGCCACCGAGGAAAGGGGCGCTGCGCCGGTCCCGCACGAGGACGACGTCACACCGGATGCCCGGCAGACGCCGCGACCGGCGCAACTCCCTCCTCCGCCTGCTCATTTCACCGGCCGGGCGGACGTCCGCCGCGCGCTGTGGCATGCGCTCACCGAGCCGCCCGCCCCGGCCCCCGCCATCGCGGTGATCAGCGGCATGGCGGGCGTCGGGAAGAGCGCGCTCGCCCTGGACGTGGCGCATGAGCTGCGGGAACGTTTCGTTGACGGGCAGCTGTACGTCAACCTGCACGGCGCCACGCCCGGCATGACTCCGCTCACCTCACCCCAGGCGCTCGCCGCGCTGCTCCGGGACCTGGGCGCCGAGCCGCGCAGCATCCCCGAACACCCCGACGCGGCGACCGCGTTGCTCCGCTCACTGCTCGCCCCGGCCCGCGTCCTGCTGGTGCTGGACGACGCGGCGAGCGCGGCCCAGGTGCGACCCCTGCTGCCGGCCGGACCCGGCTGTGCCGTGATCGTCACCAGCCGCTCGCCGCTGACCGCCCTCGACGGCGCCCGGCGCTTCCCGCTCACCCCGCTCACCGGCGAGGACAGCGCGGCGCTGCTGCGCGCGGTGAGCGGACGCGAGGGACTGGACGCCGGGCACGCGCTGGTCGAGCTGACCGGCGGGCTTCCGCTGGCGCTGCGCGTCGTCGCCGCCCGGCTCGCCGCCCGCCACGCTCTCACCCCGGACGTGCTGGCCGGTCAACTCGCCCAGACAGCGGGCCGGTTGCGCCACCTGGAGTACGACGACCTGAGCGTCCGGCGTTCCCTGGCCGTCGCCCACGACGCACTCGACGCCGCCGAGCGCGAGGTGGACCGGGACGCGGCCCTCGCGCTGCGCCGTATCGGCGCGCTCGACCTGCCGACTTATGGCGCCCCGCTGATCGCCCGTCTCACCGGCACCGACGAGCGCCGCGCCGAGGCCGCCCTCGACCGCCTCGTCGACGTCGCCCTGCTGGAGGAGACGGCCTACGGCCGCTACGCCCCGCACGACCTGGTCCGTGACTTCGCCCGCGAACTGGCGGACACGGAGCGGACCACCGGCAGCGGAGCACCGAGCGCCCCCGCGGACTCCGGGTCGTGGACCGTGGTCCGGCGCGCCGACTCCTTCGGGGACACGGACAGCGGCGTGCCGGGTGCCCGGGGCGCCGGCATCGGGGCCGGGGGCGGCCTTTCGGACGGCGGGGGACGGTCCGGCGCACGACCGACGGCCTTCCGGCAGACGGACTCCGCCGACACCCCCGATCCCGACCTGACCGCGCTTCGCTGGTACGCCGCTGTCGCCGAACGGGTGCTGGAGGCGATCGTGGAGCCTGGGCTCGACCAGGACGATCGGCGTCGCCCGACCTCGGCGCAGCCGCCGGAGCACAGGGCGGACGTGGCCCGCCTGCCGTCCTTCGAGTCCGCCGAAGAGGCCTTCGCGTGGGGCGAGGTGGAGCTGGAGAACGTCGTCGCGCTGATATCCCGGAACGCCGGCATGCCCGACCCGCACCGGGACGCCGCTCTCTCGGCGCTCGCACGGCTGCTCTTCCCCTACGTCCAGCGCGGCGGGCAGGTCGCGGAGATGGAGGTGCTGGGGCGGGCCGCGCTCGGGGCGGCACGGCGGCTCGGGGACGAGGCGGCCGAGGCGTACGCGCTCGGCGACCTCGCGGGCCTGCACTTCCTGACCGGCCGGCAGAAGGACGCCCTCGCCCTCACCGACCAGTCGCTGGAGATCTGGCGGCGCCTCGGTGTCGCCTCCCGGATCCGGCGCTGCCTGAACAACCGCGGGCTGCTGCTGGAGGGGCTCGGGCGGTTCGCGGAGTCCGGGGAGGCCCTGCGGCAGAGCCTCGCCTACTCGCGGCAGCTGAACGACCCCTACGGAGAGGCCGTCACCCACAGCCACCTCGGCAACCTCTACGAGCACACCGACCCGCGTGCCGCCATCGAGCAGCACCGGCGCTCGCTGGCGATCGGGGACGCGATCGGCGCGGTCATCGTGCAGCACTCGGCGCACTGCAACATCGGTTACGCCCATCTCACCCTGCGCGAACCGGCGGCCGCCGCCAGGCACTTCGAGGAGAGCCTGCGCATCCTCGGTGGCCACGGCGACTGGCACGGAGAGTCCCAGACCCGGCTCGGCCTGGTCCGTGCCCTGCGGCAACTGGGGGAGTCCGAGCGGGCGGCCCGGGAGTGCGCCGAGCTGCTCAGCCGTGCCGACGCCCGTGCCGACTGCTACATGGGCGGACTGGCCCGGCACCAGGACGGTCTGCTGCTGCGCGCGCGTGGGCGGCGGGCGGAGGCGTACGGCGCCTGGCGCGCGGAGCTCGCGGCGCTGGACGGCACCGACGAGCAGGCGGTCGTGGCGGAGCTGCGGGAGCTTCTCGCGGAGTCCGCGAAGAGCCCTTGAACAGCCCTCGAAGAGCGACCGCAGTGATCGAAACGCGCCCGGGCGGCGCTCACTTGGCGTCGGCATAGCACTCCACCACCGCCGTCGTGAACGGGAACCGCACCGGGGTCTCGCCGAAGGTCAGCCGTCCGGCGAGGTCGGCGGAGGTGCGGATGGCCCGGACGACCGTGTCGGCCTCCTCGGCGGGGCAGTGCACGATCACCTCGTCGTGCTGGAAGAAGACCAGCTCGGCCTCCAGGTCCGCGCAGGCCCGGCGGAGCCCGGCGAGCATCAGCAGGGCCCAGTCGGCGGCGCTGCCCTGGACGACGAAGTTCCGCGCGAAGCGGCCGCGCGCCCGGGAGTTGGTGGAGGCGTAACCCGGGACCCAGGGGGCCTGGCCGTCGGCCGGGGTCTCGGTGTCGTCCGCACCGACGGGGATGCCCGCCTCCTCCGCCGCCTCGCCGGCTCCGGCGGCGGGCGGGCAGGTCCGGCCCAGCCAGGTGCGCACGAGTCGGCCCTCCTCGCCCGCGCGGGCGGCCTCGTCGACGTACGCGACGGCCTTCGGGAAGCGGCGGCGCAGCGCGGCCAGGTTCTTCAGGCCGTCGCCCGAGGTCTGGCCGTAGACCGCGCCGAGCACGGCGATCTTCGCCTGGTCGCGGTCGCCGGAGAAGGCGCGGTCGGACACGGACTGGTACAGGTCGCTCTCGCGGCCGGCGACCTCCATCAGACCGGGGTCGCGGGAGATCGCGGCGAGCACCCGCGGCTCCATCTGGTCGGCATCGGCCACCACCAGCCGCCAGCCGGGATCGGCGACCACGGCGCGGCGGATCACCTTGGGGATCTGCAGTCCGCCCCCGCCGTTGGTCACCCAGCGCCCGGTGACCGTGCCGCCGGCGAGGAACTCGGGACGGAAGCGGCCGTCGCGCACCCAGTCCTGCAGCCAGGACCAGCCGTGTGCCACCCAGATGCGGTACAGCTTCTTGTACTCCAGCAAGGGCTTGACGGCGGGGTGGTCGAGGGACTGGATCTCCCAGCGGCGCGTCGACCGCACCTTGATCCCGGCCTGGGAGAAGGCCCTGATCACGTCGGCGGGCAGGTCGGGGCGCACCCGGCGGCCGAAGGCGGCGGACACCTCGTCGGCCAGTTCGGCGAGGCGGCGCGGCTCGCCGCCGCCCGCGTACCGCTCGCCCAGCAGGTCCCGCAGCAGTCCGCGGTGGACCTCGGCGCTCCAGGGCAGACCCGCGTGGTTCATCTCGGCGGCCACCAGCATCCCGGCCGACTCGGCGGCCGTCAGCAGCCGCATCCGGTCGGGGTGGGCGGTCCGCTCGTGCCGCCGCAGCTGGTCGGCGTAGACCGCGAGGAGGTCGGTCAGGGGCAGGCGGGTGCCGGTGGGCTCGAACAGCGGGGACTGGGCGCCCGGTTCGGCCGAGCGCTGGGGCGGATCGGGCGGTACGGGACCGCCCCGGAGGCGGGCCAGGGCGGCGGCGGCCGAGCGCGGCTCGCCGTACCGTCCCTCGTGGCCCAGCAGGAGTGTTTCGGCGTCCTCGATGTCGTAACACCGCTCGACTCGCACCCCCGTGGCGAGCAGACGCGGGTAGATCTCGGGGGTGGACCGCCACACCCAGCGTGTCACCTCCGGGCGGCTCCGCACCGCCCCGGCGAGATCGCTCTCCCGCCGCACCGGCCCGGCGGGCAGCCCGTCCGGGCCGAGGGGGGCGACGTCCACGCCCGAGCCCTCGGCCGGTGCGAGCGCCCACCGGTCGGTCATGACTGCGAGTGTGGCAGCCGGGTCTGACAATGGTCCTGACCTGCGACTTCAGCCCTCGGAGGTGGCCGAGGGGTCGTCCGTCGCGGCCTCGGCCGCCGTGGCCGCCGCCTTCTTCTGCTCCACCAGCAGCGACAGCACCTTGGCGAGGTACCCCTCGGTCGCGGCCTTGGTGATGCCGAGGCCGCTGAGAACGCCCTCGCCGTTCTCGTGCTCCAGGAGCGCGAGCAGGATGTGCTCGGTGCCGATGTAGTTGTGGCCGAGCCGGAGGGCCTCGCGGAAGGTGAGCTCCAGGACCTTCTTGGCGTCGGGGCCGTAGGGGATGAGCTCCGGGACGTCGTCCGCGGCGGGCGGGAGCGCGGCGGTCGCCGCCTGCCGTACCGAGTCCAGCAGGACGCCCTGGCTGGTGATGGCCTTCGCGGCGATGCCCTCGGGCTCGGCCAGCAGTCCGAGGACCAGGTGCGCGGGGCGGCCCTCGGGATTGCGGGCCGCCACCGCCTCGTTGTGCGCGGCCATGACCACGTTCCGCGCGCGCGTGGTGTAGCGGCTGAAGCCCTGGCCGGCGTCGACGTCGGCGGACTCCTTCGGTACGAACCGCTTCTGCGCCGCCTGCCGGGTCACGCCCATGCTCCGGCCGATCTCGGTCCAGGACGCGCCCGAGCGCCGGGCCTGGTCGACGAAGTGGCCGATCAGGTGGTCGGCCACGTCATCGAGGTGATCGGCGGCGATCACCGCGTCCTGCAGCTGCTCGAGCGGTTCGTTGTGGGCCTTCTTGATGGCCTCGATGAGGTCGTCGAGGCGTACGGATGCCGTGATGTTCGGGTTGGTCGCCATGTGTCAACCGTAGGTTGCCCCCCTGGGACTGTCAACCGATGGTTGACAGTCCGGTTTTCCCTGCGGACTGCACCGCTGGGCCGGGCCGTGCGGCGGCCTTCGCCCGGTTACTTCGGTGTGACGGCGAGGCGCACCGCGAGTCCGGTGAACACCGTCCCGCTGAAGTAGTCCAGCCCCCGGGCCGCGCGCCGGCTGCGCCGCAACAGGGAGGCGAGCTTGCCGGAGAGCAGCCCCACCGAGCCGTCCACCAGGACGCCCATGGCCGTGATCGTGAAGCCCAGGACGAGGAACTGCTCGCGCACGTGCCCGAGGTCGGGGTTCACGAACTGCGGCAGGAAGGAGACGTTGAAGAGGATCACCTTCGGGTTGAGGAGGTTGGTGACGGCACCTCGCCAGAACGCCCGCCGTCGTCCGTTGCCCGGCGCCGCCCCGGTCCCGGCCGGACTGCCGTCACCCCGGAAGGCCTTGAGCGCGAGGAACAGCAGATAGGCCGCGCCCGCCCAGTGCAGCGCCTCGTAGAGCGCGGGCAGAGCCAGGAACAGCGCCGAGAGGCCGAGTGCCGCGGCGACCGCGTGCACGAGCATGGCGCAGGCGACCCCGACGGCGGCCGCCACCCCCGTCAGGGGGCCGCCCCGGCCGCCCACCGCCACGATGAACATCATGTCGGGCCCGGGAGTGACGCACAGTGCGAAAGCGGCGATCAGGAACGCCGCGTAGAGAGACGTGTCCACCATGCAGGCCATGCTTGGCGCCCTTCCGCGCGCGCGGGGCGGAATTCCAGGGACTGAGACGCCGTCACGGCCGGGATGCCCAGGGGGCGGGCGGGCGGCCCACGGAATCCAGGGCACCGCCGTCCTGCGGCTGTTCCCGCTCCGGCGCGTACGGGACGACCGGTGCGGCGCCGTGCCCGCCCTCTCGCCGGAGGCGGCCGCAGGGCTGCCGTGCTCCCCGGCCCGGTGGTCCTGTGCGGCTACCGTGGTGATCACCGTCGGCCCTCACCCGCAGGCACCCTCGCCACCGCCGTCGCCCCGCTTCGTCCACAGCCTGTGGACAACGCCCGGCCCGTTGTCGGCGGTGCATGGCACGATCGACGGTGTGACCAGCACTGCCAGCACGGTCGAGAGGGCCTTTCGGGCCGCCCTCCACGACGACACCGACACCGGCCTCGACTCGGGTGCCTCCCTGCTCGCCGCCGACCCCGCCGCCGATGCAGAACTCGCGCGGCGGGGCGAGGAGTTCGTGGCGACGGCCTGGCGGCGCGGCTGGCAGCCCGCCGACGTCGTACGACTGGTGCGGCGCGAGCTGGAGGACGCGCATGTGCGCCTGGTCGCCGCGCTGATCGTCGCGCAGTCCGGGCGGGACCGCCCGCGCGGGCGCCGCTGGGCCGCCCAGCTGGCGGACCTGCCCGCGGCCCCCTCACCCGCGGCCGACCGCTTCTCGCAGGCCACGACCACGCTGGAGCTGTACCGCCTGCTGTTGCGCCTGCCCCCGCTGGAGCCCCTGGAGGAGGAGCCCCGCCGCGCTGCCGGACCGGCCGCCACCCGCATGCTCGCCCGCATCCGCGCACTGCTCGCCAAGGCCGAGGCGACCGGGTATCCGGAGGAGGCGGAGGCGCTCAGCGCCAAGGCGCAGGAGCTGATGGCGAGACACAGCGTCGACGAGGCGCTGCTCGCCGCCGAGGCGCCCGCACCGGACGCGCCCGGCGCCTGCCGGATCGGCGTCGAGCCGCCGTACGAACAGGCCAAGGCGGTCCTGCTCGACGCCGTGGCCGGCGCGAACAACTGCCGTGCGGTGTGGAACGAACCGCTGGGGTTCTCCACGGTCGTCGGCTTCGAGGCCGACCTGGAGGCGGTCGAGCTGCTCTACACCTCGCTGCTGGTGCAGGCCACGCACGCGATGACCGAGGCGGAGGCCACCCAGAGAGCCGGCGGGCGCAAGCGGACCAAGACCTTCCGGCAGTCGTTCCTGGCCGCCTACGCCCACCGTGTCGGCGACCGGCTCGCGGCCGCCGCCGAAGTACAGGTCGGCGAGGACCTGTTGCCGGTCCTCGCCACCAGGGAGACAGCCGTCACCGACCGGCTGGAGCGCATGTTCCCCGAGACCACCACCACCCGGCTGCGCGGGGTGAGCGACGCGGCCGGCTGGACGGAGGGCGCACGAGCGGCCGACCAGGCCCAGGTCAGGGCCCGCCCTCGACTGGAGTGAGCCCGCCCCCGCCCGGTCGGCGGGAGCGCGCCCGGTGCGCGGTCCGCCTCAGTCGCCGACCTGCTGGAAGGCGGTCACGGAGGCGTTCGGGGTGCTTGTGCCGGCCTGGGCGGCGACGGGGCCGTACGACCAGGGGAAGCTCCGGGAGGCGCTGGTGCCGGGCAGGGTGATCTTCACGGACCTGGCGGCCAGGGCGGTCTTGTCGCCGTCCTTGCCGCGTACGTAGCTGATGGTGAAGGACGCCGAGTCGCCCTTCGCGAGCTTCAGTTGCTGGGCCTTCGCGCCCTTGAGCGCCGGCACCTTGGCCTCGGTGCCCCCGGTGTTCAGGATGACGCCCGCGAACTGGTCCAGGGTGCAGGGCTTGCTCTGGTTGGTGATGCTGACGGGGATCTCCCCGGTGTCTCCGGCCTTCGGCGCCACGCTCGCCGACCCGATCTGCACGGACACGCCGCCGATCTCGCAGGCCGAGCTGTTCTTGCCGCCGCTCTTGCTCCCGCTGTCATTACAGGCGGTGAGCAGCAGGGCGGCGGCGAGAGCCGTGACGGTGAGCGGAATGGCGCGCATGAGCAGGTCCCATCGAGGTCGTGACGGTGCTCCTGCATCATGGCGCCTGCGCACCGGCCCTGTTCGCGCACCCCCTGAGGAATCACCGCTTCAGGTGGCGCTCAGCACCGGCCGCACACCTGTCACTGCCTCACCTTGGTCGGCAGCGCCGACGGCAGCTTGCCGCCCTCCGCCTTGGTGTACGTCTCCTGGCCGGTCTTGCCCGACCAGCTCACCGTCATGCCCTTGCCGTCAACCGAGTCGACCATGCCGGTGGCGCGGTCCTTGTTGCCGTCGGGACAGGTCAGGTGGATCATCCGCATCCCGGACTCCTCACCCGCGGCGCCCTGGCACCAGACCTTCCGGCCGGTCACGAAGAGCCCGGCCTTCTTACCGGTGATCACCAGTGCCACGATCTTGCCTCCGCTCGTGGTGATCCAGCTGCCCTGGAGCTTGTCCGAGGCGCCGGTCACGGCGCCGGAGCCCGGGGAGGAGGCGGACGAGGCGGTCGCGCTCGGCGTCGCCGAGGAGGCGGTCTTGCCGCCACCGTCACCGCCCCCACTGCACGCGGTCAGCGCGGCGAGCGCACCCACCAGTCCCGCGGCCACGGTCGCGGTCCGCACCCTTGCAGTCGCAGCACTCGCAGAAGTCACCGGAAAACTCCCAAGCTGTAGCGGCCGGCCGCCCTCGGCCGGGATGGCCCGCAGCAAGCTACCAGCAGGTACCAGGAGGACTTCCGGACGCCGGGCAGGAATCCGTTGTGAACCTGCGCGCGCGGGCCGGTCTCAGGGCAACGGCCAACCGGAGCCCCTCCGCTGGTGAAGCAATACGCGTAGGAAACCTCCTACACTTGACTGGTAGGGAATGTCCTACCTATCGTCGTACCCATGAACATCACCCACGCCTCTTTCGTCACCCTCCCCGTCGCCGACCAGGACCGCGCCCTGCGCTTCTACCGGGACGTCCTCGGTTTTGAGGTCACCGCCGATCTGCGGATGCAGCCGGGGCGCTGGCTCCAGGTCGCGCCGAAGGGCGCGCAGACCGTCTTCACGCTCTCGGGGCCGGACATGGGCGGTTTCGGGCCCGGGTCGGCACAGGGGATCATGTTGGTGACGACCGATGTCGACGCCGACTGCGCGGCGCTCGCCGAGGCGGGCACCGAGGTGCACGGCCCGGACGCGTACCCGTGGGGCCGGATGGCCTCCTTCCGGGACCCGGACGGCAACGGTCTGATGCTGCTCACGGAGGCTCACCAGTAGGAAGGTCCGCGATGACCGCAGCCGGGACCCGCGAGGCCGCCGCCGAGGACCGCGTCTTCGCCGCGCTCGCCAACGCCACCCGTCGCGAGGTGCTGCGGCTGCTGCGCGAGCGCGGACCGCAGCCCGTGCAGGCCCTGGCCGACCACTTCGACATGCGCCGCCCGAGCCTCTCGGAACACCTCAAGGTGCTCCGGGAGGCCGGCCTCGTCTCCGAACAGCGCTGCGGGCGGCAGCGCATCTACCGTCTGGAGGCCGCCCCGCTCGCCGAGGTGCAGGACTGGCTCCACCCGTACGAGCGGTTCTGGCGCGACCGGCTGAAGGGTCTCGGCGATCTCCTCGACCGACTGCCGGACGATGACCGGCGATGAGCACCGAACCCGACGACCTGACCACCGTCCGCGTCGACCAGTTCTTCCCGCACCCGCCCGCCAAGGTCTGGCGCGCCCTGACCGACCCGGAGCTGCTCGTGCAGTGGCAGATGCCCGGCGCCGAGGGCTTCCGGCTGGAGGTCGGCCACCGGTACCGGATGACCTCCGTCCCACGTCCCAACGCCCGCTTCTCCGGGGTCGTGGAGGTGCGGGTCCTGGCCTACGACATCGAACGGATGCTGTCCGTCCGCTGGGCCGACGCCGATCCGGCCAATCCCGCGGACTGGACCATCACCTGGACCCTGGAACAGGAAGGGCGCGGCACGCGTCTCTTCCTAGTGCACGAGGGATTCGATCCGGACGACCCGGCGCAGCTGATGGCGCGGAAGATCATGGGCGGGGGGTGGCGGGGGCATGTCCTGCCCGCTCTGGGGCAGGTGCTGGAGCAGCTTCGGTAAAGCGGACGCCAAGCCTGTAACCGCAGGACCACCCCGCGTGCACGTGCATTTGCTCATGCATCTGCACGTGAACGGAGTTATGATCCGGGTCAGTTGACCACAGCATCTATGGCCACCAGCCAGTGCACCACCGGGGAGCGACCTGTGGACCGCGACGTTGACGGCGTGTACGGGGGGTACGACGTGTACAACGGCATTGCTGCCGCGCAGCTGGCCGGAGTGGCCTGGCAGAAGAGCAGGCACAGCAACTCGCAGGGCTCGTGCGTGGAGTTCGCGAGGCTGCCCGGCGGCGAGGTCGCCGTCCGCAACTCGCGCTTCCCGGACGGGCCGGCGCTCGTCTACACGCGCGCGGAGATCGAGGCCATGCTGCTCGGTGTCAAGGACGGCGAGTTCGACCATCTGATAGTGAGTTGACCCACGGGTGGCGGGCCCCGGGTGGCAACGATGTCGGTCCCGGCGGAAGACACGGTGCGACGCGCGTAGAAAACGGGCGCCAGTCGGTGCGAGGTCCGTCAGTCGGCCGGTCGCAGCCGGAACAGCGCCCAGACGACCTTGCCCTCGAGCGTGCCCGCGAGGGGATGCCAGCCCCAGCTGTCGGCGAAGGAGTCGACCAGGAACAGCCCGCGCCCGGACTCGGCGGAGAAGTCGTCCGTCTCGCGCGGCACCGGTGTCTCGTGGCTCGGGTCACGCACCGCGCACACCAGCCGCTCGGTCCAGCGCATCAGGTGCAGCCGCACGGGCGCGGCGTGTCCGGCGCATCCCGCGCCGGCCGCAGTCGAGGGTGCGGACCGCGGGTCGTCGCCGGAGGGGTGGTGGGTGAGCGGCTGACCGTGGCGCAGGGCGTTGGTGACGAGTTCGGAGACGACGAGACATATGTCGTCGAAGCGGTCGTCGGCGTCCCACTTGTCGAGGGTCCCGCGGGTGAAGCGCCGGGCCTCGCGCACCGCCTCGAAGCGGGCGGGCAGGGCACAGGAGGCGGCATCGGACACGGCCGCCGGATCCAACGGCGGAAGGCCCTGCCGTAACGGCTTGAGCATGGTCGATCCATTCGTCCCCATGCGAGGCACTCCCGGGAATTCGCGGTCGTTGCGATGCAGCGGTGGCGCGGCACCCATGGTTTCGGATGCGTAGAGCAGATGCAAGGGCAGATGCACGTGCACGCGACCGAAATGGCACTGCCCGTACCGCTTCTTGGCCATTTTTTCCGCCATCTTCTCTGCGATTGTCGCCAGAGGTCCTGACCTCTTCCCGTCACACGAGTGCAGAAACGGCCCGCGTCTTTCCGTTTCCGTAACCGGACGAGTACTGCTCGAAGTGTTTTAGTGGCAGACTGCGGGCCCTGAAGACGGTTGGGGAGGCGGCGAACGTGAGCGCGGGAGAGCCCGGATCGGTGGTGCGGCGGATGCTGCTCGGCTCGCAACTCAGGCGGCTGCGTGAAGCTCGGGGGATCACGCGTGAGAAGGCGGGGTACTCCATCCGCGCCTCCGAGTCGAAGATCAGCCGGATGGAGCTGGGCCGGGTGAGCTTCAAGACCAGGGACGTGGAAGACCTGCTGACGCTGTACGGCATCACGGACGACGCGGAGCGCGAGTCGCTGCTCTCCCTCGCCCGGGAGGCCAACGTGGCGGGCTGGTGGCACAGTTACACCGACGTCCTGCCCAGCTGGTTCCCCACCTATGTGGGACTGGAGGGCGCCGCGTCCCTCATCCGTGTCTACGAGGTGCAGTTCGTCCACGGCCTGCTGCAGACCGAGGAGTACGCCCGCGCGGTGGTCCGGCGCGGCATGAAGGGCGCGAGCCCGGCCGACGTCGAGCGCCGGGTCGCGCTCCGTCTGGAGCGGCAGAAGCACCTGTTCGCGGACGGCGCCCCCGAGTTCCACATCGTCCTCGACGAGGCCGCCCTGCGCCGCCCCTACGGCGACCGTGCGGTGATGCGCGGCCAGCTCCAGCACCTGATCGACATCTCCGAGCGGCCCAACGTACGGCTGCAGGTCATGCCGTTCAGCTTCGGCGGGCACTCCGGGGAGAGCGGCGCCTTCGCCATCCTCAGCTTCCCCGACGCCGACCTGTCCGACGTGGTCTACCTGGAACAGCTGACCAGCGCCCTCTATCTCGACAAGCGCGAGGACGTCGCCCAGTACGAGCAGGCGCTCAAGGAGCTCCAGCAGGACAGCCCGGGCCCCGACGAGAGCCGGGACCTGCTCCGCGGACTCCTCCAGTTGTCTTGAGAGGGCACCCTCAACTCACTTGAAACACAAGTACGATGACGTGTGATCAGGCATGGCGTGAATCTGGTGTCCGCTAGCGATTGAGGGATCACATGTCGTCCTACTTCACCGACCTGGCCCAGCAGTACATCGACGGCGAGTGGCGTCCGGGCACCGGCTCCTGGGACGTGATCGACTTCAACCCGTACGACGACGAGAAGCTGGCCTCGATCACGGTGGCCACGGTCGACGAGGTGGACCAGGCCTACCGGGCCGCCGCCCGCGCCCAGAAGAAGTGGGCCGAGACCAACCCCTACGCCCGTCGCGCGGTCTTCGAGCGGGCGCTGAGACTGATAGAGGACCGCGAGCAGGAGATAGCCGACCTGATCATCGCGGAACTGGGCGGCACACGCGTGAAGGCCGGCTTCGAGCTGCACCTCGCCAAGGAGTTCCTGCGCGAGGCCGTCCACCTGGCGCTGCGCCCGGAGGGCAGGATCCTGCCCTCCCCGGCCGACGGCAAGGAGAACCGCGTCTACCGGGTGCCGGTCGGCGTCGTGGGTGTGATCAGCCCGTTCAACTTCCCCTTCCTGCTGTCGATCAAGTCGGTCGCCCCGGCGCTCGCGCTCGGCAACGCCGTGGTCCTCAAGCCGCACCAGAACACCCCGATCGCCGGCGGCACCCTGATCGCGAAGATCTTCGAGGAGGCCGGACTGCCCGGCGGGCTGCTCAACGTCGTCGTCACCGACATCGCCGAGATCGGCGACGCGTTCATCGAGCACCCCGTACCGAAGGTCATCTCCTTCACCGGCTCCGACAAGGTCGGCCGGCACGTGGCCACCGTCTGCGCCGCGAACTTCAAGCGCTCGGTGCTCGAACTGGGCGGCAACAGCGCGCTGGTGGTCCTGGACGACGCTGACGTCGACTACGCCGTGGACGCCGCGGTCTTCAGCCGGTTCGTGCACCAGGGCCAGGTCTGCATGGCCGCCAACCGGGTCCTCGTGGACGCCTCCGTCGCCGAGGAGTTCACCGAGAAGTTCGTCGCCAAGGTCCGCACCCTGAAGGTCGGCGACCCGCGCGACCCCCAGACCGTCATCGGCCCGGTGATCAACTCCCAGCAGGCGAACGCCGTTTCCGGCACCGTCGAGCAGGCGCTCTCCGAGGGAGCCACCGCGCTCGTGCGGGGCGGTACGTCCGGCAACCTGGTCGAGCCCAGCGTGCTGACCGACGTCCCCGCCGACTCCTCCCTGCTCCAGCAGGAGGTCTTCGGACCGGTGGTCTTCCTCATCCCGTTCGACGGCGAGGAGGAGGCCCTCCGCATCGTCAACGACACCCCCTACGGCCTGAGCGGCGCCGTCCACACGGGTGACATCGAGCGGGGCGTGGCCTTCGCCAAGCAGGTCGACACCGGCATGTTCCACGTGAACGACGGCACGGTCCACGACGAGCCGATCGTGCCCTTCGGCGGCGAGAAGCACTCCGGGATCGGCCGCCTGAACGGCGAGACGACCCTGGAGTCCTTCACGACCGTCAAGTGGATCTCCGTGCAGCACGGCCGCAGCGGGTTCCCCTTCTAGCCCGGCTTTCCCGGAGCACCGGGCCCTTGCGGACAGAAGCTGACCGCAAGGGCCCGTAGCGTCGTCAGTGTCAGGGGGCAGACGGCCCCGGGCCACGGTGACGAAAGGCGGCCGGCCATGGTCATGCACGTACCGGCGGAGGCGAACGGCGACGAGCGCGGGGCGCTGCTCGCGTTCATCGAGGAGCAGCGCGGCGGGATCCGCCGGGCCCTGCTCGGACTGACCGAGGAGCAGGCGCGCTCCCTCCCCAGCGCCGGCGAGCTGTCGCTGGGCGGCCTGCTCAAGCACGTCGCCGAGGTCGAGCAGAGCTGGATCGCGCGGGCCAGGCAGGAGCCGCCGGCGATCCGGCGTGACGAGTCGAACTGGCACGAGACCTTCCGGCTGGTCGGCGAGGAGACGGTCGCCTCGCAGCTGGCGTACTGGGAGCAGGTCGCCGCCGAGACGGAGAAGTTCATCCGCTCCGCGCCGAGCCTGGACGACACCTTCCCGCTGCCGCCGGACCCCTGGTTCCCGCCGGAGGGCCGGGTCTCGCTGCGCTGGCTGTGCCTGCACCTGATCCGGGAGACGGCCCGGCACGCCGGTCACGCCGACATCCTCCGCGAGTCCCTGGACGGCAGGACCGCGTTCGAGCTGGTGGCCCTGGAGCAGGCCGGCTAGCCCTGCGGCAATAACCTGGACCGCATGTCAGCGATCCGTCTCCTCGTGCTGGGTGCGGTCCGCCAGCACGGGCGGGCCCATGGCTACCAGGTGCGCAACGACCTGGAGTACTGGGGCGCGCACGAGTGGTCCAACGCCAAGCCGGGCTCGATCTACCACGCCCTGAAGCAGATGGCCAGGCAAGGGCTGCTGCACGCGCACGAGATCGCGCCGTCCACGGCCGGCGGGCCGCCGCGCACCGAGTACGAGCTGACGCGGCGGGGCACCGAGGAGTACTTCGCCCTGCTGCGCGACGCGCTGGTCACCTACGACCAGCGCGGTGACGTCAAGACGGCCGCCATCGGCTTCATGGTCGACCTGCCGAGGGCCGAGGCGGTGGCGCTGCTGAAGGAGCGCACGCGCCGCATCGAGGCGTGGCGCTCCTCGGTCACCGAGCACTACGTGCCCGAGGAAGGTCCCGGACAGCTCGGCCACATCGGCGAGATCATGAACATGTGGGTCCACACCGCCGATTCCGAGGCCGAGTGGACCTCTGACCTCGTGGAGCGCCTCGAGAACGGCGCCTACACCTTCGCCGACGAGGGCGACCCGTTCGTCGGCGTCCTCGCCGAGGACGAGGAGAACCCGTACGCGACGGGGGAGCGGCATCCGGAGGACGGCCGCTAATCAAGCCGGCCGTCCTGTGGCCGTTCGCCCTGCCGGCGGTCTTCTTCCCGCTGGCGGTGGGCAGGTTCGCGCGCCTGGGCCGTTAGGCGTCCCGCGGGTCAGTGATGGAAGCCGGTGGCCGCCTCCTTGTCCCGGGTCAGCGGATGCGGCTGCCGGCGCAGTTGGGGCAGCAGGCGGGTCAGGTCGTCCAGGAACAGGTCGGCGAGGTCGTGGGAGAAGCCGTTGCGGCAGACCACCCGCAGCACGGACAGGTCCTCCCGGTTCGCCGGGAAGGTGTACGCGGGCACCAGCCAGCCGCCCTCGCGCAGCCGCCGGGAGACGTCGAAGACGTCGTACGCCGTGACGCCGTCGGCCGTGGTCAGCGCGAACACCGGCAGCTGGTCGCCGTGCGTGAGCAGCCGGAAGTCGCCGAGCTGCGCGATCCCGTTCGCGAGCGAGGTCGCCACGTCCCGCGTGGACTGCTGCACCGCGCGGTAGCCCTCGCGGCCGAGGCGCAGGAACGTGTAGTACTGCGCGACCACCTGGGCGCCGGGCCGGGAGAAGTTGAGCGCGAAGGTCGGCATGTCACCGCCCAGGTAGTTGACCCGGAAGACCAGCTCCTCGGGCAGCGCCTCCGCGTCCCGCCACAGCGCCCAGCCGACCCCCGGGTACACCAGCCCGTACTTGTGCCCCGAGGTGTTGATCGAGGCCACGCGCGGCAGCCGGAAGTCCCACTCCAGGTCCGGGTCCAGGAAGGGCGCCACCATCCCGCCGGACGCGCCGTCCACGTGCACCGGGATGTCCAGGCCCGTGCGCTCCTGGAGGGCGTCCAGGGCCGCGCACAGGTCGGCGATCGGCTCGTAGGAGCCGTCGAAGGTGGAGCCGAGGATGCCGACGACCCCGATGGTGTTCTCGTCGCACAGCTCGGCGGCGGCCTGCGGGTCGAGATGGAAGCGGTCGCCCTCCATGGGCACGAGCCGGGCCTCCACCTCCCAGAAGGCGCAGAACTTCTCCCAGCAGACCTGGACGTTGATGCCCATGACCAGGTTCGGGCGGGCGCCGGGGTAGCGGTCGGCGTTGCGTTTCGCCCAGCGCCGCTTCAGCGCCATCCCGGCGAGCATGCAGGCCTCGCTCGATCCGGTCGTCGAACAGCCCACCGCCGCCGAGGGATCGGGCGCGTTCCACAGGTCGGCGAGCATCGCCACGCAGCGCCGCTCCAGTTCGGCGGTGCGCGGGTACTCGTCCTTGTCGATCATGTTCTTGTCCCGGCACTCCCCCATCAGCACCCCGGCCTGGGGCTCCATCCAGGTGGTGACGAACGTGGCGAGGTTCAGCCGGGAGTTGCCGTCCAGCATCAGTTCGTCGTGCACCAGCTGGTACGCGGTGGCCGGGGTCAGCGGGCCGTCCGGGAGCCGGTGCGTGGGCGGGGCCTCGATCATCCCGCTGACCGGATTGGCCTCCCCGAAGAACGGGTTGACCGACATCGTCCGCTCTTCGTGTTTCGCGGGGCCTTTGTGCAGGGCCATGAACGTGCCTCCAGGGAAGGATCTCAGTGGACCGGTGTGCCGTCCTCGCGCAGCTGCATCTGCGCCCGCCCCGTCACCAGCAGCCAGGCCGGCAGCGACGCGATGCACAGCAGGGCGAGGACGGCGGGCGAGGCCACCAGGGCGGCGGCGGTGAACAGGCTCACCCAACCCTGCCGCGTGATCGCCAGGAGCATGCCCAGAACGGCCGTGGACACGCCGACGGCGGGCTGCACGGCCGGAACGAGCGCGTGGGCGCACAGCCCGAGGGCGCTCCCGACGAAGACCGCGGGGAAGATGCGGCCGCCGCGGAAACCGCAGGACGCGGCGACGAGCAGCGCGGTCAGCTTCACCACCGCCATCGCCGCGAACTGCCCCGCCGACCAGCCGTCCGGGTGCCGGGCCAGCTCCCCGACCTCCGACAGTCCCTTGAAGAGCGTCAGATGTCCGCCCAGGGCCCCCAGGGCGCCCAGGACGACGCCGCCGGCCGGAAGCATCACCATGGGGTGCCGCAGCCGCCGGAAGGCCGCGTGGACGTAAGGGAAGACGTACACCGCGCACATGCCGAGCACCGCGGCCGCGGACGCGATCACGAGGGCCGCCAGGACGTCCTCCGCGTCCGGGTGCCCGACGGGCGCAAGTCCGAGGTCGAAGGTGGGATGGGCCACCAGGGTGGTCGTGATGGCCCCGCACGCGCCGGCGGTCAGCGGCGCGAACAGGTTGTCCCACAGCCGGCCCTGCATCGGGCGTCCGGCCAGCGCCTCGGAGATGACCAGCGCCGCCGCCACGGGCGTGCCGAACAGCGCGCCGATCGTCGCCGCCTCGGCCAGCATCGGCCACAGGGTGCCCGGCGTCCGCGGCATCACCCGCGCGCCGAGCCACGCCGCGAGGCCCACGTTCACCGCGATGACCGGGTTCTCGGGGCCGAGGCTCGGGCCACCGGCCAGCATCAGCGCGGCCGCCAGCACCAGGCCCGGCAGTACGACCGGCGGCAGCGCCGGGGCGTTCAGGCCGAGGGTGGCCGGGTCGGGACCGGCATGGCCGGGCACCTTCCAGACCACCAGACCGACGGCGACGCCCGTGGCGATCAGCATCACGAACATCCACGGCACCGAGTAGCGGCCCACTCCGAGGGCGTCCGGCAGCGGCCCCCACAGCACGTGCTGCAGCTGCTCCGCCGCCGTGCTCACCCCGATGAAGACCAGGCTCGCGCCCACGCCCACGACCGCGGCGGGCAGGATGAACGGCAGCAGGGCCCGTGCCGGGGCCGTGGGAGCGGTCGGCGGCGCCTGCGGCGCGTCGGGTTCCTGGGCCACGGGCTCACCATAAGCGGACAAAATATGCACAACATCCCGAATGGGTGCTGAACATCCCGTATGGCAAACGGCTTGCACCTCACGCGACGTGAGGCCGCACCGTGGACGGCGTACCGACCGAAGGAGCGGAAAAGTGAGCTATTCCGTGGGGCAGGTCGCGGGGTTCGCCGGTGTCACGGTGCGCACCCTGCACCACTACGACGAGATCGGCCTGCTCGCACCCGGCGAGCGCACCCACGCCGGACACCGGCGCTACACCGACGCCGACCTCGACCGGCTCCAGCAGATCCTGTTCTACCGGGAGCTCGGTTTCCCGCTCGACGAGGTCGCGGTCCTGCTCGACGACCCGGACGCGGACCCGCGCGCACACCTGCGCCGCCAGCACGAACTGCTGACCGCCCGGATCGAGAGGCTGCAGAAGATGGCCGCGGCCGTGGAGCACGCCATGGAGGCACGCAAGATGGGCATCAACCTGACCCCGCAGGAGCGGTTCGAGGTCTTCGGGGACAAGGACCCCGAGCAGTACGCCGAGGAGGCCGAGCAGCGCTGGGGCGACACCGAGGCGTACGCCGAGTCGCAGCGGCGCGCCGCCACGTACACCAAGGAGGACTGGAAGCGCATCCAGGCCGAGGTCGACGACTGGGGGCGGCGGTACGCCGCCCTGGTCGCGGCCGGCGAGCAGCCGGCCGGCGAGGCGGCCATGGACCTGGCCGAGGAACACCGGCAGCACGTCAGCCGGTACTACTTCGACGTCTCCTACGAGATGCACCGGTGCTTCGGGCAGATGTACGTCTCCGACGAGCGCTTCAAGGCGTTCTACGACTCCATGCACCCCGGCCTCGCCGAGCACCTGCACGACGCGATCAAGGCGAACGCCGACCGCCGGTCGGCCGCCTGACCACCCCTGGCCCGGGGCTCACTCCCGGGCCAGGACCACCGCCGTGCCGTAGGCGCACACCTCCGTGCCCACGTCCGCGGCATCGGTCACGTCGAACCGGAACGCCAGCACGCCGTTGGCGCCGCGCGCGCGTGCCTGCTCCACCAGGCGCTCCATGGCCTGGTTGCGGGTCTGCACCAGGGTCTTGGTGAGCCCCTTCAGCTCGCCGCCGATCATCGACTTCAGCCCGGCGCCGATCTGGCTGCCGATGTGCCGCGACCGTACGGTGAGTCCGAAGACCTCGCCGATCACCTGTTGCACCCGGTGGCCGGGCACGTCGTTCGTCGTCACGACCAGCACGTCCGGCTGGGGCCCCTGGCCGCCGCCGTAGTCATCGAGTCCCATGAGTCACAGCTTTCTCCCAGTCATCCCACAGCGCATCCCGGAGCCACCGGTGGAACCTGGGGCGGACACATCACGTTGATAGCTTTGTGCGGCCGTCCACCGAAGACCAGCCGCCGTAGCCGCCTTCACCCCCTCAGGAGCCCGGACTCGTGATGACACTCGCCCTTGGCCCGAGCTGGCTGGATCCGAACCACCTGCTCGACTCGTTCGGCATCTGGGGCCTGCTGCTCGTCGTCTTCGCCGAGTCCGGCCTGCTCATAGGCTTCTTCCTGCCGGGTGACTCGCTGCTGTTCACCTGCGGTCTGCTGATCACCTCCCACCAGATTCACTTCCCGCTGTGGGGTGCGATCGGCCTGATCTGCCTCGCCGCGATCCTCGGCGACCAGGCGGGCTACATGTTCGGCAAGAAGGTCGGCCCGTCCCTGTTCAACCGCCCGGACTCCCGCCTGTTCAAGCAGGAGAACGTCACCAAGGCGCACGAGTTCTTCGAGAAGTACGGCCCGAAGTCCCTGGTCCTGGCCCGCTTCGTGCCCGTGGTCCGCACGTTCACGCCGATCATCGCCGGCGTCAGCGGCATGAAGTACCGCTCGTTCCTGACCTTCAACGTCATCGGCGGCGCCCTGTGGGGCGCGGGCGTCACCCTGCTCGGCTCCTGGCTCGGCGACAGCGACTTCGTCAAGAACAACATCGAGGCGATCCTCATCCTGATCGTCCTCGTCTCCGTGGTCCCGATCGCGATCGAGTTCCTGCGCGCCCGCGGCAAGGAGAAGAAGGCCGCGCAGTCCGCTCCGCAGGCCCCCCAGCAGCCCCAGTCGCCCCAGCAGCCGTACCGGCCGGCCATGGACACCGCGACGACCCAGTTGCGCCGCGTCGAGCCGGAGCAGCCGTACGAGCAGCAGTACGGCGACCCGTACGGGCAGCAGCAGTACCCGGAGCAGCAGTACCCGGAGTACCAGTACCAGCAGCCCCAGCAGCAGGACTGGAACCAGCAGTACTACGACCACCAGCACTACCCGCAGCAGCAGTACGCCCAGAACCAGAGCCAGAACCAGTACGACCAGAACCAGAGCCAGAACCAGTACGACCAGAACCAGAGCCAGAACCAGTACGACCAGAACCAGAGCCAGTACGACCAGAACCAGTACCCCTACGACCACCGCAGGCAGTAACCCCGAGGGGGACGGCGCTAGAAACCCCTCGTCCGCTTGGCGGCCCGCCGCTTCCCGGCGGAGCCCACCCTCAGGAACAGCCGGAAGACCTCCGACCCCAGATTGACCCCGATGGCGATGGCCATGGCCAGCGACGCCGCGTTGGCCAGCGACACGAGCCCCTTGTCCACCTCGTTCTGGGCCATGTTCAGCAGCCCGAAATACGTGGCGGAGCCAGGCAGCAGCGGCCCGATCGCCGCCGTCGTGAAGGGCAGCGCCGAAGCGAACCGGTATCGCGACAGCAGCTGCCCGAACAGGCCCACCAGCCCGGCCGCCACCGCTGTCGACGCCACCGGCGAGATGTCGGCGACGTAGTGCATCGCGCCGTACACCGTCCAGGCCACGCCCCCGTTCAGGGTCACCCACAGCACGGTCGTCCGCTCCTGCTGCAGCAGTACCGCGAAGGTCAGCGACAGCAGCATGGACGCCGCGATCTGGATCAGTGGCCGCTCGTTGATGATGAGCGCCGCGTCCGGGTTCAGCTTGCCGCCGACCTTCACACCGAAGTACAGGACGACCAGCACGCCGGCGACGATGCCGACGAAGAAGTACAGGACCTCCAGCAGGCGGGCCGCGGCGGTGATGTAGAAGCCGGTCAGACCGTCCTGCACGCCCGCCACCAGCGCCCGCCCGGGCAGCAGCGCGAACAGCCCACCGGTGATCACGGCGGACGCCTTCACGTCGACGTGCGCCAGCGCGAACGCCACCCCGATCGCCGCGGGCGGCATCGCGGCGACCGTGAACTGGTAGAACTCCGGCAGCCCGCGCCCCGCGCACAGCCAGGCCAGCCGGTCGCCCAGCATCGCGCCGACGGCGGCCGCGACGAACACGATCAGGTCACCGCCGACCAGTACGGAGGCCGCACCCGCGAGCAGGCCGCTGGCCAGGGTCAGCGCCCAGCCGGGGTAGGGGTGCCGGTTGCGGCGGATCTCCGCCAGCCGCCGGTAGGCCTCCTCCAGGGAGACATGGGTCTCCGGGTCGGTCAGGTCGTCCACCAGTTGGAACACGGCCGCGAGCCGCGTGTAGTCGGTGCCCCGCCGCCGTACCGTACGCGACGCCGTCACCGGGTCCTCCACCAGCGACGGCTGGTGCGAGATCGACAGCAGGGTGAAGGTGACGTTCGGCTCGCAGCGGTCCAGGCCGTAGGAGCGGCACACCGCGAACATCGCGGCCTCCACGTCCTCCGCGCCCTCACCGCCGGCCAGCAGCAGCTCACCGATACGCAGGGTGAGGTCGAGCACGCGCGGGACGGCCGGGCCGCCCTCCTCCTCGCGCTGCACCGGCTCCGGCGCGGGCCGCTCGGTCACCGGCATGCGCAGCATCGTGCGCATCCGGTCCTGCCAGGGCGCGTCCTTGACCAGGCTGACCAGCGGCACCCCGGTGGCCGGCGTGAACGCCGTGGGGGCGTCCTTGGCGCTGTAGGTGCCCGGCACGCTGAACGCCGACCCCTCCGGCTCCGGACTCGGCGGCTGCGGGGTCTGCAGACCCTGCGGCACGGCGAACTCGGAGGTCGTCTCCGGCTCGGCGGCCGGCTTCGGGACGTCGAGCCCCACGGGGATGGCGAACTCGGACGTGATCTCCGGGTCGTACCGCGCCTCGTCCGACCGGGGCTTGCGGTCCTCCGCCTCCGTCACCTCGCACCGCTCCCTGAACGACACCTTCCGTACGGCTCAGTATGCGCACACGTACCCGGACGGGCCGTACACGTGCACGCGGACGGGCCGTAACACGTGCGTGCACGCGGACGGGCCGCACGCGTGCGCGTACGGCCCGTCCGCGGAAGACGCCTGCAAGGGCGCCGCAATGGGCTCAGTGGCCGCCCTGCTCCTTGAAGCGCTTGTACGACCGCTCGATCTCCACCTCGGCGTCCGTGCGGCCCACCCAGTTGGCGCCCTCGACCGACTTGCCGGGCTCCAGGTCCTTGTACACCTCGAAGAAGTGCTGGATCTCCAGGCGGTCGAACTCGGACACGTGGTGGATGTCACGCAGGTGCTCCACACGCGGGTCGGTGGCCGGAACGCACAGCAGCTTGTCGTCGCCGCCCGCCTCGTCCGTCATCCGGAACATGCCGATCGCGCGGCACTTGATGAGGCAGCCCGGGAAGGTCGGCTCGTCCAGGATGACCAGCGCGTCCAGCGGGTCGCCGTCCTCGCCGAGGGTGTTCTCGACGAAGCCGTAGTCGGTCGGGTAGGCGGTCGAGGTGAAGAGACGACGGTCCAGGCGGATCCGACCGGTCTCGTGGTCCACCTCGTACTTGTTGCGCGAACCCTTCGGGATCTCGATCGTGACGTCGAACTCCACCGGTGGCTCCTCCATGATCAGCACATAGTTCTGGTGGTTAAGTGTCCCTCACGCAGGTGTGTGATCGCGAAAGGGGCTGGTGGTCGTGCCAGAGCTGAGGCCTTGGCGGGCCGCGAGACCGCAGGTGGAGCGGATCGCGAAGGCCGTACGGCCGCGTCTTGCGCGGGTGGCGCGGTCGACGCGGGCCCTGCGGCCCGGATTCCCGGACCTGCACCTGCCGCGGGCCGTCAAAACCTGGCAGTACACCGCGGGCGCCGCCACCGTCGGCCTGGCGCTCGCCGCCGGTGTGGTGACCGCGGCAGGCCCCTGGAACGCCAACGGTCAGCGTACGGCCGAGCGGGACCGGGCGGTCGCCCTGGAGCGGTCAGGTGGCGCAGATCACGGCCGTTCCGGCAGGACAGCGGGTGCGACCCGGCGCCCGCCGAGCGCCGGCCCCGTCCTGGCGGCCCTGGGGAGTTCGACGGACGCCGTCGGCACCAAGGAGGCCCCGCCGGGCGGGAAGGCGCTGTCCGACACGCTGGAGCCCCTCTTGAACGCCTCCGCGCTCGGCGGCAGCCACGCGGCCGCCGTCGTCGACGTGGCGACCGGCAGGCGCCTGTACGGCACCGATGCCGACGAGGCCCTGGCTCCCGCCTCCACCACCAAGATCGCCACCGCCACCGCCGCCCTGTCCGCCCTGGGCCCCGACCACCGCTTCACCACCCGCGCCGCCCTCGAACCCGACACCGGCGAACTCGTCCTCGTCGGCGGCGGCGACCCCACCCTCACCGCCCGGAAGGAGGCCAAGGGCTGGGCCGACCTGCGCGACCTCGCGGCCGACACCGCGAAGGCCCTGCGCCGACGCGGCATCCACAAGGTCACGCTCTCGTACGACACGACCCTGTACTCCGGCCCCGCCCTGCACCCCATCGGCGTCAACGAGAACCTCGCGCCGGTCAGCGCCCTGAGCGCCGACGAGGGCCGCACCGACGACACCACCAGCGGCCCGGCGCCCCGCGTGAGCGACCCGGCCAAGGACGCGGCGAGCAAGTTCGCCGGCTTCCTCGAGGACGCCGGCATCACCACCACCTCTCCCGGGCCCTCCAAGGCCAGCACGCGCGCGGAGACCCTCGCCTCGGTCTCCTCGCCCCCGCTGGCCGACGTGGTCGAACGCATGCTGACCAACAGCGACAACGACATCGCCGAGGCCCTGGCCCGCCAGACGGCCCTCACCAGCGGCCGCCCGGGCAGCTTCGACGGCGGCGCCGAGGCGGTCTCCGCCCGGCTCACCAAGCTGGGCCTGCCGATGTCCGGTGCCTCCTTCCACGACGGCAGCGGCCTCGACCGTGACGACCGGCTCACCCCCGACCTCCTCACCGCCCTCCTGGTCACCGCGGGCGACCCCGGCCGTCCCGGCCTGCGCCCCGTCCTCACCGGCCTGCCCGTGGCCGGCTTCACCGGGACCCTGGCCGACCGCTACACCGACAGCGCGGCCGGCGTCGTACGCGCCAAGACCGGCACCCTGACCGGCGTGAACACCCTCGCCGGCACCGTCGTCGACGCCGACGGCCGCCTCCTGGCCTTCGCCTTCATGGCCTCCGGCACCACGGACCCCGTGGCGGCCGAGGCGGCCCTGGACCGGGTGGCGACGGCACTGGCGGGGTGCGGCTGCCGGTGATTTCCCCACCGGACACCCCTGGCCCCGCCGCCCTCACATGGCCTGCCCCAAGGGGGAGCGGTCCCGTACGGTTGACAACATGACTGGCTTCGGTGGCACCACATCTCCCGGGATGGTCGACTGGAACCTCGCGGTGGCGACCGCGACACGGCTCGCCCGACCGGGCCCCGACGTCAGCCGCGACGAGGCACGCGCCGTCGTCGCGGAGCTGCGCCGGCACGCCAAGGCCTCGGAGGGACACGTCCGGGGCTTCACTCGTATGGGCACCGACGAGATCCACGACACCCCCGTCCTCGTGGTCGACCGCCCCGGCTGGGTCCGCGCCAACGTCGCCGGCTTCCGCGAGATCCTCAGGCCGCTCCTGGAGAAGATGCAGGAACGGCGCGCGGGCAGCCCCACCAGCGCGGTCCTCGGCACCGTCGGCGGCAAGGTCACCGGCGTCGAACTCGGCATGCTGCTGTCGTTCCTGTCCTCCCGCGTCCTCGGCCAGTACGAGACCTTCGCCCCCGCCACCCGCGACCTCCCCGCGGGCGAGAACGGCGGCGGCCGCCTCCTCCTCGTCGCGCCGAACATCGTCCACGTCGAGCGCGAACTCGACGTCGAACCGCACGACTTCCGCCTGTGGGTGTGCCTGCACGAGGAGACCCACCGCACCCAGTTCACGGCCGTGCCCTGGCTGCGCGACCACCTGGAGGGCGAAATCCAGTCGTTCTTGGCCGAGACCGACGTCGACCCGATGACCCTCCTGGAGCGCATCAGGGAAGCCGCCCAGTCCCTCGCCGGGGGCCGCCCCGAGGGCGAGGAGGAGGACGGCGGCCGGTCCTTCGTGGAGCTGGTGCAGACCCCCGCCCAGCGCGAGATCCTCGCCCGCCTCACCGCCGTCATGTCCCTCTTGGAGGGCCACGCCGACTACGTCATGGACGGCGTCGGCCCCAGCGTCGTACCGACGGTCTCCGAGATCCGCGAGAAATTCCAGCAGCGCCGCGCCAAGGGCGCCTCCCGCCTCGACCTCGCCCTGCGCAAGCTGCTGGGTCTGGATGCCAAACTGAGGCAGTACCGGGACGGCGAGAGGTTCGTACGAGCCGTCGTCGAGCAGGTCGGCGTCGACGGCTTCAACAGGGTGTGGACCTCGCCCAACACGCTGCCCACCAAGGCGGAGATCGCCAAACCGGCGGACTGGGTCGCACGGGTGCACCGCAAGGCCGAGTCGTGAACGGCATGAACACGTCGTGATTCGAATCCGGCCGACGGCAGGCGAACGCCCCTCCAATCACCCGTCCGAGGGACCGTGAGCCATGCGTAGGCGTGCAATGCTCGGGGAACCGCCCGCTTCTGTCACCATCTACACACTCTGAGTGACCGGCTCGGGCTCACCCCCCGAAAACTTCATGAAGGGAACCGGACATGGGTCCCCATCCTGCGGTCGCGGCGATACGCCTGGCGGTCCGCCGCGTCCTTCACGACATCCTCAACGACCACCACGCCTCCGGCGGCCCCGCCCGACAGACCATCGGCGGGCAGGCCAACGGCGTGCGCCCGGGCCGGACGGCCGAGCGGCCCCCCTCCCCGCTCGTGCTCGTCGCATGCTCCGGCGGCGCCGACTCCATGGCCCTCGCCTCCGCCCTCGCCTTCGAAGCGCCCAAGCTCGGCGTCCGCGCCGGCGGCGTCACCATCGACCACGGCCTCCAGCCCGGCTCCGAGCTGCGCGCCGACGAGGTCGTCCTGCGCCTGCGTGAACTCGGCCTCGACCCGGTCGAGTCCATCGCCGTGACCGTGGGCCGTGACGGCGGGCCCGAGGCCGCCGCCCGCGACGCCCGCTACGGCGCCCTGGACGCCGTGGCCGAACGCCACGGCGCCACCGCGGTCCTGCTCGGCCACACCCGCGACGACCAGGCCGAAACCGTTCTGCTCGGCCTCGCCCGCGGCTCCGGCATCCGTTCCCTGTCCGGCATGGCCGCGGTCTCGGGGGCCGGCGGCCGTTACCGGCGCCCCTTCCTGGCGCTCGACCGGCAGACCGCCCGCAAGGCCTGCATGGTCCAGTCCCTCCCCGTCTGGGACGACCCGCACAACACCGATCCCGCCTACACCCGCTCCCGGCTCCGGCACGAAGGCCTGCCCGCCCTGGAGAAGGCCCTCGGCAAAGGAGTCGTGGAGGCGCTCGCCCGCACCGCCCAGCTCTCCCGCGACGACGCCGACGCCCTCGACACCTGGGCCAGTCAGGCCGAGAGCTCCGTACGCGACGCCACGGGCCTGCTGGAGTGCGCCAAGCTGTACGCCCTCCCGCCCGCCGTGCGCCGCCGCATCCTGCGCCGCGCCGCCATCGAGGCCGGTGCCCCCGCCGGTTCGCTGTTCGCCCGTCACATCGAGGAAGTCGACCGCCTGATCACCGGCTGGCGCGGCCAGGGAGCCATCAATCTCCCGGGCAAAGTCGTCGCCCAGCGCCAGGGTGGCAGACTGGTGATTCGGCAAGGCTGAATCCCGGTCCCGCGGAGCGACCCTCCGGCGACCGGTCCGGGCAGCCGGTGGCCGTGGACTGCGGCCGTAAGTGCGGGACGACCGAAAGTGATGCGGGTGGACGCGAAAGACATGGGTGCCGACCTCCAGCAGGTGCTCATCACCAAGGAAGAGATCGACGCGAAGCTGGCCGAGCTGGCCGCGAAGATCGACGCGGAGTACGCGGGCAAGGACCTGCTCATCGTCGGCGTCCTCAAGGGCGCCGTGATGGTCATGGCGGACCTCGCCCGGGCGCTGTCCACCCCCGTCACCATGGACTGGATGGCCGTGTCCTCCTACGGCGCGGGCACCCAGTCCTCCGGAGTCGTGCGGATCCTCAAGGACCTCGACACCGACATCAAGGGCCGGCACGTCCTGATCGTCGAGGACATCATCGACTCCGGCCTGACCCTGTCCTGGCTGATCAACAACCTCGGCTCCCGCGAGCCCGCCTCCCTGAAGGTGTGCACGCTGCTGCGCAAGCCGGACGCCGCGAAGGTCGCCATCGACGTCGAGTGGGTCGGCTTCGACATCCCGAACGAGTTCGTCGTCGGCTACGGCCTCGACTACGCCGAGAAGTACCGCAACCTGCCGTTCGTCGGTACGCTCGCGCCCCACGTCTACGGCGGCTGAGCCGCACCGGGGCGTGAGCTGGGCCACTCGGCCCAAGCCTTGTAGGACGATCGGGAACCCCGGCGGGTTCCAGGCCGTTGAAGCATCCAGAGACGGGTTTCCCAGCCGTCGAAGCGACTTCGTGCGGCTTCGGACCACCACGCTGGGGTACCGTCAGAAGAACTGTCTTATCAAACTCACTATGGCAGGAGGGACGGGGCGGCACCGCTCCGTATGGATGGACGTGAAGCGATACTTCCGTGGGCCGGTCATGTGGATCGTGCTGGCCGTCCTTGCCGTGGTCGTGTTGATGCAGGTCGTCGGCTCGTCCGGCGGCTACAAGACGGTGGACACCGGCCAGGTCGTCGCGGCGATCAATGACAACAGGGTCCAGTCGGCCAAGCTGACCACGGGTGACGAGCAGACCATCAAGGTCACCCTCAAGGACGGCCAGAAGGTCGACGGCAGCTCCAAGATCCAGGCGAGCTACATCGGCGACCAGGGCGTGACCATCGCCGGCCAGCTCCAGACCAAGTACCAGGACAAGCAGATCCCGGACGGCTACACGGTCTCGCCGTCCAAGCAGAACCCCTTCCTCGGCGTCCTGCTCTCGCTGCTGCCCTTCGTCCTGATCGTGGTTGTCTTCCTGTTCCTGATGAACCAGATGCAGGGCGGCGGCTCCCGGGTCATGAACTTCGGCAAGTCCAAGGCCAAGCTCATCACCAAGGACACCCCGAAGACGACCTTCTCCGACGTCGCGGGCTGCGACGAGGCCGTCGAGGAGCTCCACGAGATCAAGGAGTTCCTCCAGGAGCCGGCCAAGTTCCAGGCCGTCGGCGCCAAGATCCCCAAGGGCGTGCTCCTCTACGGCCGCCCGGGTACCGGTAAGACGCTGCTCGCGCGTGCCGTCGCCGGCGAGGCGGGCGTCCCCTTCTACTCGATCTCCGGCTCCGACTTCGTCGAGATGTTCGTCGGTGTCGGTGCCTCCCGGGTCCGCGACCTGTTCGAGCAGGCCAAGGCGAACGCCCCGGCGATCGTCTTCGTCGACGAGATCGATGCGGTCGGCCGCCACCGCGGCGCCGGCCTCGGCGGTGGTCACGACGAGCGCGAGCAGACCCTGAACCAGCTGCTCGTCGAGATGGACGGCTTCGACGTCAAGGGCGGCGTGATCCTCATCGCCGCCACGAACCGGCCCGACATCCTCGACCCGGCGCTGCTGCGCCCCGGCCGATTCGACCGCCAGATCGCGGTCGACCCGCCGGACCTGCAGGGCCGCCTGGAGATCCTCAAGGTCCACCAGAAGGGCAAGCCGGTCGCCCCGGACGTCGACCTGTCCGCCGTCGCACGCCGTACCCCCGGCATGACGGGTGCCGACCTGGCCAACGTCCTCAACGAGGCAGCGCTGCTCACCGCCCGCGGTGACCAGAAGCTGATCGACAACAGGGCGCTGGACGAGGCGATCGACCGCGTGGTCGCCGGCCCGCAGAAGCGGACCCGGATCATGTCGGACAAGGAGAAGAAGATCACCGCGTACCACGAGGGCGGTCACGCCCTGGTCGCGGCGGCCTCGCCGAACTCCGACCCGGTCCACAAGATCACGATCCTGTCCCGTGGCCGCGCCCTCGGCTACACGATGGTCCTGCCGGACGAGGACAAGTACTCGACCACGCGCAACGAGATGCTCGACCAGCTCGCCTACATGCTGGGTGGCCGCGCCGCCGAGGAACTGGTCTTCCACGACCCGACCACCGGCGCCGCGAACGACATCGAGAAGGCCACCAACCTGGCCCGCGCGATGGTCACCCAGTACGGCATGACCGAGCGGCTCGGCGCCATCAAGTTCGGCGGCGACAACAGCGAGCCCTTCCTCGGCCGTGAGATGGCTCACCAGCGCGACTACTCGGAAGAGGTCGCCGCGCTGGTCGACGAAGAGGTCAAGAAGCTCATCGAGACCGCGCACAACGAGGCCTGGGAGATCCTGGTCGAGAACCGTGACGTGCTCGACCAGCTCGTTCTCCACCTGCTGGAGAAGGAGACCCTGGGCAAGGAGGAGATCGCCGAGATCTTCGCCCCGATCGTCAAGCGCCCGCCGCGGCCCGCCTGGACCGGCTCGTCCCGTCGTACCCCGTCCACCCGCCCGCCGGTGCTCTCCCCGAAGGAGCTGGCACTGACCAACGGCGCGAACGGCGCGACGGCCTCGATCAGCACGGTCAAGTCCAGCGCCGCGGAGTCCGCCCCGGTGACGGACCAGACCCCGGAGGACCGCTCGGAGAGCTGAGCGCGTTTTTTCGGCCAACCGGCCTGGAATGAACGCCGCGCCCGCCAGGTTTTAGCCTGGGGGCGCGGCGTTCGTATGTCCGCAGGCAAGACGCGTGGCCGCCTGCCACGTGTGAAGGCACAGGAACGAGGAACAGATGACCGACCCGGTGACGCTGGACGGTGAGGGCCCCATCGGCGAGTTCGACGAGAAGCGCGCCGAGAACGCCGTACGCGAACTTCTGATCGCGGTCGGCGAGGACCCGGACCGTGAGGGCCTCAGGGAGACGCCGGCGCGGGTCGCACGGGCCTACCAGGAGATCTTCGCGGGGCTGTGGCAGAAGCCCGAGGACGTACTGACGACGACGTTCGACCTGGGGCACGACGAGATGGTCCTGGTGAAGGACATCGAGGTGTACTCGACCTGTGAGCATCATCTGGTGCCGTTCCGGGGCGTGGCGCACGTCGGGTACATCCCGTCGGTCTCCGGAAAGATCACGGGCCTGTCCAAGCTGGCCCGTCTGGTGGACGTCTACGCCCGCCGGCCCCAGGTGCAGGAGCGGCTCACCACGCAGATCGCGGACTCCCTGATGGAGATCCTGGAGCCGCGCGGCGTCATCGTCGTCATCGAGTGCGAGCACATGTGCATGTCGATGCGGGGCATCCGCAAGCCGGGCGCGAAGACCATAACGTCCGCCGTGCGCGGTCAGCTGCGAGACGCGGCGACCAGGAACGAGGCCATGAGCCTGATCATGGCGCGCTGACCGGGTGTTCCGGCGAACCGGTGGTCACGCCGCCGGTTCCGCTCCCGGGTGGTTCTGGTCCTCGTCCTCGGGGAGCTTGCACACGCGCTCCAGGAACATGGCCGCCACTATCACCCCGATCCCGGCCACGACCGACAAGCCGGCGTAGATGGCCTGGTCGCGGCGGGCGGGGATGTCCAGCAGCTCCAGCAGGAAGACACCCGTGCCGCCGTACATGCCGGCGACGAGGGCGGCGACCAGGGCGCTGGCCTGGCCGAAGACGACCGCGCGGGCGGCCATCAGGGGGTCGACGCCCTTCGCGCCGGGGCGGCGCTCGCGCTGGGCCTTGAGACGGGCGCGCAGCGACAGCGCCGTCGAGAGCAGGACCACGGCGATCAGGGCGAGCACGACGGGTGCGGCCAGGGGGACGCTGGGGAGGGTCCCGATCGAGTTCCAGAGGCGGGCGCCCGCCCAGGACAGGATGCCGGCGACCACGAACACGCCCGCCAGCACCCTGATGCGCAGCTCTCTCACGGTGTCCCTTCAGCTCCCCCGGACCGGTCCGGACTGCGGTCGTGTCGACCTTGTCGTCTTGACCTTAACGACTACTCGGGCAGTCGGAGTTCCAGGTCCTGGCGGGGTTCGACACCCGCTCGGGTGATCGTCGCCAGCAGATCGGCCACCGTACCGCGGCCGGGCAGCTGGGCCTGCGGGTCCACGTCGTGCCAGGGCGCGAGCACGAAGGCGCGCTCGTGGGCGCGGGGGTGGGGCAGGGTGAGCCGCGGGTCGTCGGAGGTGACGTCGGCGTAGGCGACGATGTCGACGTCCAGGGTGCGCGGGCCCCAGTGCTCGTCACGGACGCGTTTGTACGCCTCCTCGATGGCGTGCGCGCGCTCGAGCAGGGAGGACGGGGGCAGGGTGGTCTTGAGGGCCACGACCGCGTTGAAGTACGACGGCTGGCTGCCGGGCGCCACGCCCCAGGGCTCCGTCTCGTACACCGGGGAGACGGCCTTCACGCGGACACCGGGGGTGTCCTCGAGCGCGTCGACGGCGCCCTGGAGGGTCTCCAGGCGGTTGCCGAGGTTGGAGCCGATGGAGATGACGGCCCATTTCGGGTTCTGCAGGGTCGTGTCGGCGGCGTCGACCTTCTCGACGACGGAGGCGGGCACCGGCTGGACGGTCGGGTCGCTGTGACCCTGGAGGAAAGGTCGGGTCATACTCGGCTCCGGGTGATGGTGACGGTCACGTCGTCGAAGGGGACGGTGATCGGCGCGTCCGGTTTGTGGACGCAGACCTCCACCTCCTGGACCCCTTCGTGCTTCAGGCAGGTCTGGGCGATTCGCTCGGCGAGTGTCTCGATGAGGTCCACCGGCTCGCCCTCGACCACGGCCACGACCTCTTCGGCGACGATGCCGTAGTGCACGGTCTTCGCCAGGTCGTCGTCGGCCGCCGCCGGCCGGGTGTCCAGCCCCAGGACGAGGTCGACGATGAAGGTCTGGCCCTCCTCGCGCTCCTTGGGGAACACACCGTGGTGCCCGCGGGCCTTGAGGCCGCGCAGCGCGACACGATCCACGCGAATCACTCCTGCAATCGTCGGGAAGGACCGGTCCGTACCACGTGCGGGCGGCACACCGGCCTCAGACGAATCTACCTGCGGGCACTGACAAAGCCGGGCTGCGGGACGCGGGCCCGGGCCCGGACCACGAGGGTTCATCTCGCGTTTCCCCGGGGAAACCCGGCGGTGTCATGGGCTGGTAGCGGCTTCTACCCCGGGGTAGGTGATTCCAACCACTTCTTGGTCCCTGTGGAGCGTCTACCCGCTCAGGCGAGGGGCCCGTCGTCCGGATGCACGCCATTTGCGCCGGGCTCGTCGTCCTCGTCGTCGCTCTCCGCCAGGACGGGGGAGGCGTGGTGCGACCAGAGTTTCCAGCCGTCCGGTGTGCGCCGGAACACGTTCGTGGCGACGACGAGCTGGCCGACCAGCGGTCCCAGTTCGGCGCCGTCCTCGGGGGCGGGGCCGCCGCTGAGGATGTTCTCGGTGCAGGTGACGAGTGCGGTGTCGCCGGTGACGGAGACGTGCACGTCGGTGAGGAAGAACTGGATGTAGTCGGTGTTGGCCATGATCAGGGCGTACGACCTGAGGACCTCGCCGCGGCCGGTGAGCACGGGCCAGCCGGGGTGGACGCAGGAGATCACGCCGGTGTCCGCGGGGTCGTGGTACTCCTCGTCCACGCCCAGGTCGGCGGGGGTGAGCCAGAGCGAGGAGACGTCCTCGAAGTCACCGCGTTCCATCGCCTCGTAGAAGGCGGTGTTGGCTGCTTCCACCTGCTCGACGTCGGTATGAGGGGCGCTCACCGGGTTCCTTCCGCCCCGTGCTCACCACCGGCACCGGACGCCCGCCCGCTGCCGCACGCCCCGGGCTCGTGCGCGGCGCCGGGCGTGTTCTGTGCGTCGTGCGCCGGGTGCCCGCCGTCCGCTCCGGGCGTGTCCGCGCTTTCGCCAGCCGGGTGCTTGGCAGCGGCAGCGCGAGTCGCGCCCCCCGCTCCGGGTCCGCCCGGTGCGGAGCCCGCCGCGCGCGCTCCCTCCACGGCCCGGGCGACCCGTACGGCGTCCGCGGTGGCGCGCACCTCGTGGACGCGCACCGCCCAGGCGCCGTTGTGCGCCGCGAGTGCGGAGACGGCGGCCGTGGCGGCGTCGCGCTCCCGGGCCGGCGGGGGCGCGCCCTCGGGGCCGGCCAGGACGCGGCCGAGGAACCGCTTGCGGGAGGCGGCCACGAGCAGGGGGTGGCCGAGGGCGCGCAGGCGGTCGAGGTGGGCGAGGAGGGTGAGGTCGTGCTCGGCCTCCTTGGAGAAGCCGAGGCCGGGGTCGACGACGACGCGGTCGGGGGCGATGCCCCCCGCCAGCACGGCCTCCACGCGCGCGTGGAGTTCGTCCAGGACCTCGGCGACGACGTCCTCGTAGGCGCCCTGGACGTTGCCGCCCTGGAGGAAGCCGCGCCAGTGCATGACGACGAACGGGGCGCCCGCGTCGGCGACCACCGGGATCATCGCGGGGTCGGCGAGGCCGCCGCTGACGTCGTTGACGAGGGCGGCGCCGGCCGCGAGGGACTGTTCGGCGACGCGGGCGCGCATGGTGTCGACGGAGACGACGACGCCCTCGGAGGCGAGGCCGCGGACGACCGGGATCACCCGACGCAGTTCCTCGGCCTCGTCGACCCGGGTGGCGCCGGGGCGGGTGGACTCACCGCCGACGTCGACGAGGTCCGCGCCCTCGGCGACGAGGTCCAGACCGTGTTTGACGGCGGCCGTCGTGTCGAACCAGCGGCCGCCGTCGGAGAAGGAGTCGGGGGTCACGTTGACGACACCCATGACCGCGCACCGGTCCCATGCCGGAAGGCCGGCGACCTGGCCGCGCCCGCTGAGGTTGTTCATACGTTCAGCGTAGGCCCCGCGGGGGCGCCCGGAACGCGCGGCGGCCCGGGCGGCGGCCCCGGTGCTGGAGGGGGAGGGGCGCTCGCCCGGGCCTGTCATCGGCCGCGGCACCGCTCGGTTCCGCGGCGCTCGTGTCCGTCGGCGCTCAGGCCGCGCGGACGTCCCGTTCCCCCACGGCGTGCGCGCAGGGGCGCTCGGCGGCCGCCCTGCGCCGGCGCAGGAAGCGCGGGAGCGGCAGGGCGAGGTCGACGAAGCCCTCCGCCTGCATGGCGGCGAAGCCGATGCGGGGCAGGTCGGCGTTGTTGCGGTAGACCACGAAGCGCGGTTCCCAGCGCGGCTGGAACTTGGCGTTGAACTTGTACAGGGACTCGATCTGGAACCAGCGCGAGAGGAAGACCAGCAGTCCACGCCAGGCGCGCAGCACCGGGCCGGCGCCGATCTTCTCGCCGCGCGCGAGGGCGGAGCGGAACATCGCGAAGTTCAGCGAGACGCGGGTGATGCCGAACTTCGGCGCGGCCTGGAGGGCGGCGACGATGAGCAGTTCGTTCATGCCGGGGTCCGCGCTGCGGTCGCGGCGCATCAGGTCCAGCGAGGCGCCGTCCTCGCCCCAGGGCACGAAGTGCAGGACCGCCTTCAGGTCGCCGTACTCGCCGGGCACGTCGTCCTGCTTGTGCGCGGTGGCTATCAGGCAGTCGCCGTCGGCGGGGTCGCCGACGCGGCCGAGCGCCATGGAGAAGCCGCGCTCGGTGTCGGTGCCGCGCCAGTCCTCCGCGGCCCGGCGGATGCGCTCCAGTTCGGCGTCGCCGAGGTCACGGATGCGCCGTACCCGGGTTTCGTAGCCGGCTCGCTCGATGCGCTTGACCATTTGTCGCACGTTGCGCATCGCGCGTCCGGCGAGCGAGAAATCCGCGACGTCCACCACCGCCTCGTCGCCCAGTTCCAGGGCGTCCAGGCCGGTCTCACGGGTCCAGACCTCGCCGCCCGTCTCCGAACAGCCCATGACGGCGGGGGTCCAGGAGTGCGCCTTGGCCTCGTCCATGAAGCGCTCGATGGCGCCGGGCCAGGCCTCGACGTCGCCGATGGGGTCGCCGCTGGCGAGCATCACGCCGGAGACGACGCGGTAGGTGACGGCGGCCTTGCCGCTGGGGGAGAAGACCACGGCCTTGTCGCGGCGCAGCGCGAAGTGGCCGAGGGAGTCGCGCGCGCCGTGCTTGACCAGCAGGGCCCGCAGGCGGGACTCGTCCTCCTCGGTGAGTCGGGCGGCCGGGTGCTCGGGGCGGAAGGCCAGGTAGATCGTGGTGACGGCGGTGATCCAGCCGAGGGCGCCGAGGGAGAAGGCGACGGTCCAGGAGGTGTTGCCCTGGTAGTCGACCGGGCCCTCGAAGCCGAACAGGCCGTAGACGACGTGCGTCAGCCGATCGGCCAGGCTCGGGTCGCCGATCGTCCGGTGCGGGTGGACGCTGACGATGACGAGACCGAGGACGAGGGAACCGGCGCTCATGAGAACGAAGTTGGCGAGCGCGCGCCACCTGCTGCGTGGATCGGGCAGCGCCGCGAACTCGTCCCGGTGGATCAGCAGCGGCACGAGCAGCGCCACCGCGATGAGCGCGCCGACGAGCGAGTGCCGGTACGCGAACTGGGCCACGGCTCCGGCCGGCAGCAGCGCGACCGCGGCCCGCCACGCCCGGCGCTTGCGCCGTTTGAGCCCGTGCGCGAGCAGCAGCAACAGCACGCCGGAACTCAGCGACAGCGCCGCGGCGAACGGGCCGAACGAGCCCGGCAGCACCTCGGCGATGGCGTGCATACGGCTGTGACGGAAGCGCGGGAACACACCCGCGGCAATGTCCAGGACGCCCACGAGGGCGGCCGCCCTGCTGACAAGGACGGGAACGGCCTCGGGGCGCGGGCCGCGCAGTATGCGCCGCGCCCGGCTTGATCGGCCCGGAACCTCGCCCGACATTTCCCCATCTATCCTGACAGACATCGCATCCCGTAGTTCTGCGAGAGACCTTGAACCCGGGCCCGATCGGGCATCCGGCGACATTGCGCCCTCTAGGACGGTGTCTCGGGGAGAGAGGTTCACTCCCCACCGGAAAGTCGGGTCAAAGGCCAAGGAAAGCCCC